>NZ_MTHB01000111.1 GCF_002220365.1 Caballeronia sordidicola | reverse complement strand
CCGCGACGGTCGTATCCGGTTAAAAAATCTTGCCCGGATTCATGATGCCGTCAGGATCGAAGACCTTGCGAATCTCGCGCATGAGGCGGATTTCCAGCGGGTCTTTATAGCGGCTGAAATACTCGCGCTTGAGTTGTCCGATACCATGTTCCGCGCTGATGCTGCCGCCATAACGCGCCACTTCGTCCAGTACTTCCGCCGTCAATCCCTCTGCGTGAAGCTTAAAGAAATCGCGCGGCGCGCCGGCCGGGCGCGAGAGATTGTAGTGAAGATTGCCGTCGCCGAAATGACCGAACACGATCAGCCGCACGCCGGCGTGATGCTTGTCGATGCGCTCGCCCGCCGAGGCAAGAAATGCGGGAATGGACGCAATCGGCAGCGAGACGTCATGCTTCACATGCGGACCATCGGCACGCTGCGCTTCGGATATCTCCTCTCGAAGCCGCCACATGCTGTTCACTTGCGCAATTGATTCGGACACCGCAGCATCCACACATAACTCACGCTCAAGCGCCTCGCCAATCACCGTCTCCACGAGCTCGCGCAACGCTGGTTCATCGACGGTATCGGCAAGTTCGATCAGCACATAAGCCGGATGACGTTCGGCGAACGGCGCGCGCATTCCCTCGACTTGTTCGAGCACCATGTCCAGACATTCGGCGGTAAAGAATTCGAACGCCTGCATGCGCGGGCCACCGCGTTCGAACAGGAGTTCGAAGAGATCGAGCGCTTGCTGCGATGAATTCACGGCAGTCAGCACAACCACACGCACGTCGTTGCGCGGATAGAGACGCAGCGCCGCGGCGGTAATCACGCCGAGCGTTCCTTCCGCCCCGATCAGCAATTGCTTCAGGTCATAACCGGTGTTGTCCTTGCGCAGCGTGCGCAGTCCGTGAAAGATCTCGCCGTTCGGCAGGACAGCCTCAAGGCCGAGCACCAGTTCCCGCGTCATGCCATAGCGCACGACGTTGACGCCGCCCGCATTCGTCGAGAGATTGCCGCCCAACTGGCACGAGTCTTCGGCGGCGAGGCTGAGCGGCAGCAGACGATGTTCATCGGCGGCGGCCCGCCGCAGGTTGCCGAGAATGCAGCCGGCTTCGGCGACCAGCGTGTTGCCGATCGTATCGATGCTGCGAATTGCGTGCATCCGGTCCAGGCTCAGGATCACGTTCATGGGGCTGGCGTCGGGCGTGGCGCCGCCGCACAGGCCCGTGTTGCCGCCGCGCGGTACAACCGGCACACGAGCCTCCGAGCAAAGCGCAAGGGCTGCTGCAACGTCATCGGTGCTCGACGGCCGCACGACCGCTTGAGCGTGGCCGGTGTACATGCCGCGCCAATCCGACAGCCACGGCGCAATCTCATCAGGCGCCGTGATGACGCCGTCGAGTCCGAGCTTGTCGATCAGACGTTGGGGAAAAGAGGAGTCGGTCATTTATTCGTTCGGTCGTCTATTCGTTCATCTGGGAGCTGAGGTTGACGGCGCCGGTGAGCGCGTCGCGACTGGGAATCGCGAGGTTCAAGCGGGCGGCCGCGTTCTGCAAATGCGAGGTTGCGGCGATGCGCGCGGCCGCGGGATCGCCGGCGCGGATCGCTTCGAACACGCGAACGTGTTCGCGGTGTACTTCGTCAGGCAGCCGCTGGCGCGCAAGCGAATGCGTACGTGCCGTCTGCACGGCCTGGCGGATCTGCAGGTTGAGGTATTGGAGAAGATCGACGTAGTAGCGGTTGTGGGTGGCATCGGCGATCGCTACATGGAACGCAATGTCCAGCTCCACGGCGTGGTCAGGCGTGTAGAGATTATCGGCGAGCGATTTGAGAATGGCCGCCAGTGCGCCGATGTCTGCTTCAGTGCGCCGCACGGCCGCCAGCGCCGCTGCTGCGCCCTCCAGATCGAGCCGCAGCTCGTAGACGTCAGCCAGGTCCGCCCGGTTTGCGCCAACCGCGTGGGGGACGCGGAAACCGCCCGTTTCCGTGCGAGCCTTCACGGTACAACCCGCGCCCTGCCGGCTGTCGATCAGCCCATTCGAGCGCAAGCGCTCCGTTACCTCGCGGATAACCGACTGACTCACGCCAAAGCGCGTGGCCAGATCCTTGCCGGAGGGCAGTTTGGTACCTACCGGGTAAACCCCATCGCGAATTTCACCGGTCATCTGCTGGGCGACCTGCTGGGTCAGGGTTAGCGCTTTTGTCACTGGGGGTCCGGGCTTCAGTCGATCATTTTCATGTTATCCGGTTTGCATGTTATATGAAAACTTTTGACGAGTGAATGGGGAATGGCAATTCTGTTCGGGGGTTCATTCTGCAACGGACATTGAAAGCTTTCAAACAAGGCTATGATCGCAAAAACAGACGAGCTTGGCCTTGAGATTGATGGAGGTTCCTTTGAAAGCGAAAGCCGATTTCATCTTTTTTCGTGAGCACAAAACTCCGAATTCAGTTCGAGCCGCAGTCGCGATCTATTGGATAGCGCTTTCTGTTTTTGTCGTCCGTTTCGGTCTCGCACTTCGCACGTTACCTTTCAGTGCACACAGGGCACCGATGATCACGGTGTTTGGACTGCTCTTTACAGTTTTGATCTTCGAAGCATTCGCTATCGCACAGCTTTCGTATGGCAAACTTTGGGCACGAAACGTTGTGCTTTTTTCGACGGCGTTCGCCATCGTAACTACTGCCTATAGCCTTTTTGCGAACGGACTACACGCCCAGCAGAATGACGCCATTGGGTTGATAAGCGTTGCAGCGGAAACCGTCGCCGGCTTATTTTTGCTGACTTCGAAAAGCACTGCGTGGTTCAAATCAAAAATTAAATGAACCGATATTCGCAGACGGACTGGGACTGGATTATCGACTGCTTTTAAGTAGGATATTTTTGTAATGCATCCGCGCAACATGGATGCAAGCTTGCGAAAAGATGAACCCGCCTGCCGCTCCGCCAATGGCTGCTCCGGGCACAGGGTGGCCCAGGATAAACCCCAGACGGCATCCCAGATATGCGCATGCACAGCAAGCAGCCAGACCGATCCAGGTTTGCCAATGGCGCAATGTCCGTGGATATGCCTGCCTCCAGGTCACGCCTCGCTCCTTGGACGAGAGTTGCGAAAGCTCCGGGATACTTTTAAGGGTCCAGTAGATATCCACGCCTGCGTCTCCGAGTGATGAACAAGCACGATCGATAATGACTGTTTCAATCACGCATGGCAATAGTTCTGCCCCTTCAAGTCTAGCTGACAGCAACTCTGCGCCCCGATAGCCAAGGGGCGCATGCGCGATTTGACCAAGTCGCCAAGCTTTGATTAGAGGGACTGCTATCGTCCGAGCTCGATTGGCCGACCATGCGGAGTGCGTCGCGCCGCCGCGTCCCACTCATTGCGACGCTGCAAAAGCAGGTCGCTTGTCACCAGACCCTTATTGGTGCTGATGCGTTCCAGCGCTGTCAGCCAATGGACGTAGTAGGTGTTGCCGCGGTCCGGGTCGCCGGCGGTCTGGGCGTCGCGGATTGCCTGGTTCAGACATACCGCCCATTCTGCCCAGGTGAACATGCCACGTTCGTACAAGGCCAGCGTCATCGCGAAGGCTTGTGCTTCCCACGGTGCATTGAAGACAGGACCCGCGGCGTCACACGGCAATTGCGGCAAGGTGATTCGCAGTTCAGGCAGATTCAGCTTGGCAGAAGTCATGTCAGTCAGGCTCGGCGTTCGGGTAGTCGAGGTACGGTTCCCAGCAATCGACGCATACCGATGCTGCAGTCGTATCCGTACCCCAGAGTTCAACGGCATCGAAACGCACGGTATAGAGCCATTGCGCTTGCTCACCCAGCCCGATCGCGTTGGTATCGGGAAAGACGTGGGCGCCATGCTCGGCGATAATCCTTCCCCGTTTGCCGCGGCAGTAGCGCGGCAGCCGCGTATGCGTCAATGGATGCATCTGATGGGTCCGCACGATATCGCCGACCTTGAAACGTGCTCCGACAGTCGCCGGACGATCGGCCGGACTGCCTCGCAGCAACGCGGCATTCACCTGGTCAGCCATCAAAACGCGAGGTACCGGGCTCGTCGCACCCTTCAACTCCCCCGCCTCGATTTCCTCCGCTGTCACAAGTCCTGTACTCAGCAGGAGCCTTTCCAGTCCTCTGAACCAGATCTCGTAGTAACTGCTCGCGAGGTACTGCGCCGGCGGCAAGCTCTCGCGTGCGGCGCGAGACATGTCAATATTCCACTTGCCGGTCGCGCCCATCGCCAGTGTGATCGCCAGCACCCGGCGCTCCCAGTCAGCATGAAAGAGAGAGACGTCCTCTTCGGGGTGGATCGGGCCGAATCCCTGCATGCCGCCGAGATCTTGAGCGCCGTTCATGCGAGCTCCCGTTTCGGTTCAGGCATCGTCGGCAACCCGGTGCCGATCATCGAGTCGCGCGTTACCCATTCAGCCAGCGCTTGCTCCTGCAAGCCGTTGGTTCCTGCGGGCCGCATCGGCAACACCAGATAGCGGACTTCGGCGGTGGAGTCCCACACGCGGAACTCCGTTTCGGCAGGTAATTCGAAGCCGAACTCCCTCAATACACCGCGCGGATCAATGACCGCACGAGACCGGTACGGCGCCGACTTGTACCAGACCGGCGGAAGTCCGAGAACGGGCCATGGGTAACATGAGCACAACGTGCAAACCACCATGTTGTGCACGGCCGGCGTATTTTCCAGCGCAACCAGGTGTTCGCCCTGCCTGCCGGTGTAGCCGAGCGAAGCGATGGCAGCGGTGGCGTCATCGAGAAGCCATTGCCTGTACGCCGGATCGCTCCACGCCTTCGCGACCACACGCGCACCATTGTGCGGTCCAACCTTGTGCTCGTATGTCTCGATCAGGATATCCAGAGCCTTTGGATCGACGTATCCCTTCTCCACCAGCACGGATTCCAGCGCGCGCACGCGCAATTCCATCTCGGACAACGGGCTGCCTTGGTGATCGTGATCATCGGCGTGCCGATGCCCTGGTCCATTCCCTTGAAGATCGCTCATCGAAGTTCGCTCATCGAAGTTCGCCCGAGAAATTACCCGACAGGACCAGTATGGTTGGCTCGGTGCGCGATTGCAAACCGAATGCAGGCCCATCGGACAGAACCTGGCGTGGCGCCCCGTGCTGCTGGGCCACGCCGGCGCGAAAACGAGTCTGCCGCGAGTTGAAAAGATCCGCCAACGTATAGCTGGCGAAGGTGAAAGCGCCGCGTGGGCGGTTCTTCCAACGGGATGAAACCACCCTCAGGTGCTCTGCCTCGCAAGCACCCGAAACTCCACTCGCCGCTTCTCCGAAGGCCCTTGCATCCCGCTCTTGCGAGCAGCCGCTCCTGCCAATAACATCTCACCGGCAATTCGCCCGATCGCATGCGGATCGACCGCCACCGTCGAGATGCTCGGATAGCAATACCGCGACACTTCAAAATCCCCGAACCCGGCGACCGCCATCTGATTGGGCACCGAAATCCCGCGCCGGTGACACTCCATCAGCGCGCCGAACGCCGACATATCGCTGACGCACATCACGGCGTCGGTATCCGGCCATGCATCGAGCAACAGCGAAAACGCCTCGCCGCCATGGCTCATGGTCACGGGTGAACCACCATGCTGAATCACTCGCGGCTCACCCAGCCCGAACAATTTCAAGCCTTGGCGATACCCCGTCTGCCGATCCAGCCCACGACGGTCAAGCCTGGTCGCGCCGCCGATAAACCCGATCCGCCGATACCCACGCTCATGAAGATGCCGCATCATTTCGCAAGCGGCATCGACGTTCGAAAACCCCACCGCCTGCTGGATCGGCGTGCGCGGTACATCCCATGTTTCGACGACCGGAACCTTCGAACGCTTGAGCATTGCCTGCGTGGCGACGGTGTGAAACGAGCCGGTCAGCATTACGCCTTCCGGCCGGTGCGCGAGCATCACGCGCAGAAGCTGTTCTTCACGCTTCGGGTCGTAGTCGGTGTCGCCGAGCAGAAGTTGCAGGCCATGTGCCGTGACCGCCGCGTTCAGGCTATGGACGGTATCCGCGAAATTCGAACTCGACATGGATGGCACCAGCGCCACGATGAACGGCGAGCGCCCGGACGACAGCGTTCCCGCCGATGCGTCCGGTAGATACCCCAGTTGCTTGATTACCGCGAGCACTCGCTCGCGCATGGCTGCGGATACATCGCGGTCGGCCAGTACGCGCGACACGGTCATTTTTGACACACCGGCCTCGCGCGCGACGTCTGCCATCGTCGGCATGAACTCTGACATTGACTCGCCTGATCTCGTTGAGTGACGCCAGACATCATACCGCGCGAGCCGGGCCGAATAGCCCGCTTGAGGGGTCCGGGATGCTCTAGCTGCCCTTGCCCACGGCGTCGTTGAGCAACGTCAGATCGCGCTCACGCGTCTCGGTAGAAAGGAACGTGCCGATAAGCGTCAAGACACACAACACCGCCATATACACGCCCATCACCCAGAACGCGCCGCCAGACAGACCGATCAGATAAACACCGAGCAAGGGTGCAATGCCACCCGATAAAACCGCGCCCAATTCGCGCGCCAGCGCGACGCCCGAGTACCGATAGCGGTTGCCGAAGAGTTCGGTGAAATGCGCGCACTGCGCGCCGAGCATGCTGTTCGCGCCGAACGCCAGACCGCCAACCATCGCAACGGTGACCCAGACCGGATTGCCCGTGCTGATCATCCACCATGAAGGCACCGACCAGATCAGCAGGAAAATCGCGCCGCCACGATAAACCGCGAGGCGTCCGATCCGGTCTGACAGCGCACCGAACAGCGGCGTGGTCACAATACTCACGATGCTCGCAATCAGCGCGCCGGTCGTACCGATCGCGGCGAGTTCTCCCCTCGGCACGCCGATCTTTGTCGCGACAAAACCGCCGAGGAACGCAATCACGATCGTGTTGTAGATGGTCGAACCGCCCTGCTCCGCAAAGCGCATCAGGGTTGCCGCGAGCACGGGCCGGCGGGCGGTGGCAATGACCGTTTTCATCGGCGAGCGGATCACTTCGCGCGATGCTTCCAGCTGCGCGAACACCGGGCTTTCGCGCAGGCGCAAGCGAATCCATATAGCAACGCCGATCAATACGACGCTGCCGAGAAACGGCACGCGCCATCCCCATGAAAGCATTGCTTGGTCGCCGAGCAGCCTTTGCATGGTGCTGAACGTGAACGTCGCGAGCGCCAGCCCGGCGAACACGCCGACGAACGGCAACGCCGCGAAGAAGCCGCGCCGCTTGACCGGCGAGACTTCAGCCATCAGCGTGGATGCACCGGCCTGTTCTGCACCAGCGCCGAAACCTTGCGCAAGCCGCAACAGCACCAGCAGCACCGCGCCCCATGAACCGGCAGGCAAACAGCCGATCAACGTAGTCGATGCACCCATGATGGCGATAGTCACGAGCAGCACGAACTTGCGCCCTTTCCGGTCACCAATTGATCCGAAGAACAGGCCACCGAAAGGGCGCGCGAGGAAACCGGCGCCATAAGTCGCGAAGCTCGCCATCAAGCCCGCGGTCGCACCCAGCGTTGGAAAAAAGATATGACCGAACACGAGCGCGGACGCGAGGCCGTAGATCGAAAAGTCGTAGTATTCGAGGGCACTTCCAACGGCGCCTGTGAGCGTTGCGCGTTGCAACTGCCGGGCTGAAACGGGTGGCGGCGCCGTATCGGCATGGTCGTTGCCCGACGGTCCTGGATCGCCTGCGAGCGTTGACGGATGAGCATTCACTTCTGTCTCCTGATTATTGGCTTACGCCTTTTTATGCATCTACGTTCTAAAGCCGCGCGCGGTTCCGAACTGTCGCGTAGCAGATAAAAAATTCGTAGTGTTTGTGCGGGCCTTGCGATCGTTGTCCCGCGTTTGTCATGACGTCGGCGGTACTCGCTCTGTCGTGTCTCTTTTGTTCTGGACATCCCGGTAAGCGTTTGATACTGTTACCGGTAACAACTGAAACCAATTTAGCATGGAGAGAAAACATGCGCAAGCGAGCACTGCCTCGCCGGCGCGGCACTCGATGTATTCTGGAATGAACCGCTGATTGATCCGGGCATCGCCGAACTCGACAACGTCGTGCTGCACCCGCACAGATCCAGCGCGATAGTAGAAACCCGTACGGCAATGGCCGGCCTCGTTAGCGACAATCGACAAGCGTTCTTCAACTGCGAACCGCTGTTCGCCTGAATGATCGCCTGAATTCACGCGCTAAGCCGCACAGCCGTTGCCTACAAACGAACCTGAGACATGCACGCTTATGAACCCATCCAACCCCACCAATACGAACGACACCGGCGACACCGCAACACCGCGCCTGCGCAGCCGCCGCTGGTTCGACGATCCCTCCGATCCTGGCATGACCGCGCTCTATCTCGAGCGCTACATGAACTACGGCATCACGCGCGAAGAACTGCAGTCGGGCAAGCCGATCATCGGCATCGCGCAGACGGGTTCGGATCTCGCGCCTTGCAACCGACATCATCTCGAACTTGCGAGCCGCGTGCGCGACGGTATCCGTGATGCAGGCGGCATCCCGCTCGAATTCCCTGTCCACCCGATCCAGGAAACCGGTAAACGCCCCACTGCTGCGCTCGATCGCAACCTCGCCTATCTCGGTCTCGTTGAAATCCTGCACGGCTATCCGATCGACGGCGTGGTCCTCACCACCGGTTGCGACAAGACCACGCCCGCGTGCCTGATGGCTGCCGCTACGGTCAACATTCCCGCCATCGTGCTGTCGGGCGGACCAATGCTCGACGGCTGGTATCACGGCAAGCTTGCCGGCTCCGGCACGGTGATCTGGGACGCTCGCAAGCGCCTGTCCGCCGGCGAAATCGACTACCCCGGTTTCATGGACATGGTGGCTTCTTCAGCGCCTTCGGTCGGGCATTGCAACACGATGGGCACGGCCCTTTCCATGAACTCGCTTGCTGAAGCGCTCGGCATGTCGCTGCCCGGTTGCGCGGCAATTCCCGGGCCGCATCGCGAGCGTGGATGGATGGCGTATGCGACCGGCAAGCGTATCGTCGGCATGGTGGCGGAGAATCTGCGACCGTCGGACATCATGACCAAGGGCGCATTTGAGAACGCCGTGGTCGCGGCGGCCGCGCTCGGGGCTTCATCGAATTGTCCGATTCACATGATCGCCATCGCGCGTCACATGGGTGTCGATCACACGCTGGAAGACTGGCAGCGGCTTGGTCCCGAGGTCCCGTTACTGGTCGACTGCCAGCCTGCCGGACGTTTCCTTGGCGAAGCGTTTCATCGGGCAGGCGGGGTGCCGGCCGTGATGAAGGAACTGCTCGATGCGGGCCGTTTGAACGCGAACGTACGCACCGTCACCGGCCGTACGTTGGGCGAAGATCTGACCACTGTCCCCGCGCCCGATCGCGAGGTGATTCGTGCGTACGCGAACCCGTTGAAAGAGTCGGCCGGATACGTCGTGCTGTCGGGCAACCTCTTCGACAGCGCCGTCATGAAGGTCAGCGTGATCGACGAAGCGTTCCGCAAGCGCTTCCTCGCTGACCCGGATCATCCTGATGTGTTCGAGGGCAAGGTGGTCGTGTTCGAAGGCCCGGAGGACTATCACGCTCGCATTGAGGATCCGGAGACGGGCGTCGACGAACGTTCGATTCTCGTGATCCGCAATTGCGGTCCGGTCGGCTTTCCCGGCGGCGCCGAAGTGGTCAACATGCAGCCGCCGGCGGCGTTGCTCAAGCGCGGTATCGATACCTTGCCGACTCTCGGCGACGGCCGTCAGAGCGGTACGTCGGCGAGTCCGTCCATTCTCAACGTCTCGCCGGAAGCGGCCGTTGGCGGCGGGCTTGCGTTGCTCGTATCGGGCGACAAGATCCGCATCGACCTGAAGACACGCAAGGTCGACCTCATGATCCCGGATGCCGAACTCGCGCAACGCCGCGCGGCCTGGAAGCCACCTGTGCTGAAGAACATGACGCCGTGGGAAGAGATCTACCGGAGCATGGTCGGACAGCAAGGCAGCGGCGCATGCCTGGAACCTGCCACGCTGTACCTGAACATCGTCGAGACGCGCGGCGAATCGCGCCACAACCACTAAGGCGCAACGACGCCTGGCCATCATCCTTCTGGAAACAGTCTGGAGACACACGACATGCCTCACGCTTATCTCCCATCCGACCTTGACGAAGCGCTGCTGATCGGCCGCGTCTGGCGGCCCGCACCCATCAACGGGCCGTCGGTGGTCGTCGTGCGGCGCGGCGAAGTAGTCGACATCACATCGACAGTCGCCACTACCGCCGATCTTTTCGATCGCGACGATGCCGTAGAGATCGCGCGCCATGTACAGGGCGAATCGCTAGGCTCAGTCGATGCGCTGATCAGCGCGTCGCTTGATTCATCCGCCCACGCAATGCATTTGCTGGCACCGTGCGACGTGCAAGCAGTCAAGGCGTGTGGCGTGACGTTCGCGGTGAGCCTGCTCGAACGCGTGATCGAAGAACACGCGGGCGGCGATGCGAGCAAGGCACAGGAAACCCGCGCGATGATCAACGAGTTGATCGGTGCGGATTTATCGAAGATAAAACCCGGTTCCGAAGCAGCGGAAAAGTTGAAGGCCGAACTCGAACGTCGCGGCGCGTGGTCGCAATACATGGAAGTCGGAATTGGTCCGGATGCCGAAGTGTTTTCCAAATCGCAACCCATGTCCTCGGTTGGATTCGGTGCGGACGTGGGTTTGTATCCCACTTCGAAGTGGAATAACCCCGAGCCGGAAATCGTACTGGCGGTGAACAGCGCGGGCGGAATCGTGGGTGCGACGCTCGGCAACGACGTGAACCTGCGCGACATTGAAGGCCGCTCCGCTTTGCTGCTCGGCCGAGCGAAAGACAACAACGGTTCATGCTCGATTGGTCCGTTCGTGCGGCTGTTTGACGGATCCTTCACGCTCGACACCGTGCGCGAGGCGAGCGTGTCACTGCGCATTGAAGGCGCGGACGATGGTTTTGTGCTGGACGGCATCAGCCACATGCGTGAGATCAGCCGCGATCCGGCCGACCTGGTTGCGCAGACGCATGGCGCGCATCACCAGTATCCGGACGGCTTCATGTTGTTTCTCGGCACGATGTTCTCGCCGATCAAGGATCGCGACACGCCCGGTGGCGGCTTCACGCATCATCTGGGCGACGTAGTGACGATCTCTACGCCGTCGCTGGGCGCGATCGTCAACACCGTGCGTTTATCGACGGAAATAACGCCCTGGACGTTCGGGGTACGTGCGCTTTATAGCAACCTGGCGTTGCGCGGCATGCTGGAAAGCACGCGCGCATCCTGAGGCTGAATCATCGTTTGAATCGATACGGCACATTCGTCTGACGAAGTCAGTCGCCGCTCGACTGCGTCCTTGCCCGAAAACGCTGCAAGGACGCATCCGTCATTCTTACTGATTGACGAGATCTTTGAACGCTTTACCGGCCGTAAACTTGACCGTCTTTGCGGCAGCGATCTGGATGGTGTCGCCGGTCTTCGGATTGCGGCCCGTGCGCGCGGCGCGTGCGCCGGTGCTGAAGGTGCCGAAACCCACGAACTGAACGCTGTCGCCGCTGACAACGGCTTGCGTAACAGTAGAGATAAATGCATCAATAGCTTCAGCAGCCGCGGCTTTGCTCGTGCCGGTGGCGGACGCCACGGCGTCAACGAGTTCTTGCTTGTTCATTTCTGTTTTCTCAAAGATGGGTACAACGCACTGCCCATGCGATTACATGGCGGAAGCGTCACCTTACCGGACACGCACGCTAGAGGCAAATCCGTTTTCGTTCGAATTTGTTGCGGGTTTGTCCCCGGTTTCGTTCTCTTTACGTCTGCGATTTCGGTCAACGGGCGACGACATGGTGCGATAAATCGCAATGTCATGGAATGCAAATGCGAATTCAATCGTTCGCAACACACTGAAGCTGTGTAAGCATTCTTGTTGCCTTTATCGTTGAAACGCTGCTAAAACCGCATTATATAGGCTGGTTTCGTGGCCTTCGTTCACTCCCCTTCCTCCGCACTGTCCACTGCGCGCTACTCCCATGAGCAAGAAAAAGATCCTTTTGAACGCGTTCAACATGAACTGTGTTGGCCATATCAATCATGGTTTGTGGACGCATCCACGTGACCAGTCACAAGATTACCGAAAGCTTTCATACTGGACGGATCTTGCGAAATTGCTTGAACGCGGGTTGTTCGACGGACTTTTTATTGCGGATATCGTGGGGGCGTATGACGTTTACCAGGCGTCGGTCGACCTGACGCTGAAGGAATCCATACAGTTACCGGTCAACGATCCCCTGATGCTGGTATCCGCCATGGCGGCCGTCACGCAACATCTTGGTTTCGGCGTTACGGTGAACCTGACCTACGAAGCACCCTATCTTCTGGCACGACGTTTTTCCACGCTCGATCATCTGACCGAGGGGCGGATCGGCTGGAACATCGTGACCGGTTATCTCGACAGTGCCGCGCGTGCGATGGGCCTCACCGAGCAGATTGCCCACGACGAACGCTACGACCGCGCCGACGAATACCTCGACATCACGTACAAGCTCTGGGAAGGCAGTTGGGAAGACGACGCGGTGGTGCGTGACCGCGGTACACGCGTGTTCGCGAATCCGGAGAAGATCCATAAGGTCAACCATCACGGCCGCTACTACGACGTAGAGGGTTATCACTTGTCCGAGCCCTCGCCGCAACGCACGCCTGTGTTGTTCCAGGCGGGTTCGTCGGGACGGGGACAGGCGTTTGCGATCCGTCATGCCGAGTGTGTATTCGTATCAAGCCAGAGCAAGGAAGGTACGCGCAAGCTCGTCGATGCACTACGCAAGCAAGCGGCCGAAGCTGGCCGGGACCCTGCTGGTCTCAAGGTGTTCATGGGTATCACCGTTGTGGTGGGACGCACTACGGCCGAAGCCGAGGAGAAGTTCGCCGAGTACGCGAGCCATGCGAGCGCCGAAGCGGGACTCGCGCACTTTGCGGCGGGCAGTGGTATTGATTATTCGAAGTTCGGTCTCGACGACGAACTCGAACCGCCGGGCGGTCACAAGAGCCGGGGCATAGAGTCGTCGGTGCAGCGGGTGACGGACGGGCAATCCGGCTGGACCGTGCGGCGCCTGCTCGACCAGTTGAAACTCGGTGGGCGGTTTACCACCATCGTCGGCGATCCGGTGCAAGTGGCTGATGCGCTGGAGTCGTGGATGGATGAAACCGGCGTTGACGGTTTTAATCTGACGCGTACCGTGACGCCCGAAAGTTACGAGGACTTCATCGACCTCGTCATTCCCGAATTGCAGGCGCGCGGTGTGTACAAGACTGCTTACGCCGACGGAACCTTGCGCGAGAAGTTATTCAAGCGCGGCGCGAAGTTGCCGGATGAGCATACGGGCGCGTCGTTTCGCCGGGACCATGCAAAGTGATGACGGCGGGCTGCACGTTCAAACGCATAGAGCACGTTCTGTTCAAATATTTGCTTTGTTCATCTTTCATGAACGCACAAAAAAAACTGAATATACGGCGTGGCCCGTCACTGATGATGTCAGTGAACCCGATCCTGCGATCCGATCCTTAGTCATCCAACATAAACTACCACTTTCGCCCAGTCCGCCAATTGTTGAGATGAAAGTGTGAGCAGGCTCGCCGCAGATCAAATTCGGCCTCGGTTTCAATCCCACCAAATCTTCACAAGCTTAGCAAATTTCAAACTTTACAGAGCGTTCACCCGGCGTATTGGCTGAGGTATCCTCGACGCTTCAGCATCGTGAGCACTCTCTTGAACACTCCCGGACACATCCCGTTGAACATCGTCGTGATCGGTGGCGGCTTTACCGGCGTCGCATTTGTTATTCATGCCATTCATGCCTGCCCGGTTGGCGTCGATCTCGACTTCACCATTGTGGAACCGTCGGCGGAACTCGGCCGGGGTATCGCCTATGGAACGTCGGACCCGCTGCATCGGATCAACGTACCGAGCGACCGGATGAGCCTGTTCGCAGGCGACTCCGCACATGCCACGCGCTGGCTCATGGCGCACGACGCAATCGATGCCGGCAGCAGCGACGGCCAGGGCAGCTACTACGTGTCACGTGCGCGATACGGAGAGTATGTCGCCGCGACCTTGAACGATGTTGTGGCCGAGGCGGCCTCGCATGTGCGGGTGAGGCATCGGCGAGCCACCGCTACCGGGCTGCGTAAGATTGATTCAGGTTATGCGGTCACGCTCGACGACGGTTCGCATCTGGATGCGCATCGCGTTGCGTTGTGTTTTGGCCATACGTCTTCCAAACCACCGGGCATCATCGACGAACAGGCTTTGCACGATCCCCGGCTGATCACGCATCCGTGGGCAAAGGACGCGTTAAGCGCGATCCCGCGAGACGCGTCCGTGCTGCTGGTCGGTACTGGCCTGACGATGGCGGACGTCGCCGTCACGCTGATCGAACGCGCGCATACCGGACGCATCACGGCAATTTCTCGACGGGGATTGCGCGCCCAGCCGCATGGACTCTTCTCCGATGCCGCCGATTTCCTCGATGACGCCGCCCCGCCCGCCAGCGCCCGTGAACTCGTACGCATGCTCAGGCAGAGGATTGCGCGCGACGAGGCCCGCATCGGCTGGCAACCCGCCGCCGACGCCCTGCGTTTCGATCTTCCCCGCATCTGGAACGCGTTGCCTTCACGCGAACAAGCTCGGGTGGTGAAAAGGCTGCTGCCGTTCTGGGACGTGCATCGCTTTCGCATCGCGCCGCAAATTCATACTGCTATCGAGCGGGCAATCGAGAGCGGTCAGATGAGCGTTTCCACGGCGGGTATCGTAGGGATCAGGCGCGTGGCAGAACGCTTGAGCGCCAGCCTGCGACGTCCAGGCGGCAGGCATGAAGAGCACGATTTCGACGCGGTGGTTTTCTGCACGGGACCCGCACGTGATATCGACCGGAATCCGCTCGTGAAGTCGCTGTTGGAGGGTGGACTCGCGCGGCTGGATGCGGTGCGCATCGG
This sequence comes from Caballeronia sordidicola, assembly GCF_002220365.1. Taxonomy (GTDB): domain Bacteria; phylum Pseudomonadota; class Gammaproteobacteria; order Burkholderiales; family Burkholderiaceae; genus Caballeronia; species Caballeronia sordidicola_C. The sequence goes on along the minus strand of NZ_MTHB01000111.1, from coordinate 91,596 downwards.
ACTCGACACCGACCTTCGGAGCCAGCTCAGGAATGCGGACGGCGAGGTGTCGCCCGGTTTGCTGGCCTTCGGCCCGATGACACGCGGAAGCTTCGGCGAAATGACCGGCGCACCCGACATCGCTCGTCATCTGGAACGGGTGCTCAAGGATGGCAGCCTGCTCGCCTATCCATCGACATCGACATCGCGTTGACGCGTGCTAGTGGCTGCATGCATCAACCCAAGGCCGATGAGGAGAACCAGACATGTTGGTAAGCAACGACCGCAGTCTTGTCCGGTACACGCTCTGACGTGAGCCATGCCGACCTGACGGACCACGCTGCGTGAGCGTCGGGTGCCTTCACAAACCCATCCGCAGTCGATGCTCCGCCGACGCAAGGGATGAACCACGAGTTCATGAGCGGTTTCGCTTCAAAACCCGCGTCGGTTCGCGTGATCAGAAGGGTTAGCCCGACTTCGCCGGATGGGCGCCAGGGAAAGATCAAGCGGCCTTGCGGACGCAGCGCCTGAAGCCAGCCACTCGGCGGCGCCAGGACGCCTGCGTTCACATAGATCAGATCCGACGCCGGCAAAGGCAACTTGGTCGCGTCGCCTTGCGTCACGGTTATGCCCTCGAACGCTTGCAAGTTCTTGCGCGCCCGCTCAGCCAAGCCCGGGTCAATTTCGAACGCCTCTACCCAACCGCCAGGGAGCGCGAGCACGGAAAGAATTGCGGTGTAGTAACCGGCACCCGCGCCGATATGGCACACGACGTTGCCCCGTTGCGGCGCGGCTGCACCGAGCCAAGCTGCGTGGAGGAACGGCTCGCCGTTATTAATTCCCTTGGTGGCATCCAGCGCAACCAGGGCGTTCTGGTAGAGACAGACGGGATCCGCGCTGGGGGTCTCGAAGTACTCGTTGTCCACCATGATCTTCCACGGACCAGGAGGCAGGAACGCCTCACGAGGCACGAGTTCGAACACGCGTTCAAGCCTCGGATCCGCAGACTTGCTCGCGGCAGCCATGAGCCTGGCGTAGCGTTTCCTGGCTTTTGCGAGATTCGCCTTTTCCTTACGAGTCACGGCCGCCCCCTACGCTTGGATGGTTATGAAACGGGCTTCTCTTTGCGCAGGCAGCATTACCGCTTCACTAAAGCGATGTGTCGTGGCAACGGCTTAGTCCGGCGTCAAGATGACCTCACAATGCCGGAAAGTTGTTTGATAAAGCGATGCAATAGCGCTTTTTGTTGCAGCAAACCATTCCAGTCGCATTAAATTTCCGTTGATCCGGTAAAGTCGTCCGAGCATGCCTCTATGATCCATTCCTGCCGGATAAAATTACTTCCAAACCGACGGCATGCAATTACCAGCAAGCTAAATGATGTGCATTCCGCAATCGTCAAGTGCATTTTCGCCATATGCAGCGACCGCCCGTACTAACAATCGGGAGAATCCCTTCCAACTTGTCAGCTGCTGGATAAGCGCCAAAAAGCCTTTCAAGGCCCATTATTTGGGCTTGTCGCGGCCTCAGTGAGCGACTGAATTCCCTATTCCACCCGCATTGCATCTTTTCCGGTTTGGAAAGCTTCAATAATTATTGGCGCGGCGTACAATTGATTCGCCATAATTCCAATAGCGCATTGCGCCGCAGCGACTTTTTGTTACGGACGCGCTCATGGACTTAGAGAAGTCTTGTCACAACAATGCAATGCGACGCGGCTCGGCGCTCTGGTTTTATTTCACTCGTTAGCTCTAAATTTTGGATACGCTCATGGCAACCGGTACGGTCAAATGGTTCAACGATGCAAAAGGCTTCGGCTTCATCACTCCCGATGACGGCGGCGAAGATCTGTTCGCACACTTTTCGGAAATCAAGGCAGAAGGATTCAAAAGCCTTCAGGAAAATCAGAAGGTAACGTTTGAGGTAAAACAGGGGCCAAAGGGCAAGCAGGCATCGAACATCGTGCCGGCCTGAGTTTCATCCGGCCGCCACGGCGGCAGGTTTTCATCCGTCACGCGGATGAAGGCGGGGCGCGACCATCGCTGGTCACGCCCCGTGGTCACTTCTTGCGTCCCGACACACGGTAATGCATCATCGATAATCGAGGCCGCAAAAAAACCCGACCTCCGTTCGCTTCGTTCTCGTTCGCTTCATTCTCTTCGTTCTATCTGCCAGTCTTGGCAAATGCATCGTCCTGTACCACCGACTTCCCCCCGTCCACCGCGCCTTGTTTGAAGGCGGGCGTAGCCGCATCCGCAGCGCCATGCGAGAGACTGAATCGCTCTTCGGGCGCAGCGCCGTTCAGATGGTAATTGCCGACCGCGGCCTCACGCTGGATCGCCGGATTGTGCGATGCAATCACGCGTGCGTTGCGCCAGTGGCGATCGAGCCGGCGTGGCTCGCTCGTCGCTGACGCCCCGCCCACTTCGAATAGCAGCGTAGCTGCCTCGAGCACTTGCTCAAGCACGATCTGCTGCGCCTGGTACGCCTGGATATCGACGGCAATGTAGTCCGCTGTCGTCGCCACGCCCGCGTTACGCGCCCGATGCACGCGGTCGAGCGCCGCAGCTACCGACTCAACCAGCGCTTCAGCCGAATATGCGAGACTCGCGAGACGCCCCACTACACGATGCACCAGCGGGTTGTCGCGCGGGCTGGACTGCCCCGCTACACCGAACGTGCGCGTACGGCCCTGGACGAAGGCCACGCCATCGCGCAAAACCGCGCGTGCAATTCCTGCAAGCGTCGCCAGATGCACGGTCTGGTAGAACGCGGTCAGCAACGAGTTGCGGCGCGGCTCTGACGCCTTGTAGCGCGACAGGATCTGATCGACCGGAACGCGCACGTTATCGAAACGTGTTGTACCACTAGCGGTCAGACGCTGGCCGAAACCGTCCCAGTCGTCGGTGCGGGCCACCCCCGGTGCATCGCTTCGAACCAGCACATGGAGATCGGTCTGCGCATCGTGCGCGGCTACATTGATCCATTCCGAATAGAGCGTGCCCGTGCTGTAGTACTTCTCGCCGTTCAGCAGAACAAAGCCCGGGTCCGCATCGGGCGTGACGGTTACGCTGTTGTGCGTGGAGCCGGTGCGCTCCGAGGTAGCCGCTCCAATGGTCTCGCCTTTCGCAATCCGACCCAGCCAGCGCTCACGTGTTGCGTCATCGCCGGTTTCCAGTTGCTGCTCGATGAAACCCGAGTGCGCGCGAATGATCTGCGGCAGGTTCGAATCGGCTTCGCCCAGACGCGTCAGGAGGCGAAAATATTGCGGCAAAGAAACGCCGCTGCCGCCATATTCGCGCGGTACCCGCAAGGCGGTAAAGCCGCTGTCTTTCAAACTCTGGACGGCATCGCGAGCGAGTTCACGGCCCTGCTCACGTTCTATGGTCCCGTTGCCGATGTGCTCGAATATCTCCGCGAAACGCGCGTAAAGCGCAGCGTCCGCCGGTGCTGACGTCGTCATTCACTTCTCCACAATTTGAACAGATGCGAACGATGAGGATAAGTGCCGCGCCAAGCCGCCGGCAACGAACGATAGGTGCTAACCATATGCGCATGCCGGGTTTCCCGCGATTCCACTGAAGCCTTGCTCTCCATACCGCAAGGCGAATGCGGTTGAGTGGTTTAGCGCCTTAGTGCTCTGGCGTATATCGATCGGCGGATTTATTCGTCGCTTTGCTCGGCTGTCCGATTAAGAATCGAAAGTCGGCCAAAGTCGGCTAATGTCAGCCACCAAGCATTTGAGCAAGATGACCCAACTCACGAACACCCCGCCCCGACAACTTCACCTCAACGTCAATATCCTGCATTCGGGTTTCGTTCCATCTGCCTGGCGTCTGGCCGATGCGGATCCTCGAGCGTTCATCGACGTTCGTCATTACGTGCGGGTCGCGCAGATCGCGGAGGCGGCCGGCTTCGACGCCGTGTTTCTCGCCGATAACGCCTCTATCGCCGACCAGATCGATTTTCGCCCGATCACTGCGCTCGAGCCGACCATCCTCCTTGCGAGCATCGCAGCGGCCACCTCGCATATCGGCGTGATCGGCACTGCGTCCACGAGTTACAACGAGCCGTACAACATCGCGCGCCGTTTCGCCACGCTCGATCACGTCAGCGGCGGGCGGGCTGGCTGGAATGTCGTGACCACTGCGGACCTGGGCTCAGCGCGCAATTTCGGGCGCGATGCGGTGCCCGATCACGCCGAGCGCTACGCACGCGCCGCGGAATTCACCAGCGTCGTCAAGGCGCTCTGGGACAGTTGGGAAGACGGCGCGATTATCGGCGATAAAACGAGCGGACTATTCGTCGATACAGCCAAGGTTCATCCGGTCTCGCATCGAGGCACGCATTTCTCGGTGCAAGGTCCGTTGAATGTGCCGCGTTCGCCGCAAGGCCATCCGGTGCTGGTGCAAGCCGGCGCGTCGGGCGATGGCCGCGAGCTTGCCGCGCGCCATGCCGAGGCGGTGTTCTCGGCCTCGCAATCCTTTGACGAATCGCTAGCCTATGGACGCGATCTGAAGGCGCGCGCAGCAGCCTTTGGACGCGGTCCCAACGCCGTGAAGGTGCTGGCGGGACTGACCACGATCATCGGCGCAACGGAGGCCGAAGCCTTGCGTCGGCGCGATGAACTGGTGGACCTGATTCCGTGGAGCTATAGCGTCACCCGCCTGGCCGGCACCCTCGGCGTAACACCGGATCGTCTCAAGCTGGATGAGCAACTGCCGGACAACTTGACCTTACCCGGCCAGGGCAACGGCAACCATACGTTCTTTCACGCCACGCTGGCACAAGCCCGGCAGCACGGCTACACCGTGCGTCAACTCATCAGGGCGCTTGCCGGAGGCGGGGGTCATCGCGTCATCGTGGGTACGCCCGAGCAGATAGCCGATGACATCGAACGCTGGTTCAGGGCCGGGGCCGCCGATGGCTTCAACCTCATGCCCGATACATTGCCGGGTGGATTGCAGGACTTCGTCGATGGCGTCGTCCCAATCCTTCGCCAGCGCGGCATCTTTCGCACCGGCTACGAAGGCACGACGCTGCGCGAGCATCTCGGTCTGGCGCGTCCTGAGAACCAGAGCTTATGGCGCAAGAGCGCCTGAGCGTGAACTCGCACCGAGCGGACTCATGCATGACGCTGTCCCCTTTCACGAAGCATCTAGATCCCAAACACCATGGCCAAGCGAACCGGACAACTGCGCCTAGGCGCCTTTCTGTATCCCGCAGGACATCACATTGCCGCCTGGCGGCATCCAGATGCGCAGGCGGACGCTGGCATCAATTTCAAGCACTACGTGCAGCTCGCCCAAGCCGCGCAAGCAGCGAAATTCGATCTTCTGTTTCTCGCCGATGGCGTGGGCACCCGAGGCGATAACCTGGACTTCCTGAGCCGCACCGCGCACAGCTACATCGCGCAGTTCGAGCCGATCACGCTGCTGTCCGCACTCGCTGCCGTGACAGAGAACATCGGCCTGGTCGGCACGGCGTCGACCAGTTTCAATGAGCCTTACCACATCGCGCGCAAGTTTGCGTCGCTCGACCATATCAGCGGCGGCCGCGCGGGATGGAACCTCGTTACTTCGTCGAACGAGCATGAAGCGAAGAACTTCAATCGCGACAAGCATTTCGATCATGGAGAACGCTATGAGCGGGCGACCGAGTTTGCGGAAGTCGTCGACCGGCTTTGGGATAGTTGGGAGGACGATGCATTCTTGCGCGATAAAGAGCAAGGCCGCTTCTTCAATCCCGCCAAGCGCCATGTCCTCGATCACAAGGGACGCTTTTTTCAGGTCAAGGGGCCGTTGAACGTAGCGCGCTCGCCGCAAGGCCAGCCCGTGGTCGTGCAGGCGGGTTCATCGGAAGCTGGCCGGGCGCTGGCCGCCCGTACCGCCGAGGTTATCTTCACGGCGCAACAAACCCATCGGGACGCGATCGATTTTTATGCCGATGTCAAAGGCCGCCTCGACCAATATGGCCGTCATCCCGATGACCTGAAGATCATGCCCGGCGTGATGCCCATTGTCGGGCGCACCGAAAGCGAGGCGCGCGAGAAGTTCGAGCATCTGCAATCGCTGATCGATCCGGCGGTGGGCCTTGCGTTGGTATCGGGCCTGACCGGCGGTTTCGATTTGTCGGCTTACCCGCTCGATGGCCCGATCCCCGAGCTGCCGGAAACGAACGCGAGCAAGAGCCGTCAGCTGCTCACGCTTGAATTGGCACGCCGCGAAAACCTGACGATTCGCCAGCTTTATTTGCGCGTGGCGGGCGCACGTGGACATTGGCAAGTGGTCGGAACGCCCGAGCAGATTGCGGATCAACTGGAAGAGCGTTTCGTCCAATATGGCGCCGACGGCTACAACATCATGCCCGCGGTTCTGCCAGGCAGCCTGACTGATTTCATCGAACTGGTGTTGCCGGAGTTGCGCCGCCGCGGACTGTTTCGAACGGAGTATGAAGGCGCGACGCTGCGCGCGAATCTTGGTCCGCGGCCGGTTAATCGGTACGCTGCGCAGAAAGCTGGGGCGGTGGCGGCCTGAGAGGACGGGACCGGCACCTCTCTTTCTCCATGAAGATGGAAGCGACTGAAGAACGAGAAGCTTGGGTGGACGATTCGAACGCCTGGTCGCTTACGACTGATGTGCCGTGGTGCATTCAGCATCACTCGCGAGTCCGGACAGCCGCATCAAAAAAATGGCCAACCTAACGCGGAACCCGCATACCCACTAAAATCCATGGAAAGGGCACGTTTTCCAAGGTGGGCATCTGGCCGAGCATCAACAAGGTTTTATTCTGACGCGTCATTGGCGGGACACCGCCGATGGGACCGAGGTCGAATTCTGGCTGGCGACGGACGACGGTCCCCGCCACCTCCGCTTGCGCCAGCAGGATTCGGTGGCGTTCATTCCGGCCGAACAACGCGAACGTGCCGGAGCTGTCTTGCAGCGCGAGAAACACGTCGAACTCCGCCCGCTGGATCTTGTTGACTTCAACCATCGGCCGGTGTTGGGCCTGTATAGCAAGCAGTATCGGCAATTGACGGGGCTGGAGAGGCGCTTGAAACAAGCCGGCGTCGATGTGTACGAAGCCGATGTCTTTCCGCCGGACCGCTACATGATGGAGCGCTTTATCACGGCGCCTGTCGTGTTCACCGGTGAGTTTCATGACGACGGGCCGCTTCTGAACAGCGAGTTGAGGCCCGCGCCGGGTTATCGGCCGAACTTGAAACTGGTGTCGCTCGATATTGAAACCAGCGCCAAAACAGAGCTGTATTCCATCGCGCTCGAAGGCTGCGGTGAACGCCAGGTTTATATGCTGGGACCGCCAAACGGGGACAGTAGCGACATCGACTTCAAGCTTGAATACTGCGCAAGCCGCCCTCTCCTGCTGGAAAAACTCAACGAGTGGCTTGAGAAGCATGACCCCGATGCGATCATCGGCTGGAACTTGGTTCAGTTTGATCTGCGGGTATTGCAGGAACACTCGCAGCTTTACCAGATTCCGCTGCGGCTGGGTCGCGGCGGGAGCGTGATGGAATGGCGGCAGCACAGCCTCACTCAAAACCATTTCTTCGCAGGCGCGGCGGGACGATTGCTGATCGATGGTATTGAAGCGCTTAGGTCGGCAACATGGAGCTTCCCTTCGTTCAGCCTCGAGTATGTCGCGCAAAGCGTGCTGGGAGAAGGCAAGGCCATCGACAACCCGTATCAGCGGATGGACGAAATCCAGCGTCGTTTCGATGAAGACAAGCCCGCTCTTGCACGCTACAACCTGAAGGACTGCGAGCTCGTCACGCGGGTCTTTGCGAAGACTGAACTGCTATCCTTCCTGCTCGAGCGCGCGACGGTCACGGGGCTGCCCGCTGATCGCAGCGGCGGATCCGTGGCTGCTTTTACGCACTTGTACATGCCACGAATGCATCGGCAAGGGTTCGTCGCGCCCAACCTCGGCGACGTTGCCGGTGCGGCCAGCCCTGGCGGATTCGTGATGAATTCGCGCCCCGGTCTGTACGATTCCGTTCTCGTTCTCGACTATAAAAGCCTATACCCGTCGATCATTCGCACCTTCCTTATCGACCCTGTCGGATTGGTCGACGGTCTGCGCCATCCCGACGATCAGCACTCCGTGCCTGGTTTTCTTGGCGCGCGTTTCTCACGCACGCGTCATAGTTTGCCGGCCATCGTCGATCAGGTCTGGAAAGGACGCGAGGAAGCCAAGCGCGAGCACAACAAGCCGCTCTCGCAAGCGTTGAAGATCATCATGAACGCGTTCTACGGCGTACTGGGTTCCACGGGATGCCGCTTCTTCGACCCGCGCCTTGCGTCGTCGATCACCATGCGCGGTCATGAAATCATGCGCAAGACGCGTGAATTGATTGAAGCCGAAGGATACGAAGTGATTTATGGCGATACGGATTCAACGTTCGTCTGGCTGAAACACGCTCGCAGCGAGGAAGAGGCGGCGCGTATTGGCGGAACACTCGTTGATCACGTGAATGCGTGGTGGCAGGATCATGTGCGAGAGCGCTTCGGTCTGGAAAGCGCGCTGGAGTTGCAGTTCGAACGACACTATCGGCGGTTTTTCATGCCTACGATTCGCGGCGCGGAAGAAGGCAGCAAAAAGCGCTACGCGGGTCTTAGCCTGCTGCCTGACGGTAGCGAAGAGGTGGTCTACAAGGGACTTGAAACCGTTCGCAGCGACTGGACGCCACTCGCGCAGCGGTTCCAGCGAGAACTCTATTTGCGGATCTTCAAGGGCGAGCCGTATCAGGACTATGTACGCGACTACGTTCGGCGCACGCTGAGCGGCGAATTCGACGAGCTGCTCGTGTATAGAAAGCGCCTGCGCCGGCCGCTGGATGCGTATGAGCGGAACGTGCCGCCGCATGTCCGCGCGGCTCGCATGGCGGACGAGTTCAATCGCAAACGTGGCAGGCCGTTGCAGTATCAACGTAGCGGCTGGATCAGCTATGTGATGACCAGCGCGGGACCCGAACCCCTTGAAACCTTGCAGGCTTCCATTGACTATGATCACTACCTGACTCGCCAGTTGCAGCCGATTGCCGACGCCATATTGCCTCTTCTGCAAAGCGACTTCCAGACGCTGGTTTCTGGTCAGCACGCGTTGTTTTAGCCCACGAAGATATCCACAGAAACTGTGGACAAATCACACCACACGCTGCGGGGGGAAACCTTAGTTTCCTGCAGAAGCACTGTCCTCGTAACCGACGTGTGTTTCGTTTGAGATTCAAGCTAACGACGACCATTAACGACCACGGTTAACGACCACCGTTAACGACCACCGTTAACGGTTGCTGACAAGACAAGGGACTTGTTTAGATTCCAGACAGATGTCTTGTCGATGCTGCGCTGCACGCGACATGGGGAACGATCCACATATTCCCCACGCCTCGCTCATAACTAACGATTGGCCTGCACCCCCACTGTCACGCGTACGGTGGGGAGGTCAGTCGTAGATACTTTACACAAGGGGGCCGCCTCAATGAGGCAAGCCTGTCTTCTGCTGTTGTTGCACGATGAAATCGGCCGCAATCCGGTTATAGCCCGAGGGCATCGCATCATTTACGTCTCCGGCGCTGTACAACTTGGCTGGATAGACTGCGCCGTTGTACTCGGCATATGCGTTGTTGGCACTTACGACCAGATAGCGATAGCCGCTCAAGGTCTGGATCGTGCCACCATAATACGCCTGGGTCTGCTCCAACGAAGTGAACACCTTGAGCTTGCCCGCGGTGTTGAAGACAAGATGGGAGACCAGCACGTTCGCTGTCTGGCGGTAGGTCTGTGCGCCGGCGGGCATTGGCGTAGTGTCGTTGCCGAGCACGACAGTCAGGCCGTTGCCACCGGCCTCGTCGAGCCCCACCACCCCACTGACCGGCTGACCCGTCACATCCTCAGCCGTCAGCGTGACATCGTAAAGCGGCGCCGATACGCCATTCGGTCCCCACTGATAGCCCTGCGATAGCTGTTGGAAGATGCGTGAACCGCCGAGACCGCTTGATTCGGGACCGGTGGACATGAACAAGCCTTCCGCTGTGAGGTAGCCCGTTTCGCTATTCGGGGCATAGGAACCAAGAATGGCGGTAGGGTCCACATTGAAGTTCGTGCTAGCGTCTGCCGTCACGTAGATGCGCACCAGTCCAGTAGCCGTTGGATAAAACCCATTCGCATAGTTCGCGCCGAACTGATAGTAGCCTGCACCGCTGCCATCCAGAAAAATACGATTGAAGAAGCTCGTGTTTGTTGCCGGTGCGTCCGACGCAGAAGTGTCCGGTGAACCAGATGGCGTCACGGCTGTGTTCGAGGTGGATGACGGGCTGTCATTGTTGCCACCGCTGCAAGCAGTCAACGTGGCCACAAGCGCCAAGGCTGCAGCTGCTTTGACTTTACGCACGATACGGTGATTTGGATTCCTTAAGTTAACCATCTTGCTCTTCCTTTTTGTGTAAGCCCTTTCAATGGGCGTGGTATGGGCCGGTGTCGGCCGATTATCAGAATTGCGCCGTGGCCTGCACTCCGAGCGTCACGCGTGCGCTTGGGAATCCGCCAGGTTTGTAGATCGGCGTTCCGACGAACAGGTCATAGGAGAGACCGGCAAAGCGTGAAGGCAGACCACCGCGAATGCCGATCACCGCGCCCGCCAGTTGCGTCCCGGCCAGAAACACCGTGTTCGGTCCGAACACGCGCCCGTAGTCGATCCCCGCGTACAGTGCCTGTCCCGTCTGGCCGATGGGCCATTGCAGCTCATTGCGCCAGTAGAAGCCTTTCTCCGCCGCCAGCATGGTCTCGCCGTCGAACCCCCGCACTGTGTAGCGGCTGCCGATGGTCAGGTCGTCCAGGTAGAACAGCGTGTCGTTGGTGAACTGCGCGTGAACGGTCGTCACGTAGCGCAAGCCCTGTTTAGCGACGGCGAACGGCACCGACAGGTTCGCGTCCAGCACGGCCATGTGGTAGCGGTATGTCGGACCACTGGGTGTTGGGTCATCTGTCGCGCCGAGTCCGCCAATCCCCTGGCGGTACGCAAGCGTGCCGTCGAACTGCGACTTGCCGAAGTAATGCCGGTCGGTCAGCCCCGCTTCGATGAACGTGTTGTTGCGCCGCTGCTGCGGTATGTCCGTATCGTCGATGAAGCTTTCGCCAAAGCGCTTCGAGAGCTGGAACTCCACGCCGAACACATCGCTCTGGCTACGGCTCAGTACACGCGCGAGCCTTAGCGCGGCTGTCTGCGCATTGCCGCTCGATACGAACGTCTGGTTCACGCCCGCGATCTGCTGATAATAGGTGTTGGTGTTGCCGGACAACGTGGTCGTCCAATACCCCCATGGCACGGAGTACGAACCGTTGAACCCGTGCGAGCCGAGCGACTTGTTGCCGAACGACAGGTCCTGGTTCGCGCCGACCGTCAACACGTCGTTCAGGCCAAGCGGATTGTCGATGCCGAGGCTCACGTTGCCCTGCCACTTGCCAGTCGCGTCCGTGCCTGAGTTATCAACGGAGACGACGAAGCTCCACGGCTTCGAACGCTTCACGCTCACCACGACGTCACTTTCACCCGGCGTGTCGGTCGGCTCGATTTTCATGTCCACGTCCTGCGACGCCACCCGCTTCAACTGCTCCAGGCCCTGCTCAAGATCGCGCAGATCGAGCAGGTCGCCGTCACGTGCGGGGAATGCGGATTTCAGGGTGCCGCGCGTATTGGGATCGGCAAAGCGGAGCTGGTGCAGGACGCCGGGGACGAGCGCGAATGTGAGCATCCCTTTCGACAGGTCCTGCTCGGGCAACAAGACGCGCGTCGTGACATATCCACGGATCAGGATCGCCTGCTGCAGCCCTTTGGTTAGCGTGTCAATGCCGGTCTTGCCGACGCACTGTCCCCTGTAGTGGTCAAGCCATTCACTCGCAAAGGCGAACGGGTCCAGTGATAGCGCCGAGCCTCCCTTGCCGCGCACGGCATTGGGCAGAGTCGTCGGGATATCAAGCGCGAACGTGCTGATGCGGAAGCATGGTGTCTCGACCGGCAGTAGTGGATAGCCCTCGAATGTGGGGAGGGTTGAACGCACTGCGGGTGCCTGCACGACTGCTTCACGCTGCTGTGCGTCGCGTTGCTGCTGGATTTGCTGGTTCTGCTCGGCGTTGGCGCGCGCGGCTACCGCTTCATCGGCTGGCGTCGGCGCATGCTGCGCATTTGACGCGAGCGATACCAGGGCAATGAGCGGCAGCGCCGCCAGCCTCTTTCGAATTTTCATAGTTAATTGAATCTAGTTCTGGCTACCAGCCGATACGTTTGCGTTCAAAAACCCAAGCAATGACGGCACAAAGGAACGAGGCCAACGGAACGAATTTGCACGCTGCGTAGACTCTGCTCATAGGAGGCCACAAGTACCCTGGATATCCTTTATGCCAAGCTATGGAAGGCATCACAATCAGTTCTTCAAAGGCGGCCAAGATCGCGAGGCCAACTAAAAAAAGTCGGTCGATAACTCAAAAACGCTTTTACGTTTCTCTCGAATCGAGGGCTCATTTTTTCTTCGGTAGGTACGAGGGAATGTTTCCGACGCCAGCACTAACGGTCTCGGAGGTCAGGTTTGCGCCCACTGTCTCAAACATTGACGGAATCACGCTAGGCGCAACAAACTTCGACACGCCCAACCCCGCTTCCTTCAACTGATCCACCCACGTCAGTTCTGCCCCAAGCTGCGACGCATCAAGTTGGCTCACGTAATTCGTGTTGTATGCATCACTGCCCATTGGATATTCCGCCCAACATTTCACCGCGATGCACGCCGCTTTCGTCAACTTGTTGGCTTCTGCTTTGTCGCTGCCGGCTTTGTCCGCGATTACTTGCTTTTCATCAGGATGAAGTTGCCGGTTGAAGCGAACACCACACCCCGACACGCCCTCCGTTGTCGATACAGGTTTTCTCCTGATGCAACAAGGCTTTGCAAACGGTTTTCAGCTGACACGGATCTGAGCCTGCAAGTTTTTCCCCGACGCGGTTTTGTCCTTAGGGCGCGAGTTTGCCAGAAGTTCACGTTCACCCATCTCATTAACATCGCATGCCGAAGCAATATCAGGCCGCCGGGTTTGACGGCGCGCAGCGCGACGGCAAACCCGGCGGAACCGGGCCGCTGCACACCGCAGCCCGCTTCCATGACCGCTTACTTGTACCGCTCAGGGAAGTTCACGCGCAGCAAGTAACCCCACGCGTAATCTCGCAACTGCTCCATCACGTCGCGATTGGTCTGCGGCCTTGGCCCTTCACCCCCGATGGCCACATCCCACATGAAGCACTGAGCACCACCTCCGGGTGGGTGCCCGCGTTCTCGCAGATCTTCGCGAACTCGTTATCTATCTTTATCCTCGTGGAACACACAGCGCATCACCCAGTCCCGGCCGCGCTTTTTAAGCACGTGCTCCTGCGACTCGATCAGCAGCAACAGCGACACTTCGCGCTTCAAGCGCTCCAACTCGGAAGCAGGGATTCGGGGCATAAAACGTCCTTCGGCTAAAAACCTGTCAAGTAGCATATATCGGTCTTGCATGGTGCTATTAATGGACCATATAGGCGACTTGCCAAACAAGGGGACGTACCATGTCGCATCAAGTTTTAACGTGGTGGACCATGGATTTCCCCAAACGGCTAGCCGCTTTGCGCAAGCAACGCAGTCTCACCCAACAGGCTTTGACCGATCTGGCCGGGGTGCATTTATCGCAGATGAAGCGCTACGAAGGAGGTACTTCGCAACCGACGCTTGATGTCTTGCGCAGTATCGCAATTGCCTTTTCGGTCAGTGCGGATGTGCTGCTTTTCGATGAACAGGAACGCGGACCGGATTACGACTTTCGGTTGCGCTTCGAAGCGATCTCCCGGCTCGATGCCGACGAGCGTAATGTCATCAAGGAATTGATCGATGGAACGCTGCTCAAGCACGAAGCGCGGCGGCTTTCTATGCGAGCAAACGAAGCAGGTAGGCAGTAAACGAAGCGCGGGCGGTGAGTGGTGGAACACTCATCGCCCGCTGACCACAACCAACTCACTACAGGAGTTGACCATGGCTGACGCCAATCTTAAATCAAGCTCGACCTTTACCGAACGCTTTATGGCCTGCGAGAGCGCCACGCGGCGGACCGACTACCCGCAGCATCGGACACCGCCCAGGCAACGGCCTATCCCGCGTATTCGGCTTATGGGCAGATGGCTCGAGCAAGCTGGTTTTAAACCCCATAGCCGCGTTTGTGTTCATGTCGAAGAGGGCAGGCTCGTTATTACGCCAGCTTGAACGACTCCAGAAACAACAAACCCAGCGCAAGGCTGGGTTTGTTGTCAGTGCTCTTCTGTCGCGGAACAACTCGCAGACTCAAGGCGCTGCCGCTTTAGGTCTCTCAACTCTTTAAGAAGCTGGTAGGTTATACCCCCAAACAGAATAACAAACAGCGGTAGCAGGACCAGAAGAGGTTTCACCCCTGCTCCTCGAGATACCGAGATCGCAAGTGCAAAGACGACGATTCCCACGGCGCCTGAATAAGCTATAAGAGCTCGTTTAACGAGTGAGCGAAGCTTTAATTCCATATTCATTTTTTACTTGGCGGGGTCACCGCGTTTTGGAATGGACCACTCAAACCTTGGATTACGTTGTTTAGGAAGTTACCCATTGGTCCTGGAAACAGGGTCTTGACGGCTCCTCCTAAACCAGCAGCCCCTGCACCGAAGCCAGCAGATGCATCTGGACTCGATTGATGAGTTATCGCCGCCGACCCAAATGCAGTTACGCCGGCAACCCCCGCGTTGTACGTATTCGCCGCAACCTTGCCCGCTGTCCCCATCGCAGCTATAGCACCATCAGCCATAGCAAATGGGTACATCGCGCCATTTACTATGCCTGTGATATATGACTTCGTAAAATCCGGCTTATCCTTCGACAACTCCACCGCATAACTTACCGCATCTCCTTCATAGTCGAACCCTCCAGCAAGAATGGCTGCGGCCACCGCTTCCGGCCCGATCAGCGCAAGTGCCGCAGCGGGTGCTCCATAGGCGCCGATCGTCTGCAGGTTTGCCGACGCCGCATCCGCATTCATACCCTGCGCGAGAATCGCCGCGTTCAGCGTCGCATCGCTGCACTGCGCACCCGCCGGGCAGACTTGCGCAACCAGATCCGTCGGCTTCTTCTCGTTCGTGTCCTCGTGAGCTGTCCGGTTATACAAGTCCACATTACCCGCTTCGAACGCGCCAGCGTTTCCAGCAACATATCCCGCTCCGGTTGCGACCGCGTTCGCGACGATGTTACCCAGCGCCTTGTCCATCTCCGCGTTTCCGGTCGGACTCGCGCCCGCTATTGCGTCACTCAGGCCGTTTAACTTACCGGCTGCGAGTGAGGCCGCGCCTGCGCCCACCGCGCCTGCCACCGCCGTTCCTGCGCCACCTCCCAGACCTGCGACCACGGCTGCGCCCGCCGCTTGCATCTCGGCTCTGGAACTGCCGCCGTCGCGCCACGAATCCATGCCGGCCTGATCGCCGTTGACTTTTGCCTCGTCGTACTTCGACTGTGCATAGTCGCCGATGCGCTGCGCCACCGCCTGACCTGCGGCGCTCGCCGCAGACATCATGTCGGCCTGTTTATCCAGAAGGTTGTTCACGTCCGGTGTCTTCGCGACCGTGCCATTCGTGTTCGATGTATCGCGGCTCAGCGTGGCCACATCTTGCGTCTGGTTCGCCGAATCCGTGACGTTGATCGTGCCCGCGCTGATTGCGCTCTTCGTGGTTGCACCGTCGCTGCCGCTGTCGTGCTGACTCAAAGACGGCGTAATACCCCCCGAGTTCGGCACCGACGATGGTCCTGTCACCTTGTCCGGCAACCCCAGCGACGCACCCGCCGAGAAGCCGCTGCTTTTTGCATCGTAGCTCGAACTGTTCGCGATATCGGAGAAGGAGAGCGTGCCGGTGGTGAGCGTGTTCTTCCAGGCATCAGCATCGCTTGCGATAACTGCACCGTGCAAGTCCGTGTTCCCCTTGACGCTGATATTGAAGCCGTCGCTGCCCGCACGAATGCCCGCCTGTTCTTCAACGCCCGCATAGCTGCCGTTCGCATTCGCGTTTGTGTGGCTGAAACTCGCACTACCACCACCCTGACTGATGGCGAATCCGCCGCCTGTGCTTTCCTGATGCGCGGCAGTTGTCATGGTGTCCTGCACGCTCGCGATGTTCAGATTGCCGCCGATGTCGGCGTTCACCTGTTTGCCGCTCACGTTCGCGCCGATGATGTTGGTGTCGCCCCCCCGAGATGATCGTCGCTGAGTTCGCCGCCGTCACATGCGTATTGTTCTGGTCTGCCCGGCACCCCGCCATAACTAGAATGGACCCACATCACAGATCCGTACCTCTTGATCAAGTCGATCAGTCTGAATAAGTACGTCAATTGCGTCACCGTCCTTCACACGATCATATTTCCACTGCACCGGAGCGTAGTGCAGATGTTGACCAGCAACATCAATTTCTAGCATCTGTTTTTCTGGAATTTTCACATATGCCTTCCCTTGCCATTCCCTATGCTCAGGAAGTGAATACCTTCGCACCACGCGTCCAATTACTTTTCTCTTTTCTCGCGCGCCAAAACCGAGAATACGCCGCGCAGACAGAAGGACCAACAAAACCAGAACTGAATAGACAACGAGAAATAGCACTCCCGCAGCCATATCCGAACCACCGCGTCCGATCAAATCAAATGGATTAACCAAAATTTTCATAGTCACTTCTTACCTGAATTTTGAATTGCTGTTTGAGTCGGGCCAGACAAGACCTGAATAATATGGTTCGCAATGTTGCCGCCCCACCCGGCATCAAAGTCTGCGCAGCCGTACCGATGCCATAGGAAGCTGCGCCGGTCGCAGCATTGGGTGATGGGTCGTTTGAAGGAGTCGCGACAGCGTTTCCGCCGAATGCTGCCGTCCCGTTCAAAATGCCGTTGTATGTTCCAACCACTATTTTCGAGCCCAGACCACCGCCAAGCGTATTCAGTGGAAGTGCGAACGGACCCGCGATGCCAGCAACAGCGCCGACGGTCAGCGACTTCGAGATATCGGGCGCGCCATTACTCAGGTGGGTTAGATAAGCTATGGTGTCGCCGCCAAAGTCATATGCCGAGTTGATAGCCCATCCAGTCGCAACTACCGGCGCATACGCTCCGACCGCAAACATCGCAAGTGCTCCACCAGCTGCAATGCCAACCGCAGGATGGGGTGTAGCTCCTGGCAACGCTTGTTGCTCGGGCGACAGCGAGCGATCAGCATTTCCATAGAGGAACGGGCTGTTGTACTCAGCCGAAGCTGCACGGAACATGCCGCTGGCGTTTTCGCTGATGAACTGCACTGCCGTTACATCGCCGCCCGGTCCCTTGCTTGCCGCTGCGTCCACCAGGCGATAGCCGTTGGCGAGCAGCATCTGCTGCGCCTGATCTGCCGTGATCGTCTGTCCCGTCTGGTCCTTATAGAACTGCGCGAATTTGCTTGCGTTGTCAGTGGCCCACTGGCGTTCTTCCGGATGAAGTTGCCGGTTGAACCGATCTGTGTAGGCTTGGTTATCAAAAGTGCTATCGCTCAAGGGCCACACTCCCCAATCGTTCCGGCGCTGTACTCAAAGCGGACTCCATACGTGTTGGTGGAAAGCGCCGGGAAGAGTTCTGACTTAGTGTCGAGCGTTGCTAGCGCTCCGAGTTTGCATGCCTCCCATTTTTCGTTGTCGGTGTGCTGCCTGGCTTTCCATCCTCGGCCCTCAAGCGCCATCTGATATCTGTCAAATAATTGATCCGTCCATGAGTCAGCACTGATGTTTCGCGTCAGGGACGCTACGCTTCCGCGATCCAAGTCTTTTCGGAATACCACCTTCCCACCCATCCCGAGCATGTAGTCCATGTCAGACTTCATCAAATCAAACTTGCGCGACACATCGGTTGGGTTTTTGAGCAGTACGTCGTGAAAGAAGATGTATCCAAATGCCAGCACAAGCAGCCCACCAATCCAGAACTTTAGATTTCGCATGTAATACGCTCCAATCAATACCCAGGTATTTTGCCAATACGATTGCCGTATCCTGTGCCGCCATACCCACTCAGATTAGGCGCCTTGGTTATCCCACCGGTACCTACGCCTACCTCGAAGGCGGTGTCACCACCAATTCCGTGGTTCACGCCCCCGCAGACACCGAATGCGCACACACCGCCTCCAACAGATGCGCCCGCCAAAAAATCGTCGGTGTTGCTTCCTTTCTGTCCCGTAGGCAATCCCGGGTTGGACGCGACCATACCGCCAACAATTGACGCCCCTGGCACGACAGGCACCGAACCAGAACCCGACAAGTAAACGTTGCCGTTATGAAGATTGACAGTTAATGCGCCGCCGACCCCGAGTCCGCCACCTTGTACCGTCAAATAATCAACTGACCCGGGGCGCTGAGCCTCCATTGCGGCCTGCATTGCCTTGTTGTCAGCAGTTGAATCAGTTACAGGATATTGGAACAATCCCCCCGAGCTCTGCCGCACCATGCCACCATAGCCCGCAAGGGCGACAGACGTGCCGTTGTAGTTCTGCAACTGAGCCTGTTCGGTGGTGTAGCCTGCACCTTCCGCCTCCAGCGCTGAATACTTGGCGTAGTCCGTCGTACCCGGCGCAAATTCCGCCGCACAGTGAACCAAAGCGCATCCAGCCGCTTCCAGACGGTGATCTTTATCGGCGTCCCCGTTAGCCAGATTTTTGATTGCCTGGTTTTCGTCGGGGTGAAGTTGTCTGTTGAAGCGGTCAACGTTATAGCCTTCGAACGCGCCTGCATTGCCGCCCACCGCTGCACCCGCGCCCGTAGCGACCACGTTCGCCACAATGTTGCCCAGCGCGGTGTTCATATCCGAGCTGCCAGTCGGGTTCGACCCAGCGATAGCGCCACTCAGATCATTGAGCTTGCCCGCAGCAATCGACGCGATCCCAGCGCCCGCTGCACCGCCAAGCGCGTTTCCGCCCGCAAGACCGGTCACAAGGGCCGCGCCTGCTGCCTGCATTTCCGCGCGTGCCGTGCCACCTTCCTTCCACGCGTCCATACCAGCCTGATCGCCGTTCGCCTGCGCCTCGTCGTACTTCGACTTTGCGAAGTCACCAATGCGCCGCGACACCGCTTCACCCGCAGCGCTGGCCGCCGCCATCATGTCCGCTTGACGGTCGAGCAGATTGTTCACGTCCGGCAATTTGGCGACTGTGCCGTTCGTATTCGACGTGTCGCGGTTCAGACTTGCGATGTCTTGCGTCTGATGTGCTGCGTCGGTGACACTGATCGTGCCCGCACTGATGCCGCTGCGCGTGGTTGCGCTATCGCTGCCACTATCGTCTTGACTCAACATCGGCGAGCCGCCGCCTGCATTCTTGCCCGAGGCATTGCCATGGGTGCTGTAGTTAGCGCCGCCATCGCCGGTCGTTACGCCCGCACTGAAACCACCCGAGTGTGCATCGTAGCTCGACTGATTCTGGATATCGCTGAAGGTTAGCGTCCCCGTGGACAGATTGTTCTTCGATGCATCGGCATCACTTGCGATCACTGCGCCGCGCAAGCCCGTGTTCCCCTTGACGCTGATATTGAAGCCGTCGCTGCCCGCACGAATGCCCGCCTGTTCTTCAACGCCCGCATAGCTGCCGTTCGCATTCGCGTTTGTGTGGCTGAAACTCGCGCTTCCACCGCCCTGACTGATGGCGAATCCGCCGCCTGTGCTTTCCTGATGCGCGGCAGTTGTCATGGTGTCCTGCACGCTCGCGATGTTCAGATTGCCGCCGATGTCGGCGTTCACCTGTTTGCCGCTCACGTTCGCGCCGATGATGTTGGTGTCGCCCCCCGAGATGATCGTCGCTGAGTTCGCCGCCGTCACATGCGTGTTGTTCTGCATGGCGGCATCGTTATTGCCGTTGCCCTGCGCTTTGGACCCCGACGCATCGACACCAAAGCCCTGCGTGCCATACGAGATACCCACGCTCGCGCTGCTCGACTGATTCATGCTGCGCGTCGAATCCGTATCGGTCGTGTTCACGAGATTGACCTGGTTCTTCGCCGCCAGAATCACGTTGTTTGCATTCACGTCCGAACCCGCGATGGTCACGTTGCCGCTTCCCGGTGTACCGTTTCCGGTCGCCACGAATGCGGCCGTTGCGCCTGCGCTAATGTTCGAACCCCGGCTCGTTACCGAATCCTCGATGAACGTGTCCTTGCTGTGGCTGCTGCCATAGCTGAGTTCGATTTTGCCTTCCGGCTTCTTGCCGCTGGCAATGTCGGCGAGTGCGGGGCCTGCCGCACCATACGCATCAATCGCACCGCTCGCCACTGCCATGCCGTGCAGTGCCGCTGCGCGATCATCCTGGCTGCGATTCACACCACGCGCCTGGTCAACCGTGTTCGAGAGCGCGTCAAGCACCGGAGCCTTGAGCGCAAGGGTAAATCCACTCTTGCTGACTTCATGCGTCTCGTCCTGATGGGCAGTACCAGTAGCCGCGTCGACGGTCACGTTCGAACCCGTGCCCGTGACGTTCTGCGCGGCGATGATGTCGCTACCGGTGACGTGCAAGCCTGCACCTGCCGACAGGTTCACGCTGCCGTTGGTGCTGCCGATAAGACTGCCGTTCTGCAGCACCGAACTGTCGTGCGTCGTGTCCTTCTGATCAACCTTGCCGTACGAGATACCGATACCGCCCGAAGTGCCGAAGCCTGACTTCTTCTCCTCGTGGAATGTGCTGCTGTCGCTCGTGTCCTGCGTCGTGTTGATCGTCAGGTTGTTCCCCGCCGCGAGCGTCACATCATGCGTTGCCGCGACTGTCGAACCGCTGATCGCCATGTCGTGACCGGCTGCACCCGTGATCGTATCGCCCGATACCGTCGAGCCGTTCGCGATCACTTGATGCGAACTGGCCGCGTCGTTCACCGTTTCTTTCGACAGGAAACCGGTGTGTTCGTTATGTGACCAGCTCCGTGCATCGTGCGTTTCGCTCACGCTGCCAATCGTGACATCACCCGTTGAAACGAGCTTCACACCGCCGCCGCCCGCATCCGTCGCGACCGTCGAGCCGAGCACAGCAAGATTGCCGCCGCCATTCTGTCCGGCTGCAAGCGTCACGTTGCCTCCGGCACTGACGTTCGAACCCTGTATGGCTTCGTCATAACTCGAACTAATGTGCTGCGCCTGCTTGCCACCCATCGACTGTTCGTTATGGGTCTGCGTATCCTTCGCCGCCGTGACCGACAGGTTGCCGCCCGCGATAATCGTCGCGTCACCGTTCGCTCTCACCGTCGCATCGGTGAGCGTTGTATCGCGTCCCGACACCGTGGCAAGACTGCCGCCCGCCACGATGGCGCTGCCCAGGTTCTGCGTCGCTTCGTCGTGACTGCCGTTCAGGGCGTCGCGCGTATGCACGTCTCTTGTGGCGATGAGCGTCGTCGTACCGAGATTCAGATCGCGTCCGGTTGCGATGGCTGCATCGCCCCCGCTCTGGATCAGCGCACCATTTAAATTCACGTCACGGCCCGCGATGACGGCGGCGTTCCCCGTTGCAGAGATCGTGCCGATGGCATCGATGCCCGTTCCCGTCACTCGTGCGTCAAGCGAATCAGAGCGGAAGTCTTTCGACACCCCATAGGTCTGCGTCTCGTTGATGACATCCCGTCCAGCCTGCACGACGACATCACCGCCGCCGATGCGACCGCTCGTGTTGCGTACATCCTGGACCGCAACCACTGCCGTCATGCCGCTGCTGCCGATCACACCGCTATTGACGACGCTATTACCGATGATCGTCGTCGCAAGATTGCTTGACACGTGGCCGCTGTTGGTCACGTCGCCGCTTGCGTTCAAATTGACCGCGTTGCCCGCGACCAGCGCGCCGCTGTGCGTCAGATCGACCGTGCTGGACTGCGCCAGGTACAACTGGGGCGCGAGCACCGTCTGGTGCGAGCCGTCCGGTAGCGTCGCGTCCTGCGACACGAGCCACACCATGTCGGTTGTCAGTTGCTGCATCTGCGCGGGCGTGAGCGCCAAACCCGGCTGTAGCCCAAACTCCTTCGCATACGCGACACCGCTATTCATCAGCGCTGTGTATTCATCCAGATTGCTTGCGTAGCCCGTGAGAAACGTGCGACCGGTCAGTTGGGTGATCTGGTTACGGATCAGGGTTTGCTCATAGAGTCCATCGCCCAGGCGCTTCTCGGTCTTCGACGGGTCGAGGCCCAACTGACCCAACATGTAGTCGCTGCTGATGAAGTTCGAATACTGCGTGAAGCGCGGATCGGTGACGACGAGGTACGTTGCATCGGGCGCGGTGTTGTAGGTGTACAGGCCGCTCACCGGCAGCTTCAGATTCGCAATGCCGCCGCTTGCGCCACCAACCGTCTGTGGATTGCTGCGCTGACCACTCACGCTGCCAGTCTGCGTGCCACTCACGCTAGCACTGCTACTTTGGCCGCTGATCCCGCCGAGCTGCGTGCCATCGGCGCTGCCACCCGTCACGCCCGAGCCGTTCACGGTCTGCCCCTGGCGGTTCACCGAGTTGATGCTGATGGTCTGCGCGTCGGTCTGCACCGTCTGGTTCGACGTGGCAATCGCGGGCAGGGCATCGACAGTCGTGGTTGTCTGCGAGATGCCGTCCGACACGTTGGTCTTGTAATCGTTGTCGCCACCGGTCTTTTGATGCCAGTACCAATCGGACATGGCGGTTTCGATGCTCGTTTGCTGCAATACCGTGCCCGTGTCATCCACGCTGCCGCCTATTGCGCGACGCACTAGATCACCGCCTGCGGCCATCGTCGACGAGCCGTTGTTGATGCTGCCGTGGTCCGCGTTGATGCGAATTGCGCACTGTGCCTGGATCGTTGCAGCGTTGCCCGCGCTCACGAGCTGGTCAGTCGTGGTCGTCGTCTGCGTCGTGTGCTGCATTTCCACGTAATCGTGGTTGTCATTGCCGAGGGCATCATTCACCCTGACCTGATCGGGCCGGATGTTCTTGTTCGGGTCGAAGTCCGGCCAGAAAGTGACCGAGTAGGTGCCGTTGCCGTTGTCCGTGAGGCTCTGGTAATACTGCACCGGATTGTTCGTGATAGTGCGCGTCTGCACCTCTTCCGCAAGGGCTGTGAACCGGTAATCGTCGGTGAGGGGCGTCGTGAGCGAGAACGTCTGCGCGTACGTGTCGAGGTTTGTCACCTGCGAGGCGGGAACCTGAACAGTGATCGGCATCATCAAGTGTCCGATCACGCCAGTGCCAATTGCACCATCGCTCCAGCGCCATCCGGAATAAAGCAGACTGTAGTAGTACCCCATGCTGCCAGCGGACAGGCCTGCGGTCCACAGGGTCAGTGTGGTCGAGCCTGCATTCTGCGGCGTTCCCGCCTCGGTAACGACACCGGTACGCACGTTGTTGAGCGTGCGCGCGGCAATATCGATGTCGCCTTCCGCCTCAATGCTCGCCGCCCTGTTCGTGAGCGTACCGGTCTGGTTCGCGAGCATGCCGGAGGCATCGCGCGTGCCGTCCTTGGCGATCTCCAGATTGCCCAGGCTGTAGATCAACGCGCCATCGGCGTTCGTGACGGTATCCGACGTATAGAGGTGGACGCTGTTCGCGCCTGCGATCACCGCAGCAGCCCCGGTGTTCGCCATGTCGGCGGCGTTGAGCGTCACATCGTTGCCGATAATCGCGCCAGTGTTGGCAAGCGTCGCACTGTTTGTTGTGACGGTATCGCCTTCGATTCGGCCAGTGTTGGTGATCGTATTCGTTGCGTTGATAGTCGTGGACGACGAATTGATATTGCCATCCGCCATGTTCACCACGTTCGCGCCGGATGCCATCAGCGCCCCGTTCGCGGACAGCGTACCGGTATTGGTGAGCGTGCCGGTGGCGCTCACGCGCATGTCGCCGTCTGCGTGCAGGTTGTTGGCCGCGTCGTTGGTATAGTCGCCTGTCACGTCGAGCGCCAGATCGCGGCCCGCGATCATGTCGCCATCGCCCGATACAGCCCCACTCACCGCAATATCCCGGTTCGCGCGGATCGCGCCGCCCGTATTTGACATCGATGCGACATTCACCGACACGTCCAGGCCGCCGAGCATCGCGCCGCCGTCGTTGATGACGGCAGCATTCACCTGGTTCAGGTTCAGCGCCGTACCGCCGAAGAGCGTGCCGCCCGCGTTGTTTAGCCATTGCGTGACGTTCAGGTTCGCTGCTCCTCCCGCGACGAGGT
The DNA here is from genome assembly GCF_002220365.1 of Caballeronia sordidicola. Taxonomy (GTDB): domain Bacteria; phylum Pseudomonadota; class Gammaproteobacteria; order Burkholderiales; family Burkholderiaceae; genus Caballeronia; species Caballeronia sordidicola_C. The sequence continues at coordinate 67,356 of NZ_MTHB01000111.1, read as the reverse complement.
TCGCGCCCGCGTCATTCTCAAGCGTCTGCGCGTTCACCGTCACGTCGCCATTGCCGCCGAGCGTGCCACTTGTGTTCATCACATCGGACGCGCTGATCGTGGTCGCGCCGTCGCCCGCGTTAGTCAGCTTTGCGCCTGAATTATCGATGCTCGTCGCCGTCACGTTGGTCGTGCCGTGCGCACCGTTGGCGCTGATCGTGCCTTGGGCATTCGTGATCGTGCCGCCCGCGTTGACGCTCAGATCGCCCGAGCTCTGCGTCGAGCCGCGCGTGTTGTCGATGTCACCTTGCGTCGATAGCGCAAGACCGTTGCCGCCATAAAGCGAACCGTCGCGATTGACGATGCCCGAGACCGCATTCACTTGCGCTGCCTGCATGGCCAGAAGTGTGCCAGACGTGTTGTCGAGGCTTGCGGCCTTCACCGCAAGCGTGCCGTTCGTCTGAGCGCTGCCCCCAACGTTCGACATTACGTCAACCGCGTTCAGAGAAAGCGCGCCCGTGCCTGCATGCTGGATCGTGCCGTGGTCGTTAGTGATCGATTGCGCGGACACGCTCAAGTTGTTTGCGTTGGTCGCGAACGTGCCGCTTGTATTGTCGAGCGCGCCGCCTACTTGAATCGTCTGGTCGGTGGTGCCGTACTGCGTGAGCGCGCCGTCGCGGTTGACGAGGTCGCCCGAGATCGAGAGGGCAAGCGCATCGCCGTCGATGGCGCCGTTGGTGTTGTCGATTGAACCCGCCGAGACGGTCGTCCCCGCACCAGAAAGCGTGCCGCTTTGGTTGTTCAGCGCACCATTCGACGACGCGTTGAGCCCGCCACCCGCTGTGATGCTGCCCGCATGATTGTCGATGCTTTGCGCATGAACTGTCGCATCTTTCGCCGCGCTGATCTGCCACTGGTTCACGAGTGTGCCCGCATCGAGGTCCAGCGCCCCGTTCGTACCGATGGTGCCGCCCGTGCCATTGACGAGCGCGCCTTGCGTCGTGACACGCATCCCGTCGCCATTGAGCGATACGATGCGGCCTCCGGTGTTGTCGAGCGATGAGCCACTAAGCGTCACGCGATGTGCTGCCTGCGCCGTGCCCCACTGGTTGTCCACCGCGCCTTCGGACTGGATGGCGAGCGCGCCGTTGCTCAGCACATTGCCCGATACGTTCGACACGGCGCCCGCCGTCTTCAAGGAAAGCGCGCCCGTGCCTGCATGCTGGATCGTGCCGTGATCGTTGGTGATGCTTTGAGCGTTGAGCATCAGGTTCGACGCGTTGGATGCGATGGTGCCTTCGGTGTTATCGAGCGCGCCACCTGCTTGAATCGTCTGATTGGCAGTGCCGTATTGCGTGAGCTTGCCGCCGCGATTGACGAGGTCGCCGGAAGCCAAGAGCGCAAGCGAGTCGCCGTCAATGTCGCCATTGGTGTTATCAATCGATGAACCCGATACGGTCGTCGCTGTACCTGAGAGCGTGCCGCTCCGGTTGTTCAATGCGCCGGTCGAGGTGACATTGAGGACGTTGCCTGCGACGATGCTGCCCGCGCGGTTATCGATGGCCTGCGCGCGCACCGTTGCATTCGTCGCAGCGCTTAACTGCCCCTGGTTCGAGAGTGTGCTCGCGCTGAGATCCAGCACGCCGTTCGTGCCGATGGATCCGCCGTTGCCGTTGACAAGCGCGCTCGTGGTCGTGAGCGTTATCCCGTCGCCATTGAGCGACACAATGCGGCCCCCGGTATTGTCGAGTGAACCGGCGTTGACAGCCAGCGCGCCCGCCGACTGCATCGTGCCGCCCTGATTTGACAAGTCACTTGCAGCCGAGACGTTGAGCGTGCTCCCTGAGACGAGCTGGCCGTTGCGGTTCGACACGTTCGCCGCCGCCACCTGAAGTGATTCGCCCGACAGGTTGCCGCCGTCATTGACAAGCGTGCCTGCGGTGTTCGCGATGAGCGCGCCGCCCGCTGTCGTGGTTGCACCCGACAAGTTCAGATCGCCGCCGTTCGCACTCAGTGCCAGCATGCCGTTCGCCGACGTGTTGCTACCCGCCAGATTGATCGACGCGCCGGCGATGTTCGTGTTGCCGCCGCCTTCGTTTTTCCCAGTTGCCGTGAGCGCGCCGCTCGCAAGCACCGACAGGTCGCCCGCATTGGCAATCGTACCGTCGCTATTCACGCCCGCGCCAAGCGTGCCCGTCGATGCCACGCTGCCAGCATTGACGCTCGTGTTCTGCTGCGCGGCAAGCACACCGCCGTTCGTCAGCGCGCCCAATGTGTTCGCCGTGACATTCTGTTGCGCGTAGGCCGTCCCGCTGTTATCGATCCCGTCACGCACGGACAGGACAAGGTTGCCGCTCGCGTTTGTCTGTCCCGCGAGTATCAGCTTGCCCTGCGTGGTCAGTGTCAGGTCACCCGACTGCGCGGCCAGTACACCGTTGGTGGACACGCCGACGCCGTTTTCTGTACCGACGAGCACGATACGGTTCGCATACATACCGCCAAGCTGGCTTACGTCGATGGAAACGCCCGGCGCCGGACCATCGCCTGCGATGGGCGTTGCATTGAGCGTGTCATGGTCGATGCTGTTCGCACCGGTCACGACATTCAGGTTCTTTGCGTAGATCGCCGCGTTCGCCTGCACCGCACGCGCGATGAGATCCACCTGATCGATATCCGCTGCGTTCAGTCCCGCGCCCTGGACGCTGATGGTGCCGCGCGTCACGTTAAAGCCCGAGAGCGAGCCATCGGGCGCGAAGTTCGGCGTGCCGGTCGTCAGGACCGCGCGCGACGTGTTGATGAAGCCGCCACCATTCACGGAAATCCCGCTCCCGTTGGCGATCACCACCTCGGCCCGTTGCCCTGCAACTTCAACGCGGCCATTGATCTGGCTCGCGGCGTTGCTGTTCACCTGGTTGACAATGACACGCGCGGACTGACCGGGGCCGAAGTTCGGATTGCCGTTAATCATGCCGGCCTGCTGCGTCTGCACGATGGTCGGCGAGTTGTTCAGAATGGCGCCGTTCTTCTGTACATCGAACCGGCCATACGTATTCATCGAGACACCGGCGCCCGATGGCCGGTTGATGTTGACCTGCGGCAGACCGTTTTGCGTGGCGATGACGCCCGGCGCGTGTGCACCACCGGCAACGATCTGCGCGCCTGACCACGAGGGCAGCAGACCGAGCAATGCAAGGGTCGCGAATGCGATTTGCCGCAGCGTAAAAATCACACTCAGTGATTTTTTGCTGCGTACCGAACTCTGTGCTGCGTCCTTACCCGTCGCCGCGGCGGTTTCCTCGACGGCAACAAGCATGTTTCTCAGTCGACTAAATACCAGCCGATAGTTATTCTTGTTCATCTGGTCTCGTTTGTATTGCTAATCTTTAACGACCAGCAAAATAACGCCAGATGAACTACACCGGTTAAACCTAACTATCGGCTTGAGCCGAAAACAACGGATCTGATGAAATCGGATTTTTCTTATGGGAAATTTCCAAGGATGAGGTGGATTTAACGGGCGAAAAAAAACCGCAAGGAGCGGTAAAGAACCAAACGTCACGACGGCGCGTTAGCCATATACCTCTCATACTGCCGCCCGTTCAAGTCCACGCAGGAAGCCGTCGCCGCGGATGATCTTGCCTACTGGATCACCATTGACGAAGTCGCTCCTTCGAGAGCCGTTTGACCGCCGCCATGGTGATCGCGCCGTCGTTATCTTCGATGCACATCATGTCGCTGCTGGCCTGAACGCGCAGGCAGGCGCAGGCCAGCTCGCCCGCTGCGCCATATTTCGGCAGGCTGCGCCAGCGCCGACTGGCAGCGCGCCTTCAGGATCTGGACACGCCGCATTCCACCGCTCCCGCCAGCGCGAGAATCATCTCGTCCTGACCATGAAATCCACCGATGCTCAACCCCACCGGCACATCCCCCTCTCTGTGGCAAGGCACTGAAACCGCGCAGCCATCGAGAAAATTCACCACGCTTGGATTGCGCAGCACGAGCGCGTTGGCTGCGGCGAACGCGGCGTCATCGGCTTCAAGCGCGGCAATCGCTGGCGGCGCGACAGGAACGGTCGGCATGACGAACGCATCGAACCCGGCGAAGAACTGCCGAGCCGCCGCGATGGTCCTGCGCCGCGCCGCGAGCAGATCGAGGTAATCCGCCGCCGATGCCGCCTCGCCTCGCCTGATCCGTGCCAGCACGCGCCGGTCGTACGCATCGGCCTGAGATCCCAACCGCGAGCGATGAGCAGCAAACGCTTCTATCGGCGAGAAGCCAAACGTGTTGATCGCAGGCAGCGAATCGAGCGGTGCGAAACGGACTTCTGTGAGCAGAGCGCCGGCTTGAGCAAGCTTGTCCAACGCCGCTTCATAGGTCCGCGCGACTTCCGGCTCGATACCGTCCATCACATAGTTGCGTAACACCGCGAACCGCGCGCCCGCAAGCGGCCGTCTTGCGTCGAACGATGCACCCGAGAGCACACCATCCATCAACGCGCAGCACGCGACGCTTGGCGCAATGGCGCCGACGACATCGAGCGTAGGCGACAGCGGCACCACGCCCTCAGTCGGCACACGTCCCGCGCTCGGTTTAAAACCTGTGAGCCCACAGAACGCGGCAGGAATCCGCAGCGATCCGCCTGTGTCGCTGCCAAGGCCCGCTGCCGCCATGCCGTCAGCCACCGAGACAGCCGCCCCCGACGATGACCCTCCCGCCACATGTCGTTCGCTACGGCGCCACGGCGACGCGGGCGTGCCGTAGTGCGGATTGAGACCCAGCCCTGAGAATGCGAACTCGCTCATGTTCGTGCGCCCAATCAGCACCGCGCCGGCCCGCCTCAGCCGGGCGATCGCGGGCGCGTCGGCGCGAGCAGGCGCAGCATCGGCGAGGACGCGGGAACCGGCGCGGGTCGGCTGGCCTTGTACATCGAAGAGATCCTTTATCGATACCGGCACACCCGCGAGCGGTGAAAGGCGCGTGCCGGCGCGGCGCAGTGTATCGAGGGCATCAGCTTGGCGACGGGCGCCGTCGGCATCGACGAAACAGAACGCGGCGCAGCCATTTCCGCCATCGGCAGCGATTCGCGCCAACGCGGTTTCGGTCAGTTCGCGAGAGGTCGTAGTGCCTGCGTCAAGCATGGCGGCGAGGTCGGCGAGCAGAGTCTTGGGAGCGAAAAGCGTCATGGAAAATAACCAGTAAAAGTCAGGCGACAACCGGCAGCGAAGCCACCGAATACCGATGTTTCAAAGTGCGTCCGAGGACCGGATCGTGGAGCTCAAGTTCGAAGACATCGCCCGAGGACATCGCCGCAATCGCGCCGTGCACAGAAAGCGTACCGCCGAACATCGCGCTCTTCGCGGGCAGTGCTGGTCCACCCGCGAACCTGCGCCATAAATCAGCCGGTTCAAGCAGTCCGTTCACCGCACCCGATTGATAAAGACGACGCTCACCGTCGGCACCGCTCAACCACGAGCGCATGGTCAACTGATCCCAATGCGCGGCGACATCGGCATAAAGCCATGCATCGCGGCCCAGCGGTTTCGCGCAAACCTGCTTCGATACCGCCACGCCATAAGCCTCTACTTCGCGGTCCGTATGATCGGAGCCAATAGCGACCAGCGTGCCAAGCGGACTATCGAGCAGCACGCATTCGACTTCGCCGCCCGAGTGCGCACCGAGTACATCAATGGTCTCGTCCTGCGTGAGCAGGCCGGCAGCCAAGCGATAGAAACATGGCGTAGTCGATGGCGGTGCTACACCAAGCGCCGCGAGTTCATCGATATGCGCCTGGATTGCGGCGTGATCGCGCCCTGCCCAGCCCGCGATCACGAGGTCATCTATGCTGGCCGTGGTCGACACAGCCGCTGCGTCGAGGGGAAATACATTGAAGGAAAGCGTAGTCATTGGGGAGCTTAGTAGGTGAGTGCGGCACGGCAACGCGCCGCGAATACAGGTAGCGCATTAGTTTTCCAGCGGCCGGCGCGCGGTCTCACGCGCGACGATCAACGAAATACCGGTGACAATCACCGCAACCGCCACGTACACCGACACCGCCAGCGAGCTGTTGTAGTGCTTGTAGAGGCTCACGATGATGAGCGGCGCGAAGCCGCCGCCGAGAATGCCGGCGAGCGTATAAGCGAGCGACGATCCCGCATAACGCACGCGCGTGGGAAACTGCTCGGTCACGAACGCGGCTTGCGGCCCGTACATCACTGCATGGATCACGAGTCCCACCACGACGGCGAGCACGATCTGCCACGGTTGCGCGCTATCGACAAGCACGAAGAAAACGAACGCCCACACAAGCGCGGCAAACGCGCCCGCAAGATAGACCGGCCGACGCCCGAACCGGTCCGATAGCGCGCCGAAGAACGGCACGCTCAACGCATTGCATGCGGTACCGACCAGCACGGCGGTCAGCGCCGTCGTGCGTGAGAGATGCAGAACGGTCGTGACATAGGTCAGCGTGAACACGACCAGCAACGCGTACAGCACGTCCGATCCGATCCGTGAACCGCCCGCGATCAACAGACGCCGCCAGTGCTGAGTGAGTACTTCAACGACCGGTACCTTCGCCGTTGCATGGGCGTGGCTCAGTTGTTCGAACTGCGGCGTTTCATCGACGCCGCGCCGCACCCACAGGCCAAAAACCACCAGCAGCATGCTGGCGATAAACGGCAAACGCCAGCCCCAGGCGAGGAAGTCGTCGGGGGAGACCGCGAGCGTGATGAGCGCGATGAGACCCGTGCCAAGCAGCGTGCCGAACGATGGCCCGACCTGTGTCCACGACGCGCTCAGGCCTCGCTTGTCTTGATCGCCGTGTTCAATCGATAACAACACGGCCCCGGCCCACTCGCCCCCGAGGGCGATGCCCTGTACAAAGCGCAACGCGACGAGCAGGATCGGGCTATAGATGCCGATGGCAGCGTACGTCGGCAGGAAACCCATCAGCGCCGTGGTAATACCCATCAGCACGAGCGTGAGCATCAGGACGGCACGACGGCCGATGCGGTCCCCCAGATTGCCGAAGATCACGCCACCAAGCGGCCGCGAGATATACCCGACCGCATACGTCGAGAACGCGAGAATGGTGCCCGCGAGCGGATCCACGGAAGGGAAAAACAGGTGATTGAAAACCAGTGCGGCGAGCGTGTTGTAGATCGTGAAGTCGTACCACTCTAGCGACGTGCCGACCATGCTCGCCGTCGCCAGACGGCCGCGTCCGACGTGCGGCGAACCGAGACCGGATTGCTGGGCAAGTGTGTTCATCGAGAACCTCGGATGATGAAAGCGGGATAAGCGTGACGACGGGGGATCAGGCCGAAATGCGCCAGAGCATCTGGAACGTACGGACTTCGGCGCCGTCCGCGAGTGTTTCGGCAAGCGTACGGGTGGCCTCGGCGTCGCTGCCTTCGATCAACACGAGCGCATCGGCAGCGGGCAATGCCGATCCCTTCGACGCCGTCAGCGACACCGACAGCGCAGGCGCCGTGCAAAAAAGCCGTGCGGCATGTATGCCGGGTTGACACGTGCCTGCTTCGAAGCGCGGCTTCAACAACGCTGCCTCAACGCGGTCCTGCGGCAGCACGAACAACGCGAGAAATGCGCCTTCGCCATCACCCTGTTCAAGCGTCAGTTCGCCGACGCGTCGCTGCGTGTTGGTCATCCGAGCAAAGTTGCCGAGCGACCACGGCGTTTGCTGAGTGAACGCGCGCTGATACGCGTCGCTGCGAAAGACATCGAGCGACTCGGTCACATAGAGAGCGAGGTAGCGGCGCGGGCCGCCGTCGGTGGCTTTGAAGCGGCGTGCGTAGCGAAAGCCGGGAATCGCAACGCGCTCCTGCATGTGCTCACGGTCGTACCACGCGTTGAAATCGGCTTCCTGTACCGGATCGGGGTCGGTATCCGTCCAGATGCAAAGCTGGCCCTGCGGTTGTGATGCGCTCATCGATTGTTCCCTGGCGAAAGTGGATTCGTAATGGGAACAGTGTCGCGAGCAGCGGGTACTTCGGTCCAACAAGAAAACAAATACGGCGCGAACAAGTTTCCTTATGACTTGCTTTCCGGCGGCTTGCTTTCCGACGACTTGCCTTCGGACGACTTGCGGGCCTTGACCGCCGGCAACGACGTCGGCGCCCCACTCGTCTTGCGGGCGCCGCGTTTCGGCGATGCAACTCGCTTGGCCTGGGTCTTCGCCGCAGGAGCCTGTTCGGCGTGGAGCGCTGTTTCGAACTCGCTCGCGGCTTGCCGTGCCAGATCAGCGATGCGCGCGGCGAGCGGGTGACTCTGCGCCCGGCACGTCGCCACCAGCGGCAGCGAGGGAAACTCGGCGCTCACGTCGAGGACTTCAAGTGTCCCTTCGCGCAACTCGCGCTGGATAATCGCGGGCGGCAGTGCAGCCACGCCGAAACCGTCTGCAACCAGCCGGATCATTGCCGCCACCGACGTGATGCAGTTGATCCGCGCGGGCCGCTCGACCGCCAGTGCGAACAGTTGCTCAATCGTCGCGTGCGGGCCGGAATGCCGCGAAAAGCTGACGATAGGAAAGTCCGCAAGGTGTGCGAGATCGAGAGTCCGGCCCGAGAGCCCGAGTTTGGGACTGGCCACCCAGCGCACGGGAAATTCACACAGCGGCAGATTCGTGAAGTCGGGGCCGGCAATAGCATCGGTCTGCAGGATCAACTCAATCTCACCGCCGCGCAGCAGGTTCGCCAGGTGAATCGTGGTGTCGCTGGTGACTTCTATTTCGAGCCGTGGATAACGCTCGCGCACGAGCGCCATCAGCGCCGGGAACCAGCTATGCACGATCGATTCGATCACGCCGATGCGGATCAGGCCTGCATCGGCGTCTGCGTCGTCGAGTTCCCGACGCATTTCCTCGCCAAGGCGCACGATGCGCTGCGCATACGCCAGCATCTTGCGGCCGGCCGGCGTGAGGGTCGCAGAGCGCGAATTGCGGTCGAACAGGCGGACGTCGAAGCTCTCTTCAAGCGACGCGATCCGGCTTGAGACCGCCGCTTGCGTGGTGTGCAGTTTCTCGGCCGTGAGGCGGAAATTCTGGAGTTTGGCGAGCCAGACGAAGGTTTCGAGGAAGCGGATGTTCACGGCAAAGTCGCAAGTCAGGACGAATGGGCATGGTAACGCGCCATAACGGCCGGGCAGACCGGGTTAGCTATGGTTGCTTCTAGGCTTGGAAAGGATCGAATGTGGGCAAAGGATCGGGACGTATGTATCTGTGTGTTCGTGGATATATTCGCTGTATAAAAAATTGAAACACCGAAACGAATTTCGATATTAATTCTATTAAATTACTGATCTCTTGATGCTTTGCCAAATGACAATGCTTGATATAACCTCCTACCCTGTTAAACCCACGATTTAATTAAAGAGAAGACCGTTGGATTTGACCGCGTAGCCTTCACAGATAGAATTTGTCGATCATCCGACGCTTGTCATGTCCAGTGCGATCCGGTCCTGGCTGAGCGAAGTGTTAAGCACGTTTATCGTTGCCAATCGTGTTGCCAATCGTCTCCATTTGCAATGTGTTATTGAATACTCCGAACAAGATCATTTCAAATAACAGCAGTTGGTAAAACTCATTTACTCAATCTATTCACCTGCGCGCGGGACACTTTCCAAATAAAAACGCTGACCGTCATTACCACCGATAAAGCGCACCTGTACTGAACACCCAGCGAATCACCCAGGTTGTATTCACCCGGATACGACCGATCTGCAAGCGGAGTAGACCTCATGGCCCAATGCATCAGACTGATCCTCGTTCACGTGCTCTTGCTGTTTGCGACCTCCTGCTCGACCTCGCAAATACCTCCGTCAAACGCGGTCGATCCCGATCTGGAGGCAAAGGCGCGCGCAGCGCTACAGCAGTTGTACATCACCACGCCCGATGCAAAGTTGCTCCAGTCCAGAGCGAAGGCGGTGCTCGTATTTCCGGAGATACTCAAGGCGGGTTTGATCGTCGGGGCCGAGGAAGGAAACGGCGTGATGTTTGGCGCGGATGGGAAAGTGATGGGCTACTACAACGCAACGTCCGTTTCGTACGGCCTGCAGGCCGGCGCGCAATCGTTTCAGGAAGCCATGTTCCTCACGACTGATTCCGCCATCAAGTATCTGCAAACCAGCGGCGGCTGGTCGATTGGCGCGGGACCAAGCGTTGTTGTCGTGGATTCCGGCACGGCACGGTCGCTGACATCGACCACGCTGCAATCGGACGTCTATGCGTTTATTTATGGTCAGCAAGGGTTGATGGCCGGAGTAGGCATTCAGGGCCAGAAAATTTCAAAGCTTAGCCCGTGAGGGGTTGGTTGCGCAGAGGATCTGCGTGTGGATCTTACGGTTCACTCGACGCGCGCTTGGCGTGTACGCGTGTTGTTACGGCTCGCCTGGGGTGGGGATGGATGATGAAGTCCAACGTTTTAGCCTTCGCGATGCGTTGTTTGTCACGACTCATACCGGCACCGCCTCGGCGACCACACCCTAACGAAACTTTTCGGGAAGTGCATTCGGAGTTAGCACGTCTACCGGCACGCCAAGCAACTGTGCCAGTTGGCGACGGATCGAGCCGATATTCAACAGCGTCATCCCCGGATCCGGGTCAACCAAGATATCCAGATCACTGCCTTCTGTATCTGCCCCGCGCAAAACGGAACCAAATACGCGCGCATTGACGGAGCGGTTTGCCTCGACAATCTGGCGGATTTCCGCGCGGTGCGCATCGAGTGCAATAGACGGCTTCATCGAATGAATTTCTAGGCTGTTCAAGTTCCGTCGGGCGCCAAGGCCAAGCCAGAAACACCACTTTACTGCATGAGCTTCGCCCAATGCCAATTCCACCAGCGTGACATAGCCCGCGCTCAGCAGCGAGTGACTCAACCACTACCCTTGCGATGTGCGACTGCGTCAAGTCATCCTGTGCGAAATAGGGATCCAACACACCTTGTCGGTTACACCCACTACTACCTAACTCCCGTCATTGCCGCGATGGGCTTGTTCGATTCCGCAACGAATGACAGCGCATCATCGAGAGCGTCGTTCGCTTCCGGCGTGGACACATTCACGTGCCGGATTAGCGCATTGATGTTTTCTTCATCGTCCGACGTCGTGATGCCCTGCACGGCCTCGCACATCAATTCACTCACGTTGTGTCCGAGACGCTTCGCGGTGCTCGCAATCGCACGTTTTTCGACCGGCGTCACCTGGACGAGAATCCGTTTCCTTGCAGCAACCATTCCTACACTCCTATGTACACCGACATGATATGTGCGTATCAGGCCGCTGCCGGTATCGGTCAAGTACTTTTTGCCGCATCAACCGATTTGACCGATGCCAGCAACGTCCGACACGAAGTCCTTCGTCAGCCCCACCAACGAAAACGGCCCGCTTGCGCGGGTCGTTTTCACACACAGTGCATCAACTCAATCCGCCGCGCGCAGCTTCGCCACTTCCGCGTCGGAAGGCTGGACACTCGCGCCATCGATATACCGATAGTTCGTCATGATGCCCTTGCCGTCCTTCACCGCCGTCGTCCCGACATACGCGCCCATCGTCGACTGGTTGTCCTGCGCGCGGTAGGTGATGGGACCAAACGGTGTGTCTACGGAAAGCCCCTTGAACGCTGCCGCGAGCTTGTCCGGATCGGTCGACTTGGCCTTCTTCAAGCCATCCGCGATCGACATCAACGCCGAGTAACCCACCACCGATCCAACGCGCGGATAGTCGTGATACTTCGTCTCATAGGCCGCGACGAACTTGCGATTAGCAGGCGTATCGATCGAGTACCACGGATACCCCGTCACGATCCAGCCGACCGGCGCCTCGGACCCGAGCGGATCGAGGTATTCAGGCTCGCCCGTCAGCAACGACACCACGGAAATATCCTTGAACAAACCACGCGTATTGCCCTCACGCACGAACTTGCCCAGATCGGCACCGAACTCGACGTTGAAGATTGCATCGGGCTTCGCGTCCGCCAGCGCTTGCGTAACGGCGCCGGCATCCAGCTTGCCAAGCGGGGCCGCCTGGTCAGCAACGAACTCAACGTCAGGCTGCGCTGCTTTCAGCAACCGCTTGAACGTCGCCACGGCGGACTGGCCATATTCATAGTTCGGATAGACAACCGCCCAGCGTTTCTTATGCAGCTTGACGGCTTCGGGCACGAGCATCGCGACCTGCATATACGTCGATGGACGCAGCCGGTATGTGTACTTGTTGCCGTCCTGCCAGACGATCTTGTCGGTCAGCGGTTCAGCAGCCAGGAAGAAAACCTTGCGTTGCTTGGCATAGTCGGCAAGCGCCAGGCCGGTGTTCGACAAGAAGCCGCCAAACAACAGGGAGACCTGTTCGCCCGTTACCAATTCCTGCGCCACGCGAACCGTATCGCCCGGGTTGCCGTTGTCGTCGCGCGAGACGACTTCGAGCTTCTTGCCATTGATGCCACCCGCCGCGTTGACCTCGTCGAGTGCCATGTTCCAGCCGTTCTTGTACGGGCCGAGGAACGCAGGCTGCGCTTTATAACTGTTGATCTCGCCGATCTTGATGGTCTGAGCGGCAGCGCCGACCGACACTAAGGCGGTGGCCAGGGGCGCAACCATGAAGGCGGTTAAGCGCAGCAACGATCCAACACGCGTGGTCATAGTTTTTCTCTCCGGATAAAGCGGCTAGGTTGAATGCTAACTGACATGGCTAAGGCTGATTGAAGGATACCCTTGGTCGATCTTTGCTTGGCTGTTCGCGCTTGAACACGCTTAAACACTCAGGTAGGCCCGCCGGACCGCTTCGTCGCGGGCGAGCTCGTCTATCGTGCCGCTGAACCGTATCTGCCCTTTTTCCAGCACATACGCACGGTCGCTGACGAGCTCCGCGAAATGCATGTTCTGCTCGGACAGCAGGATAGACAGCCCTTCGCGCTTCAACTCGAGAATCATGTTCGCCATCTGTTCAACGATGATTGGCGCCACGCCTTCCGACGGTTCATCCAGCAGGACCAGCGTGGGATTGCCCATCAGCGTACGCGACACGGTGAGCATCTGCTGCTCGCCGCCGCTCATCTGGCTGCCCGGTCGATTCGGCATCTCGCCGAGATTCGGAAACAACCGGAACAGCTTTTCAGGCGTCCAGCGCGGCGCGTCGTCGCGCGGCGGCTGGCGGCCGGTATCGAGATTCTCCATGACCGTCAGATCGCCAAACACGCGCCGGTCTTCCGGCACGAAGCCCATGCCGAGCCGCGCAATACGATACGGCGGCAACTTCGCGATGTCGTGCCCGCGGAAATTGATCGCCCCCTGTCGCGACGGCAGCATGCCCATCAGCGCTTTCATCGTGGTCGACTTGCCCGCGCCGTTGCGGCCCATCAGCGCCACCACTTCGCCGCGGCCGACTTCGAGTTCAACGTCGTACAGGATCTGCGCGCGGCCATAAAACGCGTTCAGGCCGGAAACTTTCAACATGCTCTTGTCTTGAGTGGCCGTGTTCATTACGCGACTCCGTCTGCAGCAAGCGATGCACGCGGCGTGAAAGATTTTCCCGTGCCGAAATACACTTCGCGCACACGCGGATCGTTGCGGACGGTTTCCGCATCGCCCTCGCCAATCAGCTTGCCGCGAGCGAGCACGATCAGCTTGTCGGCGTAGGCGAACACCACGTCCATGCTGTGCTCGGTGAAGAGCACACCGAGCTTGTGGTCGATCACCAGTTGCTTGGTCAGCGCCATCAGGTCGTTGCGTTCCTTGGGCGCCATGCCCGCCGTCGGTTCGTCCATCAGCAGCAGTTTCGGTTTATTCGCAAGTGCAACGGCCAGCTCAACGCGCTTCACATCGCCATAAGCCAGCACGCCGCACGCGCGCTTCGCATGCGCCGCCATGCCGACTTGTTCGAGAAGCGCGATCGCTTCATCGGCGTGAATGGACGAGGCCGGTTTCCACAGGTTGAATAACTGGCGGTCCCGCGAAACGAGCGCCATCTGCACGTTTTCAATCACGGTCATCGAATTGAAAGTCGCGGCAATCTGGAAGGTGCGGCCAACGCCAAGACGCCAGATATCGCGCGGACGTTTGCCGGCGATCTCTTGGTCGTCGAACAGGATCGAGCCTGAACTCGGCCTCAACTGCCCGTTGAGCATGTTGAAGCAGGTCGACTTGCCGGCACCGTTGGGACCGATCAGCGCGAGCAATTGCCCCGCGTGCAAGTCGAAGGAAACGTCGTCGACAGCTTTGACGCCGCCGAATGATTTCGCAAGATGAGAGACGCGCAGGAGAGTCACAGGGCCTCCTTGGCGGGTTGCGAGGCCACGCCGCCATCGGAATTTTTACGCGACTCGAACTTGTCCCGCACGAACCCCACAATCCCCTGCGGAAACGCGATCACCAGCACCAGGATCGCAGCGCCCAGCAGGGCCTCCCAGTAGTCGGTCTGACGCGCGACCGTATCTTGAAGCCACGTGAACACCGCCGCGCCGACAATCGGGCCGGTAAGCGTCTGCAAGCCACCCAGCAGCACCATCACGAGACCGTCGACCGAGCGCCCGACGCTGATCACTTCCGGCGAGATCGACCCCTTCGAGAACGCATACAGTGATCCCGCGAGGCCGCAGAACAATGACGCGATAATGAAAGCCACCCACTGCACGCGCTTTACATCGATACCGATTGCTTCGGCGCGCAGCGTGGAATCGCGCGAGGCACGCATGGCATATCCGAGCGGCGAGAACAACATTCGCCGCAGGAGCCAGACACCCAGGACCGCGAACACCAAGCTCACGTAGTAGTACGCCACCGTCGAGCTGAGCCAGGTCGACGGCCACAGGTTAAGAATGCCGTTACTGCCGCCGGTGACGGCATCCCACTGGAACACGATCGACCAGACGATCTGTGCGAACGCCAGTGTCAGCATCGCGAGATAGACCCCCGACAAGCGCACGCAGAACCATCCGAACACGATCGCCCCGACACCGGCAAGCAGCGGGCCGAGCACGAGCGCGGCTTCCATTGGCAGATTCAGGACCTTCAGGAACAACGCCGCGCCATAAGCGCCGAGGCCAAAATAGGCGGCATGACCGAACGAATGCATGCCGCCCGGACCCATGATGAAATGCAGGCTCGTCGCAAATAAAACCGCGATCAGGATCTCGACGAGCAGCACGGGCATGTAGGGGAACACGCCTGAAAGCAGCGGTGCGAGCACAAGCACCGCTAGCACGATACCGGCGAATATCTTCAGCCGGGTATCGGCGGGACGCAGTGGTGTTTCAGCGGCGGCCATGGTGCGCACTGCTGCCTGCGCGCGACCGAGCAGACCCCACGGCCGCACGACGAGCACGATTGCCATCACCACGAACTCCGCCACCAGCGTGAACTTGCTCAACGAAAACACCACGCCGCCGATGGCTACGTCGCCTATGCCAATGCAGAGCGCCTTGATCTCCGCGATCAGCAACGCGGCCACGAACGCGCCGGGAATCGAGCCCATTCCGCCAACCACCACCACGACGAACGCATTGCCGATCGTATCGATATCAAGCGACAGATTCGCCGACATGCGCGGCACCTGAAGCGCACCGCCAAGACCCGCGAGGAACGCGCCGATAAAAAACACGCCCGTAAATAGCCAAGCCTGGTTGATACCGAGCGCACCGAGCATTTCCCGGTCACCGGTCGCCGCGCGCACGAGCGTGCCCCAGCGCGTTTTAGTCAGACCGAACCAGAGGATACCCAGCACCACGGGGCCGATCACGATCAATGCAATGTCGTAGGTGGGCAGTGCGTGGCCGAGCAGATTGACTGCGCCGCCGAGCAGCGGAGCGCGCGGCCCGAACAGGTCTTCCGGACCCCAGATGTACAGCGCGGCGTCCCGAAAGATCAGCACCAGCGCAAAGGTTGCCAGCAGGTGGAATAACTCGGGCGCCTGATAAATGCGCCGGAGCACGACCATTTCAACCAGCGCACCGAGCACGGCGACAACGAGCGCTGCTGCAAGCATCGAAAGCCAGAAACCGGCGACGGTCGAACCAAAGCGGCTGGCGATGCTATAGGCCACGTACACGCCAAGCATGTAGAACGAGCCGTGCGCGAAGTTGACGATTCGCGTCACGCCGAAGATCAACGACAAACCGGACGCGACAAGAAACATGGCGCAGGCGTCCGCTAGTCCGTTAATGAGTTGCACAGCCAGATTCGAAAGCATCGACGCCTCTATAGCTCGGAATTCATCAAGGTGTTCGCGTCGGCAAGACTGCCTTTCCAAGCGCCGTCTCTGTCTGCCGATACAAATGTACACACTCTAATTCTAGTCTTCTATGCAATGACCATGCCCACTTTATAGCTAGAGACTTGTACTAGGTATCATGGGCTTTAACCCTTGTTTTATTGGGTTTTATAGCTGACGCGAAGCTAACGGCCTACGGGAATGCCTGTTGTGCCGCACCTTATAAAATCAGCGTACACGCCATAATCGCTTTTCTGGTGCGACGGTCCCGCTATTGGTGCAATGCGACGCGGCGGCAGACGGATCGCACCAGACGAAGTGACTAATTAATAAGCGTGGCCGTCACCGCACAAACGCACTGAGTACGAATCGCGCTTACTCGGCATCGGGCGCGCTGAGCTTGCGCAGCAAATACAGCGCGGCCACGCGCTCGGCCTCATTAAGCTCGCCCATGGTCAACTCGCTGATACGCACGGCGGTTGGCGTGATCTGTTCAACCAGGCTTTCACCCGCGCGCGTCAGTTGCACCGTCACCTTCCTGCGGTCGTCGGGATTCGTCTGTAACTCGATCAGCTCGCGCGTCCTCAGACGTTCAATTATGCCGCGTACCGTGGCCGCATCGATCGCAGTCGCTTTGCCCAGGTCGCTCATTGAAGACGGTCCGAGCCTTCGATTGGCGCTCAATACCGCAAACTGCACGGCGGTCAGTTGGGGGTCGTCGATGGTCTGGCTGAAGATGGCGAGATGGCGCTGATACGCTTTGCGAAGAAGATGCCCGATCTGCTCCGACACCTCATAGCGGGACACGGCGTTCTGCGCAGCTTGCGATGAACCGGAAGGAAGCTTCGAAGGCGCCATGATAGTTCGAGTGTCGGTAGGGTGGAGTGGGAATGCCGCTCGCCCGGACCGGGCGAGCGGCATTCGTCAAGGTAGCCGGAGCAACGTTCCGCCTGCCGCTAGTGCACATGCTTCCGGATTCGCGCCGACGCCTGGGCCAAGTCTTTCCACGACGCTTCATTCGGTGCGAATGTAGCGCGAATATAAGACACGAGATCGGCGATCTGCCGGTCGTCGAACGAATCCTTGAAGCCCGGCATGTAACCAAGCGCGTCGGTAGCGGGGGCATCAATGCCATTCTGGATGACGTTCAGCAAGTTGTCGGGCGTGGCTTCGCTCACACTGGTGTTCAGCGAGAGCAGCGGGCGTACCCCGAAGTTGCCGACACCGCCCGTCGCGGCATGACAGACCGCGCATGCGCCGTCAAAGATCCGCCGGCCTCTGTCGAGTCCCTGCAGGGTCACGGCACTTGTGGCTAGATCGTGTGCAGACTCCGACAAGGGGACAGCAGTCGGAGCCGCAGCCGGCTGCGGCGACAGCGACGCCACGTAGTGCGCCATCGCGCGCACGTCCTCTTCCGGCAGCGTCGACAAGCTCGCGACGACCGGCGCCATTGGGCCAGCCGCGACGCCATGCTCATGAGAGAAGCCCGTCTTGAGATAGTCGTACAACGCCTGCTCGGTCCATCGTACAGGCGCTTTCGAATTGGCCACGAGCGACGGCGCCACCCAGCCTTCAGCGCTGCCGCCGCTCAAGTACAAACGCCCGCCCTTCTCTGCCCCGAATGCATTGCGCGGCGAATGGCACGCGCTGCAATGTCCGGCACCGTCCACCAGATACGCGCCGCGATTCCATATTGCCGAGCGCGTTGGGTCGGGCTTGAACTCGCCCTGCTTCAGATAGAGTGCATTCCATCCAGCGACCAATGCACGCTGATTCAGCGGAAACGGCAAGCGTGTGACAGGCGGCGAATGTTCGACCGCCGGCTGCGACATCAAATACGCGTACAGCGCGGTCATGTCGGCCTCGCTCATCTTCGTGAACGCGGTGTACGGGAATGCGGGATACAGATGATGGCCGTCGCGTGAAATGCCCTGGCGCATCGCCCGGTCGAACGCGGCGAACGACCAGTTGCCAATGCCCGTCTTCGGATCGGGAGTCAGATTGGTCGTGTAGACCATGCCAAAAGGCGTTTCAAGGCCGAGGCCGCCGGCATTGACCACGCCGCCGGGCGCCGTATGGCAGACCGCGCAATCGCCAAACTCCGCAATCTGGCGACCGCGAGCGATGGTGGCATCGGACCACGTCGATGCAGCCGGGCGGGCGATCGCTTCAATCGGGGCACGCAGGGGCCATGCCGTGCAGGCGAGGCCGATCAGGCTGCCTACTCCGCCGGCCGCGAGCGCGGTCCAGAGCGAGCGTTTTGCGCGCCGCGGTCTGTTGCCGATCCCGCCATTAGCCGCTTCTGATTCGCGCATTGCGCCAAGCGCCGCAAGCACGCGCTCCGGCGTGAACGGCGGCGCTCGAAAACGCACGCCGGTCGCATCGTAAAGCGCATTGGCGATAGCCGCTGCAGCGGGAGAGACGTCGATTTCCAGACGATCGCCGGCAGCGGTCTGCGTAGCGACTTCGCCGGATGTGAACGATGCGGGAGCAAGTTCATGCGATACGGCTTGAGTGCCCGGCGTCTCGTCGTGCGAAGGTCGCGCAGTGAGTTGCAGACCCAGGGCGCGCGAAGCTGCAGCAGCAATCTGCCGGGCCGGAACGCCAATCAACCGGCCGATCCGGCGGCGTCCACTTGCCCGCCCTGCTACCACGCGCTTGAGCGCAACGTCACCGGTCAGGCGGTTCACATCGAGATCGACGATCCACGCTGAGTAGTCGGGTATCGGGTTATCGCCGGATGCCGCATCGTGTGTGTCGAACGCGAAACCACGGCCATGTGCGACTTCGTTGTTCGCGCGGCGCACCTTGCGATCCGGCGTATCGGTGTTCCACGCTGCCCGCTGCGCCACCGTATCGATCAGTTCCCTCGCGCCGCCATACTCCACCGGATCAAGGTGATCGAGACGAAACGAAACCGGATCGCGATGATGATCGCGCGCGATTTCATCGACGAAAGACTCGCGCGCAAAGGTATGCGCCGAGCCGGGAATCAGCGCGGCGGGATCGTCGACCAGCGACGTGGCACGGGATGAAGAATAAGGACCCGGATCTCGCGCGACTGCTTCGCCGCCTGTTAAACCCGGCGTTCGCGCAACGTAGCGCCAGTCGAGCAGCGCGCCTTTGTAGTCCAGCGACGCCGCGACACAAACGTCCGCCTCCCTGACCTGAGACACCGCCATATAACCGCCAACGCACATCGTCCGGCCGGTTTTCGCCATCAGAACAACCGCAGCGAGCGCGGCATACGTGGCGATCAGCGGATCGGCTTGGCCATCTTGTACATCGAGCGAATGCAACGCAAAGCAATCCGGCGGCAGGCCCGTGATAGCGGCAAGCTTCGCCCGTAGATCCGCAGTCTCGGGAGCACTGCTCCAGACGGCGATACTACCTGCGTCGTCACACGCAATGGCCTCGCACGGCACCAACCTGTCCGCAGGAATCGGCCATGTGTAATGCGCTTCCTGCTGCAAACCCGAGTGTTGCACGGGTAAAGAAGGCATATCAGCGGCATGCTGCGGACGGGCCGATAACACCAGCAGACAAGCGGCGTCGCGCGCCTGCTCGAAACGCTCAGCCACGAACGCGGCCACGTTCCCCGCGACCACCCAGCGCACGCCTGCTTCCACGCGCAACTGTTGCGCCGACGCGAGCAGCGTAGCGTCGGCTTCCCCCACCACGCACGCGTGAAGCATCGACTCGGGCATCAGCACGGGTCCACCAGAACTTCCTTCGTGCACGGCGTCCATTACCTCGGGTCCATTACAGGGCGTCCATTACATGGGGTCCAACGAATCAGCGCTTTTGTTCGCGTTTCAGATACTCGGCCGCGCGATGCACTGCCTTCATGATTTCAATGTGCGTGCCGCAACGGCACAGGTTAAAGCGCAGCGCGTCGCGGATATCATTGTCATCAGGCTCGGGGTTGCGATCAAGCAGCGCCTTCGTGCTCATGATCATGCCGTTGAGGCAGTAGCCGCATTGCGCTGCCTGTTCATCGATAAAAGCCCGCTGGATCGGATGCAGCGCGTCCGGCGTTCCAAGCCCTTCCAGCGTGAGCGTCTCGCGTCCGATAGCCGCCGCAACCGGCACGACACATGAACGTGCAGGACCGCCGTCCAGCAGCACCGTGCACGCACCGCACTGGCCGAGACCGCAACCGTACTTCGGCCCGTTCAGTTCGAAGTCGTTGCGCAGAACGTATAGCAAGGGCGTGTCGCGGGTCACGTCGACCGTGCGAGTGCTGCCGTTGACAGTCAGCGTCAATGGTCCGGAAACCGATGGTGCGGAGGCAGACACGCTCATTTTCAAGTCATCGAATCAAGACCGCTTTTAGCGATGCCTGGACAGCTCATCCAGGCACTACTGAGGCGGCCGGGTCGAAATATCAGGCGGCAGCAGTTGTTGTCTGCTTGGCCGACGGCGACTTCAGGGGTTCGTTGAACACGTCATAAGCGAACACCCATGCCGGATCTTCGTTAGTGCGCAGCCACGTGTTGTTGTGCGAGACCAGTTGCACCTTCGACGCACGCTGCGCACGATTCGCTTCGTACAGCGCAAACGCTCCGGCGTAATCGGTTGTTCCTACTTCGTCCAGGCAACGCGTGAGCATTGCTGCATCCTCGATTGCCATGGCCGCGCCCTGCGCCATATGCGGCTTCATCGGATGGCATGCGTCGCCAAGCAGTACCAGGCGGCCGCGACTCCACAGCGGCAGCGGATCGCGTTCCAGCAGCGGCCATTTCGTGACTTCGGGCGTGGCGTCGATCAGCTTTTGCACCGACGGATGATAGCCCGCGAACACCTCGCGCATTTCGTCGCGGCTGCTGGGCGCAACCGACTGCCCTGCCGGCCACTCGGCCTGCGGAACGCCGGTCACGTAGTAGATTTCATCGCGCTTGGACGTCACGTAATACACCATCATGTGCCGGTCTTCCGACCACCACTTTACACAGAGATCGAAAGGATCGGTGCCGAGCAGCGAGGCGGGAAATACCGCGCGATGCGCAACATAACCCGTGTATCTCGGCGGTTCCGCGCCGAGCAGATGGTCGCGGATCTTCGAGTTCACGCCGTCCGCGCCAATCACAATGTCCGCGGTCTCAACGCTGCCGTCGGCAAACGTCAGCCGCACCTCGTTGTCGAGCTCTTCAATCCCGCTCAGGCACTTATTGAATTCGATGGTGCCAGGCGCGACCGCCTCGGTCATCAGCGCATGGAAGTCACCGCGGTGCACCGTGAGATACGACGCGCCATATTCTTTCAGCGCGAAATCGCCAAGCGGGATCTGCGCGATAGCCTCGCCCGTTTTCCAGTCCCGGCTGTACCAGTAGTCGGGATGCGAACCCATGACGTTCAACGCGTCTTCGCAGTCCATGCGGCGCATGATCTTCATCACGTTGGGGCCAAGGTGTATGCCCGCGCCGAGACGCGAAAACGCAGGAGCCTGCTCGTAAAGGCGAACCGAATAACCGGCGCGCTGCATCAGCGCCGCTGCCGCTGTTCCGCCAAGGCCCGCGCCGATGATTGCAATACGGGGTTTGCTCATGATGATCTCTCCATGTCTGGCGCTCGCCGAAAGTCGTTCAGCCGAGCCTGTTAATTGAACCTATATTGAGTGTACACATTGAATTTTTTTGAGTAAAGAAAATTTGCATTGAATCGGTTCAGGTGCGATTTATCCCTTTATATGTGCATTTTATAAGGGTTTTCACCAATCCAAAGCATGCATGCACCATTAAAAAATGTTTTCGGAATCTTGTTAAATTCCAATGTGTACACTAGACTTTATCGAATCAGATTGCCGCAACTTTTGCCAGACTAACCAAGCCGCCGCGCGTGGCCCAAGACATATGGAGTCGACTGGATGACCAAGACCTTTCGCATCGGCCAGATCTTGCCGAGCTCGAACACGACGATGGAAACCGAAATACCTGCCATGCTGCTTGCGCGCCAGAGCATCCGCCCGGAGCGTTTCACGTTCCATTCCAGCCGCATGCGCATGAAAAAAGTGGTCAAGGAGGAGCTCGCGGCCATGGACGCGGAATCGGACCGATGCGCGCTGGAGCTCAGCGACGCGCGCGTGGACGTGCTCGGTTATGCGTGCCTGGTGGCAATCATGGCGATGGGACATGGTTACCACCGCGTGTCGCAAAAGCGGCTTCACGAGCGCACCGTCGAGAACGGCGGCGCCGCGCCGGTCATCACCAGCGCGGGCGCGCTGGTCGACGCTTTGAAGGTCATCGGGGCCAAGCGCGTCGTGGTGGTTGCGCCGTACATGTTGCCGCTGACCGAACTGGTCGTGGACTACATCCGCAATGAGGGTTTTGAAGTCGTCGCCTTTCGGGCCCTTGAGATTCCCGACAATCTGGATGTCGGCCGTCACGACCCGAGGCTGTTGCCGGATATCGTGAAAACCCTGCCCTATCAGGACGTCGATGCGATCGTCTTGTCGGCCTGCGTGCAGATGCCGTCGCTCGCCGCAGTGCCGCAAGTCGAGGCAATGACGGGCAAGCCGGTCATTACTGCCGCCATTGCCACGACCTACGCCATGCTGCGCGAGCTGGATCTCGAGCGCGTGGTGCCGGGTGCGGGCGCGCTGCTGTCTGGCGCTTATTGATCCGCTTACTGATCCGCTTACTGAGCTGCTTACCGATAGCTTTCGACGCATGGCTTTCGATCCATCAACGGACTCCGCGATGAACTCAACTTTTCTCTACGGCGCGAACGTCAACGCCAACGGCATCCGCCAGCACTACCTGCGCTACGGCGGCACGGAAGGCGTACTCGCCGGCCGTCCCGCCGTGATCGTGATTCCGGGCATTACCAGCCCGGCGGCCACGTGGGGTTTTGTCGGCGAGACGCTTGGCCGCCAGTTCGATACCTATGTGCTCGATGTACGCGGCCGCGGTTTGTCCGAAGCATCGTCGACGCTTGACTACAGCCTCGACGCGCAAGCCGCCGATGTCATCGCACTCGCTGAAGCGCTCGGCCTTGAACACTATGCGCTTGTCGGTCACTCCATGGGCGCCCGCATCGCGATCCGTGCTGCCCGCAGCGCGCCGAAGGGCCTGACGCGCACGGTGCTGGTTGACCCGCCGGTGTCCGGTCCGGGCCGCCGTGCGTATCCGGCGAAGCTGCCGTGGTACGTGGATTCGATCCGCCTGGCATTGAAAGGCATTGACGCCGACGGCATGCGCGCTTTCTGCCCGACCTGGACCGAAGACCAGTTGCGTGTGCGCGCGCAATGGCTGCATACCTGCGATGAACGCGGCATGCTGACGTCGTTCGAAGGCTTTCATACTGACGACATCCACGCCGACCTGCCGCTGCTTCGCGTACCTTCACTGCTGATCACCGCTGCGCGCGGCGACGTGGTGCTGGACGTTGACGTGCAGGAAATGCAGACGCTCAGCCCTGGACTGCTGCACAGCCGCGTGCCGGATGCCGGCCACATGATTCCGTGGGATAACGAAGCCGGCTTCTATGAAGCCTTCGGCGATTTCCTCGGCGCAAAACTCGTCTAGCCCAGGCACGACCCAAGACGAGCCGACACTGACACTCATTCTTCAGGAGTCAACATGCCAATCAGCGATTACGAAATGATCGCCGCATGGAAGCAGGTACTGACGTTGTCGAAGCTGCAGGCCGGCCAGACCGTCACCATCCTCACCAGCGCGTCCACGCATCCACAAACGCTTTCAAGCGCACTGATCGCCACGCAGTCGATGGGCGCGATCGTCAACCGGCTCGACCTGCTGCCGGTAAACGGCGAAAAGGCCCTGAGCCGCGACTCGCTCGCGTATCTCGGCACCACGCCTCTCACCGGCAACCTGGCCGCTATTGCCGCGTTGAAGGCGAGCGATCTCGTGCTCGACCTGATGACCTTGTTGTTCTCGCCCGAGCAGCACGAGATCCTCGCAACCGGCACAAAGATCCTGCTCGCCGTCGAACCGCCCGAAGTACTCGCGCGGCTTGTACCCACCGAAGCCGATCGCACCCGCGTGCGGGCGGCAGCGGAGCGGATCAAGGCGTCGCGCGAAATGCGCGTCAAATCAAAAGCGGGCACGGAACTCGTGTGCCCGCTGGGCGAGTTTCCCGCTATCTCCGAGTACGGTTTCGTCGATGAACCGGGGCGCTGGGATCACTGGCCAAGCGGTTTTGTGCTGACGTTCCCGAACGAGGGACAAGCGAGCGGCCAGATCGTGATCGATCGCGGCGACATCTTGCTGCCGCAGAAAAAGTACGTGAACGATCCGATCACGCTGACCGTGGAAAACGGTTACGCCACGCGCATCGATGGCGGCGTGGACGCGGCCTTGCTAAGCGACTACATGGCCTCGTTCAACGATCCCGAAGGTTATGCAATCTCGCATATCGGCTGGGGTTTGCAGCCTCGCGCACGCTGGTCGACGCTCGGACTGTATGACCGCGAGGCGACCATCGGCATGGATGCCCGCGCGTTCGAAGGCAACTTCCTGTTTTCGCTTGGACCGAACAATGAGGCTGGCGGCAAGCGCACGACCACGTGTCACATCGACATCCCCCTGCGCCATTGCGACGTGATGCTCGATGGCGAAGCCGTGGTCCGCGATGGCGTGGTAATGGACCGATAGAACATCTACATGCGGAGAGTTTGAATGAGCGACATCCAGAGCCATGCCGAATCGGGCGTGTACAAACAGCAGGGATTCGGCACGCCGTTGCCGGTGCAAGGCAATATCGGCTTGTTGATTGTCGACTTCGTGGTCGGCTTCGCTGACCCCAAGACCTTCGGCGGCGGCAACATTGCGCCCGCTATCGAACGCACGGTGCACTTGTTGGCCGCCGCACGCCGGCATGGCTGGCCGGTGGCGCACAGCCGCATTGTGTACGCGGCAGACGGCAGCGACGAC
Organism: Caballeronia sordidicola; assembly: GCF_002220365.1. Classification (GTDB taxonomy): domain Bacteria; phylum Pseudomonadota; class Gammaproteobacteria; order Burkholderiales; family Burkholderiaceae; genus Caballeronia; species Caballeronia sordidicola_C. Next base: position 42,265 of record NZ_MTHB01000111.1, on the reverse strand, counting down.
AACGTGTTTTCGCTGAAAGTGCCGGGCATGGCGACGCTCACTGAAAACCATCCGAACAGCGCAATCGTGCCTGAGCTGACGCCAGCAGCGGGCGAACTGGTCGTGCGCAAGACCGTGCCGTCCGCGTTCTTCGGCACGCAACTCGCGCCGTGGTTATCGCAGCGTGCGGTGCAGACGTTGATCGTGGCCGGTGCAGTCACGAGTGGATGCGTACGCGCAAGCGTGGTCGATGCGATGTCGCATGGTTTCCGTCCGCTGGTTGTGTCCGATTGCGTCGGCGACCGGGCGATCGGTCCGCACGATGCGAATCTCTTCGACATGCAACAAAAATATGCCGCGGTCATGACGCTCGACGAAGCGCTTGCGAGTATCGAAAAACGCCAGGCCTAAGCACTCGATCATCCGCTTTTAACCACTTCAGTTTAGCGCTCCAGCGTCCTCCGGGTTCAGCCCGCGGGACGCATCATCACGCCTTAATGCTAATTATAAGTCATTGATTTATATAGTATTTTTGTCAGAAAATTGTTGCATTCCTGATTTTGATTTCGTAACTTTGAAAGTAATGCGAACCACTGATTGTCCAGGAGACACGACTTGTCGACCCCATCAATAGACACTTTGCGCGGCACGCTGCACACCGACGCACAGGCAGAACGCGAGTTGTACAAGAAACTCACCTGGCGGCTGATCCCGTTCTTCTGCCTCTGCTATTTCTCAGCCTATCTGGATCGCGTGAACGTCGGTCTGGCGAAGCTGCAGATGCTCGACTCGCTTCATTTCAGCGAGACCGTCTACGGATTGGGCGCAGGCCTCTTTTTTGTCGGCTATATCCTGTTCGAAGTGCCCAGCAACCTGATCCTGCAGAAGGTGGGTGCGAAGCTCTGGATCGCGCGGATCATGGTCACGTGGGGCATCCTTTCCGGGCTCACGATGTTCGTCAAGACGCCGGGCCAGTTCTATACGCTGCGCTTCTTGTTGGGCGTGGCAGAAGCTGGCTTCCTGCCGGGTGTGCTGCTGTATCTGACGAACTGGTTTCCCGACGCGCGGCGCAGCAAGATCATCGCGCTCTTCATGATGGGGCTGCCGCTGTCGAGCCTGATCGGCGGTCCGTTGTCGGGCTGGATCCTGACTTTTTTCGACGGCATGCATGGTTGGCAAGGATGGCAGTGGTTGTTCGGGATCGAAGCGTTGCCCTCGATCGTGCTCGGCGTGCTGGTGTTTTTCTACCTGCCCAATACGGTGGAGTCGGCGAAGTTCCTGAACGGCGACGAACGCCTGCGCCTGAAGCACGATCTCGCGCAGGAGTCTCACGACGGCAAGGGTCATCGGCTGCGTGATGCATTCACGGACCCGAAAGTATGGGCGCTGGGTCTCATCGATTTGTGCGTGCTGCTCGGCACCTATGCGATCAGCTTCTGGCTGCCGACGATCATTCGCGATTCCGGCGTGAAGAGCGCGCTCGAGATCGGCATGCTGACCGCCATACCGAATGCGCTGGCCGTGATCATGATGCTGGTAACGGGCGCGAGTTCGGACAAGCACCGCGAACGCCGCTGGCATATCGTCGTACCTTTCGCCTGCACCGCGTTCGGCCTGATCGCGAGCACGTTCTTCAGCGGCAACACGGCGATCACCGTGATCCTGCTGTCGATCGCAAATGCCGGCGTCGCCGCGGCCATGCCGGTAGTCTGGGCACTGCCCTCCACGTTCCTGCGGGGCACGGCGGCTGCCGCGGGGATCGCGTTCGCCTGCTCGATCGCAAACCTGGGCGGCTTTGCCAGCACCTACGTGCTGGGCTGGATGAAGGACGCGACCCACAGCATGAGCGCCGGATTGATCACCTTCGGCATCTGCATGCTGGCGGGCTGCCTCTTGGTGTTGGCGATGCCCAAGCGTATCGTTAATCGGTGAAGGCAAGCGTTAAAGCTGGTTGTTGAAGCGGTTTAGTCGACTAGAGCGGCATTTTCAGGAATCGTCATGCCTACTGCAGCAGCGCTCACCCGAGGTGAACTGCTCGCGCGCAACGGCTGCCTGACCATCGTCAGGCAGCCGCTCGCGCCGGTAAAACCCGCGCCTGGCCAACCGGGCAGCGGGTCTTCCTACGTTCAGGACTCGCCGGAAATTTTTGTCGCGATACTGGACGATGGCCGCATCCTGGCGTTCAACGGCCACGTCGATCTCGGCACGGGCATCCGCACGTCGCTCGCGCAGATCGTGGCGGAGGAACTCGACGTGGCGGTCCCGCACGTCAAGATGATCCTCGGCGACTCCGCCCAAGTGCCCAACCAGGGGCCGACCATCGCCAGCGCGACCATCCAGATATCCGCCGTGCCGCTCAGGTTTGCTGCCGCGCAAGCGCGGCACGTGTTGATCGGACTGGCAGCCGAGCGTTGGGGTATCGATGCCGCCAGTCTTGCCACCGACGACGGTTATGTCGTGGCGCCAGACAACACCCGCATCGGCTTCGGAGAACTGCTGCAGGGGCAACGGATCTTGCTTGCCATCGACTCATCCGTCGTGGTGAAAGATCCGTCGACCTACCGGATTGTCGGGCGGGCAACACCACGCGTCGATCTGCCTGCCAAGGCCACCGGCACGCTGACCTTCGTTCACGACATGCGCGTGCCCGGCATGCTCCACGGGCGCGTCGTGCGGCCACCGTATGCAGGACACGATTGCGGAGCGTTCGTCGGCAAGACGCTGATTGAAGTAGACCGGACATCCGTCGATACGCTGCCGGGCGTGCGTGGCGTGGTTGTCATCGGCGACTTCGTCGGGGTAGTGGCCGAGCGTGAAGAACAGGCGATCCGCGCAGCGCGTGCGCTACGCGTGCGGTGGCGCCCGCTGCCGCCGCTGCCGTCCCTCGATGACCCCGCCGAGGCTATCGCCCAGGCTCCGGCCCAGCGGCGCCTGCTGCTGGAGGAAGGCGATGTCGAAAGCGTGCAAGGACAGGCTGGCACCACCACGCTGACACGCAGCTATGTCTGGCCTTACCAGATGCATGGCTCGATCGGGCCGTCCTGCGCACTCGCGGACTATCAGGACGGACACATCACGGTATGGTCGGGCACGCAGAACCCGCAGACCCTGCGCTACGACCTGTCGCGTCTGGTCGAGCGGGACGAAGCCGATATCGATATCGTCCGCATGGAGGCCTCCGGGTGCTATGGCCGAAATTGCGCGGACGACGTTGCCGGCGACGCAATCCTGCTCTCGCGTGCGATGGGCCAGCCGGTGCGGGTCCAGCTATCGCGCGCGGACGAACATCAGTGGGAGCCCAAGGGCACGGCGCAAGTTGTGGATGTGACCGGCACGGTGTCCCGCTACGGCGACACGCTGGGCTATACGTTCGCCACGCGCTATCCGTCAAACGATGCGCCCCTGCTCGCCCTGCTGCTCACCGGCGCGACGCCGGCCGAGCCGCGCGTCTTTGAAATGGGCGACCGGACCGCGGTTACGCCCTACACCTTCGCGCATCGCCGTTTCGTCTGCCACGACCTGGCGCCGCTGGTCAGGGCGTCGTGGTTCAGAGGGGTGTCGGCGCTGCCGAACTCCTTCGCCCATGATGTATTCATCGATGAACTCGCGTTCGAGACCGGCGCCGATCCTCTGGCGTTCCGGTTGCGTCATCTCAAGGACGACCGGGCGGTGGCTCTGCTTGAGGCCGTGGCGGAGCGGGCAGGCTGGCAAGCGCGAACCGCACGCCGTCCGACTCGCGACACAGGCGAACGTATTCTTCAAGGACGCGGCGTGGCGTACGCACGGTATGTGCATAGCCGCTTTCCGGGTTTCGGTGCGGCGTGGTCGGCGTGGATCGTCGATCTGGAAGTCGACACAGTCAGCGGAGAAATCCGCATCAAGCGAGTGACCGTCGGTCAAGATACGGGCACCATGATCAATCCCGACGGCGTGCGCCATCAGGTCCACGGCAACGTGATCCAGACCCTGAGCCGCACGATGAAAGAGCGCGTGCGCTTTACCGATGGTCTGGTCGCAAGCAAGGAATGGGGCAGCTATCCGATCCTGACATTCCCCGAGCTGCCCCCGGTCGATGTGGTGCTGGTGGACAGGCAAGGCGAGCCGCCGCTTGGCTCCGGCGAGTCCGCTTCACTTCCCGGCGCGGCCGCTATCTCCAATGCGTTATTCGATGCAACCGGCGTGCGCTTTCGCGAGCCACCGTTCACACCGGATGCTGTCAGGGCCACGCTGCAGGCCGCAGCAACGCTGGCGCTTGCCGAGCATCGATGAGCGCGTAGGAGTGCGCCTGTACGTGCCGTAAGTGCCGTAAGTGCCGCACGTTCCCATACGGAGTGACAGGCACGTACCCGGTCAATTATCTTCCGCCCGTGTCATGGTGCGCAGCAGATAAACGATGGCAACACGCTCCGCCGGGTTTAGCCCCCCATAAGTCTGTTCGCTCACCTGCCTCGCAAACGGCACCGTCTGGTCAATCAGCGCCAGGCCCTCCGGCGTCGTGCGCACGAGCAGTTTGCGGCCGTCCAGCGGGTCGGGCGAGACCACGATCAGCGAACGCGCTTTCAAACGCTCGACCACGCCACGGATGGTGGCCTGGTCGATTGCTGTCGCCTTGACGATGTCGTTGAGCGAGCAGGATTGTTGCTCCTTGACCGCGCATAGCGTGACGAACTGCGCCGCGGTCAGATCGGAATCCGGTATGGCCGCCTGGAAAATGGCGACGTGGCGCTGGTATGCGCGTCGCAGCAAGTGGCCGATCTGCTCGGAGAAGTGATACTCCTCGCTGCCTGCAACAACCGGAGGGGGGGATGGCTTTTTGGACATGGGAGGAATTGTAGGGTACACGTTCTATTATGCTTCGATTGCGGCGACGCACCGCTTTCTTCAGTCCTACCGTGAGTCCCTTTTTATCATAGTGGGCGGCGGCGTTTCGGCGGCGGCGTTGCGGCGGCGTTGCGGAGCGCCGGGAGCGGCAACACAGTGATCAGGCATGCGTACTAAATCTAAACCCTGACCCCAACGCCGGATCAAGCACCGCCGCCAGTTTCTCAAACGCCGGCTCGATTTCCTCTTCGGCCACGCAGCCGTACCCAATCAGCAAGCCCGACATCCCCTCGCCCGGCCTCAAGAAATACCCCGACAGCGGCCGCACCACAATGTTGACCGCGAGCGCCGCTTTCGCCACTTCACGATCGTCCACGCCATCGGGCAAACGCAGCACGAGATGCAGCCCGGCATCGCCGCCGGCAATCTGCAACGCGTCGCCATAACGCTTCCTGATCGTATCCAGCAGTATCTGGCGACGCTGCCCATAGAGCCCGCGCATCCGCCGGATATGCGAAGTGAAGTGCCCCTCGCCGATGAACTCGGCCAGCACGGCCTGCTGCAACAACTGCCCCTCGCGATACAACTCGGCGGAAGCGGTAGCAAAGCTCGTCGACAACCCCTCGGGCACCACGATGTAGCCAATCCGCAATCCTGGGAAAAGCGTCTTGCCGAAGCTGCCCACGTAGATCACCTGGCCCGCTGTATCGAGTCCTTGCAGCGACGCGAGCGGCCGGCTGCCGTATCGAAACTCGCTGTCGTAATCATCCTCAATGATCCAGCAACCGTTTTGCCGCGCGAACTCCAGCAGCATCCGCCTCCTCGCGAGGCTCATCACCATGCCCAGCGGGTATTGATGCGACGGCGTGACCAGCATCAGCTTGGGCGGGTCGGCAAGATCGTCCGCGGAAGGATTGATGCCCTCTGCATCCACGGGAATGGCCTTGAGCGACAGCCCGGACACTTGCAACACGCTACGCACGCCCCAGTAGCACGGGTCTTCGGTCCAGATGACATCGCCGGAATCGGACAGCAGGCGCACGGCAAGATCGATTGACTGGTGAATCCCCGTCGTCACGATAATTTGGTCTGGCGTGCAACGCACCGAACGCGAGGTCCGCAAATAATCGGCGAGCACCTGACGCAGCTTGGGCAAACCGCCACCGGGCGCATAGGTCAGCAGATCCGGCGGCAAGCGGCGCCAGTATTTTGATTGCAAGCGGCTCCAGACGGCCGCTGGAAACCGCGACACATCGGGTACACCGGGCATGAACGCCCCGCCTTGCCGCTGCGACACACCCGCGCCTTGCAGCAACCTTGCACCGCGCGCGGACAGCACACGTGGCTCCGCAGGGGCCGCATCACGCGCCGCGGAGTCCGCGCCCACGATCTCGTCCGGCGCGCTGTCCGACACAAACGTGCCCTGCCCCGTCGCCGACCACACGTAGCCTTCCAGCGCGAGTTGCTCATACACCTGCGTGACCGTATTACGGCCAAGGCCCAGCTCACTTGCGAGCAATCGGGACGACGGCACTTTGGTCCCCGCCGGCAATTCCCGCGACAGGATGGCTTGCTGCAACAAGCCATACAACTGCCGATAAATCGGTAAGCCGCCCGTTCGTTCAATCCGCTGCGCCAGCCAGTCGGACAACATGCTTGCACGCATCGCGGAAATGGCTCCTATAAAAACAAGGAAATGGCTCTGATTGAAAGAGCCAAATCTTACTATAGTCGAGGTACCGCCTAAAAACCCTCCAAGGAGCGATGCCGTGAGCCAGACCCTGAAGAACGCCGACCTTAAAGCCCGCAAGGACGCAGCGACGCCGCGCGGTGTCGGCGTGATGTGCGACTTCTACGCTGAACGTGCCGAAAACGCCGAGCTGTGGGATGTAGAAGGCCGCCGTTTCATCGACTTCGCGGCGGGCATCGCGGTATGTAACACCGGACATCGGCACCCGAAAATTGTCGCGGCAATGCGCGCGCAACTCGAACGCTTCACGCATACGGCGTATCAGATCGTCCCTTACGAATCGTATGTTTCGCTCGCCGAGAAGATCATCGCGCGCGCACCCGGCGACCATGCAAAGAAGGCCGCGTTCTTCACGACCGGCGCGGAAGCCGTCGAAAACGCCATCAAGATCGCACGTGCCGCGACGGGCCGGCCGGGCGTGATCGCATTCACGGGTGGGTTCCACGGCCGCACGTTCATGGGCATGGCGCTCACGGGCAAGGTTGCGCCCTACAAGATCGGCTTCGGACCGTTCCCGTCCGACGTATTTCACGCGCCGTTCCCAAACCCGCTGCGCGGCGTCACGACCGCGGATTCGCTGCGCGCCATCGAACATCTCTTCGCGGCGGATATTGAGGCAAAACGTGTTGCCGCGATCATCTTCGAGCCGGTTCAGGGTGAAGGCGGTTTCTATCAAGCACCCGTGGAATTCGTGCGCGCGTTGCGCAAGCTCTGCGACACCCACGGCATCCTGCTGATCGCCGACGAAGTGCAAACCGGCTTCGCGCGCACCGGCAAGTTGTTCGCCATGCAGCACTACGACGTGGTGCCGGACCTCATGACCATCGCCAAAAGTCTCGCTGGCGGCATGCCGCTGTCGGGTGTGGTCGGCCGGGCCGATGTGATGGACTCGGTCGCGCCCGGCGGTCTTGGCGGCACGTATGCCGGCAATCCGCTGGCGGTGGCGTCGGCGCATGCGGTGCTCGAGATCATCGATGAAGAGAAGCTCTGTGAACGTGCCGTGCGGCTGGGCGACAAGCTGAAGTCGCGGCTGTCATCGCTTAAGGCCGACGTCCCCCAGATCGCCGATGTGCGCGGCCCCGGCGGCATGATCGCCGTCGAATTCTGCAAGCCGGGTACTACCGAAGCCGATGCGGCTTTCGCCAAGCGCGTGCAAACCCTGGCGCTTGAACGCGGCCTGCTGTTGCTGATCTGTGGCGTGTACAGCAACGTGATCCGGTTCCTGTTTCCGCTGACCATTCAAGACGCCGTATTCGATGAAGCACTCGCCATTCTCGAACGTGTCCTGACAGAAGAAGTGGGAGTCGCAGCATGAGTTCGCAACGGTCACCCATGCGATTGAAAGATCCGGCGCTGCTGCGTCACGACGCGTTCATCGACGGTGAGTGGCAAGGCGCCGACGATACCTCGACCTTCGAAGTCATCGATCCGGCGAACGGTCAGTCGCTCGGTCATGTGCCCAAGATGGGCGCGGCGGAAACGCGGCGCGCGATCGATGCGGCCAACACCGCGTGGCCGCTCTGGCGCAAGAAGACCGCGAAGGAACGTGCGGCCATTCTGCGCCGCTGGTACGAACTGATGCTGGAACACGCCGACGATCTCGCCGTGATCCTCACCCGCGAGCAAGGCAAGCCGCTCGCTGAAGCCCGCGGCGAGATCATTTACGCGGCGTCGTTCATCGAGTGGTTCGCAGAGGAAGGCAAACGCGTCGCCGGTGACACGCTGGCAACGCCCGCCGCCGATAAACGCATCGTGGTGACCAAGGAACCTATCGGCGTCTGCGCGGCGATCACGCCGTGGAATTTTCCTGCCGCGATGATCACGCGCAAGGTCGGCCCGGCGTTGGCTGCGGGTTGCCCGATCGTGGTCAAACCCGCTGAAGCGACGCCGTTTTCAGCGTTCGCGATGGCCGTGCTGGCCGAGCGTGCGGGGGTGCCAAAGGGCGTGCTGAATATCGTGACCGGCGACCCGAAGGCGATTGGCGCCGAGCTGACCAGCAATCCCATTGTCAGGAAGCTGTCGTTCACGGGATCGACGCAGGTCGGCCGTCTGCTGATGGCGCAAAGCGCCCCGACGGTCAAGAAAGTGTCGCTGGAACTCGGCGGCAATGCACCGTTTATCGTTTTCGACGACGCTGATATTGACGCTGCAGTCGAGGGCGCGATTGCGTCGAAGTATCGCAACAGCGGGCAGACTTGCGTATGTACGAACCGGTTTTACGTTCATGACCGGGTGTATGACGAATTTTCCGCCAAGCTCGGCGCGGCGGTTGCGAAGCTCACGGTGGGCAATGGATTGGAGAGCGGCGTTTTGCTCGGACCGCTGATCAACGACGCCGCCGTGCAGAAGGTCGAATCGCATATTCATGACGCGCTGGACAAAGGCGCCAAGGTCGTTACCGGTGGCAAGCGGCACGCGCTCGGGTTCGGGTTCTTTGAACCGACGGTGTTGTCGGGTGTGACTTCAGAGATGAAGATCGCCAGGGAGGAGACGTTCGGACCGCTCGCACCGTTGTTCCGGTTTTCTTCCGATGAAGAAGTGATACGGATGGCTAACGATACCGAGTTCGGGCTGGCTGCGTATTTTTTTAGCCGGGATATTGGGCGCGTGTGGCGCGTGGCAGAAGCGCTGGAATATGGCATGGTCGGGATCAATACCGGGCTCATTTCCAACGAAGTCGCGCCGTTTGGCGGGGTCAAGCAGTCCGGACTCGGGCGCGAAGGCTCGCGGTATGGGATCGACGATTATTTGGTGATCAAGTATTTGTGCATGGCCGTGTGAGGGACGTTCGCACTTCCACCCATGAACTCCACGTAACGCTTGCGGTTTCCAACCGGTGGCAGTCGATAAAGATTCGCTGGCACGCTGTCGAAAAGCCCAGACGCAGAATTCCGACGGCGCTTCGGATTGCGGCGCCACGATGATCGGCGTTGCGACGTCATCCATGGTCTGCTTCTGGTCAGTCTCGATGGCGAAATCGGTCGATACCAGCAACGTATTCGCGCCAGTCGACGTCGTTTTGATCGCCCAATCACCGCCCGCTTCCCAGATCGAGCACTATGTAAAGCATTTTTGATCATTTGCGTTTCACATGCTATACGCGCAAGAATGCGTTTTATGCATTCATCGATCTAACCGATCGGACGCCGCGTACCCATGGAAATCCGTCAACTGGAAGCGTTTGCCGCTGTCATGTCCGCCGGAAGCGTCACTGCCGCCGGGCGTTTGCTCGGGCGCTCGCAACCCGCGGTATCGCGCTCGATCCAGGAGTTGGAAGCCGAGATCGGCTATCCGCTGTTCCAGCGTTTCGGGCCACGTGTCGCGCCCACGCGAGAGGCATCCGAGCTTTACCAGGACGTCGAACGCTCGTTGGCAAGCCTGCGTCAGGTGAAATCGCGCGCCGAGCAGATCGCGCGCCAAGCGCCGCCTCCGCTCACCATTGCCGCCACATCGGCGCTTGCCGCCGGACTCGTGCCTCGCGCGCTCGCCTTGCTCAACGAGGACCATCCGCTCGAGTCCGTGCATCTGCGTAGCGCCGCCCCCGAACAAGTCGTCGATGCCGTGCTGAGCGGCATTGTCGACATGGGTGTTTCAAGTCTGCCACTCGAACATCGCGGCGTGCTCGTGCACTGGATTGGCGAGGCTGCGTGCGTTGCCGCCGTGCACGCCGACGATCCGCTCGCGCGAGCGCCGCGCATCGCATTGAGTGATTTTGCGAACCGTCGTCTCGTTACGATGCAGAACCCCTACCGCCTGCGGCCACGGCTCGATTCGGCATTCGCGCAAGCGGGCGTGCGCACGGCCGGCGTGATCGAAACCAACTCGTCGCTGAACGCGCTCGGCGCGGTGCGCGCGGGACTCGGGCTCGCCGTGCTCGAGCCGGTGACCGCACTGGGATTGCCCGTCGATGGCGTGGTGATCCGTCCGCTGGATATCCGCATCGCGTTCCTGTTCGGCGTCATCACACCCGAGTTTCGGCCGCCCAGTGCGGCGACTCTTGCCGCGGCGCAAGCGCTGGCGATTGCCGCCGCCGAGATCCTGCCCGGCTTCATCCTGCACGACGCAAGCCAGCACAGCGCGATTCTTCAAGCGCTCTACGGCGAGCCCGAGGACATCCCCAATCCGACCGAAGAGCCCGCCACGTGAGCCTCGACAAAAACGTATCATCAATACCCCCCACCGGCCTCGCGGCGCTTGACGCGCGCCTCGCCGAAGACTTGTCCCTGCTCGAATTACCCGCGCGCGAATGGGTGCCAGGCAAGACGCACAACGGCATCGAAGTCCTGGACGTGGCGGTGATCGGCGGTGGCATGGCGGGGCTGGCTGCGTCCGCCGCGCTCAAGCTGTTGGGCGTGCGAGCGCGCATCTTCGACCGCTCGCCGCAGGGACTGGAGGGCCCGTGGGCCACGACCGCCCGCATGGAAACGCTACGCTCACCAAAGCAATTAACAGGCCCTGCTTTAGGGTTGCCCGCGTTGACGTTTCGCGCGTGGTTCGAGGCTCAATTCGGCACGCTGGCATGGCAAGCACTCGACAAGATCGACCGGCTGCAGTGGATGCAATATCTGATCTGGTATCGCCGCGTGCTTGCGCTCGATGTCCGCAACGAACACACTATTGAAGCCGTGACGCCACGCGCTGATGGTCTGGTGGTATTGAGCGTACGAACGCAGGATCGTCGCTTCGAGGTCTATGCGCGGCGCGTCGTGCTCGCTACGGGACGCGACGGATTGGGCGGTCCTGCGTTACCGGGGTTTGTCGAAGGATTACCGCGTGATCGCTGGGCGCATTCATCGGATACCACCGATTACAAGACGCTGGCGGGTAAGCGCGTGGCCGTGGTCGGCGGCGGTTCGTCAGCCATGGACAGCGCCGCCACCGCGCTCGAAGCAGGCGCGGCCAGCGTCGACCTGCTGATCAGGCGTTCTGATCTCCCACGCGTGAACAAGGGCAAGGGGGCCGGCAATCCGGGACTGACCCATGGCCACCAAACGCTGCCCTATGAGTGGAAATGGAAGATCCGCCACTACATCAATACCGTGCAGGTCCCCCCTCCGCGTGGCAGTACGTTGCGGGTATCGCGTCATCCGAATGCGCGTTTCAATCTTGGATGCCCGGTGTTATCGGTTGAAAGCACAGAGAACGGCCTTTCGATCCACACACCCAAAGGCATTTTCGCGGCCGACTTCCTCGTAGTCTCCACCGGCTTCAAGGTCGACTGGTCTGCCCGCCCGGAATTCGCTGCGTTTGCGCCCTATATCCGCACATGGGCCGATCGCTACACGCCACCGCCCGGCGATGAAGACGCCGAGCTGTCCGAGTCGCCCGATGTCGGACCCGCATTTGAATTCATCGAGAAATCGCCCGGCGATTGCCCCGGCTTATCGCGCATCCACTGTTTCTGCTATCCCGCGTCGCTCTCGCAAGGCGCCGTCTCCGGAGACATTCCCGCGATCAGCACCGGCGCTAAACGGCTTGCCCAGGGCATATCAAGCTTGTTGTACAGCGAAGACGTGGAGCAGCATTACACGGCGCTGCAAGCGTATGCCGAACCGGAACTCTACGGTGATGAATGGCAACCGGCCGAAGCGCCGCCCCAATATGCGGAGGACCAGTGAGCGGCTGGCTTGTTCGCCGAATCGCGCAGGCGGCGTTCGTCGTGCTGCTAATGACGCTGATCGTGTTCATCGGTCTGCACGCGATCGGCAACCCAATCGATATCCTTATCGGACAGGACGTCGATCAGGTCGACCGGGCACGCATCATCGCTCAACTCGGCCTCGACCAGCCGCTCTGGAAACAGTATCTGGCTTTCCTCGCCGGCGCCATGCATGGCGACCTCGGCAACAGTTTCGTCTATAACGAACCTGCGATCCGCCTGATCCTGCAACGCCTTCCTGCGACCCTGGAACTCGCTGTTTCGGCGCTGCTGCTGGCGCTGGTGATTGGTATTCCGCTTGGGCTTTTCGCCGGGCTGCATCCACGCAATCCACTCTCGAAGATGCTGATGACGGGCAGTATTGTCGGCTTCTCCCTGCCGACGTTTTGGGTCGGCCTGATGCTCATCATGTTGTTCAGCGTGAAGCTCGGCTGGTTGCCGGCCAGCGGACGCGGCGCGACGGCAAGCCTGTTCGGTGTCCAGTGGTCATGGCTCACGCTCGATGGCTTGCGTCACCTGATCCTGCCCGCGGTGAACCTGTCGCTCTTCAAGGTGTCGCTGGTCTTGCGCCTGACGAGTGCCGGCGTGCGCGAAGTCATGCCGATGGAACACGTGCGTTTTGCACGCGCCAAGGGTTTGTCGCCCACGCGGGTGGTGCTCGTTCATATCCTTCGCAACACGTTGATTCCGCTTGTCACGGTGATCGGCCTGGAGTTCGGTTCGACCATCGCATTCGCGGTCGTCACCGAGACCGTGTTCTCGTGGCCGGGTGCGGGCAAACTGATACTCGACAGCATCAACGCGCTCGATCGACCCGTAATCTTGTCGTACCTGATCGTGGTCGTCTGCATGTTCGTCTCCCTGAACCTGTTCGTCGACATTCTCTACAAGTTCCTTGATCCGCGCGTGCGGCTGGAGGGCGCGCGATGAGCACGACTCCGCTGATTCCCGAAACGGGAAAGCCCGTGCGCGGCGCATTCAAACGCCGCCAGTCGCTTGGGCGTCAGCTCGTCGCTGACTTTGCCCGCTCGCCCGCGGCGATGGGTGCGTTGATCGTCGCGATACTGCTCGTGCTCGCGGCCATCTTCGCGCCGCTGATCACACCGCAAAATCCTTACGACCTGCTGCAACTCGATGTACTCGATGCCCGCCTCCCCCCCGGTTCGATGAACGGTGCCGGCACGCATGCGTACTGGCTGGGTACCGACGGCCAGGGCCGCGACCTGTATTCAGCGATGCTCTACGGCCTGCGCCTGAGCTTATCCGTGGGCCTCGGCTCGGCGGTCATCGCGGGCGTAGTGGGCACCGTCTTCGGCCTGATCGCGGCTTACGCCGGCGGCAAGGTCGACAGCCTCATCATGCGGCTCGTGGACTTGCTGCTCGCGTTCCCGTCCATCCTCGTCGCCATGATGCTGCTCGCGTTCCTGGGCAAGAGCGTGACCAACGTCGTGCTCACGCTGGTGCTGATCGAGTGGGCCTACTACGCCCGCACCGCGCGAGCGCAAGCACTGGTCGAAGCGCGGCGTGAATATGTAGAAGCCGCGCGCAGCCTCGCGATTCCGAACTGGCGCATCGTGCTCGTTCACATCCTGCCGAACTGCCTGCCGCCGCTGATCGTGGTCGGCACGCTGCAGGTCGCACGCGCGATCACGCTCGAAGCAACGCTGTCATTCCTGGGCCTCGGCGTGCCGATCACCGAGCCCTCGCTTGGGCTGCTGATCGCCAACGGTTACCAGACCATGCTCTCGGGTGAATACTGGACCAGCGTCTATCCGGGTCTTGCGCTGCTCGCCATGCTGGTATCGATCAATATGGTCGGCGACCGTCTGCGCGAATTGCTCAATCCGAGGTTCGTGAAATGAGCGCCTCTGCTCTCCATGATTTCCATACCGCGGACAACACGCTCGAAGTCCGCCATCTGCAAACGCGCTTTTTCACGCGCGAAGGCGAACTGCCCGCTGTCGAAGACGTCTCGCTCACGCTCGCGCGCGGTCGCGTGCTGGGTCTGGTCGGCGAATCGGGATCGGGGAAGTCGGTGACCGGCTTCTCGATCATGGGACTCATCGATGCCCCCGGCCGCGTGGTCGGCGGCGAGATCCTGTTCAAGGGCAAGAACCTTGTCGGCTTGCCCGAAGCGGAGATGCGGCGCCTGCGCGGCAGCCGTATCGCGATGGTGTTCCAGGACCCCATGTCCACCCTCAATCCGGTGCAGCGCGTGGACGCGCAGATGATCGAAGCCGTACGCGCGCATCGTGACGTGAGCCGAGGCGCCGCGCGCGAACAGGCGAGCGAAGCGCTGGCGGCCATGGGTATTGCCAGTCCCGATGAACGGCTGCGTGCGTATCCGCATCAGTTGTCGGGCGGCATGCGTCAGCGTGTGGCGATTGCAATTGCGATGCTGCACAAGCCGGACCTGATCATCGCCGATGAACCCACTACCGCGCTCGATGTCACCATCCAGGCGCAGATTCTGTCCGAAGTGCAAACGCTCGTGCGCACGCAAGGCACGTCGCTGATCTGGATCACGCACGACCTGTCGGTGGTGGCGGGTCTCGCCGATGACATCGCGGTGATGTATGCGGGCCGGATCGTTGAACAAGGCGCCGTGGATGCGGTGCTCGACCGTCCGCAGCATCCGTACACCGCGGGTCTGATCGACAGCTTGCCGAGTCTCAATACGCGCGGCAAAAGGCTCACGCAGATTGCCGGCATCACGCCGGACCTGCGCTCATTGCCGCCAGGCTGTGCGTTCGCCGCGCGCTGCACGCGAGCCACGTCGGTCTGCTCGACTGCGCCAGCGCTTGGACCTTCGCCGGCCGCGCAAGCCTCCGAGCATGGCACGCATCTCGTGCGCTGTTTTCATCCCGGCCGGCAAGCCAATGTACGCACGGAGACAACCGCGTGAGCGACACAAATACACATGCGCTCATTGAACTGCGCGGGGTCAGCCAGCGCTTCGGCGAACGCGACGAGAATGCCGCAACACGCTGGTTGCGCGAGCGCAACGTGCTTGCGGCGCAAGCGGTCACGCGAGCGGTCGAACATGTCGATCTCGCGATCACGCCGGGCGAAGTCGTCGGGCTGGTCGGCGAATCCGGCTGCGGGAAATCGACGCTCGGTCGCATTGTTTCGGGGCTCATCGCACCGACCGAAGGTGACGTGCTGGTCGATGGACAGGACCGCGCGGCCATGTCGCCGGCTGCGCTGCGCGCCGCGCGGCTGGCGATCCAGATGATCTTCCAGGACCCGTATTCGAGCCTGAATCCGCGACGGCGTATTCGCGATATCGTCGGGGAAGCGCCGCTTGTTCACGGCATGGTCGAACGCCCCGATCTGGACGACTACGTGGCAGCGCAATTAAAACGCGCAGGCCTTGACCCGTCGCTTGCCGACCGTTATCCGCATGAGTTCAGCGGTGGCCAGCGGCAGCGCATCGGGATTGCGAGAGCGCTCGCGGTCAATCCTTCCATGCTCGTCTGCGATGAAGCGGTCGCCGCCCTGGATGTATCAATACAAGCGCAGATCCTGAATCTCTTCATGGACCTGCGCGAACAACTCAATCTCACGTACCTGTTCATCAGCCACGACCTGGGCGTGGTCGAGCAATTGTCGGATCGCGTCGTGATCATGTATCTAGGACGGGTAGTGGAAAGCGCTCCCGTGGAGGAAATATTCCGGCATCCGAATCATCCTTATACGCAGACCTTGCTGGCCGAAATTCCCCGTATCGATGCGCGCAAGAAGCACTTCACCGCCATTCGCGGCGAGATGCCAAGTCCGCTTGCGCCGCCGACGGGTTGCCATTTTCATCCGCGCTGTCCGCACGCGATGCCGCGTTGCAAGACCGAAGTGCCGCGCCTGGCGCACATTGCCATCGAGCATGTCAGCGCGTGTCACCTGAACGACGCTCACTAAATTTCAATCCAGAACACACTCAATAAAAAGGAATTGCATCGTGAAACGCCTGGTCCTTTCCACGCTGACCGCCACGCTCGCCACTGCGGCGTTGTTCAGTTCGGCCGCGTCGGCGCAGACGCTGAACATCGCGTTCGCCGATCCGCTCTCGTCGCTCGATCCGCAACTGAACAACTACGCGGGCGACCGCTCCGTCGACCTGCACTTCTGGGATCTGCTGGTCGAGAATCATGACAACGTCCTCGCGCCCGGCCTGGCGACGAGCTGGAAGGCAACCGGCAACGACACATGGGAATTCAAACTGCGCCACGACGTCAAGTGGCAAGACGGCACACCGTTTACCGCGGACGACGTGATCTATTCGTATCAGCGCGCCCGCAACGTGCCGGGGACCATCGCCACCTTCGCGGGGTATCTGCGTACTATCGCGTCCGTCACTGCACCTGATCCGTACACGCTGACCATCAAGACCAGCTCGCCGACGCCGGACCTGCCGCTGAACCTGACCTCCGTTCATATTGTCAGCAAGCACGTGGGAGAGAAGGCGACGACGGAGGACTACAACTCCGGTCGCGCAATGGTAGGCTCGGGGCCATACAAGTTCGTTTCTTACACGCCAGGCGACCGCGTGGTGATGACGCGCAACGATGCGTACTGGGGCGCCAAGCCGATCTGGGACAAGGTGAACTATCGCTACGTGAGCAACGCGGCGGCACGCACGGCGGCGTTGTTGTCGGGCGACGTGGATATGATCGACAAGGTCTCCGTCTCCGACCTGCCGCGTCTCAAGCAGTCGCCGAAGGTATCGGTGTTCGCGTATCCGGGCCTGCGTGTGCTGATACTTCAGCCAAGTTTCCGTGAGGGTCCGAGCCCGTACATTACCGACAACGCGGGCAAGCCGTTGGCCAAGAACCCGCTGCTCGACGTGCGCGTGCGCCGCGCATTGTCGCTCGCGATCAATCGCCCCGCCATCACCGATCGCATCCTGCAAGGCGCGGCAACGGTCGCCAACCAGTGGATGCCGGCCAAGACCTTCGGTTACAACCCGGACGTAAAGGACATCCCTAACGACCCGGTCCAGGCAAAGAAGCTGCTGGCCGAAGCAGGCTTTCCAGACGGCTTCCAATTGACGCTCAGCGTGCCGAACGACCGTTATCCGCAAGCGCCCGAAACGGCGCAGGCCGTGGCGCAATTCTGGACGCGCATAGGCGTGAAGACGAAGGTCGAGGTGATGCCGTGGGCCAGTTACGCCAGCCGCGCGAACAAGAACGAGTTTGCGGTGAGCATGATCGCCTGGGGTAACGGCACAGGCGAAGCAAGCTATGCGCTCGTCAACATTCTTGGCACCGTCGATCCGAAGAAGGGTATTGGTGCGTCGAACTGGGGCCGTTATAGCAGCCCGGCGGTCGACCACGCGCTTGACGCCGCCACGGCCGAGTTCGATACCGCCAAACGTGAAGCCATCCTGCGGCAGTCGGTGAAAGTGGTGAGCGACGACGTGGGCATCATTCCGCTCTTTCACTACGAGAACGTCTGGGCCGCGAAGAAAGGCTTGAAAGTGACACCGGCGGTCAGCGACCGCACGACCGCGATGATGGTTACGCGCAGCGGCAATTGAGGCCAACATGATCGACATCACGGTTACACCGGGCGATGATCTGATCGACGTCGCGCGGCACATTGCAGTGACCGGTGCACGCGCGGGGGCAGTGTTGACCCTTCGCACGCAGACCGTGCGCGGCGAAGGCACGGTCTGGACCAGTCATGCGGTCTTCCGTGCCGATGACCACGGCGTCATCGACGTTGCACGGGATGCGCCGGTCGGAGGCGACTACAGCGGGGTATCGCCGATGGGACTCATCTGGTCACAGGTGCCCGTTGAAGCGGGCAATCGCGAGGTGTTTCCTGCGGATGTCTCTGACGCGCTGTCGACTTGCATTGAGGTGATCGATGAGCGCGGACAAGTACTGAGCGCCACGCTACTGATACAACGCCTGATGGCGCCCGGTGTGCAACGACGCGACATGCGCGTTGACGGCTGTGTCGGCACGTTGTTCTTGCCCGCGACACCCGGACCGCATCCGGTCGTGCTCGTGCTGAATGGATCGGGCGGCGGCATCAACGAACCGCGCGGCGCGCTTTACGCATCGCGCGGATACGCCGCCCTCGCGCTTGGTTACTTCAAGACGCCGGGGCTGTCCGACTACATCTCCCACACACCGCTCGAATACTTTCGCCGCGCGCTCGACTGGATCACGCGCGAGTTGCAACCGGTGTTTGGCTTTATTGCAGTGAGCGGGCAATCGCGCGGCGGTGAACTCGCGTTGCTGCTCGGCGCGACGTACCCGGATCGCATCAAGGCGGTGATTGGTTATGTGCCCGGCGCGGTCGTTCACAGCGCGCAGAACGCCGCCGATCCAGCAACAGGTCGCGAAGGTCCCACCTGGCTGCTAGACGGCAAGCCGCTGCCGCACCTGTGGGAAAACAACCGCACCGCGAGCTGGAAACCCTTCGACGATGGCCCGCCGCCGCATCGTCATGAACGCGCGATTCGAACCGCATTGCTCGATAAGGACGCGGTGGAACGAGCACGGATTCGCGTCGAAAATACAGATGGGCCTGTGCTGCTGCTCTCCGCTACCGACGATGGTTCATGGCCCTCCTCCGACTATTCACGCATGGTCGTGGAACGGCTTGAACGAGAAAAGCATGCGTATCCGGTGCGCCATCTCGACTTCGACAACGCAGGCCACGCGATTGTTTTTCCGTACGTGCCCACCACGCAACTCGTGTATGCGCATCCCGTTTCCGGACGCATCAGCACGGGCGGCGGCGAACCCGCAGCAAACGCACGCGCCGATGAATCATCGTGGCGCGAAGTGCTGGCTTTTCTCGACGCAGCCGTCCATTCCCGCGCATCGAAAAGCGCTAGCGACTCTTTCAGGCTGGAGTAACCATGACAGACACCTACGATCTCAGCACCGATATTGTCGACCGGATTGCGGGCCTCACGCCCGGTTCTCCGGCCTTCGCCACCCGGCATAAACGCGACAAGGTCGCCTTCGCCACACAGCGCAGCTACGAAGCGTTATTCGATCCGGCACTGCCGGATTTGTCGTTGACCGACCGTTTGCTTGTCGCGTTGTATGCCTGCACGTTGTCGAAAGCCCCTGCATTGGCGACTCATTATGCGCAGCGGCTTGCTTCGATCAATGCGGACCGTGCCGTGATCGACCAGATCGCACAAGGCTCGATCGATGCTCAGGAACCCCGTCTGCGCGCAATGCTAGCCTTCACGCGTATGCTGATCGAGGCCCCCATAGACGGCGATAGAACCGCGCTCGAACGGTTGCCCGCCGCTGGCATTCCGACGCCCGCCGTGGTCGCCCTCGCGCAGTTGATCGCCTTTCTTTCTTATCAGATTCGCCTGACGGCCGGTTTGCGCGCGCTGCAGGTCTTGAATGCAACGGAGGCCGCATGAGCCGGGTAATTGAAGCGCATGGCTTCACGAATCGCGTGCTGGGATGGGACGCATGGCTGGACGTGGTGGAACTCGCCGATGCCTCCCCCGAGCAGATAACCGTGCTCGAAGAGAGTCATCCGAAGGCGAAGGAATCCGACTATTACCTGTTCCTCGTGCATCAGCCGGAAATCCTGCGGCAGCGCTCGGCCGCCTTCAACGCGATCATGTATGCACCGGGCGGCTTGCCCCGTGCGGAGCGGGAACTGGCGTCGACAGTCGTCTCGCGGGTCAATGGCTGCGTGTATTGCGCGTCCGTGCATGCACAGCGTTTCGAGCAGCTGGCGAAACGCGACGACGTGATCGAGCAAGTTTTTAATGATCCGGCTACCGCTGGCACGTCGCCGCGCGAGAAGGCTATCGTGCTGGCGTCGATCGACCTGACGCTCACGCCGGGTCAGGTTGAACCGGCACAGTTGCGGGCGCTGCGCGATGTGGGATTGAGTGACGACGAGATCCTCGACCTGATTCACTCCATTGCCATCTTCGCGTGGGCCAACAGGCTGATGCTCAATCTCGGCGAACCGGTGGGATGAGCGGGCAGGCGTCGGCGAGGAACAATCGTCGTCCGGGCGCCGGCTCAGTCCGGCGCCCCTCTTGATTCTTTAGAACCCCCTGCGCATAACGGCACCGGGCATTTCTCCCTCGACTCCCGACTTCCCCTATAAACTCTGCACCAGGTCAGGTCTGCCGCGGCACGCGTATCCTGTGAGGCAGTCGCTGCTCCGCTCAAGCGCCGCCTGACTACGGCTTGATGTCATTCCTAAAAGTGTGAGGCTTTTCCCTCGGGGTCTCATGAAACAACATCGCCCGCATCACCCGCGTTTTCCGCACGACCACTCCCATGTGGCCTGGCGCGATCTTTCTCTGACGTCGGCACCCTTCGCCCTGTTTTTCATCGTCATGATCGGGCTGATCGTCTGGCTGGCAGATCCTGCTCCGCCCAGAACCATCACGATCAGCGCAGGTCCCGAGGACAGCGCGCTCCTGCATACCGCCGACGAGTACAAGAAAATCCTGGCGCGCAATGGCGTCACCCTCAAGGTGCTCGAATCCGATGGTTCGGTGCAGAACCTGCAAAGACTGATGGACCCCAAGAGCCATGTCGACCTTGCGCTGGTGCAAGGGGGCGTGTCCGATGCGGCGGCCAGAGCCTCCCTCATGTCGCTCGGGAGCGTCTTTTACGTCCCCATCGTGGTGTTTTATCGCGGCAAGGGGTTGACGCAATTGTCGGATCTGGAAGGCAAGAGGATCGCGATTGGGCGCGAGGGTAGCGGCACCCGCCGGCTGTCGCTCAGCCTGCTCGAGGCCAACGGCATAAGCCCGGGTGGCGACACTCAACTCGTTCCGATCGACGGCATGGACGCGGCGAAGCAGTTGGTGGCCGGCAACGTTGATGCTGCAATGCTCAATGGCGACTCGACCACGCGCGGGCTGATGGTCAGGCTGCTTGGCATACCGGGCACTTCCGTGATGGACTTCGCGGAAGCAAGCGCTTATACGCGGCTCTTCCCGTATCTGGAAGAAATCGACCTGCCGACAGGCGTGCTCGATCTCCGGCGAAAGATACCTCCGCAGACCTTGCATCTGATCGGCCCGACCGTCGAGATCCTCGCGCGGCAAAACTTGCACCCGGCCATATCGGATCTGCTCATCGAGGCTGCCCAGGAAGTCCACGGAATGCCGGGGCTGCTGCAAAATGCCGGGCAATTTCCCAATCCGATCGCCCGCGAATACCCGATCAGCGAAGAGGCCACACGCTATTACAAGTCGGGGAAAAGTTTCCTCTACCGCATCCTGCCCTTCTGGCTCGCCAGCATTGCAGACCGGATACTTGTACTGCTGCTGCCCGTCGCCGTCCTGCTGATCCCGGCGTTGCGGCTGATTCCCGCGTTGTATGCGTGGCGCGTGAGATCCCGGATCTATCGGTATTACGGCGCGCTCATCGCAATAGAACGCAGCGCGCTGACCAGCTCGACTGCGCAGGAGCGACAGGCGCTCGTAGCGGAGCTCGACCAGATCGAGGAGTCCCTCAATACCTTGCGCATGCCGCTTGCGCATGCCGATGCGTTTTATGTACTTCGTGAACACGTTGGGTTCGTGCGGACGCATTTGAGCGAAGCAGCGCGGTAGAAAGTGCATAGGCAGGGTTCCGGTTTCGTCTCTGCCGGGGATGGTTGGCGGTTCAGTCGAAGAACTGTCGGAGAACCGTCGGAGAACGAAAGGCCCACCCTCGCCGCGCCCTAATACACAATTTCGGATTTAGAAATAGCGAATCGATATTGGCGCGAGTGACCCACGCCTGCCAATAATCCGATCGTGGAATTCCGTGCACGGCGGCGCACGCAGCGAATCGGAACCGTTGTCGCTGCGCCGCAATCCGGCGATCCTCCACGGACCACGCAAACACCTTCAGTCAGTACGCCGGTAGCCGTAGCGATGCCGTCCGGGCTCGCACGCACCGGCGTTATAACAATTTCGGGGCGACGATGAGCGATACATCCACCACCAATCCATCTTACGAAGCCGAACGCCAGCCCGAACGGTCCAGCAGCGGCCCCTTCAAAACCGAAGACTGGTGGGCCGTCTGGATCGGCTTGGCCATCATCGTGATCGCGTACCTGCTGTTTGCGTCGGGCACGAGCATCAAGTGGCTGGCAGTCGCACCCGCGAAATGGTCGAGCGGTGCTCAGGCAGCAACTGACCTGGGACATCACCTCCCGAACTACATCGCACTCTTTATCGTCTTCGCCATTCTGTTCGGCATCGCGGTCGCGGCGCTCGGGCAACGGGTCGCGCAGTTCGTGCCGGGCTTTCTTGTCGTGTTCGTGGTTTCAACGCTGATCTTCATCGCCGGGGCCTGGACCAGTTCGTCGACTTACAACCTCGAACCGCCGCTGATCGCGCTCGCGCTCGGCCTGATTGTCTCGAACCTGACGCGGCTTCCGGCATGGCTCGTACCTGCTTTGCGCGTCGAGTTCTATATCAAGGTCGGTATCGTGCTGCTCGGCGCTACGCTACCCTTCACGCTGCTCGTGTGGGCCGGTCCCGTCGCAGTTGGCCAGGCGACCGTTGTTTCGCTCGTCACCTTCTTCGTCATCTTCCTGGTCGGCCGTGCGCTCGGACTGGATAAGCGTTTTGCGGCCGTGCTCGGTGTCGGCGGCGCGGTGTGCGGCGTATCGGCAGCCATCGCCATTGCGGGAGCAGTGCGAGCGAAGCGCGAACAGGCATCGGTAGCCATTACGCTCGTGGTCGTCTGGGCAATCGTGATGGTATTCGCGCTGCCGTTCGTGTCGCGTGCGCTCGGCTTGCCGACCGGCGTGGCCGGTGCGTGGATCGGGACATCGGAATTCGCGGATGCCGCCGGCATTGCCGCCGCGCAGGCGTACGGCGATCTGGCGAAGCATGCCGGCAGCGCGATTGCCGGCGCCCCGGAAGCGTCGCTGCAAGCCTTCACGCTGATGAAGGTGGTCGGGCGCGACATCTGGATCGGCATCTGGGCATTCGTGCTCGCGATTGTCGCTACCACTCGCTGGGATCGCGACGAACCCGGCGCCGTGAAAACGCAGACGACGGCGCGCGAAATCTGGACGCGCTTTCCGAAGTTCGTGATCGGCTTCCTGATCGCTTCGGCACTCGTTACGTGGATCGGCAGCCATTACACGCTGACTGAATACCGGAGCGTCGTGACGCCCGCCTTCGTCGCGCCGATCACCGCACTGCGCACCTGGGCCTTTACCTTCTGTTTCCTGAGCATCGGCTTGACCACGCGACTCGGCAGCTTGTCCGCGACGGGTGCAAAGCCTTTCATCGCGTTCACGGCGGGCGTCGCCGTTAATGTGGTGATCGGCTATCTGCTGTCAGTGCATGTATTCGGGGCGTATTGGGCCTCGCTCGGACAATGAAGATGAACCGTGCCGCCAAGCTTGATGACGCTGGTGCTTCCCGCACCTTCTGCGCTGCTTGCCGGCATTGCGAACACGACCGTCATGTACTCGAAGCGACGATTCCCGGGCTGACTTCCTTCAGTTCGGGATTCGGAGCGAGTGTGGGAGAGACGCGGCTTTGCCGACGCCACGATCAGTTGATATCGCCGGGGGATTCGTGTGGCGAATTCGAAGCCGACTCTTTGACCTTGCCATAGGCTTTCGTCCGCGTGCCAATTCGTGCCAATTCGTGTCAATTCGCGCCAACTCGCGCCAACTCGCGCCAACTCTCCCCCACCCAGCGGCAATCACGCAATAACCAGACGTGGGTCTAGCTTAGCCAGCGCATAAGCCCTGACATGTGCCACGAAGGAAGGCAGCAGGAGGGCCGGTGGCCGCTGGGAAGGAATCAAGACGGAATAGTGCGTGGCCACGGTCGAGTCAAAAGGGCAAAAGACAACCCCATCCCCTCTATAAGCAAGCGCTGTGATCGCGTCAATGATCGCCACGCCCGCCCCTGCTTCAACGAACGAACAGACTACGTAGGATACCTGCGTTTCAACCTGGACTTCCATACTGATGCCTTGAGAGGCGAACAAGGCATCTAACTCAAGGCGTGACTCCAGGTCACGCGGATACGCAATGAATCGCTCGCCGGCGAGATCCTTCGGCGCAATGTGTGAGCGCGAGGCTAAACGATGGCCTCTCGGCATCGCACACATCATCTTCGTCGAAAACAAGCGTTCACCATGTGTGCTCGGCGAGTCCATCCTCAAGATGGCAAAGCCCACGTCGCACCGTTGTCCCACGACCATGTCGACCACTGTACGCGACGAATGCGCCAGAAGCGAAATGTGAGCGCCGGAATGGGTCTTCAAATAGTCTGCCGTGGCGTGAGGGAGAAACGAGTGCGCGAGCACAGGTGCGGCTACGATTTGCAGCGTTCCGCGCTGCAACGCTCGTATCTCGTCCGCTGCCCGCGCGATTCGATCCATACCCAACAATGACCGTTGCACTTCCTCGAAAAGCGCTTGAGCCTCTGCCGTCGGATGCAGACGTTTCTTTTCTCGCTTGAACAGCGCAAACCCCAAGGAGATTTCCAGGTCTGCCAGCAGGCGTGTGGTCGCGGGCTGAGAGATATGAAGCATCTCGCTAGCCCGCGTGACGGTCGCACAAAGCATCACGGCACGGAATGCCTCGAGTTGTCGTAATTTCATTCGAAACCAGTTCATAACAAAACACTATCATCAACCCAAAAGAAACGATTATCCAGTTTCTTTTTCGCACCATATTCTGATTTCAGAGCCTGATTCAAGACGTTTAGCGGGAAATAACGTCATAACAGTATCTGCTTGAAATAAACAAATCAGCTTTATCCATTCCAGTTGGCTTCCTGCCTGTACGTATCGTGGGCGCTACAGGCCCACCCGTTGCCCGCGATACGGGATTACCCGGTCTATAACTCTTTCGAATACGCCACGCGAATATCGGACTTTGACAGCCTGATTTGAAGGCTCCACCTTAGCGTCACTGCTGGAACGACCCATCTCAATCGAGGGCCAACCTTTGAGCTACCGAATCTTATTCACGCTGATCATGACGCTGGTTACCGCAGGTTTAAGCTTCCCGGTTGCCTCGCAGGCGCAGACCGATCCACGTCCGGTGATCCGCATCAGTTCCGGCGCCGAAGACAACGTGACGCTGGATCCGGATCGTGCGACGTCGACCAACGATGTCGGCGTGGTCGCCGAGATCTTCAATGGTCTTGTCCGCTTCGCACCCGGCAGCGCGGACCCCAAGTCACTCGAGGCAGACCTGGCCGAAAGCTGGGAAACCTCGAAGGACAGCAAGGTATGGACGTTTCATCTGCGCCATGGCGTCAAGTTTCAAGGCGACTGGGGCGAGTTGACTTCGGCCGATGTCGTCTACACGATGCAGCGCGCCGCAGACCCCAAAAGATCGAGCTTCGCGGCGAACTTCGCCGTGATCGACAAGGCCGAAGCCACGGACCCCTACACCGTGCGCATCACCTTGAAGTACCCCGATGCCACCTTCCTCGGACACGTATCGAACTATCACGGCGGCAATATCGTCAGCATGAAAGCGGCCGAGAAATACGGCAACCAGTTCGGCAATCATCCAGTCGGTACCGGGCCATTCGCCTTCAGCCAGCATGTCACGCAGCAATACGTGCAGTTGGTTGCTAACGATCAGTATTTCCGCGGCAAGCCGAAGCTCGCCGGCATTACCTACCGGATGATCCCATCGGATAGCGATCGCGAACTGGCGTTCAACTCGGGCGAGCTCGACATCATTGCCGGCAAGCGCGAACAGCGCTGGGTGGAACGCGCCCGCAAACGCAGCGGAACGAATGTCGATATCTTCAGACCGGGCGAATTCCGCACCCTGTTCATCAATCGCATGATCAAGCCGCTCGATAACGTCAAGGTCCGGCAAGCGCTGGCGGAGTCGATCAACGTGGACGAGATCATGCATTACGTCGGCGCGGATGTGGCCACCAAGGGTTGCTCTGCGGTTCCTCCGGGCTACTTGGGAGAGGACTGCTCGAGCGGCGGCTATCCGTACAACATCGCGCACGCTCGCAAGCTGCTGAGCGAAGCCGGTTTTCCGAACGGCATCGCCATCAAGTCGGTCGTGTCGAATATCTCGGAGCAGGAACCGATCATGGAAATCGTGCAGTCGCAGTTGGCCAAGGCCGGGATCAAACTGACGATGGAGGTGGTCGATCACTCGACCTATCAGGCACAAAGCCGGAAAGACTTGAGCGCGTTGGTGTTCTACGGCGCGGCACGCTTTCCCAACGCCGATGCCTGGCTAAGCGAGTTCTACGATTCAGCCGCGGCGGTGAATTCTCCGACGGCGATGTCGAACTTCTCGCACTGCTCGATCGCGGATGCCGACATCCGTGCGGCACGCGTGGAGCCAGACCCGAACAAGCAACTGGCTTTGTGGAAAAGCGCGCAGCGGAAAATTCACGATGACGTCTGCTCGGTACCGTTATTCGGCTTGTTGCAAGTCTGGGTTCACAGCAACAAGGTCGTGTACGGGTACGACTTGAAGGGTTCACTGAACCTCGCGCCACCCATCACCGAGACGACGTCGCTTACTGGTCACTGAGCAATTCGGCCGATACCTGTGCCGCCACGAGACGAGCGCCTTCAATAAACGTATCGACGAGACCGGCATTGCGCGATGCCGGCATCCGGCAGAGCCGGAAACCGAAGGCCATGTCCGGCTTGAAGCGGCGCAGTACCAGCCGATCCTGAAAACCGTCGGCGAACAGCGGATGAATCAACGACACACCGAGACCCGCGGCAATGAATTCGCAAACGGTCGGCGCGGTGCCGGTTTCGAGCACCACGTTCAGTCGCACCGCATGGCGCTGGAACACCGCTTCGACCAACTGGCGGGTCTGGCTCTTGGCCGAGAAGGTGATGAACGGAAGGTCGTCGAGGTCCTGCGGGCGAATGATTTTTTTCTTGCACAACGAATGCGCCGGCGGCAAGGCGCAGATCAGGGGATGTTCCATGAGCGACTCGCTGTCGATGTACGGATTGTCCACCAGCCCGCTGACCAGGCCGACATCGATCTGCCGCGTGATCAGCCAGTCGGCCACGAACTGCGAGCTGCGCGTCTCGATGGACACGCGCACATCGGGATGGACCTTCAGGAAATTCATGACGACGCGCCGGATGAACGAACCCGACAATGCGGGCAATACACCCACGGTGAGATGCCGCTGTTCGTCGCGGCGCAGTGAATCGACGGCCTGCTCGACCTGTCGCACACCGGCAAAGATGCGATCGATTTCCGCGTACAGGTGCATGCCGTGGCGGGTTGGCGCCAGCTTGCCGCGGATGCGCTCGAACAGAGCCAGCCCCGTCTCGTCTTCAAGGTGCGCCAGCAGTTTGCTCACCGCCGGTTGCGACACAAACAGGATTTCGGCGGCGCGGCTGACAGTGCCTTGTTCTATGACGGCCTTGAACGCTTCGATCTGGCGCAAATTGAGTTGCCGCTTCATGCCACACCCCTTGGAAATAGGCCGATCAACCGATGCTGATGCGCGTTCGAGCATAACAAACATTGACGCGCGCCCACTCATTTTTCTGATACCGCAATGACATTCGATAGGAGTACGGAACAGAAAATGGAGAAGCAAACCTACGACGTGATCGTCGCGGGTGCCGGCATGGTCGGTACCGCGATCGCCTATGGTCTGGCCGGCCGCGGCCTTCGCGTGCTGGCCCTCGACGGCGCGGACGGCGACTTGCGCGCGGCGAAAGCGAACTTCGGACTGGTGTGGGTACAAGGCAAGGGCTTAGGCGAGCCGGCCTACCAACAGCTGTCGCGCCAAAGCGTGGCCTTGTGGCCCGCCTTCGCCCGTGAGTTGACCGCCGAAACCGGCATCGAGCTGGACTACCGCGCCGACGGCGGCCTGCATTTCTGTCTGGGCCAGGCGCAATGGGATCAACGTGCTGAAAAGCTGGCGCACTGGGCCGAGGAGTTGCCGGGCCAAGAACGCAGCGTGGAAATGCTGGATCGCGCCGCCCTGCAGCGCCTGCTGCCCAAGGTCCAGTTCGGACCCGAGGTCAGCGGCGCGAGTTACGGGCACATCGACGGTCACGTCAACCCGCTTCGCCTGCTGGCCGCGCTACAGCACGGCCTTCAACTGCGCGGCGGACACCTGCGCGCCAACAGCGCAGTGTCGCGCATCGCGTCGCATACCGGCGGCGGCTTCGAGGTACAGGTCGGGACCCAGCGCTTCGAGGCGGCTCAGGTGATTGTCGCCGCCGGACTGGGCTCGCCGGCGCTCGGTCGTATGGTCGGACTGGACGTGCCGCTGCACGCGCAACGCGGACAACTCCTGGTCACCGAACGCCTGGCGCCAATACTCCCCTTGCCGGCCAGCGGCCTTCGGCAGACCGCCGAAGGCACGGTAATGATTGGGGTCACCCACGAGGACGTCGGCTTCGATCTGAGCACGACGACCGCCGCCGCGGCCCGCCTGAGCCGCCAGGCTGCCCGTGTCTTGCCCGCGTTGGCGCAGGCGCTGCTGGTGCGGCACTGGTCGTGCCTGCGCGTCATGACGCCGGACGGTTTCCCGGTCTATGCGGGTTCCGTCGACCAGCCCGGCGCATGGATCGCCCTTTGTCACTCCGGCATCACGCTCGCCGCGTTTCATGCGGGGCCGCTTGCGGCCGCATTCGCGCAAGCGCTTATTCCGGCCGAACTGCAGGTCTTTCACCATGGACGCTTCGATGTTTCGCAAATTGCATGACCCAAGGACGACAGTCCCCGCTTTGACCTTGACGATCGACGGACAACCGGTGAGCGCCGAACCTGGCGACAGCGTTGCTGCGGTCCTGCTGCGGCTGGATCCGCCGTTCTCGCGCACCACCCCGGTGAGCGGCAGCCCGCGCACGCCGTATTGCATGATGGGCGTGTGCTTCGAATGCCTGGCCAGCGTCGATGGCGTGGCATCCACGCAGACCTGCCTCGTGCAGGTACGCGAGGGCATGCGTGTGGAGCGCCAGCACGGCCGGCGCGTGCTCACGATGGTGATGTCGCAAGACACTGCCGTCAGCGATGTTGACTCTTTGAACGGCATGCCACGCGGAGTTTCACCATGAGCCGCGCTGTCGACTTACTGATCATCGGTGCGGGCCCTGCGGGTATGAGCGCGGCGTTACGGGCTCGCGGCCTGGGCTTGAGCGTGTTGGTAGTGGACGATCAGCCCGCGCCGGGCGGCCAGATCTGGCGCGCGGTCGAAACCCGGGCCGGGACCCGTACCGGCAAATTACTGGGCGACGAATATGCCGCCGGCCTGCCGCTTGCGCAAGCATTCCGGGCGAGCGGGGCCGTCTACGAGCCCGGCACCCAGGTGTGGCAAATCGAGCCTGGCTGGCAGGTCTACATGAGCCGCGCGCAACAGGCGGAATGCGTGCAGGTCGCCAATGTGCTGCTGGCCACCGGCGCGCAGGAACGGCCCGCTCCGTTTCCCGGCTGGACCTTGCCCGGCGTGCTGACGGTGGGCGCGGCTCAGATCCTCCTGAAGACCGCGCGCGAGATTCCACAAGACCCGCCATGGATCGCGGGCAGCGGGCCCCTTGCCCTGCTCTACATGGTGCAGTTGCTGCGCGCCGGCGGCACCATTGCCGGTTGGCTGGACACCTCGCCCGCAGATGGTTGGCGGCGTGCCCTGCCGCATGCAGCGAGCGCACGCCACGCCTGGAAAGACATACTCAAAGGTCTGAGCTGGACACGCGAGTTACGACGTGCGGGCTTTCCTATCGTCCGCGGCGTCACGCAACTGCGCGCGCAAGGCGGCCAGCGCCTGGAGCATCTCGTGTATCAAACCGCCGACGGACAGTCGCAACGCGTCGCAGCCGCCCTCCTGCTGATACACGAGGGCGTGGTTCCATCGATCCACATGACGCAGGCCCTCGGTTGCGAGCACGTCTGGAGCGTCAATCAACACTGTCTCACGCCAACGCTCGACGAGTGGAGCCAGACAAGCAAGCCCGGGATTTTTTTGGCGGGCGATGGCGCGGGCATCGGTGGCGCGCGCGCCGCCTGCACGCGCGGTGAGCTGGCCGCACTCGGTATCGCGATGCGCGCCGGCAAGTTGCAAGACGATGCGGCGCGGCACCTCGCCGAGCCCTTGCGCCAACGACTGGCAACGGAACTCTCGATTCGCCCGATGCTCGACGCCTTGTACCCGCCTCGCGCGGAATTGTTCGCGCCGCCGGACGACACGATGGTGTGCCGTTGCGAGGAATTGACCGCTGGCCAGATCCGCGCAGCCGCCAGGATCGGGCAGCCGGGCCCGAATCAGATCAAGGCATTTACGCGTGCGGGAATGGGACCGTGCCAGGGCCGGCAGTGCGGCTACACGGTCGCACACATTCTCGCCGCGGCGCACGGGAAACCGGTCGAGGAAATCGGGTTTTACCGCATACGTCCCCCCCTCAAGCCATTGACGCTGGGCGAGTTGGCGTCCCTGGATAGTGCAAGCAATACAGAGAGCGACGCGCCATGAGCAGCGACGTCTTCGATGTCGCTGTGATCGGCGGTGGCCTGCATGGCCTGTCAGCAGCCCTGCAGCTCAGCCGCGCGGGCAAACGCGTCGTCGTGCTCGAACGGGCGTGGGTCGGCAGGCACGCGTCCGGGGCATCCGCCGCGGGCGTGCGTACACTCAACCGCGATATGGGCGAACTGGATCTGGCGCTCGAATCGATGGAAATGTGGCACAACATCGGCTTACTGGTCGGCGATGACTGCGGCTTCAATGCACACGGCCAGATCTGCGTGGCGGAACATCCCGACAGCTTGTCCAAACTCGAGGAGCGCGTTTCCAGACTACGCGGCTTGGGCTATACGCACGAAGCAATCATCGATGCCCGCGAGCTGCGCAGGCGGGTCCCGGCGATCAGCCCGCATTGCATCGGCGCATCGATCGCACCGGACAATGGCGCCGCGGATCCGCACCGTACCCTCGCTGCCTTCCGGCGCAGCGCGCAGGCTGCCGGCGTCGTAATCCGCGAAGGATGCGACGTGCGGCGCATCGAGCAGCGTGGCCAGGACTGGTCCATCGAGATGGATAGTGCCGCAGTCACCGACAGCGCACTGAGCGGCAGCCAAGCGCATGACCGCGCACCAACCAGCACCCTCGTCGTGCCGTTCGTGGTCAACGCGGCGGGCGCCTGGTCCGGACGCATCGCGGCGATGGTCGGCGATGACATTCCACTTGATACGAAGGCTTCCATGATGATCGTCTCGGAACGGCTCGCCCCCATGATCGAACCCGTGGTATCGATCATGGGGCGGTCCCTATCCTTCAAGCAGTCGGATCAGGGCACGCTGGTCATCGGAGGCGGCTTGCAGGGAATCCCCGACCTGGACGCCGAAACCTCGGCCGTACGAATGGGTGTCCTATCCAAAGGCGCCCGGGCGGCAACTGATCTATTTCCCTGCGTACGCGATATTCGCATCGTGCGTGTCTGGTCGGGCCTGGAGGCAAAGACAGAGGACATGCTGCCTGTCGTCGGCGCCGCAGTCAACGCGCCAGGGGTATTCCATGCCTTCGGTTATTCGGGCCATGGTTTCCAGTTGGTGCCCGTCGTAGGCGCTGCGCTGACGGATCTGATCGTCAGCGGTTCGACCCGGCGCGCCATTGGTGCATTGAATGCACAACGCTTGATGGCCACGCCGTCAGCGGAGGTCGCAGCATGATGCGCTACACCGTTAAACGTCTCCTGCTCGCCATTCCCACTCTGCTGGCCATGCTGAGCGCCGTGTTCGTGCTGGTGCGGCTGGTACCGGGTGACCCCGCTGCTGCCATGCTCGGCGACCAGGCTAGCGCCGCGGCTCTATCAGCGCTACGCACCCAGCTAGGCTTGAACTTGCCACTTCATACGCAGTACTTGAATTTCCTGGGTGACGTGCTCACAGGCAATTTCGGCTACTCCCTGTCGAACGGCCAGAGCGTTCTGCGAGAGGTCGCAGAGGTGCTGCCGTGGACCCTGCAGTTGAGCTTCGCCGCCATTGTCATCGGCATAGGTCTCGGTCTGCCCCTGGGGATCTGGGCCGCGCTGCGGCGCGATGCGTGGCCCGACTACCTGAGCCGCTTGCTGTCGCTGGCGGGTCTGTCGTTTCCCGCATTCGTGTCCGGGATCCTGATGCTACTGGTGTTCGCCATTGAACTGAACTGGTTCCCGGTCATTGGCAGCACGACTTCAGGTAACCCGTGGAGCCAATGGCGTGGTCTGGTACTGCCGGCCTCCAACCTGGGGTTGATCATGACAGCCTATGTCACCCGGGTCTCCCGTTCGTCGATGCTGAGCGTGCTCAGCGAAGACTACATCCGCACGGCGCGCGCCAAAGGACTGCGGCCGAGCCAACTGATCTTGCGCCACGGGCTGCGCAACGCGCTGATTCCCATCCTCACGGTGGTCGGCCTGTATTTCGGCACGCTGATCGGCAACTCGGTTTTGACCGAAATCGTCTTCAACCGGCCCGGCCTGGGCAAGTTGATCCTGGGTGCATTGAACGCGCGCGACTATACCCTGCTGCAAGGGCTGATGATCGTGTTTGCCGCCTGCGTCATCATCGTGAACCTGTTGACCGACCTCGCCTACGGGTGGGTCGACCCTCGAGTGAAATACAAATGAGCACACTCTCGCCTTCGGCCCCGCCTACGGCGTCCGCCGCGCCACCCGATAGCCTATGGCGTGCACTCCTCAGCAATCGCGTTGCCTGGATCGGCGTGGCCCTGTTGCTGCTGATCGTCCTGGCGGCGGTATTTGCCCCCTGGCTCGCACCCCACGATCCGCTTCAGCAGAACATTGCTTATCGGCTGGATCCGCCATCGGCTGATTTCTGGCTGGGCACCGACAGTTATGGCCGCGATGTACTGTCGCGCCTGATCTATGGCGCCCGCATATCGCTGCTGGTCGGCTTTCTCGCGGTCTTGATCGCCATGCTGATAGGTTCCTCGCTCGGCATACTGGCGGGCTACCTGGGCGGCTGGTTCGATCAACTGGTGATGGGACTGGTCGACGTACTGCTTTCGTTTCCCACGCTGTTGCTCGGACTGATGGTGGCGGCCATGCTCGGCGCCAGTCTCGAGAATCTGATCGTGGCGATCGCGATCACCGAGATCGCCCCGTTCGTGCGGATTGCGCGAGCACCGACGATCGCGCTCAAGCAGCGCGATTTTATCGAGGCAGGCCGGGCCTTGGGCTTCGGCCCGATACGCCTGATGGGGGTGCATATCCTGCCCAACATGGCCTCGGATGTGATCGTGCTGGCTTCGCTGTGGATGGCCGCGGCGATCCGTACCGAAGCCTCGCTCAGCTTCATCGGCCTCGGGGTGCCGCCGCCTATTGCGACCTGGGGCAGCATGATCCGGGAAGGCTTCAACAATATCCTCGACGCCTGGTGGCTGATCGTGTTCCCCTGCGTGGCCATCCTGCTCACGGTACTGGCCCTGAACCTGTTGGGCGATGCCTTGCGCGACGCGCTCGATCCCAAACTGCGCGGAGAGAAGCGATGACGCAGCCGATGACACAGACCATGACGCAGGATCCCGCCGTTCTGGAAATTCGCGAACTACGCACTGAGTTCCGCATCCGCAAGCAATGGCACGCAGCGGTGCGCGGGGTGTCGTTATCCGTGGCTCGCAACGAGACCGTGGCACTCGTCGGCGAGTCGGGCAGCGGCAAAAGCGTTACTGCGCTATCCATCCTGAAGTTGCTGCCGGGTGCTGGCGCGCGCCATGCCGGCGGTCACATACTGCTGGCAGGTCGCGACCTGTCGACGTTGTCGGAAGCGCAGATGTCACACGTGCGCGGCAACGACATCGCGATGATTTTCCAGGAGCCGATGACCTCGTTGAACCCGACGATGACAATCGGCGACCAGATTATCGAAGCGGTCCGCCAGCACCATGCCACCTCCTATTCAGAAGCACGCCGGCAAGCACTGGAGGCATTGCGGGAGGTGGGCATTCCCGGCGCGGACAATCGTCTCGATGATTATCCGCACCAGTTCTCAGGCGGCATGCGCCAGCGCGTGATGATCGCCATGGCACTGGCGTGCAAGCCTAAACTGCTCGTGGCGGACGAAGCGACCACCGCCCTTGATGTCACCATACAGGCGCAGATACTGGCGCTGCTGGCCCAGTTGCAGGCGGCGCATGGCATGTCGATCCTGTTCATCACGCACAACTTGGGCGTCGTCGCGCAAATCGCGGACCGCGTGGCGGTGATGTACGCGGGCGAAGTAGTCGAACTGGCTGACGTCGATGCGCTGTTCGCGCGGCCCACGCATCCCTATACGCAAGCGCTGCTGCGCGCGATGCCGCGCGTGGATCTCGACACTGACGAATTTCGAGCCATCCCGGGCCAGGCGCCTACGCTCGCGTCGATGCCGACCGGGTGCGCCTTCGCGGCGCGCTGCCCGTCTCGCCAGGCGCAATGCGAACGCGAGCACCCTGTCCTGCAGCAGGTGGTGGGCGGCGTCACGGGCCATATGGTGCGTTGTCCCGTGCGGCTGGAACAGTTGCGAATGAACCTGGAAACCTCGCTATGAGTGAACTTCTGCGCGTAGACAAACTGGTCAAGCATTTCGCCAGCGGCGGCGGGCGATTCGGTGCGCCGCATCAGGTGGTGAGAGCGGTGAACGAAGTCTCGTTCACCGTGGAACGGGGCTGCTCGATGGGACTGGTCGGGGAATCCGGTTGCGGCAAATCGACGGTTGCACGCACCTTGTTACGCCTGATCGAACCCGATTCGGGTTCCATTGTGTTTGATGGTATCGATCTTCGGCGCGCCAGCGCGGCGCAAATGCGCACGCTGCGCCAACGCATTCAGATTGTGTTTCAGGATCCGTACGCGTCACTCAATCCACGCCGCACAGTTCGTCAGACGCTCGAGGAACCCTTGCGTGTGCACGGCCAGGGCAACGCCCGCGCGATTGCCAAGAAGGTTGCCGACACTTTGCTCGACGTCGGCCTGCCAGTCGATGTGCTCGATCGTTACCCGCACGAATTCTCGGGCGGTCAACGCCAGCGCATTGGCATTGCTCGCGCGCTGGTGCTCGACCCCGAGTTGATTATTGCCGACGAGCCCGTGTCGGCGCTCGACGTTTCGGTACAAGCGCAGATCCTTCATCTGCTCGCGAGATTGCGCAAGGAACGCGGACTGTCGTTCGTCTTCGTTTCGCACGACCTGGGCGTGGTACGCCAGTTCTGCGACACAGTCAGCGTCATGTATCTGGGACGCATTGTCGAGAGCGGTCCGACGCGGCCGTTATTGGACGCGCCAGCGCATCCGTACAGCCGGGTCCTGAGAGACTCCTCTCCGGTACCGGATCCAGGTGCGCGTATCAGGCTGTCGAAGATCGAGGGAGAAATACCCTCGCCGACGCGCATGCCGTCCGGTTGTGCGTTCCACCCGCGTTGCCCGCGCGCCGCCGGGCCTTGTATGACGGAGGTGCCAAAGCTGGAAGCGCTCGCGTCCGCACGGCGCGTTGCGTGCTACTTTCCTGTCACGGCCGGAGACGCGAAAGCGATATCCGAGGGGCTGCCAACCGCCACGTAAGTGCCCGTAAATCGAAGCTTGCCACTGGGCGTATCGACAGCGAAGATCGCGATTTGATCGCTGCGTTGATTCAGTGAATACATGAACCGGCCCGACGGATCAAACCTGATCACTCGAGGATAGTCGCCGCCGGTCGGCGTCTCACCAACACGCGTCAGGCGAGCGTCTGTGCCCACGCGAAACTGCACGATGGTGTCATGCAGACGGTTCGCCACATAGAGATAGCGGCCGTCATGTGAAAGCAGGATTTCCGATGCGAAGCTCGTGCCCTGATAAGCGGCTGGCAACGTCGAGACGGATTGCAATTGCGTCAGCACGCCGCGCGCGCTGTCGTATGCGTAGCAGACCAGGGTCGACGCTTCCTCGGTGACTTCGTACATATACCGGCCGCTCGGATGAAACACCACATGCCGAGGTCCCGCGCCTGCCGAAGACGCGATAAACGGTGGATCGTTTGGCGACAGCGCGCCCGTGGTTTCGTCGAACTTCCAGACGTAGGTGCGATCGACACCCAGGTCAGTCGAAATCACAAATCGCCCGTCCGGCGAAGACACGATCGTATGCGCATGCGAGCCGTCGTGGTCACTCACCGCGAAGCTCCCAGGGACGCCTTCGGCCGCGTGTTGTGCACCTGCCGGAGCCTGCGGCTGTTGCACGGAACTGGCTTCGCCCAACGTGCCGTCGCTCGCCACCGGAAAAACCGCGATGCTTCCGCTGTTGTAGTTCGCCACCAGCAGGAAGCGGCCATTCGGATGCAGGCTTAAATAGACCGGTCCTGCGCCTTGCGAATTGACCGCGTTGATCAGACGCAATGAACCCGTGCCTGGTTCGATTGCATAGGCGCTGACCGAACCGTTTTTGGTGCCGTTGTAGTTTTTCACCTCGCTCACGGCAAACAGGAAACGCTGTTGCCGGTCGACGACGAGGCAGCTCGGATTCTCGATGCCGCGCAGCGGCTCGAGCGCGTCAAGCTTGCCGGTGTTCCCGTCGACCTGGAAGCGATGAATGCCAAGGCCGTTTGGCGTATAAGTGCCGACGTAGGCAAATAGCGGCTCGGCCGTCCGCGCTTTGGTCGCCGTGCTCGCACCCGCGCTCGCCGCCTGTGCGGGGCGAGCTATTGCGAGCGAACCCATGGCCGACATGGCTGCCAGCGCGCTCACGCGCTTGAGCCAGACACGTCGCGCCTGCGATGCACGGACTCCGAGATTTCGAACTTTGCTCATTGCTTGCCTCCTGGATGATGACTGCAGCCCTTAAGTATCTATGAGCGCCGCGACAGAGATGACTGCCTCGCATACGGTTCAAGTCTTGAAGTTTTGATCCACCGATTCACCTATTCAGCGCTACAGCGCTTCGTGCCGCAGCGTCAGATAACCATGCTCAGGAAGCGCATACCGCCGCTGAATCGCGTTTTGGCCACTGCTCGAACTCGGCCATCGCGCTCACAATGCCTTGCCTGCTGACCCTCATGCCGCGGTCAATGCGGCCGTTCTGGATGGGTGCTTCGCGCACCAGCGCTTTTTAACTTGCACGACACCGGCAGTCGGTCCGCCGGGAATAAGTGAATATCTCACGCATTTTATTCCTTAATGATGGAATATATGTTTTAATTAAGGATTATTCTAGCATGCAATTTCACAGCGTCAACTGGACAAAAACACTCGACATCCGAGGAGCTACATGGCTCGTTCGTTCCAACTTCATTAGCATACCGATTCATTTTCGTCGCGCGCCATCTGAGCGGTTTGCAGGCATTGCGAACACGCTCGTCATGCACTGGGAATGACGAATCCCGAGCTGACTTCGTTCAGTTCGGGATTCGGAGTGAGTGTGGGAGAGGCGTGTCTTTGTCGACGCCACGATCAGTTGATATCGCCGGACGTTCGTGCGCCGGTTTCGAGGCCGTGCTCGAGAGCCGTGACGCTGTACGACCCGTCGAAATACATCGATGCCTTCACGCAGGCGCGAAGCGTGACGAGCGCCGTATTGCGCGACCGCCCGTTCCATTCACCGCACCTAGATAAGCTTCCGTCAGCACGTCGAGTTGTTCAAGTTCAGCCGATGTTCCTTGCGCCACGACACGCCCGCCTTCGAGCACATAACCGTACGTTGCGTATCGCAAGGCGGTAGCCGCATTCTGTTCAGCCAGTAGAAAACTCACTCCGTCCTCACGATTAAGCCTCGCGACGATCTCGAAGATCTCTTCGACAATCTGAGGCGCAAGTCCCATTGAAGGCTCATCCAGCAGGATCACCGAGGGCCGCGCCATCAACGCGCGGCCGATCGCGACCATCTGCTGCTCGCCGCCGGACGTCAACCCGGCGAGTGACTTGCGGCGCTCCTTCAAGCGCGGAAAAATCCCATAGATACGCTCAAGGCCCGCCTCGACTTCACGCACTGACGGGCGACGAACATACGCACCAATCCGCAGGTTCTCTTCCACCGACAAATGCGCGAAACAGCGCCGCCCTTCCAACACCT
Source organism: Caballeronia sordidicola (assembly GCF_002220365.1). GTDB lineage: Bacteria > Pseudomonadota > Gammaproteobacteria > Burkholderiales > Burkholderiaceae > Caballeronia > Caballeronia sordidicola_C. Next base: position 4,092 of record NZ_MTHB01000111.1, on the reverse strand, counting down.
GGACGAGACCGGCCTCCGCGAGCGTCCAGGGGTTCGCACGCGTCACGTCCTTGCCGCGATACACGATTCGTCCCGCCGTCAATTCCCCTCGTTCGGCACCGAGCAACGCTGAAATCGCCTTGAGCGTAGTGGTTTTGCCCGCACCGTTGCCGCCGAGCAACGCGACTACAGCGCCCTCTTTCACCTTCAGCGACACCCCGCGCAACGCCGAAATGAGGCCGCCATAAGTGACGGCGATGCCATCCACATCCAGAACCGTGGCGTCGGCCATGGCTACAGATCCTTGCTGCAGTCGCGCGGCGTGATGCCCTTCTCTTTCGCATACGCATTCGCCGAATTTTCGATAATCGGACGCAGCAGCGCACGATCGGCCTGCACCCAGTCGCTGATTACCTTCCAGTGCTGGCCGTCCCATTGCTGGAATCGCACGGCACCGCCGCCTTCATGATCCGAGCACGACAGCTTGAGCGGTTGTACCAGTCCCAACGCGCCCAACTGTTTCAGGCGGGGGTTGTCGAGATCGAGGTGTTCAAAACCCCAGCGGACCTGCTCGCCCGTCAGCGGCTTATTGCCGTATTTCGCCTGAGCGACGCGCAACGCTTCAACATTGAGAATCCCGTTCACGACACCCAGGTTGTAATACACCGTCCCAAAGCGCGCCGGATCACTGAGGTTGCCCTTGCCGGGCTTGATGACGTATTGATCGATAGCTTGGAGCACGGGGTAGTTCGTACCCGACGGATGCGTGGTGATCGAGATGAAACCCTTGGCGGCGTCGCCCGCTGGACGCACGTCTTCTTCCGAGTTACTCCAGATGTTGCCAATGATGTGATTCGCCGGGAAGCCCACCTTTTGAGCGGACTTGAGCGCTACCGGATTCATCACGCCCCAGCCACGCAAGATGACCCAGTCAGGATTGATCCGATGAATGTTCAGCCACTGCGAACCCTGTTCGTTGCCCGGATGCGGCACTTCGATCTGCGTCAGTTCGAAGCCGTACTTCTTCGCGAGGATGTCCAGTACGGGAATGGTCTCGCGGCCATAAGGCGAGCCGTGATAAAGCACCACGATCTTCTTGCCCTTCAAACCCTGCAACCCGCCCGATTGTGTGCCGATGTAATTGATGATTGCGGAGACTTCGCTATACGGGTTCAGCTGCAACGGAAACACATAGGGGAAAACGGCGCCATCGGTCGAGTCCGTGCGGCCATGATTGATTGTGATGAGCGGCAGCTTGTCCGCCGTCGACCGGTCGATGGTTGCATACGCTATGCCGACCGAGAGCGGATTCGTAGCGGCCGCCGGTGCGCCGTTGAGGCCGGCCTTCAGGCGCTCGTAGCATTCCACGCCCTTCTCCACTACATACTCGGTTTCGCATTCGCTCCACGTCAGCTTGACGCCGTTCACGCCGCCGTCACGGGTATTGATGAGCTGCATGTAGTCGATAAAACCGCCGAAGAAACCGGTGCCTCCCGCCGCGTAGGGTCCTACTCTGTAACTCTGCAAGGGAAAGTACTCTTCGCCCCCTGCGTACGCCGTTGAAGTGGTTGTAAGAGCGCCGGCCGCGAGCACGAGCGATATGCCAGCGATGCCAGCCGCGCGCGACCAGGTCGCGCGGAATAAACGTGATAGGGAAAGAGTCATGCTGAACGGGTCCGTGTTTGCCTGGATTGAGATGAGAGATATCAATGGTTTCTGCGCAAACATTCAGGCCCGCAGCGGCCAGTTCCTGAGACGCTGCCGGGCGATCTGCACCAGCCGCGCAAGCCCGTCCGGTTCCTTGATGAGGAACACAATGATCAACGTGCCAAAGAGGATCTTCTGAAGGTTCTGGAGTTGCCCGACATCCACGCCTATAGCGGCCAGCGCACCGGCCGCGTGGGACAACGCAATGGGCAGCAACACGATAAAAGCAGCACCGTAGAAGTTGCCTGCAATGCTGCCCATCCCGCCGATGATGATGATGAACAGCACCTCGAACGACAGGTTGAGGTCGAAGCCATGCGGCTCGACCGTGCCGAGATAAGCAAACGCCCAGAGCGCGCCCGCGATACCGATGACAAACGAACTGACCGCGAATGCCAGCAACTTGGTGCGGCCAATCGGAATGCCGATGACCGCGGCTGCCGTGTCCATGTCGCGTACCGCCATCCAGCGCCGGCCGAGTTCGCTGCGCACAAGGCTGGAAGCCACCACGAACACCGCCACAACAACGCCGAGAACAAACTGATAGCGCGAAACCGGCGTGGCGATGGACCAGCCGAAGATCGACAGCCGGGGTGCGCTGAGGACACCGGACGTATCGTCGTTGGAGAACCAGCTCACTTTGGTGAGGAGCCATTCGATGAAAAACTGCGCGGCCAGCGTTGAGGCAATCAGGTAAAAGCCCTTGATGCGAAGACTCGGCAGGCCGAACAACGTGCCGATAATTGCCGTAATCAAGCCGCCGAGCAGAAGGTCCGCCAATAAAGACAACCCCGGCACGCGGACGGCGAAGTTATAGGTTGCATAGGCGCCGACGGCCATGAACGCCGCAGTGCCCAGCGACAGTTGACCGGCATAACCCGTCAGCAGATTCAAGCCAAGCCCAGCCAGCGAGAGGATCAGAAAGGGCGTGAGCACGGCGCTCAACCAGTATTCGCTGGCTACACCCGGCACCGCAGCGAGGATGGCCAGGCCCACGGCTATCGTGAGTCCGAGGGTGGCGGGCGCTGCAACGTTCAGCCTCGGGCGGCGAATGACGATGGTCGACATAAGCGGCCTCATACCCGTTCGACGGCGGGTTCGCCGAACAACCCCGCAGGACGCGCAAGCAGGAACAGGATGGCAAGCACATATGGGAACCAGTTCTCGATACCACCGCCCACCAGCGAGCCCAGATACACCTCGGCCAGCTTCTCCGAGGCGCCGACCAGCAGACCACCCACTATTGCTCCACCGATCGACGAGAAGCCGCCGATGATCAGCACCGGCAGCGCCTTCAGCACCACCAGCGACAACGAGAACTGCACCCCGAGCCGTGCGCCCCACAGCAGGCCGGCAACCAGACTGACGAACCCCGCGAGCGACCAGACAATGGCCCAGATTCGCGGCAGGCGGATACCCACCGCAAGCGCGGCAAGCGGATCGTCGGCAACGGCGCGCAGCGACAAACCGAGCCGGGTGCGATTCGTCAGCAGCGATAACGCAATCACAAGCACTCCAGCCGTGGCCGCTGCGAAGAGATCGAACTGGCTGATCATCACGCCGCCCAATTGAAGCGGTTTATCGTCGATACCGAGATCCAGGCCATGCACCTGCGCGCCCCAGAACAACTGGGCAGCGCCTTCGAGAATGAAGCTCAGACCCAGTGTCGCCATGAACAGGACGATAGGCGTGCGGTTCACAAGCGGCCGAAGCACTGCGCGTTCTATCGCAATGGCGATCAGTACCAGCGCCACAAGCGTTGCCGCGAAAGCAAGCCAGGGGGCAACGTGACGTTCGACAAGACTTACGAAGGTCAGTGCGCCGAACAGCACGAGCGAGCCTTGCGCGAAATTGAACACGCCTGATGCCTTGTAGATCAATACGAAACCTATCGCAACAAGCGAATACATCACGCCGGCCAACAAACCGCCGACTAGTACTTCAAGGAAAAAACTCATGGATGCAGCCTTTGGTGAATCGGTGAGGTAAGCGATATCGGCAAGCTCAGTGACGCGTACCCAGATAAGCTCATTTCGTTATACAGAAGTGTCATAGCCGTCGCGCAAGATCTGGATGGTGATCACAGCATCCATGACTCGCTGCATGCCAATCCACAGCGTCTTCGCTCCCGGTTCGCCGTCGCTCTTGCGCCCGAGAAATCCGCCTAGTGAGCCGACCATCCGTATCATCTGGTTGAGCGTCGGTGGTTTTTTCGGACGCGCCTTCTTACAGAGCACGTGGGCGCCGTGTATCTCGTCAGGCTCGAAGAACAGCGACGCGTCCAACTCCGGACAGGTTCTGCCCACACGCATGAGCCGCGCGATACGCCACGATACGACCATGTACAGCACGAGCGCCTTCTCCACCCGCTCCATCTGTGAGAGTTGCAGCGCCTCAACCCGGCAG
>NZ_MTHB01000016.1 GCF_002220365.1 Caballeronia sordidicola | reverse complement strand
CTAGGCGGACCACTTCCGCTTGAATTTAAAGGCCAAGCCCGCTTAGAAACGCATCGATCTGCCGCTCGAACCGCGGCCGGTTGTAATCCACTACCGCCATGCGCCACACGCCTTGCAAATAGGTCGTGATGACTTGCGCAACTACGCGCGGGTCTAGTGCTGCATCAAGTATTCCTTTATCCTGATCCTCGCGCAGACGCTGGGCAACACGGGCATCGAAATGTTTCATGCCTTGCTCAACGCGTTCCCGCAAGTCGGGCTCCGCCAGGACTTCCTCGCTCGTCATCGCGGCGAACATGCAAAGACGAGAGGGTGTTTGCGGGTCATCAAGGCAATCCAGCACAACGCTAAAAAGCGCCCGAATGCCTGAGCTCGCACTCGACGCCGACATTAGCACGTGTCCACGCTTGCGGCCTTCGGTTTCCTCATACCGCTGCAAACAGGCGAGATAAAGATTCTTCTTGCTCTTGAGCGTGTTATAGAAAGAGCCTTCGCCAATTCCCATGACTTTCAATAAATCACGCAGAGCGGTTTCCGCATAGCCCTTCTTCCAGAACAGCCACATTGCCTGGTCCAGTGCTTTGTCGTAGTCGAATCCGATTGTTCGTGCCATGTCGGTATTATAACGTAGTTGTAGCGACTGCTAAAAATACCTGTTGACAAGATTCGATGGCATAAGCGATATTGTATCGACCGTTACAAACAAGGGATCACAATGACTCTCAAGGAAGCGCTTACCGCCTACAAGGCCTCGCCGAAGCCTAACTTCAAACCGGAATACGGCGCGGTATCGGGTCGCACGATCGCTACGTTAGTAAAATCGGGGCAGGCGGACAGGGCGCTGAAAACGGGGGATCGTGCTCCCGTGTTCACGCTGCTCGATCAAGATGGCGAATCTTTTTCTTCTGTCGATATGCTTGAGAAGGGTCCGCTAGTGCTGACGTTCTACCGGGGCGTGTGGTGCCCATTCTGCAATATCGAATTGAAGGCGCTTCAGGCCGCGCTGGGCGATATTGAATCGCGCGGTGCTTTACTCGCAGCGATCTCGCAACAGACCACGACTAACAACCGGAAGTCGCGTCGCGAGAATGAACTGACGTTTCCCATCCTTAGCGACAAGGGTGGCGACGTAGGGGCGGCATTCGGCCTGCGCTGGACCGTGCCCGACGAAATGCGCGAAGTGCACAAGCAGTTGGGCGGACCGTTGCCGGTCTTCAATGGCGAGGATAGTTGGACGTTGCCAATCCCGGCACGCTATGTAATTGGCCGCGATGGCGTTATCGCCTATAGCGAAGTCAACCCGGATTACACAACTCGTCCTGAACCGGTCGATTTATTGCCTGTTCTCGATAGGCTATAAAAATTAGCGTACGAAGGACCGGGCACCGACCCGGCGTCGCCGCAAGCGAGTCCAGGATTCGCGCGTGAGGCGAACAATACGTTAGCGAAAGCCGTCGCGGCGCACCCGGGTCGGTTTGCCGGATTCGCGCACCTGCCCTGGACCGCACCGGACGCCTGCGCCGATGAACTCGGACGCTTTGTCCGCGACATCACTTTGTAGGCGCGCTGGTCAATGGTGTTGAGGTCCGTTAATTTTGCTAATCGCGGGCCTTAATTCTTCTAGCCTAGCGGAAAAACTGCCATACCGTTGATTTCATTGCTGAATTCGAACCTTTCCTTGTTGATCAGATTGTTGCTTACACGCAACATGCTATAGGCCCCCGTTCACTATTTCTGCTAACGCGTCCTGCTTGCCCTCTAATTGTACTAATGTAGCTCGGTCGCCCCTGACATCCGAGCCATCATGCCCAAGGCCAACGAACACGAAGCCCGGGAAGCTGTCATCGCCCGCATACTTCGCCCGCTTGGAACCCAACCTCTTTCGAAGGCCCAGGCACTGCAGGCAGCAGGACTGCTCAACGTGCACTGGACGACGGTCTATCGGTTGCGGAAGCGATTTCTGGCAGACCCCGTTATCAGTGCGGTCAGACCGCGTGAGCGTGGCCCCAAAGCCGGCAGCCGGCGCCTGGGTGCCCGGACAGAATTGATCGTCGACGACGTGCTCACTACGTGGCTTCCCAGGCAGCGTCTGCTGGCTCATCCACTCACCGACCTGACGCTCGAAATCCGGCGCAGATGCGTAGAAACAGGCACGACACCGCCAGGCCGCAACTTGGTGGCCCGACGATGGGCCGCACATCGTGAGGCCGAGGGCATGG
>NZ_MTHB01000293.1 GCF_002220365.1 Caballeronia sordidicola | reverse complement strand
GGCGCGCACGATCTTGTAAGGCATCAACGCGATGTCCTTTTGCACTTCTTTTTCGTCGAACCGGCGACCGATCAGCCGTTTGACTGCGTACAACGTGTTCTTCGGGTTCGTGACCGACTGACGCTTCGCCGGCGCGCCGACGAGAATTTCGTTGTCGTCCACATAAGCAATGATCGACGGCGTGGTGCGCGTGCCTTCCGCGTTCTCAATCACCTTGACCGTGTTGCCTTCCATGATCGCGACGCACGAGTTCGTCGTGCCCAGATCGATACCAATGATTCTGCCCATTTTTATCACTCTCCTGACTTTGATTGCAGCAGGTCCGTTTTCGCGTTTTCGGCGTGGTTGACGGTCGAATTCGCTAGCCGGATGCCCAAAATTTAACCCTGTACGCCAAATAAGAGCGTTCGCATCGTTTTCAAGACCAAAAACTAATGCTTTCCCGCTTTTTTTCAGCCGATCTGAAACTTTTCTTGGGACTTGCAGCTCAAGCCTTCACTTCGAGCGCCCGGATTTTCTCCCGGGCGGCTGCAACAGCGGCTCCGAACTGGCCGAGCCCGTGCCAGCCGGTGGCTCGTCCGAGACGCTTGCCGCGGTAGAAGAAAAACCACGTTGGCACGCCATGCAGCATGAAACGGCGGCCGAGATCGCGATGCTCGTAGACGTTGCTCTGAAACCACTTCAACCCGAGCGCCCGGATCTCGTCCGGTTTTGCGAGCATCGCCTTCTTCGCGATTTCGCAGTTGAAGCACTCGAAACCCCAGAAAAATACGACGGCCAATTCGTCCCCCGCCGACCTGAGACCGGCGTCGAACGTCTCGGCGCTCAATTCCTGCATGTCGAACGCCGCAAACGCGCTGGCGTCGACAGGGATATTGGCCATGACAGCAGCGTCTTTAGCCGAAACGCTTATTTCGGCGCGGCGACCGTGACGAGCGCCGGGCGCAAAACGCGGTCCGCAATCACATAGCCCTTTTGCAGCACCGACACCACCGTGTTCGCGTCCTGTTCGGCCGGCACCATGGAAATAGCCTGATGGCGGTGCGGATCGAACTTCTCGCCTACAGGATTCACCTCGACCACACGGCCTTTTTCGAGCGCGGCGGTCAGTTGACGCAGCGTCAACTCAACGCCTTCGCGAACTTTTGCCAGGTCGGTGGACGAATGCGTCAGCGCGGCTTCCAGGCTGTCGAGCACCGGCAGCAGGTTCTCCGCGAAATTCTCGATCGCGAATTTATGCGCCTTCTGCACATCTTCCTGCGCCCGGCGCCGCACATTCTCGGTCTCGGCCTTCGCACGCAAGAACTCTTCTTGCAACGATGCTGCCTTCGCTTGCGCTTCAGCGAGCAATGCCTCGGTTTCGTTTGCGTCCACGGTTTCCGGGGAGGAAGTCCCGTCCGGCGCACCGGGTTGCTGGATAGTTTGAGCCGCCGCGGTATTGTCGGCGGACGAGGGGTTCTGGGTCCCGGAATTGTCTTGCGTGTTTTCCATGTCGCTTGAGATTTTGCTATGGGTGAAAACGGATGAAATCGAACGCAACGTTGCGGTTTCGGCCCATCGAAAAGCTGCCGATGATAACCGCCAACTCAACGTTGCAAAAACACAACTGCCCGAAACGCGGACAGTGCGACTAAAGCGAGGTACATCCTTTGCTCGTCCTAAGAAGCACATCTGAGGCTCAGATGAGCGTTTTCAAGGGGTTGCACGCGCTTTCCGGCGCCGTTTCTAGGCTGCGGAAATGACCGGTTACAACCATTTTGGGCCTGTCATCAGATTCAGATTGAGCCGGTCGACTTGCTCGCCTACACTTCGAACATGTCTTCGGAAGCTCTAGTTAACCCTAATCTTACGAATGCCCGAATCCAAGTCTTTTAATCGCTAAAGCTTGCTTCAAGTCAGCTCTAGCGCCCGTTTTTCAGAGCTGTTGCGTTGTTACAGGGGGTGCCCATGAAACTGACCTTTGCTATTGCGATCGTCGCATTGGTACTAGTTGGCGGCACCACGACCATTTGCATGTCCGGCGCGGTCAACGAACACACTACAGAGTACGGCGGCGTGTCGGCCACCATGGAACACTTTTTCAGTCCGAGCCTGAAAGTTTGTCGATGATGCGGCGGTCGCGCTTCGTCGGGCGACCCTGCAATGCGGCTGCCGGTTCACGATACGTCTTCCTCCGCTCATTCTCCGCCACGCGTTTTTCCCGTCCAGTGTCCGTTTCGGCATAAAGCGTCTGTGCAATGGGCGCCGGGCCGCGAACTTCACAAATTCCCAGCACATTCACTTGCCAAAGCACGTGTTCAATCTCGATTTCCACGAGATCGCCAACGCGCACATCCTTGGACGGCTTCACATTCGCGCCGCCAATTCGCACGCGGCCCTTCTCGACGGCGTCGCTCGCCAGCGAGCGGGTTTTGAAAAAGCGCGCTGCCCACAGCCATTTATCGATACGAAGGCGCGCGCCGGAGTCGGTTGAGATCTGGTAGTTCATTAGCTCGGTTTATGCGGCTGCGCTCAGCGTTTGCGGCGCCTGCACCGGCCAGCCCTGCAGGTGCTGCGCGACAATTTCGCCCAGCGCCTTGATCCAGGCCGGCGATGCGTTCAGACAAGGAATACGGTGAAACTCCTTGCCGCCCGCGTGCAGGAATTCATCGCGCACTTCAATGCCGATTTCCTCGATGGTTTCCAGGCAATCTGACGTAAAACCCGGACAGAACACGTCCACCCGTTTCGCCCCCGCTGCACCCAGTTCAGTGAGCGTGGGCGCGGTATAAGGCTGCAGCCATTCCGACGGCCCAAAACGCGACTGGAACGTCACTCGGCATTCGACTGGCGACAGCCCGAGCGCCGCCATGAGCAACGAGCCGGTCTGTTGACACTGATCATGATATGGATCGCCAAGATCCATGGTGCGCTTTGGCACGCCGTGGAAACTCAGCACCAGCCGGTCGCCCGCCGCAAAGTCCGGCTGACCATGATGCCGCCAATAGTCGCGTACCTGCTCGACCAGCGCCCCAATATAGGCCGGATGATCGGCGTATTGGCGGATAGTGCGCAGTTCTGGCTGATTGCGCACGCGCCGCAAGGCGTTGAATGCGTCGTCGAACGCGGTGGCCGTGGTCGACGACGAGTATTGCGGATACATGGGCACCAGCAGCACGCGCTCGGCGCCTTCCAGCTTGAGTTGATTCATCATGGCCGGAATGCCGGGCGTGCCGTAGCGCATGGCGTAGTCCACGATCACGTGATAGTCGTTCACCATGAATAAGCGCCGCAACCCCTCAACCTGCTTTTCCGTATAGACCCGCAGCGGCGATCCTTCGGGCAGCCATACCTGGGCATATTTCTTCGCTGACGCCCGGCCGCGGAACGGCAGGATTGCCAGCCGCAGAATTACTTGCCATGCGAGCGCAGGAATTTCCACCACGCGCGGGTCCGACAAAAACTGCGCGAGGTACTTGCGCACTGCCTTGGGCGTAGGTGCGTCCGGCGTGCCGAGGTTGATCAGCAGCACCGCGACGCGATGCGAAGCGGAAGGCTGCGAAGGCAACTCGAGGTCGTAGCGCATAAAGGAAAGAGGCTGCGAAGCCCATGTAAGTAAGTGAAACCCATTATAGCGGCGGGTTTCGGAACGCAACATCGACCGAACGGCCGAGTGGTGCACGGGGCTGGCGCAAGGCAAGATGGCTTGTCTGCCGGGAGTTCACAGCATTTTGCGGGCCGGACCGGCGGACGGCTTATCGGGCTTATGGGCTCATTGGCCTCATTTGCCTCATTTCGAGCGGCTTATTGGCAGCCGCTTCTACGGGCCTATTGCTGGCTACTGAGCGAAAGGGAGAGCAAGCGCGCTGTGATATCAACAATAGGAATCACGCGGTTGTACGCCATCCGCGTGGGTCCGATCACGCCCAGCGTGCCCACAATCTTTCCGTTCACTTCATAGGGCGCGGTTACCACGCTCATTTCCTCGATCGGCACGAGATTCGACTCGCCGCCGATAAAAATCTGCACGCCTTGCGCGTGGCTCGAGACATCGAGTAATTGAAGGAGACTCGTCTTTTGGTCGAACACGTCGAAGAGCTTGCGCAGCCGCGCCATGTCGGAGGAAAGATCCGCCACTTCCAGCAGATTGCGCTCGCCGGAAATCAGCAGGGTGTCGCCTTGATCCGTTTCGTCGACGCTCGCGGCCACCGCTGCCTGCATCAGCGAGGTCATGTCGCCGCGCAGCGCGTCGATTTCCTCGCGCAGTCGGCGGCGTACTTCGTTGAAGGACAACCCCGCGAAATTCGCGTTGATATAGTTCGACGCCTCGGTGAGCTGCGACGGCGAATAGTCACGCTGGGTCGCCATGATGCGGTTCTGCACGTCGCCTTCCGGCGTCACTATGATCAGCAGGATGCGTTTATCAGACAGGCGCATGAACTCGATCTGCTTGAACATGTGGCTGCGGCGCGGCGTGAGAATGACGCCGGCGAACTGCGACAGGCTCGACAGCACGCTCGCCGCGGCGGCCACAATCTTCGCCGGCTCGCCGCCCTGCAGCTTGATCTTGACGGCGGACGTCATGGCTTCGTCGTCAGTAGTTTCGACGGTGAGCATGGTGTCCACGAAGAGCCGGTAGCCACGCGGCGTGGGAATCCGCCCCGCAGACGTATGCGGGCTCACCACCAGCCCGAGGTCCTCCAGGTCCGACATGACGTTGCGGATGGTGGCCGGGCTGAGCTCGAGTCCGGAATAACGCGACAGCGTGCGGGAACCGACCGGCTGACCTTCGGCGATATAGCGCTCGATCAGCGTCTTGAGGAGGGTCTGGGCACGTGGGTCTAGCATCGGGAAATTTTAGCTCAACGTGTAAGGAAACAGCGAGCGCAGCAAATTGTGCGACGACGATTGACGTTATTTTGTCATTCACCCGTCATTAATTCATGATCCGCACCATTCTAACGACAATTCCCCGTCACGCCCGGGGCTTAGCGTATACACACAACGCGTAGGCGCCGCGGTCGTGGCGTGCGGTTCTTTTCGATCCTCACCTATGGTGTAATGCCGGCATGGAAATTGGTACCCAATTCAAGACTGTTGCGCTCGTGGGGCGCAACAATACGCCCGGCATCAGGGAGCCGCTGACGGCGCTCGCCGCGTGCATTCTGAAACGCGGCTTCGACGTCGTGTTCGAAGCCGAAACGGCGCATGACGTCGGCGTAACAGACTACCCCGCTCTGACCGCGCCGGAGATTGGCGCGCGTGCGGACGTGGCGGTCGTGCTCGGCGGCGACGGCACCATGCTCGGCATTGGGCGGCAGCTCGCGCCGTACCGGACGCCGCTGATCGGCGTCAATCACGGGCGGCTCGGTTTCATCACTGACATCACGCTGGCCGAAATGCAGGAGCTCGTGCCGCAAATGCTCGCCGGCAGTTTCGAGCGCGAAGAGCGGACATTGCTGGAAGCGCGCATTGTCCGGGACGGCCGGCCGATCTATCACGCGCTGGCGTTCAATGACGTCGTGGTGAATCGCAGCGGCTTTTCGGGCATGGCGGAACTGCGCGTGTCAGTGGACGGGCGTTTCATGTACAACCAGCGCTCGGACGGCCTGATTGTCGCCACGCCCACGGGGTCGACCGCGTACGCGCTCTCCTCTTCCGGACCCATCCTGCACCCGCAATTGCAAGGCTTTGTACTCGTACCCATTGCACCGCATTCGCTGTCGAATCGTCCAATTGTTCTGCCCGACGACTCGCAGGTCGATATCCAGATTATTGGCGGACGCGACGTGAACGTGAATTTCGACATGCAGTCGTTTACCGCTGTCGAATTGAACGACACCATTGAAGTGCGGCGTTCGCGCCATACCGTGCCGGTACTGCATCCGGTCGGCTATAGCCATTACGCCACGCTGCGCAAAAAACTGCACTGGAACGAATATCCCTCGCACGAAGACGCCACGAAACTCTAAGACGCCCATGCTCCGTCATCTCTCGATTCGCGACTTCGTCATTGTCGCCGCGCTTGACCTCGAGTTCGAGCGCGGCTTCACCGTATTTTCAGGCGAAACCGGCGCCGGCAAGTCTATTCTCATCGATGCACTCGCGCTCACGCTCGGTGCCCGCGCCGACGCCAGCATCGTGCGGACCGGCGAGGCGCGCGCGGACATCACGGCCGAGTTTTCGACCCACGCGCAGGTGTCGCGCTGGCTGGATGAGCACGCGCTGGCTGTCGGCGACGCCGACACGGTCATGCTGCGCCGCGTGGTCGATTCAAGCGGACGTTCGCGGGCGTTTATCAACGGTACGCCCGCGACGCTTGTGCAATTGCGTGAACTGAGCGAGATGCTCGTCGACATCCACGGCCAGCACGCGCATCAATTGCTGATGCGCCCGGACGCTCAACGCGAACTCTTCGATACCCACGCGGGCCTTCTCGACTCGGCACAGAAAGTAGCGCGAGCACATCGGGTCTGGCGCGACGCAACGCATGCTGTGGATCTGGCGCAGAACCGCGATCGCGAGTTGCAACTGGAGCGGGAGCGGCTTGCGTGGCAGTTGAGCGAACTCGACAAAATTGCGCCGCAGCCGGGCGAGTGGGAAGAAGTGAGCGCCGAGCATCATCGGCTATCGCATTCGGCGAGTTTGATCGACGGTGTGCAGGGTGCGCTGAACGCGCTGTCCGAGTCGGACGAAGCCATGATCACGCAGCTCGCGGCAATCGTCTCGAAGCTGCGCAGTCTTGTTGATATTGATCCCGCGCTTGCCGACGTGCTGGCTTCGCTCGAACCCGCCGAAATTCAATTGCAGGAAGCGTCGTATTCGCTCTCGCACTACGCGCAGCGGCTCGAGCTTGACCCGAACCGCCTCGCGCAGGTCGAGCATCGGATGGAGCAACTGCATTCGGCCGCACGCAAGTTCCGCATGCAACCCGAAGCGTTACCCGAAGAGCATGCGGAGCGGCGCAGACAGCTGGCGGCGCTCGACGCCGCCGCCGATCTCGATGCACTGCGCGCCGCCGTGACGAAAGCGAAAGAAGCTTATCTGGCGGAAGCGACGGTGTTGTCGAAGGCGCGCGGGAAAGCCGCAAAGTCGCTTGGCAAGGCAGTCACCAAGGGCATGCAGGAATTATCGATGGTGGGTGGAAGCTTTGACGTCGCGCTCGTGCCGCTTGCAGAGGGTGGAGCGAATGGGCTCGAGCAGATCGAATTCCGGGTGGCTGGGCATGCGGGCGTGACCTTGAGGCCCTTGGCGAAGGTCGCGTCTGGCGGCGAACTCGCGCGGATCAGTTTGGCGTTGGCGGTGATTGCAAGCACGGCGAGCCCAACCCCCACATTGATCTTTGACGAAGTGGATACCGGAATTGGCGGCGGCGTCGCGGAAGTAGTCGGGCGCCTGCTGCATCAACTGGGCCGCGACCGGCAGGTGTTGTGCGTCACGCATTTGCCGCAAGTCGCGGCACGTGGCGATCATCACTTCCAGGTGGCGAAAGCCGGAGACTCAGCGGGCGGGACGGTCAGCACCGTTACGCCGCTGGATAAGTCGAAGCGCGTAGAGGAAGTCGCACGCATGCTGGGCGGACTCGAAATCACGGCCACCACGCGCAAACACGCGAAGGAAATGCTGGCGGCCTAAGAAGGGGCGTTCGCATGCGCCCCCAACCGAGTCCAGGCGGGCCACTCCCACTACCCAAATACCCGCTTCCACAGCCCCGTCACAGCTTCCCTCTCCGCCACCACGACATCCGGCTCGACCCGCGCCTTCTCCATCCCGTCAAGCCTCAGCGTGTGCTGCAATTTCCGATACCGCCGATACGCAGCCGCCACCGTTTCCGCCTCCTCGACGCTCATCAGCCCGAACCCCGCGGCCAGCCGCAACAACGAAATATTGCCCATATTCCGCACGAATTCGGCGTCTTCGCGCGCATGCAGCAGCACGCAGTACTGCACGATGAACTCGATATCCACCATCCCGCCGCGGTCGTGCTTCAAATCGAATAGCTTGCTCCGGTTTGGATGCCCGGCATCCACCCGCTCGCGCATCGCGACAATCTCCTGCGCCAACGCAACGGCATCTCGCGGCATAGTCAGAACCTGGGCGCGAATCTCCTCGAAGCGCTCGCCAATCTCGGCATCGCCGGCACAATAACGCGCCCGCGACAACGCCTGATGTTCCCAGACCCACGCCGTATTGGCCGCATCGCCCTCGCGAATCTGATAACGCCGGAACGATTCCAGGCTCGTCACCAGCAAACCCGATTCTCCATTCGGGCGCAGCCGCAAATCGATATCGAATAACGTGCCTGCGCCGGTTGCTGTAGTAAGCCACGTGATCAGCCGGCGCGCGAAGGTTGCGTAGATATCCGCCGCAGCCTCGTCTGGGTCGTCGTGCAGGAAGATCAGGTCCAGGTCCGAGGCATAACCCAGCTCCTTGCCGCCCAGCTTCCCATAAGCAATCACAGAAAAACGCGGCACGTCCCGATGACGCTTCGCAAACTGCGACCACACCGTTTCAATAGTGACATCGAGCACGGCATCAGCCAGCGCCGACAACAGGTCGCTTACATGCTCAACCGTGAGCTTGCCGCCCAGGTCGATCAGCAGAATGCGGAACACCTCCGCCTGGTGCGCGTGGCGCAGCAGGTTCATCTGTTGCTCGGCGCCATCGGCGGCGGCAATTTGCGCGCGCAAGGAATCGCGAAATTGCGCCCAATCGAAGGGGCTCGCGATCACTTCATCGTCGAGCAATTCATCCAGAAGCTGCGGATGGCGAATCAAATATCCCGCCGCCCAACGCGACGCGCCCAGCACCGACAACACCCGCTCGAGCGCCGCCGGATATTCGGTGAGCATCGCGAGATAAGAGCCGCGCCGGCTGACCGCTTCGAGCAGATCGAACAGCCGGGCAATGGTGTCGCCACGCCGCTCGGGCGGCTCGACAGCCTTCGCGGCCTCGAGCGCACGTTGGGCGACGATGTCGAACCGCTCGCGGCTGCGCTCAGGCAAACCTTCGTATCGCGTTGATTTCCACACGGTGCGCAGACGCGTGAGCACAGCGGTGGCGTCGGTGAAACCCAGTCCGGTCATGCGCTCGACCAACTGTTCCTCGGCGCTGTCGTCGGCGAGCGCGCTGCTCCAGACCCAGGACGCCGCCGAGTCTTCCGCGACCGCGCAACCGCCGTCGCCCTTCACCTTATCGGCGAAAATCTGGTCGAACTGATGCTCAACGCGCGCCCGGTGCGCTTCCAGCGCATCGGTCAACGCCGGGTAATCGGCGAACCCCATTACGTCGGCAAGCACCGCGCGGTCGTCCGGCGCGACCGGCATGGCGTGCGTCTGCGCATCGTTTCGATACTGCAAGCGGTGCTCGAGCTTACGCAGGAACAAGTACGCGTCGGTGAGTTCGCTACAGACCTTCGCCGATATCAACCCGTGCGCCGCCGCGCGATTCAGCACGGACAAGGTCGGACGAATGCGCAGATCAGCAATCTGGCCGCCACGGATCAGTTGAAACACCTGCGCGCTGAACTCGATCTCCCGAATGCCGCCTCGGCCGAGCTTGATGTCGTCGGCTTTGTCCGGTCGCATCGACGCGCGCCGCTGTGCTTCCTGCCTGATCTGCAAATGCAGCGCACGAATCGCGCTGATCACGCCGTAGTCGAGATAGCGCCGGTAGATGAACGGCTTAGCTAGCGCGTCGAGCAGCTTTGCCAGGCGTTGCGCCGGTTCGCTTTCGCCCTCGGAGACCAGCCGCCCCTTGATCCACGCGTAGCGCTCCCACTCGCGGCCCTGCACATAGAAATACTCTTCGAGCATGCCGAGCCCGCACGCGATCGGACCGGCATCGCCGTTCGGCCGCAACCGCATGTCGACTCTAAAGACATAACCGTCTTCCGTCACCTCGGCCAATGCACCTATCAGCTTGCGGCCGAGCCGCGTAAAATATTCCTGGGTCGATAGCGCCGCGCGTTCGCCGCCTGCCGTCTCGCCGTCCTCTTCATAGACGAAGATCAGATCGATATCCGACGACACGTTCAACTCACGTCCACCGAGCTTCCCCATTCCCACCACACCCAGCGTCAAGCGCTGTCCGTCAGGCCCGCGCGGCTCGCCGAACGTGACTTCCAGATCCGCCGACAACACCGCGAGCGCGCGCTGGATGGTCAGCTCGGCGAGATCGGTCATGGCGCCCGTGACTTCGGCAACCTGCGCGAGGCCGGCGAGATCGCGTTCCATCACTGTGCAGAAGACCTCGATGCGCAAGCGCCTGAGCGCAGTCTTGAGCGCCGCCTCATCAAGCCGGCCGCTGGCCGAGCGCGTCGAACAGCCGTCGCACAGGGCGTTCAGCCGCGCTTCTATCCAGGCGCGGCGAACCGGCGCTTTTGACCATTCGGTCACTTGCGCCGGCAATTCGGGGCGCGCGGCATACATGCGCGCGGCATAGTGGGAAGCGTTGGCACTCAGCAAAACGGCGTCGGTCATGAAAGGTCGGGCTCAGTCATTGCTCTCAAACAAGTCCGGCAGTACACCGGGGCTTTTGCGCAAATTGGTGCGAGGTGTGCAGAACGCCGTCCGGCGTGGCTTAGCGGCCGCATCGTAGCGTGTTCCCGCAGTTTTTTGCACTGCGCGCTGTGTTACATTTCAACGTCAAATCTCGAAAACCTACCATATCGCCGACCCGCCGCAGCATGTCCGACCGAAAGGAACTCGCCGACCCACCTGAAGCTGTACCCGTGAAGCCAGGTGGTCGCGCCGAGCTCGCTTTGTCGCGGGCGCTCAAAGTCCTTCTGGTGCTGGTCGCCGTGATCTATTTCGCGGTCGCCGGCATCTATCTCACGCTGCGTTACGCCCTGCTTCCCCAGATCGATGCGTTCAGGCCGCGCATCGAGCAAATTGTCTCGTCGAAGATCCATGCGCAGTTACGCATCGGGCGCATCACGGCGAAGTGGTCCGGCTTCGAACCTTCATTCGATATCGACAATCTCCGGATCGACGCCGCTGACGGCACGCCCGGTCTCGCGGTTCCGCATGCCAGCGCAACAGTCGCGTGGCGCTCGCTGATCGGTCCCATCCCGCTGCTCTCGAATCTGACCGTCGATGGCCCCGACGTCATCATCTCGCGCGCCGCCGACGGGGCCTTCAGCGTAGCCGGCGTGCCGATCCAGGCGAAACACACGGGTAACGACGCCTTCATGACCTGGCTGCTGAGACAGCAAGCCATCGTGCTGCGCGACGGCACGCTGCGCTGGCACGACGGCGAGCGCGACGCGCCGGAACTCGCGCTCAAGCGTATCAAGCTCGCCATTCTCAACGACGGTCCGCATCATCGGCTGGCGTTGCAGGCGCCGCCCGACGGCGACCTGCTGCACGGTCCGCTCGACTTCCGAGCGGACTTCACGACGCCCCGCTTCAGCGTGCCCGGCCGGCCGGCGAACTGGACGGGCCAGGCGTATCTGTCGACTGGTCCTGTCGATCTGCCCATGCTCTCGCAGTACGTGAAGATGCCGTTTGCGACCTACGGCGGACGTTTCGACAACCGCATCTGGATCGACTTCGCGAGCGGCAAGCTGCAATCAGCGGGCGGCGACCTGACAGGCTCCGACATCGCGTTGCGCGTGCGTCCAACGCAGCCGCGTCTCGACGTACCGATCGCGAACTTCAACTGGAACCTCGCGCAGCAGGACGACGAATACACGTTGCAGCTCGCGAACCTGCGCGCGGAACTCGGCCAGCCGCCACTCGCCGACGGCACGCCGGTGTCTCGCCTGTTGGCCTTGCATACGCTGACCGGCAATTACCGCGCGGCGAGCTTGGAGCGCGGGCAAATGTTCGGCGTGGCGGGCGATGTCGTCGATCTCGGGATCCTGGGCGAATTCTTGCGCGCGCTGCCGTTGCCGTCAAAGCTGCAGAACGAGCTGATCCGCTTCAACCCGCGTGGCCAGATAGCCAATTACACGCTGCAAACCGAGCGGCCCAGGCCGACGACCCACGCCCAGATGCTGGCCCAGCGTCAGACAGGCGCCGAGCCGCCGATGCGCTACACGGTCAAGGGCGACCTGCACGGTGTGAGCGTGCAAGCCCAGGAACCGCCGCCGGGATTGACGATCAACAACCATCCGCGGGCCGGGATTCCGGGCGTGGAAAACCTGTGGGGCAGTATTGACGCTGATCAGGATCATGGCAGCGCGGTCATCGATACGAAAAATACCGCGATCACCCTGCCCGGCGTCTTCGATAACCCGCGTCTCGTGCTCGATCAGATTGACGGCCGCGTGACCTGGACCCTCGCCGACGCGCCGGGCAAGGCGCACAAGGCGATTACCGCGCACGTGCAGACGCTGCACGTCAAGAACGCGGACGCCGAAGCGAGCGCGACGGCAGATTACAGGAACGAGGGCGAAGGCCGCGGTTCGCTCGATCTCAAGGCAAAAGCCGCGCACCTGAATGTGACGAGCCTCGTGCATTACCTGCCGACGAGCATCAGCGAAAAACTGCGGCTGTATCTGGGCCACGCGCTGCAAGCCGGCATCTCACGCAACGCCACCATCGAAATTCACGGCGACCTGACGAAATTCCCCTATTCGCGTTTCCCCGATGCCGGCCAGTTCCGCATCGTCGCGCCATTCTCGGGCGGCAAGTTCGAGCCGACGCCCTATCCGCCCCGGACCATGGCGAACGGCACACCGAATGTGTGGCCGGCATTCGACGGTATTGACGGGACGTTTCATCTCGCCGAAAACAAACTGGGCTTCGATATTTCGCGCGGCCATTATCTCGGCGTGAGCGTGGTCAAGACGACGGGACGTATTGAAGACCTGGGCAATCGCGAATCAAAACTGTTGATCGACGCCGACGCGCACGGCCCGATCACCGACTTGCTTCGCTACGTGGAAGACAGCTCGCTTGGCGCGCTCTCACACCACGTGTCGACGAAGATCCACGCGACGGGTAGCGCCGCGCTCGCGTTGCAACTGGAAATCCCGCGAGTCGCGCCGCCGCCCGGCGTGCGGCCGCACGTGGGGTACAAAGGGGCGCTCGCGTTCAACGGCAACGACCTCGCGTACGGTGCGTTGCCGCCGCTGTCGGATCTTAAGGGGCGGGTGCGCTTCGGTGAGAAAACCGCATCGCTCGATGGCCTCACGGCGAAATTCCTGGGCGGCAATGTGCGTGGCGCCGGTGGCGTGAAACCCGACGGCAGCTATGCGTTGGATGTAAATGGCCGCATAGGCGCCGACGCAGCCCAAAGCCTGAACGCGCACGATCAGGCGCAGGCCGCACAAATTCTCAGGCACATCAGCGGCACCGCACCGTACAACCTGCGCGTGCGCGGGATGAAAAACGCGTTGCCGCAAGTCGAGGCCAACTCCGACTTGACCGGCCTCGGCCTGGACTTCCCGGCGCCCTTCAACAAGAGCGAGGGCACGCCCATGCCCTTCGCGTTCACGTTCACGCCGGTCGCGGGATCCATGCAGGAACACGACGCGAAACTCACGCTCGGGCCGGTGAATGCGCATTACTTGCTCAAGCAGACCGGCAAGGAAGCGCCGATCGTGGAACGTGGTGCTGTCGGCGTGAACAAACCAGCCGATCTGCCGGCGCAGGGTGTGACGGCGACGGTGGAGATCGATGAACTCGATGCCGATGCGTGGCGCAAGCTGATCACCGAATTGGGACCAATGCCGCAACCGGACCTGAAAGCTCAATCGCAGGTGGTGAAGCAGTTCATCCCCAAGCGTTTCGCGCTGCATTTCGCCACCATCAAGCTGCTCAACCGGCGCTGGGAAGATGTGGCGATCGGCGCAAATCTGGGCGATGACCGCAAGTGGCAGGCGAACATTGCGTCGGATCAGGTCACGGGCAATGCCGAATGGACGCCGGGCGCGACGAAGGGCAGTCCGGGGGCGTTGCAGGCGCGGTTCACGAAAGTCGTGATTCCGGGCAAGGAGGAAACCGACCTGGTCGGACAGATGATCCGCAAGCCGCCGGCCAACATGCCGTCCATCGATTTGATCGTGAACGAACTCGTGGTGCGCGGGCGCCCGCTCGGGCGCCTTGAAGTGGACGCGCACAACGACGTGGAAGACAACGTGCCGGTCTGGCATCTGGACAAGCTCGACCTGAGCAACCCGGACGCGACACTTTCGGCCACGGCCAACTGGCGCACGATCAGCGGTCCCGTGGGTTTTCCGGCCGAAGCGGACGACAACGCCCCCCGCCGCACCGCGCTGGATTTCAAGCTGGACATCATGGATGCCGGTGCGCTGGTTGAACGGCTGGGCTTGCCGCGCACGTTGAAGAACGGCAAAGGCACGGTGACAGGCCAGTTTGGCTGGGACGGCAGTCCAGCCGCAGTCGACCTGCCCACGCTCAACGGCCGACTGAATGTCGACCTGCAGCACGGCCAGATTCTCAAGGTCAATCCGGGCGCGGCCAAGCTGCTCGGCGTGCTCAGCCTGCAAAGTCTCGCGCACTTCCTCACGCTGAATTTCCAGGACGTGCTCGGCAAGGGGCTGCCGTTCGAAAAGATCACGGGCTCGGGCACGGTTCAAAATGGTATCGGCCGCACCAATGATTTCACGATGATCACGGCGCCTGCACGCGTTGAGCTGAAAGGGCTGGTCGATCTGCCGAAGGAAACCCAGGACCTGCACGCCAAGGTTATCCCGACGATCAGCGCGGGCGCCGTCGCGATAGGCGCGGCCGTGATCAATCCTTTGCTCGGGCTCGGCACGCTGGTGGCTGATCTGGTGCTATCAAAGTCGATTGGAAAAGCGTTCACTATTAACTATTCCATTACCGGCTCGTGGTCGAAACCCGTGATCCAGCGGGTGAAAGGCGATCAGGGTAAGATCGAAATTCCCGCTGAAGCCGCGCCCAATTGAGCGATTTGATAGTGTTTCAGCGAAGGTCCGACTGGCTGGCAGCAGGCGATTTCGATCACCCATCGTGGTTATCATCGCGCCCCTTTTTTAGCAGGCTGACATGAGCGAAAAATCAAGCGAAGGCACTCCCGGGATGTTCCGCGTAGCCGCGCTGCAAATGGTGAGCGCACCGGATCGCGAACGCAATATCGCGCAGGCCGGACGGCTAATTGCCGAAGCCGCGCGCGATGGCGCGCAGCTCGTGCTTCTGCCGGAATATTTCTGCTACATGGGTTTGAAGGACACTGACAAGCTCGCGATCCGCGAGAAGCCCGGCCACGGCCCGATCCAGGCGTTCATGGCGGACGCGGCGCGCGAGCACCGCGTATGGGTGATCGGCGGGACCTTGCCGCTGGAATCGCCTGAAGCGGCGCGCGTGCTCAATACCACGCTGGTCTTCGATCCAACCGGCAAGCAGGTCGCCCGTTACGACAAGATTCATCTCTTCAACTTCGAGAAAGGCACGGAATCCTTCGACGAAGCCCGCACGATCTGTCCGGGAAGCGAAGTGCGTACGTTTGATGCGCCATTCGGACGCGTGGGGTTGTCGGTGTGTTACGACCTGCGCTTTCCCGAGCTCTACAGAAAAATGGGCGATTGCGCGTTGATGGTCGTGCCGTCCGCGTTCACGTACACCACGGGCAAGGCCCACTGGGAAACGCTGCTGAAGGCGCGCGCAGTCGAAAACCAATGCTACGTGCTGGCTGCCGCGCAAGGCGGCAATCACGAAAACGGCCGCCGGACCTGGGGCCACAGCATGCTGATCGACCCGTGGGGCGAAATCGTGGCCGTGGTGGAAGAAGGCGCGGGCGTGGCAGCCGGAGCGATTGATGCTGCGCGTATTGCCGCCGTCCGCCAAAGCCTTCCGGCTCTCCGGCATCGCGTTTTGGGTTAGCTTGTTTTTTCGGAGCCCCCCTCCATCTGGTCAGGGTGTGGCATAAATACTCCAACGTTAGAATGCGTTTAATCCCCACAGACTTCGCCACAGGCAACGAATGAACATCATCGAACCCGGCATCCGAAATCTCGCCACCGCGAAAGAGATCCTGCTGACGCCCTACGGCCTCGACGAATCCACGATTACGCGCACGCTGGCGGAGATCTTCACGCACCGCGTGGACTACGCGGATCTCTATTTCCAGTCCACGCGCAGCGAAGCGTGGAGCCTGGAGGAAGGCATCGTCAAGTCAGGCAGCTTCAGCATCGATCAAGGTGTAGGCGTGCGCGCCGTGTCGGGTGACCGGACGGCGTTTGCGTATTCGGACGACTTGTCGGCGGAATCCATCCGTCAGGCGGCGGTCGCCACGCGCGCCATTGCAAAGGCAGGCGGCGGCAAGCACAAGATCAAGTCGGCCAGTTCGCTGACCGGCGTATTCGGCCGCGACCTTTACCTGCCGTCCGATCCGCTCACGTCGCTCGACGCCACCGCGAAGGTGAAGTTGCTCGAACGTGTCGAGAAAATGGCGCGTGGCCGCGATCCGCGCATCGTCCAGGTCATGGCCGGCCTCGCGGGTGAATACGACGTCGTGCTGGTCGCCCGTAGTGACGGCGCGCTGGCCGCAGACATCCGGCCGCTCGTGCGGGTATCGGTCACGGTGATCGCCGAAAAGGACGGGCGTCGCGAAATGGGCAGCGGCGGCGGCGGCGGACGTTACGACTACGGCTATTTCACTGACGAAATTCTGTCTCACTACGTCGATCAAGCGGTGCACGCGGCGCTCGTAAATCTCGATGCGCGTCCTGCTCCTGCCGGTGCAATGACCGTCGTGCTCGGACCGGGCTGGCCCGGTGTGTTGCTGCACGAAGCGATCGGCCACGGGCTGGAAGGTGACTTCAACCGCAAGGGCTCGTCGGCGTTTGCAGGGCGCATGGGCGAGCGGGTGGCGGCAAAGGGCGTGACAGTTGTCGACGACGGCACGCTGCCGAACCGGCGCGGTTCGCTCAATATTGACGACGAAGGCAATCCCACGCAATGTACGACCTTGATCGAGGACGGCATTCTCAAGGGCTATATCCAGGATTCGCTGAACGCTCGCCTGATGAAGATGCCGGTAACGGGCAACGCGCGGCGCGAATCGTATGCCGCCCTGCCCATGCCGCGCATGACCAACACGTACATGCTCAACGGCGACAAGGATCCGGGTGAAATCCTGGCATCGGTGAAAAACGGCTTGTACGCGGTGAATTTTGGCGGAGGTCAGGTCGACATCACTAATGGCAAGTTCGTATTCTCCGCGTCCGAGGCGTACATGATCGAGAACGGCAAGATCACGTATCCGGTGAAGGGTGCAACGCTGATCGGCAGCGGCCCGGAATCGCTGAAGTACGTGACCATGATCGGCAATGACATGGCGCTCGACGGCGGCGTGGGCGTGTGTGGCAAGGAAGGCCAGAGCGTGCCGGTAGGCGTGGGTCAGCCGACCCTGCGGATCGAAAAGATGACGGTGGGCGGCACGGTTTGAGCGTGTAGTCCCCGGATTTTCCCGCGCCGCGCATTGAGAGACATGCGAGCGCGCCACGCGGGAAAACCGCATCTTTGGCTCACATTTTGCGCGCAACCTACCCGCACGACGCGGATTTTCCGCATTCTAGCGGCGAACAACTTGCCAACCTCGCGTGTTTAAGGGTATAAAGCCAGACGTTCATTTTTTACCAATCGACCGAAACCATCATGTCCGCCAAGTTTTATTTTTACTTTTTTTGGTATCTCAAGCCGCTGGCGGATCGAGAGGGGTGAGTCGTTTGTGTAGAACCCAAGTTTCCCGAAAAACCGCCAGCGCAGCCTGGCGGTTTTTTTATGCCCACTTTTTTTGACGACTTTTTGCCCTGTCCCTGATCTGTCGAACGTAACGACCAACGAACACAGCACCAAAACGAGTTCCTGGAGAACCAGCATGCCCCCGCACAACACCGACGATGTCCGAATCCGCGAATTGAAAGAACTGACGCCCCCCGCTCACCTGATCCGTGAGTTCGCCTGCGCCGAGCCGGTTTCGAACCTGATCTACAACTCGCGCCAGTCGATGCATCGCATCCTGCACGGCATGGAAGACCGCTTGATCGTGATTGTTGGACCGTGCTCGATCCATGACACCAAAGCGGCTTTGGAATACGCGGGCCGTCTCGTCGAGCAGCGCAAGCGCTTTGCTGGCGAGCTCGAAATCGTGATGCGGGTGTACTTCGAAAAGCCGCGTACGACGGTCGGCTGGAAAGGTCTGATCAACGACCCGTACATGGACAACAGCTTCAAGATCAACGATGGTCTGCGGACCGCGCGCGAGTTGCTGCTGCGAATCAACGAACTGGGCCTGCCGGCGGGCACCGAATACCTCGACATGATCAGCCCGCAGTACATCGCCGACCTGATTTCTTGGGGCGCTATCGGTGCGCGGACGACGGAATCGCAAGTGCATCGCGAGCTGGCGTCGGGATTGTCCTGCCCGGTCGGGTTCAAGAATGGTACGGACGGTAACGTGAAGATCGCGGTGGACGCCATCAAGGCAGCCTCGCAACCGCACCATTTCCTGTCGGTGACGAAGGGCGGCCATTCGGCCATCGTCTCGACGGCGGGCAACGAGGACTGCCACATCATTCTTCGCGGCGGCAAGGCGCCGAACTACGACGCGCAAAGCGTGAACGCCGCATGCAACGACATCAGCAAGGCCGGGCTTGCCGCACGCCTGATGATCGATGCGAGCCACGCGAACAGTTCGAAGAAGCATGAGAACCAGATCCCGGTTTGCGCCGATATCGGCCAGCAAATCGCGGGCGGCGATGAGCGGATCATCGGCGTGATGGTGGAGTCGAATCTGGTTGCTGGACGGCAGGATCTGAAGGAAGGTTGCGAGCTGACGTACGGGCAGAGCGTTACCGACGCGTGCATCGGTTGGGAAGATAGCCTGAACGTGCTGGAAGGGCTGTCGGACGCCGTGAAGCAGCGGCGCGTGGCGCGAGGGAATGGGAACTGATTGGCTTGAGCGTCGGCATAAGGAATAAGGGCCACCATGTCCGGCGGCCCTCTCTTTAAAACATCAACGCCCTACGCAATCTCGCCCGAACCATAGATCTCGGCACGCACCCGCGCCTTCGAGACCCCCGCCGCCATCAATGCGTCCTGCTGCGCGCGCATGAAGGGCACGGGGCCGCAGAGATAATAGTCGGCGTCGGGAAGCAGGGTTTTATCGGCTATGCGGGCGAAATCCAGCCGCCCGGCGAAGTCGAAATCCGTTCCCAGGCGGTCATCGGCGTGGGTCTTTTCATAGAACACGGTACGCGACACGTTCGGATGTTTCGCCACAATCGCGTCCAGCCATCGGCCGAATGCATGCGTGCGGCCATTGCGGCAAGCGTGGATGAACGATATCCGACGCGTGCTGTTCTGCGCGGCCAGCGAAGCGAGCATCGACACCATCGGCGTAATACCCACGCCGCCGCTGATCAATACAACCGGCGTGGTCTTGCTCCGGTGGAGCGTGAACTCGCCCATGGGCGCGCTGACTTCAACAATCCCGCCGACTTCCACCCCGTCGTGCATGAGATTGGACACGTATCCGGGCGGCATATCCTGCACCCGCTCGCGCTTCACCGAAATGCGTAACCACTGGCCGTTCGGGGCGTCGGAGAGCGTGTATTGACGCGGCTGGTCAACGCCAATTTCCTTCACGAACCGCTTCACGCTGACGTACTGGCCCGGCTCGAAATGACAGACCGGACCGCCGTCGGATGGCTTCAAATAAAACGACGTGATCTCGTCGCTTTCCTGTTCGCGCCGAAACACCACGAACGGCCGGAAACCGCTCCACGCGGCCTGCGCATAAAGCGCTTTTTCCGCCCCTATCAAGATCTCCGCGAGTTGCGCGTAAGCGGCTCGCCAGGCATCGAGCGTGGGTTCATCAACAGCATCTCCCAGGACTTCGGATATGGCGGCCAGCAGATTTTCTCCGACGATCGGATATTGCTCCGGCCGGATATTCAGGCTCGCGTGCTTGTGCGCGATATGCGTGACGGCAGAACCGAGCGCACCGAGGTTATCGATGTTCGCGGCATATGCGTACACCGCTCGCGCCAACGCCTGCGGCTGACTGGCGCTTTGCTGATGCGCCTGGTTAAACACGTTTTTCAACTCGGGGTGATGGATGAACATCCGCTTGTAGAAGTGCTGGGTGATGGTCACGCCATGTTCGGCGAGCACGGGCGCGGTGGCTTTTACACGGGCAATCTGGTCGGCGGTCAAGGCTGTCATCAATGCGCTCCTTTAAAGATGCATTTATTTTACATGTTTAAAGGAGGCGCAAATTCGCGCGTTTTGTCGCAGGGGATATAACGATACGCATTAGGGTGCCCGGGGTTGCCCGGCAGCGGAACCTGTGCCGAACACCCTCTACGCGTCTAGACCTTCCGTTCGTGATTCCACAACACGTCGGTTCCGCCATCGACACGATTCAACACGCGCGCCAGCACGAACAGCAAATCGGATAGCCGATTCACATACTGCCGCGGCGCCGCGTTGATCTTATCCACGCGGCCGAGCGCGACAATCGATCGCTCCGCGCGCCGGCAAACGGTTCGCCCGACATGCGCGAGCGAGGCCGCGCGCGATCCGCCCGGCAGGATGAATTCCTTGAGCGGCGGCAAGGTCGCGTTGTACTCCGCAATCCATTCATCGATACGAGCAAGATGCGACTTCTCGACCATCGAATGGCCGGGAATGCAGAGTTCCCCGCCAAGGTCGAACAGATCGTGCTGGATGGCCGACAATGCGGTGCGTACGTCTTCCGGAAGCGGTTCGCAGAGCAGCACACCAAGCTGCGAATTCAGTTCATCGACATCGCCAATGGCCGTGACCCGCGCATCGTCCTTCTGCACGCGGCTGCCGTCGCCGAGGCCGGTGGTGCCGTCATCACCAGTACGCGTCGATATCTTGCTCAGGCGATTGCCCATGATGTTCTCCAGGTAACCCAGAACGCCGGTCAGCGCCTGCGCTCATTATAGGCAACGTGGGAGCATCGGCCGAAGGCGGGCTTGATCGGGGCTATCGGCGTAAAATGACACTATAAAACGCACGATTTCCGCATTTCGACGCGAAATTTCGTGCATCCCAACATCCCATTGCACCGATGTCCGGAGACATGCCGTGAACCACCCCGTCCCACCGCTCGCCGTCCGCCGCACCTTTCCCGCCGCCTTGCTCGACGCGCTAAAAACCACGTTCGCCGAACGCCTCTCGACCACCACCGCAGTCCGCGAGCACCATGGCCGAGACGAATCACCGTTCGATCCGCAACTGCCCGATGCTGTCGTTTTCGTGACCAGCACGGAAGAAGTCCAGACGGTGGTCCGGCTTTGCGCCGAACACAATGTGCCGGTCATTCCGTACGGCAACGGGTCGTCGCTTGAAGGTCATTTGCTGGCGGTTCAGGGAGGTGTATCAATTGATATGTCCGGCTTGAACCAGGTGTTGTCGATCAACGCCGAAGACTTGACCGTCACCGTCCAGCCGGGAATTTCACGCAAGCAGCTGAACGAAGCGCTGAAAGACACCGGCCTGTTTTTCCCGATCGATCCCGGCGCGGATGCGAGCATTGGCGGGATGTCGGCTACGCGTGCATCGGGAACGAATGCCGTGCGCTACGGCACGATGCGCGAGAACGTCCTGGGCCTCTCGGTCGTGTTAGCCGATGGCCGCGTCATCAAGACTGGCACCCGGGCGCGCAAATCGTCGGCTGGGTACGACCTCACGCGTTTGTTCGTCGGCTCGGAAGGCACGCTCGGCGTGATCGTCGAAATCACCGTGCGGCTTTATCCGCAGCCGGAAGCGGTGTCGGCGGCGGTGTGCGCCTTTCCATCGATGGGCGATGCCGTTCGCGCCACCATCGAGACCATCCAGATGGGCGTGCCGGTGGCCCGCGTCGAGTTCCTGGATTCGCTTGCCGTGCGTGCGATCAACCGCCATTCGAACCTCACTTTCCGCGAATCGCCCATGTTGTTCTTCGAATTCCACGGCACGCAAAGCAGCGTGAAGGAGCAGGCTGAAACGGTGCAGGAAATCGTTGCGCAAAACAACGGCACCGATTTCGAATGGGCAACCCGGCCGGAAGATCGCAGCCGCCTCTGGAACGCGCGTCACAACGCCTATTTCGCGATGCTGCAGCTCAAGCCCGGCAGCCGCGCCGTGACCACGGATGTCTGCGTGCCGATCTCACGGCTGGCCGAATGCGTGATCGAAACGGAGCAGGACCTGAAGGCAAGCACGCTGCCCTGCCCGATCGTCGGCCATGTGGGCGATGGCAATTTCCACGTCGCCATGCTGCTCGATCCGGCCAAGCCCGAAGAATTCGAAGAAGCAGAGCGGATCAACCACCGCATCGTGGAGCGCGCGCTGCGCATGGGCGGAACGTGTACCGGCGAACACGGCGTCGGGCTGCACAAGATGGGTTTCATGATCGAGGAACACGGCGAGGACGCCATCAGCGTCATGCGCTCGATCAAACATGCGCTCGACCCGAAAAACCTGATGAACCCGGGCAAGATTTTCTCGTACGACGCGTGATCGGACGAGGGTCGGGCTGTTGCAGAGTCCGGCGCAAACAACGCGCCGGACTAAAAAACACGCTCCGTCCCCGTAATTAGCCCGATCGACGGCAGCCATGCGCAGGTGCAAGATCAACCCTCTGCTTTTTGGAAATTCTCCAGAGCACCCACACCGCCGGGAGGAGACATGAACGCACCCGCCGAGCTTTCGCCTGAAGTGCTGGCGCAGCGTCAGCGCGAAGTGGTTCAGGCGTTGATGGCCGTGCTGCCGACGCATTGCCTGCTGTATCGCGAGGAAGACACGGCTGCTTATGAATGCGACGGGCTCGCCGCGTACAGGCGGCTGCCGCTTGCGGTCGCGCTGCCGGAAACCGAAGCGCAGGTTCAGCGCGTCGTGCAGATTTGCGCGCGGCTCGACGTACCTATCGTCCCGCGTGGCGCGGGCACGGGCTTGTCGGGCGGCGCCATGCCGATCCGCCATGGGATCGTGGTGTCGCTTGCGCGGTTTCGCAAGATCGTCGAAGTCGATCCGTATGCGCGGACCGCAACTGTCCAGCCGGGCGTGCGCAATCTCGCCATATCCGAAGCCGCGGCTCCCTTTGGGCTCTACTACGCGCCTGATCCGTCATCGCAGATTGCCTGCACGATCGGCGGCAATGT
Organism: Caballeronia sordidicola; assembly: GCF_002220365.1. Classification (GTDB taxonomy): domain Bacteria; phylum Pseudomonadota; class Gammaproteobacteria; order Burkholderiales; family Burkholderiaceae; genus Caballeronia; species Caballeronia sordidicola_C. The sequence continues at coordinate 24,068 of NZ_MTHB01000293.1, read as the reverse complement.
CAGCGAGAACTCCGGCGGCGTCCACTGCCTCAAGTACGGCCTCACGTGCCATAACGTGATGCGAGTGCGCGCGGTATCGATGGAAGGCGACATCCTCGAATTCGGTTCACTTGGCTTAGACGCGCCTGGGCTCGACCTGCTGGCGGTGCTGATCGGCAGCGAAGGCATGTTCGCCATCGTCACGGAGATCACCGTCAAGCTGATCCCGAAGCCGCAAACAGCGCAGGTGATCATGGCGAGCTTCGACGACGTCGTCAAAGGCGGCAACGCGGTCGCGGCGATCATCGCGGCCGGCATTATCCCCGCCGGGCTCGAGATGATGGATAAACCGGCGACACGCGCCGTGGAAGAGTTCGTGAAAGCGGGCTACGACCTCGACGCAAAGGCGATCCTGCTGTGCGAATCGGACGGCACGCACGACGAAGTCATGGAGGAAATCGTGCGGATGACTGCCGTGCTGCGCGAATTCGGCGCCAACCGCATCCAGATTTCGCGCTCGGAAGCCGAACGGCTGAAGTTTTGGTCCGGCCGCAAGAACGCATTTCCGGCTGCCGGCCGTATCTCACCTGATTATTACTGCATGGACGGCACCGTGCCGCGCCGCCAGATCGGGCCGCTGCTGGCGCGTATTGAAGAGATGGAAAAAAAGTATGCACTGCGTTGCATGAACGTTTTTCACGCCGGTGACGGCAACATGCATCCGCTGATCCTGTTCAACGGCAACGATCTGGACGAATGGCACCGGGCCGAGGCATTCGGTTCGGACATCCTGGAAACCTGCGTGGAGCTGGGCGGCACGGTGACGGGGGAGCATGGTGTGGGTATCGAAAAGATCAACTCCATGTGCGTCCAGTTTTCGCCCGAAGAACGCGATACGTTTCACGCGATAAAACGTGCTTTCGATCCCCCCGGCCTGCTTAATCCCGACAAAGGCATCCCGACGCGCGCACGTTGCGCCGAGTACGGGAAAATGCATATTCGCGGCGGTTTGCTGCCGCATCCCGAGATTCCGCGCTTTTAAACTGCGTGTTTAGGCGGCGCTTCTAAACGTTTCGTGCGGGTAACTTTTAGCGTCCCTTTGACATCCCATCGATGTCCCTTTGAAGCATCGGCGGTGGTTCCAGGCGTTCAAGCCCGTACACGTATCCACGTTTATACGAGTGGCCGCGCGGGAACACGCCGATACACTGACCCAAGAGCCATAAAACGCGGGACACCATGACAGAGGAAGACATTGTTGCGAGCTGGTCCGAGCGCGTACGCGCCGCGACCGCGAGCAACACCCCGCTACGGATTCGCGGCGGCGGCACGAAAGACTGGTACGGGCAGACGCTGCAAGGCGAGATAGTCGATACGCGGGCGCATCGCGGGATTATCGAATATGACCCGGCCGAACTCGTGATTACCGCGAAAGCCGGCACACCGCTCAGTGAAATCGAAGCGCGGCTGGACGAATGCGGCCAGATGCTGCCGTTCGAACCGCCGCACTTCGGGCCAAACGCCACGCTCGGCGGCTGTATTGCAGCCGGACTCGCCGGGCCGCGGCGCGCCGCGGCCGGCGCGCCGCGCGACTTCGTGCTCGGCGCCGTGGTGATGAACGGCCAGGGCCACGTGCTGCATTTCGGCGGTCAGGTAGTGAAGAACGTGGCGGGCTATGACGTCTCTCGGCTGCTTGCAGGGTCGCTAGGCACGCTGGGGATGATCCTGGAGGTATCGGTGAAAGTGCTGCCGAAACCTGTCGCCGAAGCCACGCTCAAGTTCGAAATGAACGACACGGACGCCGTGCGCAAGCTCAATGAGTGGAGCGGCCATCCGTTGCCGCTGACCGGCAGCGCGTGGCGCGACCACACGCTCGCGTTGCGCCTGGGTGGCGCGGAAGCGGCGGTGAAAGCGGCGCGGACCTCGCTGGGCGGCGAGGTGGTCGACGCCGTGGAAGCTGAGCGTTTCTGGTGCGGTTTGCGGGAGCAATCCGATCCGTTCTTCGCGGTAATACCGCCGAAATCGGCTTTGTGGCGGCTGTCGCTGCCATCGATTGCCGAGCCGATGCATCTTCCCGGCCCGCATCTGATGGAATGGGGCGGCGCGCAACGCTGGTGGATCACCGACGCGGATCCGCAAACCGTGCGCATCAGCGCCAAGCAGGCCGGCGGCCACGCGACCATCTTCCGATCTGGCGCGGCATATGACCGCAACGCGGGCATCTTCACGCCCTTGCCCGCGCCGCTGATGAAGATTCATCGTGGCCTGAAAGCCGCATTCGATCCCGCGAGCATTTTCAATCGCGGCCGCCTCTACCCCGACTTCTGAACCGAAGACACACGCAATGCAAACCAACCTCGCCGACTTCATGCGCGACACCGCCGATGGCGAAGAAGCCGAGGCTATCCTGCGCAAGTGCGTGCATTGCGGATTCTGCACGGCGACGTGCCCGACCTACCAGATACTGGGCGATGAACTCGACGGCCCGCGGGGCCGGATCTATCTGATCAAGCAGATGCTGGAAGGCGCGCCCGTCACGCGTAGCACGCAACTGCATCTGGACCGCTGCCTCACGTGCCGCAATTGCGAAACCACGTGCCCATCGGGCGTGCAGTATGGACGGCTGGTGGAGATTGGCCGGAAGGTGGTGGAAGAAAAAGTGGAGCGGCCGTTTGGCCAGCGCGTCCAACGCAAACTGCTCGCCAACTTCCTGCCGAACAGCAAGCTTTTCACGCCTGCGATGAAACTCGGCCAGCAGTTCCGGCCACTATTGCCCAAAGCCTTGCGGACAAAGATTCCGGTTGCGCAACGGCCGCTCGAACCGCCAACCGGCACGCATGAGCGCACGATGCTGATGCTCGCCGGCTGCGTTCAGCCTGCCATGATGCCGAACGTCAACATAGCGACTGCAAGAGTGTTCGATGCATTGGGCATCCAGATCCTGAGCGCGCCCGACGCGGGCTGCTGCGGCGCGATCCGCTTGCATCTCGGCTACAACGACGAAGCACTGGACGACGTGCGCAACAACATCGACGCGTGGTGGCCGTACGTGGAAAACGGCGTGGAGGCGATCGTGATGAACGCGTCCGGTTGCGGCGCGACGGTGAAGGAATACGCGCATTTGCTGCGTAATGACCCGGTCTACGCGGAGAAGGCTGCGCGAATCGTGGAGCTGACGCGAGACCTGGCCGAGATCCTGCCGCAGTACGAGGATGAACTGAGCGCGATGGCAAGGCGGCGCGCCGTGCATACCGTCGCGTTTCATCCGCCGTGTACGCTGCAGCATGGTCAGCAGATCCGCGGCCACGTTGAGAACCTGCTGACGGCGCTGGGCATAGAAGTGCATCTTCCCGCCGATAGCCATCTATGCTGCGGCTCGGCTGGAACGTACTCGGTACTGCAGCCAAAGCTCTCGTACGCACTGCGCGACCAGAAACTCGATACGCTCGAGAAGCTCGAGCCTCAGATGATCGTATCGGCGAATGTCGGATGTATCGCGCATTTACAGAGCGGCACGTCCACGCCCGTGGTGCACTGGATACAACTGCTCGAACATCTGCTGTATGGCTAACGCTGGCGGGCGCCTGCTGGGTCGAGTCGCCGCATCCGTATAATCGGACCTCTGCTTACTCGATATGCGGCGTCCGATTCCATGTCCTCCTCTCATGTAGCCCGTCACCTCGAAGAAGTCCGTCAGCGCATTGCCAAGGCAGCGGCCGACGCTTCGCGAGACGCATCTTCGGTCGCGTTGCTCGCAGTATCGAAGACCTTTCCTGCCGCCGACGTACGTGCCGCCTTCGATGCAGGGCAACGCGCATTCGGCGAAAACTACGTGCAGGAAGCGGTTGCGAAAGTCGGCGAACTGGCTGATTTGCGCAGCGAGATCGAGTGGCATTTCATCGGACCGTTGCAGTCGAACAAGACAAAGGTTGTTGCGGAGAATTTCGACTGGGTGCATTCGGTCGATCGACTCAAGATTGCAGAGCGTTTGTCCGATCAGAGGCCGGACGGCATGGCGCGGCTCAACGTGTGCTTGCAGATCAACGTGAGCGGCGAAGACTCGAAAAGCGGCGTCGCACCGGACGACGCCTTGGCGCTCGCGCATCAAATTGCGGCACTTCCTCGTTTGCACCTGCGCGGCTTGATGGCTATTCCAGAACCGGCCGGCACGCTCGATGAACAACGCGCGCCGCATCGGCGTTTGCGTGAAATCATGGACGCGCTACGCGCAGATGGCCTTGAACTCGACACGCTTTCCATGGGGATGTCGGCGGATATTGAAGCCGCTATTCTCGAAGGCTCGACCATGGTTCGTATCGGCACGGCCATCTTCGGCGCGCGTGATTATTCCCATTAAATCTTCTCGACCACTTCAACTTCATCATGAAAATTGCATTTATCGGTGGCGGCAACATGGCGTCGGCACTTGTTGGCGGGTTGATCAAGCGCGGCGTGGCTGCGGCGGATCTGTACGTTGTCGATCCAGGCGAAGAAGCGCGGCAGCGTACTGAAAAGCAGTTCGGTATTGCGACGGGTGAGGTGGTTGATTCGAAGCTGGCGGACTATGACGCCATCCTGCTTGCCGTCAAACCGCAAGTGTTGAAGGACGTGGCTCAGGCACTGCAGCCGGTTTTGTCCAGGCAACTGGTGATCAGCATCGCGGCTGGCATTCGCGCTGCCGATTTGTCGCGCTGGCTCGGCGGCTATACGCAGATCGTGCGCACCATGCCAAATACGCCGGCGCTCATCGGCATGGGCGTAACCGGGTTGGCTGCGCTGCCGGGCGTCAACGATACAGCGAAGGCGCTGGCATCGAAGGTATTGGAAGCGGTTGGCGAGATCGTCTGGTTCGACGACGAAGCGAAGATTGACGCGGTCACCGCCATTTCGGGCAGCGGTCCGGCGTACGTGTTCTATTTCATTGAAGCGATGCAGGAAGCGGCGCGCCAGCTCGGTATGGACGAGGAGCAGGGGCGTGCGCTGGCTGTGGCAACTTTCACTGGCGCGGCGCAGCTTGCGGCGCAATCGGGCGAACCGGCGAGCGTGCTGCGTGAACGCGTGACGTCGAAAGGTGGCACGACAGCAGCAGCTTTGGCTTCCTTCGATGCCCAAGGCGTGAAGGAAGCTATCGTTCGTGGCGCGTTGGCGGCCGATGCAAGGGCCAAGGAAATGGGCACGGAGTTGGGGAAAGCCTGAGCCGCGCCTAAAAACGGCGCAAGCAGCGTTCAGCCCAACGGAGATTCAGCAGACAGCTCTAGCGCGCTACGCCAGTGCGCTTTTCCAGCTGAAGTTCTCGCGGTTGCCAGCCGACGTGGCAATCCGCTTCGTTTGCTGATTCGTTTGTAGCAGCGACGGTTGTCTTCGCCTCAATCCAAAATACGCGTGCCAACAACGTAAAAAATGCCGCTGCGGCATCATTCCCGCAGCGGCATTTTCGTTTAACTTCACCGATAGCCCGCTGATTTAAAAGCGGTCCATCGGGGGTGTCTTACCCGTGCAATGCGATTTGCACGCCTTGCTGAACGAGCAGTTCCGCGTGTGCGCCGGAGTGTTCGTACACGTTGTACGTCACGCCGCCGACTTGCGCGGTGCCGCCTTGCATCCAGTGTCCGTCAGCCACGCCCGCAATGTGCGCGTTCGACAGATCAACCGAATCTCCGTTCGAGCCATTGACCAGCATTTGCGCCTTGCCGTCCTTCTGGAACAGATCCGTCTCGGCCAGATTGAGCACGTCGACCAGCGACAATTTAAGCATGTTGTGCGCGCCGCCGAGATCGACCGCTTCGATTCCCGACACCTTCGCCGCTGCCGTCGTGCCGGTCAGCGATGTCAGGTCCAGAACCTGATGATCACCCGTCAAGTGCAACGCATGAACACCGCTTTCACCGCCTTGGATATGCGCGGAGGCTTGCTTGAAGTAGGCCGCAGGATCAACGCTCAGGTCTACCGTCACGTTGCCGGTAGCACCATTGAACGTGCCGTGTTCGCCAACAACGACGTGTTGCTCCGCTTGCGGTGCAACCGGGGCAACGCCTGCATGAGTCGCGAGGAGTGCTGCGTTGTCGACTACAGCGGAAGTATCGACATGCGTTGCCGCTATGGTCGGGAGGGTCGCGTTGAAGTCATCGGTGATGGTGTAGGTCAGACGCGGGTCAGCCATGGTGATGACGTTGCCCATGCTGCCAGACGCCTGGACGCCCAGCGAATAGGTACCACTGCCGAGGTGTCCGGCTGCCCCGGCCAAACCCGTGAAGGTGTCTTTCGACAACTGCACGCTAAAGGCGTTACCAACGATGGTAAGTGGGAGCTGGTACATCCTGCTCCAGTTACTAATATCGCCGCCCATAACCTCAATGTTTGTAAAGTTGGTTCCTATGCTTGGGTCGGAAATCCAGCCCTTCACCGTCACGGCGCCCTCCGTCGTCCCGCCACTGGGAACAAGCTGGTTCTGCGCGTCATACACGCCGGTAATCATGATGTACGTGACGCTAAACGGATACGCTGCCGATGCAAGGCTCGTACCGGTTGCGTTGGTTTCGGTGGCGTGAAGGTTATGCGCGCCATTCGCCAGCGCCGCAGCCGGCATGAAGCTCCAGTTACCTTCCGAATTGACCACGGTTGTGCCCAACAACGTGCTGTTGTCGAAGATGTTGATGGTATCGCCGGCGTGGCCCGTACCATTGATGGCTGGATGACCGTCGGTTGAAAGACCTCCCGCCGCAACGTTGCCTGTCAGAGGACCATCATTAGCGAAAATGTCAGTGATGACGGGCGCGGACGGCAGCGGCAGTACAACGCCGATCGTCAGATCAAAGGCGGCGGACGCATGGCTTACGGCGCCCGCGGGGTTCGTGTCTGTTGCAGTGAGTGCATGAAAGCCGTTACTCATATCTGCCGTCGGCGTCAGATGCCAGCTGCCGTTCGAACCGACGACAGCCGAGCCAATTGCTACGCCGTTGTCAAAAACGGTCACGACATCGCCGGCCACGCCACCACCGCCAAGCAGGGGACGCGCGCTCGTAGATGTGCCGTTTGGGTCGAGCGAACCTACGTTCGGGTCTAACACGGAGAAGATAGTCGGCGTGGACGGTACGACCGTATCGACGACTGAGCGGATAGGCGTCTGGCTAGCTTTAAGAATTGTCGACAAAATTTACGGCCTCTAATAATAGTATTCGACATGGCAGCATCTGGTGGAACGAGTGCGGCCGTCACAGAATCAATTCACGAAATAGTTCTTCGACACATTTCAAATTGCGAAACAATTCTGATGCGCCTGTGACACGCAAAGTATCGGAGTAGTCCTAAATTAAATTTAGGATAGGCAATATCCGTGTCGCGGCAGGCGAGTCGCAGCGCTCACGCCGCAGGCTTGCTGCACGGTGCTGATCGGCTACGCAATGCTCATCAAGATGTCTTTTTGGGGATCAACAGCCGCACGATGCGTACAGGGAGGACGCGCGTCTTACCGCATGAAGACGTAATGCGCCGCGATACCGGCGAACAACACGCCGCCGAGCCAGTTGTTATGTTTGAACGCGGCGAAGCACGGCATGCGCTCGCGGTTCTTGATGAGCGAGTAGTGATAGACGGCGCATGCGACCGCTGCCGCCCAGCCGATCCAATACAACGCACCAAACGCCAACGTCATACCAACCCAGACGTAGATCCCGAGCGTCACTGCATAGCACAGCATGATGGCGAGTACATCGAAGCGGCCGAATGTCAGCGCCGACGTGCGGATGCCAATCTTGATGTCGTCGTCGCGATCGACCATCGCGTATTCGGTGTCATAGGCGACCGACCAGAACACGTTCGCGGCGAGCATGATCCACGCGAGCGCCGGTACGTGATCCTGCACGGCGGCGAAGGCCATTGGAATGCCGAAGCCAAACGCAATACCCAGATACGCTTGAGGAATCGCGAAAAACCGCTTGGTGAACGGATAACTTCCCGCGACAAAAAGCGCGAACACCGAGAGTTCTTTCGTCAGCGTGTTGAGCGGCAGGATCAGCAGAAACGCGATCAGCGATAAAGCCGCCGCTAGCGCCACCGCTTCCCATGCGGCAATCTTGCCGGATGTGATCGGCCGGTTTTCGGTGCGCTTCACGTGTTTATCGAAGTCGCGATCGGCGTAGTCGTTTATCGCGCAACCCGCCGAGCGCATCAGCAGCGTGCCGAGCACGAAGATCAGCAGGAGCATCGGCGACGGATGACCGCTCGATGCGATCCACAAAGCGTTGAGCGTTGGCCACAGCAACAGCAAGCTGCCGATGGGCTTGTCCATGCGGACGAGACGGAGATAAAGCGGGAGGCGAGCAAACATGGCGATTGGGCGACGGCAAATAGCGATAACGGTATTTTAAGGCAGCGGCGATTTGCGGCTTGCGTTCGATTTTCGCCGGCGCGGGCGAGTCTGATCGCAGCGCTTAAAGCGGCGCTATAAACCGCCTGCGCATAGAGACGAGAAACCCAAAAAACCAAAAAGCCCCGCATTCGTCAAATACGGGGCTTTTCCATCCACCACGCTAATCCGTGGCGATCAACTTCAAAATCTCACTGTCCCAGCATCGCGCGCAACATCCACGCCGTCTTCTCGTGAATCTGCATGCGCTGCGTCAACAGATCGGCGGTCGGTTCGTCATTAGCACCATCGGTCAGCGGGAAAATCGCGCGCGCCGTGCGTACAACCGCTTCCTGCCCTTCAACCAACTGGCGAATCATTTCTTCGGCTACCGGGATCCCATCCGCTTCAGGAATGGACGACAGCTTCGCGAATTCACGATAGCTACCCGGCGCGTACACGCCCAGCGCACGAATGCGTTCAGCGATGGAATCAACCGCCAGCGCCAGTTCCGTGTATTGCCCCTCGAACATCAAGTGGAGCGTGTTGAACATCGGCCCCGTGACGTTCCAGTGAAAATTATGGGTCTTCAGATACAGCGTGTAGGTATCGGCTAATAGATGCGACAAACCATCGGCGATCTTCTTGCGGTCTTTGTCGCTGATACCGATGTTCACAGCCGGTGATGCGATTTTCTTCGCCATAGTGACTCCGTGAGATTGATACGAACGGTGCGAGCGACCCGGCCAGATGCAGATGGCAGGGCCGCCGAGCGTTCGCCAGTTTATCTTAGAAACGCGGTGCGACCCGCCATAGGGGCGGGTCGCAAGGGTTATCGGGCGCGTCGATACGACGCGTCTTCAGGACAATCCGGCGAAACCAACGCCGTGCAATCCTTCGATAATCACCGCCGCGTAACTCGCCGCGACGATGCCAAAACCGATCGCGAGCCGTACGCCACGCGACGCATTGAGGCTCTTCGTCTCGATACCGCTCACCGCCCGTTCGAGTGTCATGATCGCTTGTGTCATCGTCGTTCTCCTTGAGTTCAGCTCTTGAGTTCAGCCCTTGAGTTAAGCCTTGAATCCTGCGTGTCGAATCAGAGAAGGGACGCGCATTCTGACACGCGTCCCGCCCTGCTTACTTCATTGCGGCCTCGGCATCCGCGTCAATCGTTTCAACCTTCTGGCCCAACGCCGCCAGCGCCGCGACAACACCCGCTGCATAGGCCGGATCGGCACGCCGGAAGTGCTCAATCTGCACCGCGACGATCTCGTTCGGCACGCCGAAAATATGCCGTGCGATGTTGCCGAAGAAGCGCTGCTTTTGCGCGTCGTCGAAGAGGCGGAACAGCGCGCCCGGCTGGCTGTAGTAATCCGTGTCTTCACGATGGTCGTAACGTTCCACCGCGCCTGCCGCCAACGCCGGCTCGTTCACGCTCGGGTCCTGCGCGAAGTCGCCAAAGCGGTTCGGCTCGTAGTTCACGCGGCCACCGCTGTTGCCATCGACGCGCATGCCGCCATCGCGATGAAACGAGTTCTGCACGGCAGTCTTCGGCGCGTTCACCGGAATCTGATGGTGATTGATGCCAAGACGATACCGATGCGCATCGCCATACGAGAACAAACGCCCTTGCAACAAGCGGTCCGGTGAGAAACCAATTCCCGGCACCACGTTCGCCGGCGTGAAGGCCGACTGCTCTACATCAGCAAAATAATTGCCTGCGTTGCGATTCAATTCGATCGTGCCCACGTCGATCAGCGGAAAATCCTTGTGCGGCCAGACCTTGGTGATGTCGAACGGATTCATGCGGTACGTCGCCGCTTCGGCTTCCGTCATCACCTGGATGCGGAAATTCCACTTCGGGAAATTGCCGCGATCGATGTTGTCGACCAGATCGCGCTGCGCGCTTTCCCGGTCACCGCCCACGACTGCTGAGGCTTCGGCGTCGGTGTAATTCTCGAGCGGTTGCTGCGACTTGAAGTGAAACTTCACATAGAAGCGCTCGTTGTTCGTGTTGATGAACGAATACGTGTGCGAACCGAAACCATGCATCTGCCTGTAGCTCTTCGGAATCCCGCGATCGCTCATCAGGATGGTGACCTGATGCAACGATTCCGGATGCCGCGACCAGAAGTCCCACGCCGCCACGTTGCTGCGCATGTTGGTGTACGGATCGCGCTTTTGCGTGTGGATGAAGTCAGGGAATTTCAGCGGATCACGGATAAAAAACACCGGCGTGTTGTTGCCGACCACGTCCCAGTTACCTTCTTCCGTGTAGAACTTGATCGAGAAGCCGCGCACGTCGCGCTCCGCGTCAGCCGCGCCACGTTCGCCGGCAACCGTCGAAAAGCGCATGAACAATGGCGTTTGCTTGCCGACTTGCGCGAACACCTTGGCTTTCGTGAAGCGGGAGATATCGTGCGTGATCTTGAGTGTCCCGAACGCGCCCGATCCTTTGGCATGCACACGGCGCTCAGGGATCACTTCGCGGTCGAAATGCGCGAGCTTCTCGAGCAGCCAGAAATCCTGCAGCGCGATCGGACCACGCGGACCGGCGGTCATCGAATTCTGGTTATCGCCGACTGGCGCGCCTGCTGCGGTGGTGAGGATGCGATGGGTCATCGATTACTCCGTGAAATGTGTCTGGGACGAAACGTTATGTCGGGGAAGTTTCAGCAGGTGCGAGCGAAACTGGCTAGCACGTCCACCACAACGCCTTTTGCTTCGCGATAAGCGGCGGTGAGCTGCGTGGCCTGGCGGGCGATTCGCGTCATGGCTTCCTCCGGTTTGTTCTGGTGGATCGGGGCCGATCCATGGAGGTAAGAATAACAAAGACTATTAAAACATCGAATTCAATTAATTTAATCTATGCGATAGTCCAAGCGAATGCCAGGTTCACGCGACTCGGGGAAAAGCGGGGAAATGGTGCTGGAAACCGCGTCCATTCTGGACGCGGCACAAGCTAAATCCATCTATACGAAGGATTAGTTGACGGCGGCGGGCAACTCTAGCCGCGTGACACCGGGAATATTGCAAGCTGCAATCGCATCGCAAACGGCCTCGATGGCCGGCATCCGCGTGAAACTCTTGCGCCACGCCAGCACGACGCGGCGGTCCGGAATGGGGTCATCGAAGGGAACGTAGCTCAGCAAACCGGCATCCACGCCGCCCGCGTGCGGTTTCACTTCCATCACCGACATCCGCGGCAGCACAGTGATTCCAACGCCGCTGGCAACCATATGCCGGATGGTTTCCAGCGATGACCCTTCGAACGTTTTCTGGATTCCGTCTGCGTTCTGCGAAAACCGCATCAGCTCAGGGCACACGCCGAGCACGTGATCGCGAAAACAATGGCCGCTACCCAGCAGCAGCATGGTTTCCAGCTTCAGGTCGTCGGCATTGATCTTCGGGCGGTTTTCCCACGGATGGCCGGCAGGCATGGCGACAACGAACGGTTCATCGAATAGCGCGCGCACCATCAGGCCCGTTTCGGGAAACGGCAGTGCCATGATGGCGACATCGATTTCGCCCTGCTTCAGCAGTTCGATCAGCTTGAGCGTGTAGTTTTCCTGGAGCATCAGCGGCATCTGCGGGACACGCTTGATCATCTGCTTGACGAGCGTGGGCAACAAATACGGCCCGATGGTGTAGATCACGCCCAGTCGCAGCGGCCCGACCAGCGGGTCTTTGCCCTGCTTGGCGATTTCCTTGATAGCGAGGGTTTGTTCCAGAACGCGCTGCGCTTGAGTGACAATCTGTTCGCCGATTGGGGTGACGCTGACTTCGCTGGTACCGCGCTCGAAAATCTGCACGTTCAGTTCATCTTCCAGCTTTTTGATTGCTACCGACAAGGTCGGCTGACTCACGAAACACGCCTCGGCCGCACGGCCAAAATGCCGCTCGCGCGCCACCGCAACGATGTACTTCAATTCGGTTAAGGTCATTAGGGGCCAATCAGAGTCATTGAATCGATAGGATTTGACTTATACACCCGTCGAGGGGATTCGCCAACCCACGGTGGCTTTTGGAGTTCATGAAGAGGGGTTTCGTTCGCAACCGGAGGGAAATGTTTCGTTCGCGTCCGGGCGGGCGCTGCTCGAGTGCTAACGGAAAACCTCGCCCTCTTCACGCTTTCAGATATTGCTCACGCGCACCGAGCCACCGCGCGAGGTGGTCCGTGACCGCCTCCGGGAACTGGGCCAGCATCTGGTCCGCTGCCGCCCGTGCCGGCTCGATTAGCCAGCCATCATTTTCCAGGCTGGCAAAGCGCAGCATCGCCGCACCCGACTGGCGCGCGCCAAGAAACTCGCCAGGGCCGCGAATCTCCAGGTCGCGACGGGCAATTTCGAAGCCATCGGTCGTTTCACGCATAGTCTGCAATCGAGCGCGCGCAGTCTGCGACAACGGCCCGGCATACATCAGCACGCACACTGAAGCCGCGCTGCCGCGCCCCACGCGGCCACGCAGCTGGTGAAGCTGCGCCAGACCGAAGCGCTCCGCATGTTCGATCACCATCAGCGACGCATTCGGTACGTCCACTCCCACTTCGATCACCGTCGTCGCGACCAGCAACTGGACCTCGGCACGCGTGAACGCATCCATGACGGCGGCTTTTTCCGCCGGCGGCAAACGCCCATGCACCAGCCCTATGCGCAACTCCGGCAATGCAGCCACGAGTGTCTCGTACGTCTCCACCGCTGTCTGCAATTGCAGCGTCTCGCTTTCTTCAATCAGCGGACACACCCAATACACCTGCCGCCCGGTCAGTGCTGCTTCACGCACGCGGGCAATCACCTCTTCCCGGCGGTTATCGGCGACCAGTTTGGTCAGGATCGGCGTGCGCCCCGGCGGCAATTCATCAATCGTCGATACATCCAGATCCGCGTAATACGTCATGGCGAGCGTGCGCGGAATGGGCGTGGCGGACATCATCAGTTGATGCGGCTGGAAGTTGTGCACACCGTCAGCGGCGTTGTGCGCCTTGGCTCGCAACGCAAGCCGCTGCGCCACACCAAACCGATGCTGTTCATCGACGATCACAAACCCAAGGCGCGCAAACTCCACCGCATCCTGGATGATCGCGTGCGTTCCGATCACAAGCTGCGCCGCCCCCGATGCCGCCGCTTCCAGCGCCGCGCGTTTTTCCCTTGCCTTCAGACTGCCGGCGAGCCAAGCCACCGTCACGCCCAGCGGCTCAAGCCACGCACGCAGCTTGCGCGCGTGCTGTTCAGCGAGGATTTCAGTCGGCGCCATTAACGCAGCCTGATAACCGGCATCAATAGCCTGCGCGGCAGCGAGCGCCGCCACAATCGTCTTGCCGCTTCCCACATCGCCCTGCAACAGACGCTGCATCGGGTGCGGCAACATGAGTTCACCGGATATTTCGGCGCACACGCGTTCCTGTGCGCCGGTCAGCTTGAACGGCAATGTATTGATGAACCGTGCGACCAGCGATTCGGGCACATCCCGTAACCGCGGCATCACCGGCGCGGCGCGCGTGCGGCGCTCCTCGTGCGCACGTTTGAGCGACAACTGCTGCGCGAGCAATTCCTCGAACTTGATGCGCGTCCACGCCGGATGCGTGCCGTCGATCAACGCGTTTTCATCGGAATCGGCGTGCGGGTGGTGCAGCGTTTTCACGGCATCCAGCAACGCGGGAACGTTCAGCGGCTTTAGATGCGCGCGGGCGATTTTTTCCGGCAGCAACTCCGGCAGATGAACCCGTGACAACGCGCTGTCGATAGCCTTGCGCAAATACGCCTGCGATACCCCCGCCGTGCTCGGATACACCGGCGTCAACGCTTGCGGCAGCGGCGTGTCTTCATCCACCGGACGCACCGCCGGATGCACCATCTCCATGCCGAAAAAGCCGCCGCGCACATCGCCACGCACCCGCAGGCGCACACCGATCGCCATCTGCTTGAGCTGCGAACCGTAGAAATTGAGAAAACGCAGCGTGAGTTCGTCGCCGGCGTCGTCGTGGATCTTGACCAGCAACTGCCGACGCGGCCGGTACGCAATCTCGTTGTCGAACACCACGCCTTCGGTCTGCGTGTTGTCGCCGGGAATGAGATGGCCGATCGGCGTGATGCTGGTTTCGTCCTCATAGCGCATCGGTAGATGCAGCACGAGATCAATATCGGATTTCAGGCCGAGCTTGGCGAGTTTATCGACGGGTTTGGGCGGCGCGGCGGCAGGTTTCAGCGGCTGGACCTTGTCCGCGGCAATCTCCAGATTCGCGAGCGTTTTCGCGCCCGCCGGTCGTCCGCGCTTGCGTTTCTGAACGGGCGCGTCTGGTTCACCGGCTGCATCGGGAGCGTCTTCAGCGTCGGGAGCAGCGAGCAAACGGCGGTCGGACAAGGGCATCTAATCTCTTCAAAGTACAATATCGGCTTCGTTCGGCACGGCGATGCGGTCATCATCCGCTCGCCGCGCGGCACGTGCGGGTTAGTTAAAGCGCCTGCATATGCGGGCAGCGACGGATTTCCACCCATCGGCCGACACGGACGCAGCCCCGAAGCCATTGGCTTCCCGGCGCATTCCGGGGCTCAATCCGCACGCTGCCCGTTGGATTTCGCGAGGCCGCTATTTGACGCCGGTGCAACGGTCGATCAGACAGCCGGCCCGCAAACCGTATTAACGCATTGAATCCGCGCCTACCCGCGCCGCCTTGCCAAGCGCCTGGCCAAAATAACGCGCGTTTTATCGCGCATCGACCTGCTTTCCCCATGTTCACGCTTTCCGACTTCGATTTTAATCTGCCGCCCGAGCTGATCGCGCAAACGGCGCTCGCCGAGCGCAGCGCGAGCCGTTTGCTCGACGTAGAGAACCGCACCGCCGCGCCCGCTTTTACCGATCGCCATTTCACCGAACTGCCTAACCTGCTCGAACCCGGCGACCTGCTCGTATTCAACGATACCAAAGTCCTGAAGGCGCGGTTCCTCGGCCAGAAGGCCAGCGGTGGCCGTATCGAGGTGCTGGTCGAGCGCCTGACCGGCGCGACCACTGCGCTCGCGCAGATCCGGGCAAGCAAAAGCCCGTTGCCGGGCACGAAACTCGTTCTCGCGAATGCATTCGAGGTCACGGTCGGCGAGCGCGTCGAACCGTTCTACACGCTGCATTTCCCCGCCGATTGCCTGACGCTGATCGAGCAACATGGCCGCCTGCCGTTGCCGCCCTACATAGAGCACGATCCCGATTCCTTCGATGAAACCCGCTACCAGACGGTCTACGCAGCAAACCCCGGTGCGGTCGCGGCGCCCACTGCCGGCCTGCACTTCGACCCGGCGCTCTTTGCCGCGCTCGACGCACGTGGCGTGCAGCGCGCAACACTTACGCTGCACGTAGGCGCGGGCACGTTCCAGCCGGTGCGCGTGGAGAACCTCGCGGAACACAAGATGCATACCGAATGGTATAGGCTGCCGCAGGAACTGGCGGACAAGATCACGGCGACGAAAGCGCGAGGCAATCGTGTCATTGCAGTCGGCACAACGTCGCTGCGGGCGCTCGAAGCGGCCGCCCGCGATGCCGCCGAAGCCGGCCGGCCGCTCACTGAAACTAGCGCCGAGACGGACATTTTCATCACGCCGGGGTATCAATTCCGCGTGGTCGACCGGCTCGTGACGAACTTCCATTTGCCGAAATCCACGCTGATGATGCTGGTCTCCGCGTTCGCCGGCATGGACGCGATCCGCGCGGCGTATGCGCATGCAATTGAAGAGCGGTATCGGTTCTTTAGCTACGGCGACGCGATGCTGCTCACGCGGCAAACGGCGGCCTGAAAAACATCGTCTGCAACGCAGTTCCAAGGCGAGAACGATTGAACGCGGGACTTACGATCGTGGCCGCGAACCATATCCATGAATCCCTTCACCCATGCGTGCCGGACTTGCCAGCCCGGAGTTGGCACTTCAGTGCCTTACTCCGGCCCCATGCAAAGCTGCTTCCGGTGGCACAGGAGCTTTTGAATGACCGAAGCAAACAACACCGTCGACACAATCGACACACCCGCCCGTCCCGAGAACGGCCTCAAGTTCGAGCTGATCACCACCGACGGCCAGGCGCGGCGCGGCCGCGTTACGCTGAACCACGGCGTAGTCGAAACGCCGATCTTCATGCCCGTCGGCACGTACGGAACGGTCAAGGCCGTCGCACCGCGCGAGCTCGAGGAAATGAACGCACAGATCATCCTCGGTAACACGTTCCATCTCTGGCTGCGCCCGGGACTGGAAACCATAGCCGCGCATGGCGGGCTGCATCGATTCATGAACTGGCAGCGCCCGATCCTCACCGATTCCGGCGGTTTCCAGGTTTTTTCACTCGGCGATCTACGCAAGATAACCGAAGATGGCGTCACATTCGCGTCACCCATCAACGGCGACAAGCTGTTTTTATCGCCGGAAATCTCGATGCAGATCCAGAAGGTGCTGAACTCGGACATCGTGATGCAGTTCGACGAATGCACGCCTTATGCAACCAACGACGTGCCCACGCCGCATCAGGACGCAGCCGATTCCATGCGCATGTCAATGCGCTGGGCCAAGCGTTCCGTCGATGAATTCGCCAAAGGTGAAAATCCGAACGCGCTGTTCGGCATCGTGCAAGGCGGCATGTTCGAAGACTTGCGGGACGAGTCGCTGGCGGGCCTCGCCGACATCGGTTTCCACGGTTTCGCGATCGGCGGATTGTCCGTCGGCGAACCGAAGGAAGACATGATGCGCGTGCTGGAACACATCGGCCCGAAGCTTCCCGCGGACAAACCGCATTACCTGATGGGCGTCGGCACGCCGGAAGACCTGGTCGCGGGCGTGGCGTCGGGCGTCGACATGTTCGACTGCGTGATGCCGACCCGCAATGCGCGCAACGGCTGGCTGTTCACCCGTTTCGGCGACGTCAAGATCCGCAACGCTGCGCACAAGAACTCGCTCAAGCCACTCGATGAAACCTGCGCTTGCTACACCTGCCGCAACTTCACGCGCGGTTATCTGCACCACTTGCATCGTGTAGGTGAAATTCTCGGCTCGCAGCTGAACACGATCCACAACCTGCACTACTACCTGCAGCTCATGCAGGAAATCCGCGATTCGATCGAAAATCACGCGTTTGACGCATTCGTGAAGCAGTTTAAAGAGGATCGCGCACGCGGAATCGACTGACCGGATGGCTAACGTGAAGCCATGATTCTGCAATCAGCCCAAGAAACATTACAATTGCTTTACGCGATGCTTTAACAGCTTGATCACAAAGCGCATTCCGCGCTTGGCTTGCGTAGCCCGGTGATAGAATAGCGGGCTAATTTTCTGATCGTTATAACGGAGAGACCAACGTGGATTTTATTTCAAGAGCCTTCGGCGGCGGCGCAGATGGCGCCCAGTCAAGCATCATGAGTTTTTTGCCGCTCATTTTGATGTTTGCAGTGCTGTATTTCATCATGATTCGTCCGCAAATGAAGCGTCAGAAGGAACATCGCAATATGCTGGGCGCAATGGCGAAAGGCGACGAAGTGGTCACGAACGGCGGCATTGTCGGCAAGGTAACGAAGGTGACGGACGCTTACGTGGGTGTTGAGATCGCGGAAGGCACGGAAATCACCATCCAGAAAGCTGCCGTCACGACTATTCTTCCGAAAGGCACGATCAAGTCGCTGTAAGGCCAACTTTTCTCGCGTCCGGCGCGGCCAGCGTGGCCCGGCCTTAGTGGCGTGGCCCCCGTGGCCAATAGCCCGCGCTCATCGCCGGACGCATCGCTTACCCCTCCTCGCCAACTCTCCTGTTCGGCCATCCCCATGAATCGCTACCCACTTTGGAAATATGCCGTGATGCTGGTGGCGCTAGTCATCGGCCTCGTCTATACACTGCCCAATTTTTTCGGCGAAGCGCCGGCGGTGCAGGTATCGAGCGGCAAGGCAACGGTCAAGCTGGATTCAACTACGCTTGCCAACATCGAAAACGCGCTGGCCGCCGACAAGGTGACGCCGGATGAAGTGACGTTCGACAATTCGTCGCTGAACGCCAACATTCGCGTGCGCCTGAAAGACACCGACACGCAATTGCGCGTGAAGGACCTGTTGCAGAAAACGCTCAACAGCGACCCGACCGATCCGCAATACGTGGTCGCGCTGAACCTGCAATCGGCCTCTCCGCGCTGGCTGAGCGCATTGCACGCGCTGCCCATGTACCTCGGCCTCGACTTGCGCGGCGGCGTTCACTTCCTGTTGCAAGTGGACATGGCGGGTGCGCTGAACAAGAAGCTCGACTCGAACGCCACGGACGCCCGCGCGCTGTTACGCGATAAAAACATCCGCGATGGCGGTGTGAATCGCGTGAATCAGTCTGTGGTAGTCAACTTCGCCGACCAGGCAGCAGCCGATGCCGCGCGCACCATGCTGTCGAACGGCCTGAGCGAATTGCAATGGGCGACCCGTCAGGGCGGCGATGGTTATCAAGTCGTCGGTACGTTCACGCCAGCGGCGCAAAAACTGGCGGAAGACGGCGCGCTGAAGCAGAACATTGTCACGCTGCATAACCGCGTGAACGAACTCGGCGTGGCGGAGCCGGTGATCCAGCAGCAAGGCTCCGACCGCATCGTGGTCGAGTTGCCGGGCGTGCAGGACACGGCGAAAGCGAAAGACATCATCGGCCGGACGGCAACGCTTGAAGCCCGTCTCGCCGACCCGGTCAACACTCATCCAGGTCCGAACGACCCGGTTCCTCCCGGCGACGAACTCTTCACGCAGGGCAACAACGGCCCGACGCTCGTGAGAAAGCAGGTGATCTTCACGGGTGACCGGATCATCGACGCATCGGCGGGCTTCGACGAACATCAGCGTCCGTCGGTGAACATTCGCCTGGACGCCGCCGGCGGCCGCGCGGTGAGCAGCGTGTCGCGCGACAACATCGGCAAGCCGATGGCCATGATCCTGTTCGAAAAGGGCAAGGGCGAAGTGCTGACGGTCGCGACCATCCAGTCCGAACTCGGCGACCGCTTCCAGATCACCGGCCAGCCCTCGCCGCAAGCAGCCGCCGACCTGGCCCTGCTGCTGCGCGCAGGGTCGCTCGCAGCGCCCATGGACATCATCGAAGAACGCACCATCGGCCCGAGCCTTGGTGCCGACAACATTCGCAAGGGCTTCGATTCCGTCCAGTACGGTTTTGCCGCGATCGCCATCTTCATGATCGCGTACTACATGCTGTTCGGCCTGATCTCCATGTTGTCGCTGTCGGTGAACCTGTTGCTGCTGATCGCCATCCTGTCGATGCTGCAGGCCACGCTGACGCTGCCGGGTATTGCTGCTATTGCGCTGGCACTCGGTATGGCCATTGACGCGAACGTGCTGATCAACGAACGGATCCGCGAGGAACTGCGTAACGGCGCGCCGCCGCAGCTCGCTATCCAGAACGGTTTTACGCATGCATGGGCGACGATTGTCGACTCGAACGTGACCACGCTTATCGCAGGTCTGGCGCTGCTGGCGTTCGGCTCCGGTCCGGTGCGCGGCTTTGCGGTCGTGCACTGTATCGGCATCCTGACGTCAATGTTCTCAGCCGTGTTCTTCTCGCGCGGCCTCGTGAACCTCTGGTACGGCGGCAAGAAGAAGTTGCAATCGCTTGCCATCGGTCAGGTCTGGCGTCCCACAGGCAGCGACACGGCTGCGGCCACCGCCGCTTACCTGGCGAACGAGCGTGGTGACGACTCCGCCGTCGATCAAGTCGTCATGCCTGCTGTAAGCCCCAAAGCACCGGTTCCAGCCCGTTCGAAAAAGCAGGCCGCGCCTCCCGTGCGCACCGGCAAGCCGGTTGTGCGCCGTCGCTCGGGTCCTGGTATTGAACCGAAAAAACCCGGCTCGTCCAACTGAGTCCCGGAGAATAAATCATGGAATTCTTTCGTATTCGCCGCGACTTACCGCTGATGCAGCGCGCGTTGATCTTCAACGCGATCTCGCTCATCACATTCCTCGCGGCTGTGTTTTTCCTCGTGCATCGCGGACTGCATCTGTCGGTGGAGTTCACCGGCGGCACCGTGGTGGAAGTGCAATATCCGCAAGCGGTGCCGCTTGAACCGGTACGCGGCACGTTAAGCGCGCTCGGTTATCCGGATGCGCAGGTGCAGAACTTCGGCACGTCACGGGATGTACTGATTCGCCTGCCGTTGAAGCAGGGTTTGACGTCGGCGCAACAGAGCGATCAGGTGATGGCGGCGTTGAAGAATCAGGACGCGCAGGTTCAGTTGCAGCGCGTGGAATTCGTGGGCCCGCAGGTCGGTAAAGAGCTCGTGACCAACGGGCTGCTTGCGCTCGCGTGCGTGGTGATCGGAATCGTGCTCTACCTGTCGTTTCGCTTCGAGTGGAAATATGCAGTGGCCGGTGTGATCGCCAACTTGCACGACGTGGTGATCATTCTTGGTTTCTTCGCGTTCTTCCAGTGGGAGTTTTCGCTCTCCGTGCTGGCGGCCATTCTCGCGGTGCTCGGGTATTCGGTGAACGAGTCGGTTGTTATCTTCGACCGGATTCGTGAAACCTTCCGCAAGCAACGCAAGATGACGGTGATCGAGGTCATCAACCACGCCATCACCAGCACGATGTCGCGAACCATCATTACCCACGGCTGTACGGAAATGATGGTGCTGTCCATGTTCCTGTTCGGCGGCGCGACGCTGCATTACTTCGCGCTGGCGCTGACGGTCGGGATCTTGTTCGGTATCTATTCGTCGGTGTTCGTCGCAGCCGCGCTGGCTATGTGGCTGGGCGTGAAACGCGAAGACCTGGTGAAGGACAAGAAGCCGAAATACGATCCCACGGATCCGAATGCAGGCGCAGAGGTTTGATCACAGGCTTCAAGATGTGACGTTTGAACACTGAAATTCAGGGTTCGACAGTATGAAAGGCCGATTCGCGAGAATCGGCCTTTTTTGCTTTTGAACCGGCAATTGCAACATTTCATGGATGGAATCGTCGCCCCCACTGCATGAACGCCGCAAATTAATACCTTAACTCCGTACATTGTATGTACAATCATCAATACAGGTGGTCGCATGCAATTCGAATGGGACGAAGCGAAGAATCGAAGCAACATCCGCAAGCACGGCATCGACTTCACTGACGCAGTCGAAATTTTCAAGCATACGGTGTTGACCGCTGCGGACAGCAGGGAAGACTTTGGAGAGGATCGCTGGATCGCCCTCGGGTGGATGCAGTTGATCGTAGCTGTGGTCGTCTATGTCGAGCGTAGCGGCGACACTATTCGGATCATCTCCGCCCGCAAAGCAACCCGGGCCGAAATAAAGCGTTATGGACACGCGCTTGTACCTTGAACCGCTTTATTGAACCGCTTTATTGAACCGCTCTACTGCCGCCTCGCGGCAGCAAGAGTAGGGAGCACACATCATGAGCAAAGCCACGAAGACCGATTGGAAACGCCTGGAATCCATGCCGGATTCCAGTATCGACACAAGCGAGATGCCCGAACTGGGCGACGACTTCTTCCAGCGCGCCGAGTTGCACACGCCTCCCAAGCAAGCGGTGACCATGCGCCTGGACGCTGACGTCCTGGCCTGGTTCAAGGAACAAGGCCAGGGGTACCAGACGCGGATCAACAAGCTTCTACGCGCCTACATGCTGGCGCAGCAAAAGCAGCACTCGTAAAATCACGGGGCGACGGTTACGTGTGAACAAGCATGCACGAAACCGTCACTTGAATCCCAGCCGCTTGCGCGCCGCCATCAACGCGACCAGGCTCACTACCGCGGCGAAAATCAGGTAGAAGCTAGGCGCGGCCTTCGATCCCGTCGATGCAATCAGCCACGTGATGATGAACGGCCCGAACCCGCCGAACACCGTCACCGCGATGTTATAAGCCAGCGACATGCCGGTCGTGCGGGTGGCAACCGGGAACATCTCCGATAACAACCCCGGCAACGCAGCGAAATACCCGGTCATCAATACGCCGAGCACCGCCTGGACGACCAGCAGCGTGCCGAAGGTCGGATGCCCGACGAGCCACGTGAACAGCGGATAGATCAACACGAGCAGCAGCACCGCCGAGATCAGCATGATGCGCGTGCGGCCGTGGGTATCGGAGAAATGACCCACAAATGGTGAAAGAACCATCTGGATTGCGCCCGTGAGCAAAATGGCCGTGAAAGCCACCGATGGCGCGAGCCCCAACTGCCGGATCGCATACGTCGGCATGAAGAGCACAAGGTAAGTCGCCACCGTGCCCAGCACCACCGTTCCAATGGCGATCAGCAAGCGCTCCTTGTTCAACGCGAAGGTGTCGCGCAAAGGCGTTGTGGTGGGAACCGAGGCGAGAAATTCCGGCGTTTCGTCAAGGCGCGTGCGGATGTAGTAGGCCACCGGCCCGATCAGCAAGCCGAAGATGAACGGCACACGCCAGCCCCATGTACTCATCTGTTCCGGCGAGAGATTGCCGGTCAGCACCACGCCAAATATGGCCGCCAGAAGCGTGGTCAAGCCTTGGCTTGCGACCTGCCAACTCGCGAAGAAACCACGCCGGCCGGGAACGTGCTCGGCCAAGAACGCCGTCGCGCTGCCAAACTCGCCGCCAGCCGAAAAGCCCTGCATCAACCGCGCGAGCACCAGGATCAATGGTGCTGCAACCCCGATGGTCGAGTACGTGGGCAACACGGCAATGATGAAGGTGCCCATCATCATCAACAGGATGGACAGCGTGAGCGCGGCCTTGCGCCCGGCCCTGTCGGCATACGCGCCAAGCACGATGGCGCCGAGCGGCCGCATGAAAAACGATACGCCGAACGTGCCGAGTGTCAGCAGGATGGACACCGAGTCGTTGCCCGTCGGGAAAAACAACTTCGAGATAACAACCGCGAAGAACCCGTAGACCACGAGGTCGAACCATTCGAGCGCGTTGCCTATGGACGCGGCGACCACCGCGCGCCACGCGGCCGGGCGGCTGATCGGTACTGCTGCGGGCGTACTGCTCATGCATTTCTCCAATTCTTGTCGATGTGACGGGCTGTCGGCCAAAGTGCAAACGCTGCCGACTGTGCCACACCGAAATCCGGATCGAAATGCTCGCAATACCGGGGGCGAAAAAAAACCGCTTCGGTCAGAAGCGGTTTTCTTATCTGGCGAGCAAGAACGTCCGGCTTATTGCCGAATGCCTTCGGCTTGAATATGCAACGTCGTCTTCATCTTGAAGCCATACGCCTTGCCGTAGTCCACGCCGAAGTCGCCACGATCGAACGTTGCCGTCGACTCCGTGCCGCACACTTCCTTCTTCAGCATCGGGTTCGTGAAGCACTTGAACGATTCGATCTTCAGGTTCAACGGTTTTGTCACGCCGTGCAGCGTCAGCTCGCCGATCACTTCAACCGGCACGTCGCCCTTGAACTTCATCGACGTGCCCTTGTAGGTCGCTGTCGGGAACTTGTCGGCGTCGAAGAATTGCGCGCTCTTCAGTTCGCCATTCAACTTGTCATTGCCGATATCAATCGACGTCATGTCGATGGTCGCGTCCAGCGTGCCCTTCTTGGCCGCGCGATCGAGCGTCACCGTCCCGCTGCTCTTCGTGAATTTGCCGCGCCAGATCGAGATGCCGCCAAAGTGATCGGTCTCGAAGCTCGGGTACGTGTGGTTCGGGTCGAGCTGATACGTGACTTCGTCAGCCATCGCGTTAAACGAAACGGCCGCGAAAAGCGCGCCAGCAGCTGCAATCAGAAGGTTCTTTTTCATGAGTTTTCCAGGATGAATGTGATGATCTAAGAG
>NZ_MTHB01000166.1 GCF_002220365.1 Caballeronia sordidicola | reverse complement strand
GGTAGATTGCTCGTCGCGATGAATCGAGCGCACCCGGATCCACGGACGGCCACGATTGGACGTCGGTGAGCGGTTCCGGGATATCGCTACGTCGCACGATGCGCGGCCTTCGAATACTGCTGTATTCGGGAGTTCAGCGTCCAGGGCTGAGTGACCAGATCGGGACTCAGGAGATAACCTGCGTGCAAGCCAGCAATGGCGGCGGTACGAATCAAGATCGGATCGTATCGGGTGAAGTGCTGCTCAAGCTCGAGAAACGATGCTTCTCGTTCGAAGAATTCGACGACATCTTTGGCCAGGGCGGCATCAATCAGGCGCATTCCGGTGTTCAGATAAGGTAATTGTCAACATTTGTTAGTATTACAAATTAGTGCCGGTTTCTGATTTCCGTGAAGCACCGGGTGGGATCACGTGCATGCTCGCCTGTTTGATTACGCGTAGCACCTGGTCACGGATGTAGTTACATCGATTCGCTAGGTTTGCACCGCTGGAGTCGACAGATATCGGTAAGTACAAGACGGGCAGAAGATTGCGTCCATATTGGGATCGTCGAATCAAAGGAGATCTCGATGGAAAATTCGTTCGTGTGTAATGGTTGCACGCCTCGATAAACGCGACGAAAGCCGAAATTGATCGTGAGCGTGCGTTTCGATGTTTCTGTTGCTATTGAAGACCATATCCACAGGGCAAATCCTTCTTAACGAAACGCGGCCGGTGGAAGCGTCGGACAAAACCAAGCGACTACGGAGTCGCCAATTGAATCGCTGTGCCCCGCGAGTCGCGTAGTTTGATTGACTGGCGATACAAGGCTTGAGACAAGCGACCACATCATTCATGCAAAGCATTCATGTGACGACCGCTAGCAGAAAATCGAGCGCTGCTTCATAGCTGGGTTTTGGGGACAAGAATAGGCCGGTCATAGCAAACAGCGTACACGGCGTCGAGAATCGCGCTGGCAAGAGCCATGCGGCGCAGATAAAGATTCAGCGCCCTTGATTGTTGATCTCGACCCTCATCATCGCTGGTAACGAACAGCGCGTAGAGGGCTGGATCAAGCCGCGCCCTCCAGTCTTAACAACTTTGAGATGCCTGTTAGAAACCCAGTGCGGATTTGTCCGCCGGGGATCAACACACCCTCGCCTATAATGCTAAAACTGATAGTGATTTCAAGGCGGGGAGCCCCACTTTATGAGTCAAGCAAACGGGCGATACTCGGGATCCCGAGACAAAGGCCAGCGTCAATCGCACCAGCCTTCAAACGCGACATCCCACCGACAGCATAAGCCATATGTAAAAGCGCCACCTGCTCGAGACCCGGCCCAGACTGCGTCCATTTTTAAAACACGTTCGTTTGCGTTGTTGGTGGATGCGGTCGGCGCGGAGAACATCGCGCTGGGACTCGACTCGAACTTAGCGCGCGTGTCCGAATTGCTAAATGGCGAGAGATTCACTCCTGAGACAGCCTTTCATATCGAAACGACGCTTGGGTTGCCGGACGGGTTTTTCGATCAATCCAATCCTGTCCTCACATCCGAGACCGTTGCACGGTTGAGGTCGCCCTTGGACTTCATTCATGCGTACACCGAGCCCGACATTGCGCACGAGCGCGTGTTGACTCCGGCTCCCGTTACGCAGGCCAATCACCACCCTACCCTCAACGATCGCTTGCCTAGAGAATCAGAAATGCCAAAGAAGACAAATGGTGGGTCGCTAACGGTCGCGAAGAGCGACACTGCGCCAGCGAAGCCAGTCATGCCAAACCGGGCGCGATCGGCACTCGCGAAGGTCAAAGCGTCGTCAAAGACAGGGAGTCAACAATCCTTGCCGCTGAACGACGTCGCGGCTTTGGAAAAAATTCGTCGCGCCAACCTGCATGTGCTCACGTCCCGCAAAGGATCGAAGGTGCGGCTCGCCGTGGTGATGGAAATTAGCGAGTCCAACATGGCCAATCGTCTTTACGGACAGAAACGTATCGACGATACCGAAGCAAATCGGTTCACGGAACACCTTGGTTTGCCGACAGGTTGGCTGGATGTTCCCCGTTCAGTAACGGACATCCCTGAGTCGGTGTTGGAATTGCTGGCTCCCCCGTCGCGTCAGGCATCCGCAGGTGAAGATCTGCCAGCCGCCGCGAGTGAGCAATTAGCGAAGGCGGTGAAGAAGCCTGCCGGTGCGAAGGAGCAAAAGTCGAGTGCTCGGCCCGCCCTACCCCCTCAACTAGATCAAGCCGTTCCGACAGCCGTTAAGCCTGCCATTCAACGACCCGCTGTTCAGGACGTCTCATTCTCGGCCGCCGGTCAGCAGCTCGCGCCAGCCTCCGTAACTCAGGTCATCAGCGAGCCGCGCCGTCTCACATCGACAACCAGCTTAGACGATCTGCTCGGTATTGAACCGATAGCGGAAGCGCTGATTAAGACACTCGCGGGCAAAGCGCGTAGTGGTCGCCTGGACGAAATCAAGGCCTTGGAACTGTTACGACAAATCGTGTCGCTCTGATTTGGGTCCACATCCCGGTAGATAGCTGCGGTGCGTGTGGACAGCTCGATCGTCAAGGGAAAGGCGCGAAGCGAATTCAGCGGTCGCGCTATCCGTATCACGGACATCAGTTGCGGCGCGGCTTCATCGCCCACAGCCGATTTCCGGCACACTACAGGCTTCTCCGCTCCGCATCACATGCCATGCCCCATTCGTTTAAGCCTACCCCCGAGCAGCACGCGGTCGTAGATGCGGTTCTTGGCGGAGGTGATCTGAAGATTAAGGCGTATGCAGGCGCGGGAAAGACTTCGACGCTACGGCTAGTTGCCGATCATCTTGCGGGTAAGCGCGGCAGCTATCTCGCCTTTAACAAGGAAATCGCTCAGCACGCTCGCCGCGGCTTCCCGCCGAACGTCAGCGCACGCACGGTGCATTCCCTCGCGTATGCATCGGTCGCTCCCGCCCTGACCGCTCGCGTGAACCTGCCCTCCGAGCCGCCGCACGAACTGGCTGCGCGCTACGGGCTCGGTCCGGTAGAGGTGCCCACCATCATCGGCAAAACCGTCGAAGTCACGCCTTTTGAACTTGGTCGAATGGTCGTCGATGGCTTGGGGAGGTTTTGTCGCTCGCCGCAGATGCGACCGGAGGCATCCCACATCCCTGTCGATGAAAAGGTTGACGATAAGGCCGCCGACTGGCTTCGCGAATCGTTGCTTTCCTGCGTAGTGCGCCTTTGGAATGAAAGCACGGACCTACGCGGTCGTAGCGCTATTGCGCCGGACGTTTACTTGAAAGTGTGGGCGCAGACTGAACCGCGAATCGAGGCGGACTTCATCTTGTTCGACGAAGCGCAAGACAGCGATGGTGTCATGCTTTCAGTGCTCGGCCTCCAGCGTCACGCGCAGATCATCTACGTCGGCGACCCCTATCAGCAAATCTACGAATGGCGCGGTGCGGTCAACGCAATGGCTCAGATAGAAGCGCCCGAGTGTTCGCTCACCGAATCCTTTCGCTTTGGACCGACGATCGCCGCACTCGCGAGTCGCATCCTGTCGCTCCTCGGCGAGCGCACACCCATTCGCGGTCAGAATGGCATCGGCTCAATCATGGTGGAGGATCCCAGTGTCTCACCGCCCGTCGATGCCATTTTGTGTCGCAAGAACGTGACGGCGATCTGGCACTTGGCCGCGGGGGTCGAAGCCGGTCACAAGCCGGCAATTCGCATGAGCCCGACAGAGATCACCGCGTTCGCTGACGGCGCCGATCAATTGCTGGCTGGCAAGCGAGCATTCCGGCCGGCGGCATTTTCGCTGTTCGAGACGTGGAAGGACGCGCAATCATTTGCCAAGAGCGCCGTCGGGCGCGACTTGGAACCGATAGTACGAATAGTCGACGAGTATGGCACCGGCTATCTGCGGGAGCTCGCGCGACGCGTAACGCCCGAGACTAGCGCCGACTATGTGATTTCGACCGTGCACCGCGCCAAGGGGCTGCAATGGAAACGAGTGAAGGTAGCCAACGATTTTCGTTTTAAGACCGTTGACGGGCGGCTAACGTTAGACGAGGACGAGATGCGACTCTTATACGTGGCCGTGACGCGCGCACAGCATGTGCTGGACATCTCCGAGCTACGCGAAGAGCTTCTGCGATTGTTCAACTTGCGTCGGTGATCACAGCCTGCTTTGCAGCACCGCCACTCTCTCTACACCGACATAACGATGCTGACGGGAGACAGCAAAGCCACACCCCCGGCTGACCATCATGACCGACAGAACGATCCGTCGCAAAACGACCCACAGCAGTCGCTCCAGGTGTCAAACTGGCGGCGCCATACCCGACGTTCGGAGCAGCCGGAGCCGATCGTCTGCTGCCGCCGCAGAGCCGTTTACCGACCTGTCGCTGGCGAAGATCGGCCAGACTTGGGTGCGCCTTTGACGCGGTGGGCCGCACACTTCATCCTGGGGACACTTGGTGTCATTGAATCGGCACGCCTTAAAGCTGCTTCAGGCGACCGCAACTCCATCTTCGGCGGTAACCCTCACCAAATTCCCCATTGACAACGTGATGCCGGTGCTTACTGGAGCGGATGCGACCAAACGTCTGCGCACGACGCGTGGATTTGAGGATGTGCCCATCGTAGCGGTCTCGACAGGCGCGTCTTGCTCCGAACAGAAGGCTAGCCTAGCCACTGGCGCTAACGGCCGCGTGACCAAGCCGATCAATGTCGAGACGTTGATGACCTAGATTTAGCGAACAGCTTTCGCTACGTTGGCTGGCGCCAGCCGCCGCGAGATAGATCGGGCCAGAGAGGCTACGCTCGACTCAGAAGCGCGGAGGGATCGCCACGTAACGGGTCATCGTGCCGTCGCCCGCCAGCGTGGCGAAGGAGTCGGAATGCTTGTCCGCGCAAAGCCAGCGCAGGTTGATGCCGCGGCCTCCTCCCACATCGAGCGTCCGGAACAACGCACGCTCTCTAGCGTCGAACAAAAAGACAAAGCCCTCTTCGGAGCCGATGGCCAAAATTCGATCGTCCTGCAGCCTCGTGCAGCACACTAAGCTCTGCCGCCCGACTATCGAATCGATTCCTTCCAAGAGATCCGGGTCGTCGGCGAAATGCTCCTCGAACGCATCGCGGTCGCCGAAGTAAAGCTCAAGAATATCGCGGGTGAAGTTGTTCCGCAAACTCCCGTAGTCGTGAGCCAAGCCGAGCTCCGCGTTGTTGACTATGAGCTTATTAAGGATTACACCGGTGTCGAGACTGACAAACACGACCAATCCGTTGGAGCAAACGACGACGAACTCTTGTCCGTCTTTCAGGAGCTCAATGTCAGTGACGTCACTCATATCGGTGACCGAAAGATCGTGGAATTTCAGTTCGCAGCTCGGCGATTTGATCCCGTGCAGATCCCGAACCAGTCCGAGAGATCCGCAGAGAAAGACACGGTCGTTGCTGAAGAACTTCACGTTATAGATGTTGTGCCCTGGAGTCTCCTGTCGTACCCTGCTGGCCCATGCGCTGGAACTGCGACAGACTACCTCGTAGCCCAGCATTCCGCCGATTGCCAATGTCAATCCATCCGGCGAAACGGCCATAGCGTGGAAGTCATCAAACGCTGCTTTGTGGATGATCTCAAATTCGTCAGGGGACTGCCCGCCGATGTTCGCGTGCAAGACATCGCCCGACTTCAATAGAACGTACACGTCTGTCCCAGACGTTGCCAGCGTCGCAATCTCCTCCTTGAACGACTTGAACTTGCGCCGTTCATGGCCATACGCAACCACGATCGCCCGATCAACGGCATACACGAAGTGTCCGTTGCCGATCGCGTAGACCCGGTATGCAAACTGATCGGCATTCATGCGGTAGATCTCGTAGGGAACGGCTTGGAACGTCGGCAAGTCTGAAAGCGAGACTGGAGAGGTCAGCGACGAGAGATACCACGGCCGCTGTTTGATCTGGGTACTGCGGATCACCTTTTGGGTAACGCTGGCAAGGAGCTCATCGAGCGTGCAGTCGTGGGACAACATCCCGGAAGCGAGAGCCTCGCAGTAGCGGCTGTGGCCGTTCACGCCATCCCCAGCAGGTTTGCCTGCGCCGGTTGCAAATGCGAACACCAAGTCGTCGGTGTCCAAGACGTCCTCGAATAGCATTTTCAGACGCTTGGCCTTGTCGCTAAAACTAAGAAGTTCATTCGAACTAGCCTTCTCGGCTGCATCCGCTCGACATGCATCAAGGATGATAAGTTTCGGGCCAGTACCCTCAGCGAGGGCATCCACCAGACTCAAGGTAGAGAGCCCCCATTCGGCAATCGCCGACAACGTTAAAGGGCTAGGCTGGTCGGCGGCCACGAGGAAACCGAGTCCCCCCGTCTCAAAACCGTGTCCTGCGAAGTAGATGATGGCGAAGGTATTGCTTATAGCGTCCGCCTTCGTCTTAAGCCGCGCCAGGGCTTGCTGAATGTCGTAGCCTGTCGCGTTTGTCAGTAGCTCTGAATCAAAGCCTCGGGCCCGAAGTGTCCTGTCGATGAGTTGCGCGTCGTTCGCTGCATTTGGAAGGTTATCGATCTCGGCGTCCAAATACTCAGAGTTGCCAATGCACAGCGCGAGGCGGTTGTTCAAAGCCGGTCTCCAGCTTGTTGGTGAAGGAAGTTTGGCTAAATAGCCGCGGAATCGGGTAGCTTACCCGCAAGCTGTCCTTGGCGAGTGACCGCTTCTGGCCGGGTACCGCCTGACGTGGTCGGCGCATGACGACCCTGTATAGATAGTCCGTCCCGCTTTCATCGATACTGGTGGGACTGGCAGCGAGCTGCCAGTCAAGGCGGGACATGCACCCGTGGACTACGAATAAGCCGACCCAATATAGCGGCCGGTCGCGGATGCGAGGTAGCTTGCCAGGAAACCGCCGTCCAACACCGCTCGGCGACAGCGCACGCTCACGCCCAATCTGCTCTTTCGCCTAGTACGATTCGACGCCCGAAGTCAGTCGCCCGACTCCTGGATTCAACGGCCTAAGAACACTGTAAAATTGTTCCAACAGTGGGCCGCGACGGGGTGGCTTCTATCATTGGGCTAAAGGAGCGAGGCCATGGCATCACTCAACTGCGGACACGATGGCGACTTCTGGATCGCGCATGCGCTTAACTGCATCCCCGACGAAATCTGGGACGAGCACGGCGACAGGTTCGCCTTCGTTTCCACCACTGACTCCGACGGCCGCCGATTGGGGCGCGCGTTCACCGCAGGCAAGCACATCATCGTACTTGCCGACCGCGTCATCCCGCGCGGTCCTGTGGCTGAAGACCACCCAGGAGTTCGCTACCTAAACTTCGTCGTACTGCATGAGGTCGCACACGCAGTACGCGACCACCGGCCGCCCAGTGAAATCACACCGGAAGCCAACCAGGCCCAGGAAGACGAGGCCAACGCCTTGGCATTCGAGTGGTTCAATGCTTACTTGGCAACAAGGACGGCCAACGGCCTTGCACTGTACACAGCAGATGAACTAAACGAGGCACAGGAGCACATGCGATCAAGGATGATTGCTGCCAGCCAAGCCCCTTGGTAATCATGGACGACTATGTTATTCCCGCCGACTGGCTGGCTTTCTGCGAAATTGATTCGTGGCACGCGGAGAGCAAGTGCTATCCCTGGTCTGGCACCCGGGCGGTCGAACTTGTGGCCATTGAAGACATCCAACCACCCCGGCGTGACCCTGACATGGAGCCGTTCCGCAAGTATAAGTTGGTGCCCGTCCTCTTGGCGTTCATGTCACCAGAGTGCGCTCTGCCGCCGGTGGCAGTCGAACCGTTACCCAATGGCTCTGGCTTCAGATACCGCGTGACAAATGGCTTTCATAGGTCCTACGCGAGCCGCGCTGTGGGCTACATCAGTATTCCGGCCGTCATCAACGAGGCATCCGAGCTGTAGGTGTCCGCTGGAACCAATGCATAGAAGCCGGACCTGAAGCGGACGTTCGTGACTGACCGGTTGTGGCCCAGGCTGTGTCAAAACACGTGGCTGCCAGCGGCTCCGTGAAAAGCGGCCTTCGAGAACGCTCTATACGGGCTTCGGGCCACCTCGGGAGGGGTAAAGTGACCCCCGAAAACCTTCACATTTTGTGTTTTGTCACAGCCTCGGCCGAACCCGGTCCGATGTTGAACTGGCAGAGGGAGCCGCCATTGTTCGGCCCTCGTCGGGCCGAAGTCGACCCATTGCCGCCGGTCGAACGGTCGGACACTCGAGGGCTGCTAACAGAGCGATCCGGCCATCCACGCCAGTGTGTCGGAGATAGCAGTTTGGCTATTGTGGTCGTTCGTTCGGTTCGATCACCATTTGGTGCTTCGAACGGCCGCTGGTTACGCGGAATCGAACGGCCGCCAACGACGTCGATGAAGGCTGTTCGGGACTGAAGCGTTGACGTTGTTAGTGATAGGCGCCGCCGATTCTCTCGCGAATTGCAAACGGCCGAAATGCCTTGATCTTAGGCATGTCTCAGGCGGATGAACCGTCTCGCCGTTTACCACCGACCGTGAAGACGGCGGCAAGGCAGATATCGTGTCGGTCAGGTCAGGTCAGATCGGATCCGCTCGATACTGCATCGCGAACAGTTGTAATGGCACGTTAGAATGTCTGGCAATTGCCGTGTCGGGGTTTGACTATCGGCAAACGGTTCTCGCACGATCGCGATGTAACGTGGCGGACGCTATGGTCGCCGCTAGCGAAAATAAAATAAATCCTGAATACTTTTCAACAAATGAGTGAAAATAATGGCAAAGGAAAAAGCATCATCGGTTCTCACAGGCGTTGCGGGAGAGTACTACGTCGCGGCGGAACTTACGCGCCGAGGCTACATAGCATCGCTAACGATGCGCAATACCCGGGGGACAGATATCGTTGTTACTAACGGTTCATCCAGCCGACATGCCGCTGTTCAAGTGAAAGCAAGCCGCAAAAAAAAACGGAGTTGGATGCTTAGCAATAAAGACGAGCGGTCTTTGTCTGATACGCATTTCTATGTCTTCGTGAACATGGTCAACGACAAACCACCGGTATATCACGTGGTTCCTGGACATGTCGTTGCCGAAGTTTTGCAGCGCGGGTTCCAAGATTGGGCTGACACGCCGGGGAGAAACGGTCACGTGCGCAACAAGAACAACCGGATACGAATCTTCAATGATGAAGATGGACAGTACATCGATAGGTGGGACCTGCTGGGGCTTGATCCAATCGAGGAAGACATTGACGTCGAGTGATTGCGATTTTCGTGCTCAGTGACGCTCGCTCGTCTTAAAGTTGTCTGTCAAATCGGACGTCGCAAACTCTATAAACCACGATGAACCTAATAAATAGGAATATGACTTTCGAACGTCCGAGCGCTATCGCGGATTACGTTCGGACGAGTCTCTCCGCCGTTGTCGCTCGCTACGAAACGTTGAAGTATCCGGAGCACGTCTACGATGAACTGCGAGAGGTTTTTTCCACTGCTTCGGATATTTGCGACGTCGATATAAGACGGGCTCTCGAATGGAAATTCGGCCACACTGGGAAATCAAACTACCCGGAACGACACAAGATTCAAATAGTTCGTGTATCGCGACTTTGGGAATCTACCGATTGGCCTTCCATAGCGACGCCGGAAGCACTCTTCGAGCGTCTACGTTCGGGAGGGGAACGATTCATTACAGCGGCTTTCCTGACTCACCTGTCCTACCCTACCCAGGTACCCATCATTGATCAGCATAATTTCCGCTCTATGAATTGGTTCATTACTTCGATTGATCCTGCGTACCATGGCAAGAAGAGGCCGAGTCAATTCGCAGACCTGCTGCAGCTGCAGGACCTTCTAAAGCATTTGATGGAAGCCTGGCCAGGGAGCGATGTTCCTACACTCAGACAGCTTGAC
Organism: Caballeronia sordidicola; assembly: GCF_002220365.1. Taxonomy (GTDB): domain Bacteria; phylum Pseudomonadota; class Gammaproteobacteria; order Burkholderiales; family Burkholderiaceae; genus Caballeronia; species Caballeronia sordidicola_C. The sequence goes on along the minus strand of NZ_MTHB01000166.1, from coordinate 661 downwards.
AAATTCTTGATGGTCCACGGGAAAAGCGTCGCCCGTTGAATTGTCCCAGCCCCGACGATGACACGTTCGGATGGCTGTTTTTTGGACTAAAGGCGCCGTGTGGAAGTCAGGTTAAGCGGGAAGGCCAACGACGGTTTTTGGCCGCACTCAGCCAGATGATGGCCGTTGCGGGTCGATCCGCAGCCGCTATTGGAGCCAACGCTACATCTATGGCCGCTTCAAAGGTCCATTGATGATTCGCAAGTCGGCTGCGCGGCGCACACGTTCTCGGCCGAAGCCGACAAGATGGCTGTGAATTCCGCTACGATTTAACGCGGCCCCGTATTAAACAACATCAGCATACAAGGATCTTCGTCGGGCCCATCGCTGAGAACAACAGGCGTACCAACCGGCACGACCGAACGCCAAAATTTTAGACCCTCAGTGTTATCGAGCATCGTTGTTACTCGCCAATCACCTGCATGCATTTCGAAGAGTGCGCGCACGGCCTCCCGCCCTATTGATTGTCCGCGATACGACTTCGAGACACAAAATTCAGCCATCTCGAACAACGGGGCATTGGTCAATGTTCTAACCAGAGCAAACCCAGCTACCTTTCCGTCCACAAGAATAAAATAAGGGTATCTTTCTGCCTCTTCCCAGTAGAGCGGGAGGTACGGAT
>NZ_MTHB01000084.1 GCF_002220365.1 Caballeronia sordidicola | reverse complement strand
GCGTTTCGCCGTTGGCCTCGTCAAGCACCAGATCGCTCACGCGCGTGCCGAACTGGAACTGGACACCGCGGTCGTCGAGCCATTTGCTCAGCGGCCGGACCATCGAGTCGTATTGGTTGTAGACCGTGCGCATGATTCCATGCAACTGGTTGAACCCCGACACCATGTGCACGAAGCGCAGCAGGTAGCGCTTGAATTCAACCGCGCTATGCCATGGCTGGAACGCGAAGGTCGTGCACCACATCAGCCAGAAGTCGGTCTTGAAGAAGGCCGGGGCGAAGTAGTCCGCTATGCGGCGGCGGCCGAGCAGGTGCTCCGGTTCAATCGCGAGGCGCTCGAGCGTGAGGATGTCGCTTTCAGTGAGCCCGAACTCGGGTTTGTCGATCCGACGACCGTCGCGTACCAGTCGAGACTTCGACGCAGTCTTCATCGTTTCATTCCAGTCCAGGATTTCCTGTGTGACCGTCTTGCTTTCGTCGAGCGTAGGGATCGATGAGAACAGATCAAACGTACACACGTACTTGCTCTCGAGCATGCGACCGCCGCGCAGGACATAGCCGTCTTGCGCCGAGCCCGCTGCGTCCAGGCTGCCGCCTGCTACGCCAAGCGCTTCGAGTATCGTGATATTGCGGCCAGGAACATCGGCATCGCGGATCAGGAAGGCGGCTGCGGCCAGCGATGCAATGCCGCCCCCCACCAGATAAAACTTGCTTTCTTCGGAGGAGAACGGCTTGGCCGTACCGTCCGCGTACGCACGTTGCATGGAATCACCCTGGTTGGGATCGGGTTGAGCGGTGTTGACCAATGAACAGTGAACCACCGCTTTGAAAGGTATCGGTCCCACTTAAACCGGGGTTGATAAAGATCAACGAGCGAGCTGATGCAGTCCCTATGCTGGATCGGGTCAAACGCCGAAGGGCGCTTGCAACGGCACACCAGCAGCAGGGAGAAAACACCTTATGGACCAGACGCATAGCAGTTTGCCGCTCAAGCCCGTTGCCGCCGATACGGTCGTTGCTCAACCCGCCGCTCAACCCGGAGGCCGCAAGCTGAGCTTGCCGCTCCTCACGGGTGTTGTGATCGCCTCGATGATCGGCGGCGGCGCCTTCAATCTGCCGCAGAACATGGCGCAGGGCGCAGGACTGGCGGCAATCGTGATCGCGTGGATGATCACGCTTGTCGGCATGTTCTTTCTGTCGAACACGTTTCGCACGCTGGCCGACAAACGCCCTGATCTGAAAGCGGGCATCTACTCGTATGCGAAAGAAGGCTTCGGCTCGTTCGCGGGCTTCGAGATGGCTTGGGGCTACTGGCTGTCCGCTGCTTTCGGCAATGTTGCCTTCGCCGTGCTGATCATGAAGACGGTCGGCTATTTCTTTCCGGTGTTCGCAGCGGGCAACACCTGGCCGTCGATTGTCGGCGCGTCGCTGCTGATCTGGGTCATGCATTTTGTCGTGCTGTATGGCGTTAAGCGGGCAGCCATCCTGAGCGTCATCTCGAGCGTATTGAATATTGGCACCATCACCGTGGCCCTGTGCGCGATGGCGGTGGCGATCAAGGGCGGCATGTTCTCCTACGACTTCTGGGGCGCTCAGGAGCATTTAGGCAGCCTCCTGGGTCAGGTCAAGAGCACGATGCTCGTGACCTTGTGGGTGTTCATCGGCATCGAGGGTGCTGTGGTGGTTTCGGACCGCGCCAGCAAAACCTCGCAAGTAGGGATCGCGACTTTTCTCGGCCTGACGGTCTGCACGATCCTCTATTTCCTGTTGTCGGCGTTGCCGTTCGGCGTGATGCATCAGGCGCAACTGGCGGGGCTCGCTTCACCGTCGGCAGCTTATGTGCTGAAGGCAGCAGTGGGCGACTGGGGCGCGGTGTTCATCGTTGTCTCGCTGCTGGTGTCGCTTCTGAGTTGCTGGCTTGCCTGGACCATCCTTGTTGCGGAGTTGCCGTTCGAAGGGGCGAAGGACGGTGTATTCCCCAAGTTCCTGGCCAAAGAAAACCGTCACCATGCCGCGGCGCCGTCGCTGTGGGTATCGAGCGCGACCATGCAGCTCGTAATCTTCGTGGTGCTGTTCGCGAACGACGCCTGGATGTGGCTGATCTCGATTACCGGGATCATGATCCTGCCGCCGTATCTGGCGAGCACGGTCTTCCTGTGGCGCTACGCGACGCAGTCGAAGTACGCACCGACCGCCGGCGAAACCTCAAAAGAATCGATCTGGACCGGCGTGTTGGCGACTGTCTATTCCCTCTGGCTCGTCTATGCCGCGGGACTGCAGTTCCTTCTGATGTCCACCATTCTGTTCGCACTCGGCTTCCCCGTCTTCTGGTGGGCACGGCGTGAACATGCGGCTGGAGAGCGTGTGTTCACGGGACGTGAGGCATCGGTCGCGGGCGTGCTCGTGGTCGTGGCGGGTGTGGCTATCGTCCTGTTCAGCCGGGGCTTGGTAAAGATCAGTTGAGGTGGTGAACGACTCAGTATCGGGCCCAATACAAGGCCCAATACCGCGCCCAATACAAGGATCAAGATGATGTATGACCAGATGTTCGGTTTCCTGTTTTGCTGTGCGTTGCCCTTGCCACCCGCGTTGCCGTCGTCACGCTTTCAGCGACTCGTCGATGAACTTGGACGCTTGGGGTATGCCACCACGGTCACCCTTACGGTGGGGGAAGCGTCCTCCGCCATCCGCAGCGAGGCTGCGGTTGGCTGTGTGATCGTGGAATGGTCGCTCACCGAATCTGAGACGGACGTTGAGGCTTTCGTGCGCTTTGTCCGAGAGCGGGGTCTGGACGTACCCATCTTCATCCTGGTCGAGCGCCATCTGCTCGCGGAGATTCCGGTTGCGGTGCTGGGGCATGTGACGGGTTATGTGTTCATCGAAGAGGATACGCCTGAGTTCGTCGCCCGCAACCTGGTGAGTCATTTGCGGACGTACGCGGACTCGCTCAAGACGCCGTTCTTTGGCGCGATGGTCGATTACGCGGAACAGGCGAACCAGATGTGGACCTGTCCGGGCCACAACGGTGGCGTGTTTTACCAGAAGAGTCCGATCGGCCGCGCGTTCGTCAAGCATCTGGGCGAAGCGGTGTTCCGTAACGACCTGGATAACTCCGTCGTCGAACTGGGTGACCTGCTGGTTCATGAAGGCCCCGCGCTCGCTGCGCAAAAAGCGGCAGCGCGGATCTTCGGCGCGGATCGGACTTACTTCGTGCTGAACGGTACGTCCACGTCCAACAAGATTGCATTGACCGCACTCGTGACACCGGGTGACCTGGTGCTCTTCGATCGCAACAATCATAAGGCGGCACATCACGGCGCGCTGCTGCTCGGCGGGGGCATCCCCGTCTATTTGCAGACGCAGCGCAATGCGCACGGGATGATCGGTCCGATCGACTACGACGCGCTCGACGAAGACCGCATCCGCGACGGCATCCGTTACAACAAGCTCATCACCGATCCCAAGGCGTGGCAGCGCGAGCGGCCGTTTCGTGTTGCGGTGATCGAGCAATGCACCTACGACGGCACGATCTACAACGCGCAAATGCTGATCGAGAAGATCGGGCACCTGTGCGAATACATTCTCTTCGACGAAGCCTGGGCCGGTTTCATGAAGTTCCATCCGCTATTCAAGGGACGTTTCGCGATGGGCATCGAGGGACTGGATGCCAACGCGCCGGGCATCCTTGCCACGCAGTCGACGCACAAGCAGCTCGCCGGCTTCTCGCAAGCGTCGCAGATCCACGTAAAGGACGCGCATCTGGATGGCCAGCGTCGCCAGGTCAGTCACCGGCGCTTCAACGAGACTTTCATGCAGCACTCGTCCACGTCGCCGTTCTATCCGTTGTTCGCCTCGCTCGATGTGGGCGCGCAAATGATGAAGGGCCGCTCCGGCGAAGTGCTGTGGGACGATACGATCAAGCTCGGGATCGAGATGCGCAAGAAGATCCGTGCGCTGAAACACGACTACGAAGCCACCGAGACGGACCCCGCACGGCGCTGGTTCTTCGATCCGTTTGTTCCTGACAAGGTCACGGCCACGAGCGGCATGCAACGCTGGGAAGACCTGTCAACGGACGAACTTGCGAGCGATCCGCGTTACTGGGAGCTTGCGCCGGACGCGAAATGGCATGGCTTCGGCCACCTCTCGCCCGGCTACGCGATGACGGACCCGAACAAGCTGACGCTCATCACGCCCGGGTTCGATCGAAGCACCGGCGAATACGCGGAGCACGGTGTTCCGGCAGCGGTGCTCGCCGAGTTCCTGCGCGAACGGCGCATCGTGCCCGAGAAGAATGACCTCAATAGCATCCTGTTCCTGCTGACACCGGGGCTGGAGTCGAGCAAGGCGGGCACGCTCCTTTCGGCACTGGTGCGCTTCAAACAATTGCACGACGAGAACGCGCTTCTCGACGATGTCATCCCGACCTTCGTCGCTGCCCATAGCGAGCGTTACGCGGGAATCGGCCTGCGCGATCTTTGCGCCGACATGCATGCGTTCTATCGTGAGCGCAATGCAAGCCGCCTGCAACGCGAGCAATTCCGCGCAGCGCACTTTCCCGAGATGGCGATGACCCCGCAAGCCGCCATGCACGAACTTGTGCGCAACAACGTGGAGCTGTTGCCGATCGACGAGATCGAGGGACGAATCGCGGCAACACTCGGTCTTGTTTATCCGCCGGGTATTGCGGTGGTGGTATCCGGCGAGCGCTACACCGAGCGCGCGATGCCCACGCTCGATTACTTCCGGATGTTCGAGGAAGGCGGGAACCGTTTCCCTGGTTTCGAGAACGAGATCCAGGGAATCTATAGAAAGAAGGAAGCCGACGGCAGCGTGCGGCTCTATACCTACGTCGTTAGTGGTCGAAGAGCATGAAGACATTGAGGGGGAATCACTGATGGCTCTAGGCGTTCATTCGGAAGCGGGCAAGCTGCGCACGGTGATGGTCTGCCGTCCGGGTCTTGCACACCGGCGGTTGACCCCCGCCAACGCGGCATCCCTTTTGTTCGACGATGTCATCTGGGTCGACAAGGCGATCGAAGACCACGATGTATTCACGGGAGCGATGCGCGAGCGGGGTATCGAAGTATTGGAGTTTCACGATCTGCTCGCAACGATCTGCGGCGACCCGGTCGCGCGCGACTGGATTCTCGATCGACGCATTGTCGAGGAGGAAGTCGGCACGGGGATGCTGAAGGAGTTGCGCGCGTGGCTCGAACAGATGCCGGCGGCACAACTGGCCGAGGTGCTGGTCGGCGGCGTGGCGAAGGCCGAAATGCCCTTCGACGCCCGCGGCCTTTTTGGCGGCTACCTGGAGCAATCGGACTTTGTGATCCAGCCGCTCGTGAACCTGATCTTCCAGCGCGACACGAGCGCGTGGATCTACGGCGGCGTGACGGTTCACCCGATGTATTGGCCGGCGCGCCGCAAGGAAGCATTGCTGGTCGCCGCGGTGTACCGCTTTCATCCGCGCTTCGCCGGTAAGGTGAACACCTGGTGGGGCGACCCGGATCGCAACTTCGGCGTGGAAACCATGGAAGGCGGTGACGTCATGTCCATTGGCAACGGCGTGGTGCTGATCGGCATGGGCGAGCGCTCGAGTCCGCAAGCGGTCACGCAGGTCGCGCGGCATTTGTTTGCGGGCGGCGGCGCCAAGCGGGTGATCGCTTGCGAGTTCCCGAAGCGGCGCGCCTCGATGCACCTGGACACGGTGTTTTCATTTCTCGATATCGACTTTGTCAGCATCTATCCCGAGGTCGCCGACGAGATCCGCTGCACCAGCCTGTATCCGGGTGATGCACCCGGCGAAATCCACTATGAACGCCATAACGCCAAGTTCCTGACGGTCGTGAGCAATGCCCTCGGGGTGGGTTCACTGCGCATCCTGACGACTGGCGGAGATGCATATGAAACCCAGCGTGAACAATGGGACGATGGCAACAACGTGCTGGCGCTTGACCGGCGCATGGTGATCGCGTATGACCGCAACACTTACACCAATCGCAAGATGCGGCAGGCGGGCGTGGAGGTCATCGAGATCCCGGGCGGGGAACTCGGACGTGGACGGGGTGGCACGCATTGCCTCAGTTGCCCGATCGAGCGCGATGCTATCGACGCCTGAATCCCCTCTAATTCTCAACCGGATCTCATCGTGTTCAATGTACATAACCGTAGTTTCCTGACGCTGATCGAATACACGCCACGTCAGATTCGCTACCTGCTCGACCTGTCGCGAGATCTCAAACGCGCCAAATACGCCGGCACGGAAATCGCGCGGCTGGTGGGCAAGAACATTGCGCTGATCTTCGAAAAGACCTCGACGCGTACGCGTTGCGCATTCGAAGTTGCGGCCCATGACCAGGGCGCCCATGTCACCTATATCGATCCGGGCGCGTCGCAGATCGGTCATAAGGAGTCGATGAAAGATACCGCCCGCGTACTTGGCCGCATGTACGACGCGATCGAATACCGGGGCTACGGGCAGGAGATCGTGGATGAACTCGCCAAGTACGCAGGGGTACCCGTGTACAACGGGCTCACTGACGAGTTCCACCCGACGCAGATGCTCGCCGACGTCCTGACCATGCACGAATTCAGCGACAAGCCCATCCATGAAATCAGCTACTGCTATATAGGCGATGCCCATAACAACACGGGCAATTCGTTGATGATCGTGGGCACGAAGCTCGGCATGGACGTACGTCTGTGTGCGCCGCGCCGGTTGTGGCCGCACGATGATCTGATCGCGCAATGCCGCACGTTTGCGGCGGCTAGCGGAGGTCGTTTGACGCTAACGGAAACACCGGCGGAAGCGGTGAAGGGTGTCGATTTCATTTATACCGACGTCTGGGTATCGATGGGCGAGCCGTTCGAAAAATGGGGCGAACGGATCGAGGAGCTGCTGCCCTTCCAGGTGAATGCGTCCTTGCTTGCGGCCAGCGGCAATCCGCGTGTGAAGTTCATGCATTGCCTGCCTGCGCTGCATGACACGAAGACAGAAATTGGAAAGCAAATCGGCGATAAATACGGCTTGCTGAATGGCGTGGAAGTGACAGACGACGTATTCGAGTCGGACGCATCGATTGTCTTCGAGCAGGCAGAAAACCGCCTCCACACGATCAAGGCTATTCTCGTCGCTACGCTGGCCGAGTGAGGAGAACGCAATGCTGATGGTAATCGCATTGGGTGGTAACGCGTTGCTCAAGCACGGTGAGGCGGTCAGCGCCGAGGCACAGCGCAACAACGTCCGGATTGCTGCCGCGCAGCTCGCGAAGGCAGCGGCCGGCAACGACCTCGTGATCGTGCACGGCAACGGACCACAGGTTGGCATGCTCGCGCTGCAAACGAGCAGCTTTCCGCTAGATGTCCTCGATGCGGAAACGGAAGGCATGATCGGCTACATGATCGAGCAGGAAATGCGCAACCTGCTGCCTGCAGGACGGGCTTGCGTGAGCTTGCTGAGCATGGTTGAAGTGAGCGCGTCCGATCCGGCTTTCGAACACCCCGACAAACCGATCGGGTCCAGGTACACGGTCGCCGAAGCGGCGGTGGCATCGCAGGGAAAGGGCTGGACCATGGCTGCACAAGGCGACAAGTTACAGCGTGTCGTACCGAGTCCAAAGCCGGTGCGCATGCTCGAGATAGAGCCCGTGCGCTGGTTGCTGGAACACCGTTGTGTGGTGATCTGCGCCGGAGGCGGCGGGATTCCGGTAGTCGCTGACGCACAAGGGCAGCATCGCGGTGTCGAGGCAGTGGTCGACAAGGACCGCAGTGCAGCGATGCTCGCGGCTGAACTCAAGGCGGATCTGTTCGTCATCGCGACAGACGTGCAAGGGGTTTATCTCGACTGGGGCAAGCCGTCGTTGCGCTTGGTCGCGCGTGCGACTCCAGCAGCGCTTGGCGAGCTGGCTTTCTCGGCTGGATCGATGGCGCCAAAGGTCGAAGCGGCGTGTGATTTTGCAAGCCGCACGGGTCGGCGCTCGGTCATTGGTGCGTTGAGCGACATCGAGGCAATGATCGCCGGCAATGCCGGGACATCTATCGATGTAACGGCGACTGGCATTGAAGGGGCGGTCGCTACGCAGCCGTCTTGATGAGCGGCTTGACTTCTGCACCGGGCAGATCACGTCCGGCGATCGCAAGCGCGAGCGGCGGATTCAGGCTGTCGACCATTGAGGTAGGCATGAGGATGGTCGCCCCGCGCTCCTTGGTCGTTTCGTAGATGATGTTCATCGCGCGCAACTGCAGCGCACCCGGTTGAGTCTCGTACACCTTTGCCGCCTCGACAAACTTCGCCGCAATTTCCGCTTCCGCCGAACCCAGGATCACGCGGGCTTGCTTTTCGCGCTCGGCCTGCGCCTGGCGCGACATCGCATCCTGCAATGCCACTGGGATTGCCACATCGCGAATCTCGACGGAGCCAACGGTCACGCCCCATTCTGCCGTCTTTGCGCCAATCTCGTCACGCAGTTGAGCATCCGCTGCCCGGCGGTCCGACAGCAGCGCCGCAAGCATGGATGAACCGATCATTTCCCGTAGCGATGTTTGTGCTACCCGGTCGATCGCCTGCCGATAATCGGTGATGGCCAATGCCGCTTTTTCCGCGTTGTGGATATGCCAGAAGATGATCGCGTCGACGTTCACGGGTACTGTGTCTTTCGTGAGCGCTTGCTCGGCATTGAACGAGGTGGTCTGGATCCGTTCATCGATGACAGCAACTACGTTGTCGATCACCGGGATGATCATGAAGAATCCTGGTCCCTTGACGCCCTGCAACTTGCCAACGCGTAACACTACGTATTTTTCCCAGGCGTTAGCGACCCTCACCGACAAGAAGACCAGCGCGGCTGCGATAAAGAACAGCGGAGCCAGCCACACACTCACAAATTCGCCGGTAGCCAGCCCGGCAAGCACCAGTATCAACGCAAGGAATAGGGTGATGGGATTCATGATGGTCATTTCCTGAAAGGCTACCGGCCACGACTACTCAATCAGGTCGGATGTTCGATGGATTCCGCTGCAGCAGGCGTCGCGGCATTATGGGCGCCCGGATGGGGCGCAGGAACGAGCAGGACTGGACACGTTGCCATTCGCACGAAGCGCTCGGCAACGCTGCCGAGCAAGAGCCGCTGGAAGCCTCGGCGCCCGTGGGTACCCATCACCACAAGATCGGCTTTCAGCTCGTCTGCCGCGACCAGCAGGCGTTGTGCAATGCCGTCGCCATACAGGTCGACCTCGGCGATCCGCGCGACGCCTCTGGTTTTTTGCAGATGCATTTTCGCGAGCGCTTCGTTCGTAACTCGCGTTCCTTCTTTGGTCAACGCAGCGCGCAGGATCGACGGATCGTAGCCGGGGGCGTCGTAGACCATCAACGGTGCGTCGATGATGTACACGGGCTGCAGTTCGGCGTCGGTATCGCGGGCGATCTGCAGGGCTGCGTCGAGCGCCAGGATGGACGTCTCGCTTCCGTCGATTGCAACCAGGATGCGCTTATACACGGTGTTCTCGCTTCGGTAATACACAATGCTTGCAGCCGCGATGTTCGATGCATGCGGGCGTTGCGTGAAGGTTTCCATAGACGAGCGTAGCGCTTGGAAGCGCCGCAACGCCAGCCTCGGAAACTACTCAGGCAGCGACCCGTGACGACTTGCGTCCATGTCGGTCGCCGGCCGAAAATCGTGTGACGAAGTGAACCGCCGTCTGGCGGTTCCGGGAAAAACATGCCAATTCGCGGTGTACTAACGCTTCACTGCCTTCTCGTAGTCTTCGCGGTATTCGTTCAAGATCTGTCGGGTAAACTTCCCGATCGCGGCGTACTCGATATCGGTCAAATTTGCGAGCGATACCCTGGCCGAGGTATCGACAACTTCAAAGCCGTTCCCAGGTAATAAGACTACGCCTGTCTCTTCTGCGAGACGGAACAAGAAGTTAGTTCCGAGATTGCTCTTGATAAACCACGCCTCGAAGGCGGGCCCGTAGAGCTTGCCGCCGATCTCCTGGAGGTCGATCAAGCTGTAATAATTGACGTCATTAGCATCCCGTTCCACCTTCACTCCCATCTCGCGGTAAAGCGTTTGATGCCTCTTGCGTATGAGTTGTTTGGCCGAATTCTTATAGTGATGGTCCCGGTCCATGAGTCCGTTCAGCGCGAACAGAGCCATCTGCAACTGTTGCGGCACAGAGAGCCCCGCTGTGTGGTTCAATGCGACGGCGCGACTGTCGGCGACCAGACGATCAATGAACCGCAGTGCCCGAGGTTCAGTCGTAAGCGTGGAATAACGCTTGTCGAGCAGTTGTTTCTGCGGTTCTGGCAGCTTTGCAAGGGATGCGTCGAAGACATTGTCATCATGTACGCCAATGGTGCCCAGGCGCCAACCCGTCGCGCCAAAGAACTTGGAAAACGAGTACACACAAAGCGTGTTGTGTGGGCATTTGGCAAACAGGGAAACGAAGTCATCTGCAAACGTCCCGTAGACGTCGTCGGTGATAATCATCAGATCCGGGCGATGACTGGCGACAAGCCCCGCTAACTGATCCAGCGAGGCATCCGATAGCTTTGTCGACGGTGGGTTGCTCGGATTGACGAGGCAGAAGAGCTTGACAGCCGGGTCCTTCAGTTTGGCGATCTCGGCTTCCGGGAATTGCCAGTCAGCGTGTTCGTCCATCCGGATGTCGACTACCTCTAGCTGGTAATCGCTTAAGACGGGAATCTCCAGGTACGGCGAGAAAATCGGCGTTGCGATAGCGATCTTGTCTCCAGCCTGAATCAGGCCATTCTCGTGAAGCGTCTGGAAGATATAGGCCATCGCGGCCGTTCCACCCTCGGTGGCGAACAGGGAGAAGTCCCCGCTCTTCGGCTGGGCACCGAACATCTCCTGAGTGAGATACGCCTTGACGATCTGTTCCGTGTGTTCAAGCATGCGCGGCGGCGTGGGATAGTTGCAACCGAGGAACGCACTCACCATTTCATAGAGAAACGAATCACGGTCGAGGCCGAGCTGATCTTTGACATAGGAAATTGCGGAGCGCAAGAAGATAACGCCGTCAGTTTGTCGATGATCGTTAGCGTAGGCTTCAAACCTTTGCACGATACCGTCATGTTCGGGAAGACCGCCGAAGCCGCTGTTTAAATAGGAATATGACCGTTCCGATTCTCGCAGGGAAAAGTCACCCAGGCTCAGGAACGCCCAACGCGGCAATGTTGCGAGGAAATTCGGATTCCCCCGGCCCGCGTTCAGCATGATTCGCTGTGCATCGGATGAAGCAATCTCGATGAGCCGGTCCTTAAGTTCAAACGGGCTCAGACCGGAAAATTTACTATAGTCTTGCTCTGCCATGATGGTCTCGCCTAAAAGTTTTAGCCTGCGTTTTTCGAAATAATGCCGACAATGACCGGTCCCCACAGCGTGAGGAAGACGTTGGCAACGGCGTAGGTGACGGTGAAGGAAACGACCGGCGTGGCATTGCCTGCCTTGGATAGCAATGCCGCAAACGCGGGATTAGCGCTGCGGCCGCCTGCGACGCACGCCAGTGCTTCAATTGGATTTCGAATGCGTAGAACGAAGTAGGAGAAAAAGAACGTGACGATCTGAGGGATAAGGGTGACGGCGACGCCGAGCAGCAGCAGGGTCAAACCATATTGCCGAATCGCGACCAGTGCTTGGGGACCTGCCGCAATTCCCACAATTCCGACAAAGACGGCAAGCCCAAAGTCGCGTAAAAAGTTCGAGGCCCCGATTGGTAACGCCGCGAACTTCGGATGGACACTGCGAAGCCACCCGAAGAGCAATCCTGACAGCAGGCAGCCGCCGCCGCTTCCGATCGATACGGGCACGCTCCAGAGCTTGAACTGGATCAGTCCGATCAGCATTCCAAGTATCATGCCGAGGCCGAAGAATACGAAGTCGGTAACGGATGCCGCCGTAATCTTGTAGCCGATCTTTGGCTGCACGCGGTTGAGATCGGCAGAGCTGCCGACGAAATGCAATTCATCGCCCGTTTTCAACTGAAGGTTGCTCAGCAAGGGCAGGTCGCGTCCCATGCGCTTGGCCGCCGTCAGGAAAACACCGTGACGGGTGGCGACATTTATGTCGTCATGCATGTTGCCCAATTCCCGGCCAGTCATTTCACGATTGGTCAGGATGATCTCTCGACTCTCAAGCACGACTGCCATATCGGGCGGCGCGACGACTTCAGGACCAAACATGCTGGAAGCAGCGTCCATGACTCCCACCGCGCCGCTGATCGCGACGCTGTCGCCAACCTGGACCAATGCCGTGTCGGTGACGTCGAGCACTTTGCCCCCGCGATAGATTGCTTCGACCGCTGCATCCGGAAGCTCGGTATCGATCGCCAGCGCGGTTTTCCCAACAGCGGTACTTGCCTTAGAGATTTCAAAGAAGCGTGTATTGACCGGGGCAATAGCGTTGAATTGCCCAGGGTCGAGTTCGGCCTTGCCGCCCGACAAGAGTTTGGCGAGCTTAACCGCTTCTTGTCGGATATCCCACTTCATCACCATTGGCAAAAACCACGTCACCATGATGATTGGGCCAAGCGAGCCAAAAATGTAGCAGACGGCGTATCCGACCGCGACGTTGGTTTGCATGGTTTTTATCACTGCCGGCGCCAGTCCCAGCCGGCCAATGGCGTCACCAGCTGTTCCAATGATTGCAGACTGCGTCAGGCCGCCGGCAGCCAGTCCCGCGGCCATTCCCCGGTCGAGCCCGAAAGCCCACGCTGCGACGAGAACGCAAAGGAGCCCTGTCACGCACATGACGACTGCAGACGCCAACTGGTTCAACGACCGTCTGTTCAGCGCGTGAAAGAATTGAGGACCACCCTGAAAGCCGACCGCATAGATGAACAAGGCAAAGAAGATTGCCTTGATCCCTGCGTCAATCTGTATGTTCATTTGGCCGATGACCACGCCCACCAGAAGCGTTCCGGCGACACCGCCCAGCACGAAGCTTCCGATTTTGATCTTGCCGACCAGATAGCCAAGCGCGATGGTCGCAAATAGCGCGAGAAGCGGCTCCTCTGTGAACAAGTGTTTTAGGATTTCCATTGCTATTTTTTCCGAAGAGTCGTGGCTGTCGTTGATCGTTTGGGGGAGGGCGAGTCGCTATCGTGACTCGCCGCTGCGGCTGTCCGACTGCCGCTGATGTTGCCCTGAGGAGGCGTTACCAGGTGGCTGAAAATTGCTGCTGCATTTGGGCGGCGGACGTTACCCCGTTAGCGATGAGAAGCTGCGTGAGAATGCGCGCCTTCTGAGGATTTAAGTCCAGTGAGACGATGAAACCGCTTTTGTCGTCGTCAACCTCGACATTGCGATTCACAAATCCGGATCCAACGCGCGTCGAGCGGACGACTACAACGCCCTTCTTGACTGCTCGTTCAAGTGCGGCAAGCGCAGCTATCGATGTGTTTCCATCGCCGACACCCGCTAAAACTATGCCCTTCGCGTTGTTGGCGACGGCGTCGTCTATTTGCACGCCGTCCATATTGCTATGTCCGTAAATGATCTCGACCCTTGGCAACGTCCCCGCTGCAGGCAGGGCTAGCCCGGCATAGTGAGGCGCATGCTGGCTGGTCATGAATCGCACACTCGCCGGGTCGACATAGCCTATCGATCCGCTGTCCGGAGACCGAAACGTTTGCACGCTCGTGGTGTTCGTCTTCGTTGCCCACCTTGCACCTTCGATCCTGTCGTTGAGGACAATCATGACGCCTCGACCGCTCGCCTTGTCGCAGGAGGCAACTTCGACGGCTTCATAGAGATTGTTTGGTCCATCGGCACTAATGGCATTGGACGGGCGCATCGATCCGACAAGAATGACGGGCTTGTCAGTATGAAGAACCTTGTCGAGGAAGAAGGCAGTTTCCTCGAGTGTGTCGGTGCCGTGCGTGATGACCACCGCATCTGCCTCGTTCTTATCGGAAATCTGTTGAATGCGTCGTGCAAGCTGAAACCAGACCGTGTCGTTCATATCCTGCGAACCAATCGATGCGACTTGCTCAGTCGAGAGACGGGCTAACTTATCAATCCCCGGAACAGCCTTGATGAGCTGTTGGGCGCCGACACTGCCTGCGTTGTATGCGTCGGCGGCGCGAGGGTCGGATTGGCCTGCGATCGTTCCTCCCGTTGCTAAAACGATGACGCGAGGCAATGTGGACAATCCGCCTGAACCCACCTTGGCTGTGACCGGACACGTTGTGGCTGGTTCCTCTGCTTGGGCGCAGGTCGAAAGAAGGGCCGCGGCTGTGCAACTCACCGCTACGAGCGCTTTCACTATCCGATGGTGCGCCTTCAATGCAAGGGGGCTTTTTAACGAGCGCATTTTCCGGAATCCTAAAGAGCATAAAATTGGTGGTGCGCGATTCCGCATCTCGGGCAACTATGGGGTGGCCGTGTTCGGAATGATCACGCCTGGATGAAGAAAACGGTAGGGTCGGAAATTACTCAGAACCGTTAGCGGGAGCGCACTGTCATTTGGCAGAATGGAAGCCCGCCGGTGTGGGAACCCTTGAATGCCAGTGGCGCGGGGAGCTCGCGGTTGCGTCGCGAGCCTGGAGGCAGCGCGCCAGAGATAGTGGCATCCGTAAAACTGTCGTCACATGTATGGCGACAAACGTTGGATCTGACAGATAAAAATGCGCCTGAGTAGTTTCCGACCCTTTCGTCTGCAACGGGACCGGATCATCATAGCTGCAGTATGGGAAGCGGCATTTCCGTCGTCAGATAGCGCTGAGAGATTGCGATACTTGCGGACACATTTGTGCGTCGATCTTGCGATCAGCTAATCTGTCGATCTTTTTAATCCAGCGGGGATGTTTTTTGCTAGAGGATTCTTGAATTGTGAATGAAGCGCAGAAAAATAGCCATCTGTCGCATTGAGTTTCAGCGTGAACGCAGCAGTCTGTTGGATCGGCAAAGAGTGAAGCGGCGCACAGCCGCGACATCTCCGACCCGGAACGCTAACCTGAGACCGCGACAGCAGTGAGATAGGCGAGTACGATGATTGAAATGAATGCAGAGGCCGTTACACGATTACCCATCTGTGTACACTCCTGAAATCCGAAAAAATACGCTGATCTGGGCTCGGTTTATGCGTTAGCCAAGGGGAATCCCGATTAGTTTTTGCAATCGCGTGATTGTTCTCCAATCGCGCATATCTAAGCGCGTATAGACCCGTGGTCAACGCGAAGTCGCTACGGCTTGCCGCCTGGGGGATCGTCGAATGCCAGGGATCTGCAACTTACGCCCGCTGACCGGCTTGCATTTGTAAGCCTGAAGGCTCGGGGAGCGCTGGCCGCTTCGAAACAATTCTCTCCGGATGCACAAGATGCCTGCAAGTATCGTCCGTCAGGCTAGCCTCTCTCGACCCAGGTCGAATCGCAAGCCACTTTCAAACGCTGGTCCTGCTGCTAGGAGCGACAAACTTTTTGTCGTCGGGATCGGCGCATCGGCGGGTGGGCTCGACGCGTGCCGTAAGCTTGTCGAAGCGTTGCCGCCGAGAACCGCCACAGCATGGGTCTTTGTCCAGCACCTGGATCCGGCTCACGAAAGCTTGTTGGTGAGCTTGCTTACCGGTCATACACGGATGACCGTCGTGCAAGCGGCAGATGGTATGTTGATTGAGCCGGAACACCTTTACATTATTGCCCCTGGTACCTATCTATCCGTCGCCAACGGAGTGTTACGCAGTTCGATTCCACAAGCACGTCACGGCGCGCGGCTACCCTTTGACTTCCTGCTGCATTCACTCGCGAAAGAGTATGGCCCACAGGCAGCGTGCGTTGTCCTGTCGGGAACTGGCGCGGATGGAAGTCTCGGTTTGAAGGCGATCAAGGATCAAGGCGGAATGATCATTGTACAGGATCCGCGCGAGGCGGGATCCGATGGAATGCCGCTAAGCGCGATTGCCACCGGCGCGGTGGACCGGGTGCTGCCGCTAGCAAAAATCCCGGAAGCGCTTATGGAGTACCGGCGGCGGATGCCAAGCCGGGATTTGGCTGGCGAGGAGTCAGGCCAGGGCACTGGGTCGGCCTGGCTGGCTCCGATTATCGAGTTGTTACGCACCAGAACCGACCACGATTTCACGCTCTACAAGCGCGGTACGCTGGAGCGTCGAATCGAGCGCCGCCGCGCAATGGCCGCAGTCGAGACGCACAACATGGCTGGATACATTGCGGTTCTTGCTAACGACCCTGCCGAACTGGAACTTCTCGCCAAAGACATCCTGATTAACGTCACGCAATTTTTTCGCGATCCCAAGGTTTTTGATTTGCTGGCGAAAACCGTTGTGCCCGAGCTCGTCCGCCTCCATGCGCCGGGTCGGGATATCCGCATCTGGATCGCGGGGTGCAGCACGGGGGAGGAAACCTATTCGCTTGCCATGCTTTTTCTCGAGGAGATCGCGGCCTCGAGGAGCGGCGTCAAGCTGCAGGTTTTTGCCTCGGATGCCGATCCGGATGCCCTTGCCAAGGCTCGCGAAGGTCTGTATCCAGAGGGCATTGAAGCGAATGTCTCACCCATTCGACTTGCCAATTTCTTCCTCAAGGAAGGGAGCAACTATAGGGTATTGCCTGATCTGCGGTCGATGGTGGTGTTCACTGCCCATGACGTGCTCGCAGACCCGCCATTTTCCAGGCTTGACATGGTCTCGTGCCGCAATCTGCTTATTTATCTGAATCCCGAAGCCCAGACAAAGGTCGTGTCCCTGTTCCACTTCGCCTTGCGCGACGGCGGCATTCTTCTGCTCGGCAGTGCCGAGACTGTCGGAAAACCCGATGGCCGCTTCGAGATTCTTTCGAAGTCAGAACGCATTTATCGGCATACCGGTCACGGCAGGTCGCACGACGTCGGCTTTTCGATGAACTCGACCAACGCAGTCCGTATTGCGTCCCAGCATGAGCGGGGACGCGCCGTCTCCCGGCAGTCCGCCATGGCGGAGCTGTGCAGGCGGCTGGTCATACAGTCGCATGCGCCGGCCACCGTCCTGATCAGCCGCGATCACGAGTGCATTTATTCCGTCGGACCCACCGACCGGTATCTGCATGTCGCCTCGGGCCCTCCCACTCAGGACATCCTGGCAATGGCCGCGCATGAGGTGCGCAGCAGGCTCAGGCTTGCCATCCAGCGTGCGAGGCAGGGAAATGCGCGGGTCGTGGTGGTGGGGGGCACGACGCAGCAAAACGGCAACGTGGTGGGTTTCAAGCTGGACGTCCAGCCTGTCTCGAACGATGGCGAGGAGATGTTCCTGGTTTCCTTTGTCGACGACCCGCATCACGACCATCAGAACAGGAAGGTCATTACCGGCACGCCGGAGGACATGCCTCGGGTTGCAGAACTTGAGAGCGAGCTCGAGGCGACGAAAGCGGAGCTCGCGAGTGCAATTCGAAGCCTCGAGATAATCACTGAAGACGATAAGGTGGTCAACGAGGAGGCGTTGTCGGTTAACGAAGAATACCAATCGACCAACGAGGAGCTGCTGACATCGAAAGAGGAATTGCAAGCGTTGAACGAGGAGCTGACGGCGCTCAACAGCCAGCTACAAGAGACGCTGGAGCGGCAACGCACGACCTCTAACGATCTTCAGAATGTCTTGTATAGCACCGAGGTAGCCACGCTTTTCCTGGATATGCAGCTCAATATCCGCTTTTTCACCCCGGCGACGAGATCGCTGTTCAATGTTCTCCCGGGCGACATAGGCCGGCCGTTGCGGGATCTCAGTTCGTTGGCCGCAGATGATGATCTTATTGCCGACACGCGCACCGTACTGGCGACATCTGTCCCGTCCGAACGTGAGATACAGACGCAAACAGGCATCTGGTTTATTCGTCGGATCTTGCCGTATAGAACGGACGATAACCGGGTGGAGGGCGTTGTCATTACGTTTGCGGACATTACCGAACGTAAGTTGGTAAAGAATTCATTAAGGGAGGCCAAACAGCTTGCAGATCAGGCCAATAACGCCAAGTCGCGATTCCTGGCTGCGGCGAGTCACGACCTGCGCCAGCCGCTGCAAGCGCTTGTCCTCCTCCAAGGTTCACTCGCGAACGCAGTGGAAGGCGACGTCGCCAAGAAGATGGTCGAGCGTCTCGAGCATATACTGAGCTCAATGTCCGGCATGTTGAACGCGTTGCTGGACATCAACCAGATCGAAGCCGGAACTGTTCATGCGGAGCTGGTTAGTTTTCCGATTGGCGAGCTTCTTGATCAAATGAAGGATGAGTTCAACGACCGCGCGCTCCCGTCTAACCTCACCTTCCGTGTTGCCCCCTGCAGTCTCTTGATTAAAAGCGATCCGCATTTGCTGATGCAGGTGATCCGCAACCTGCTGTCCAACGCCTTCAAGTACACCAAGCGGGGGCACGTGTTGTTAGGTTGCCGCCGCAGAGGCGATAGACTTCGCATCGAAATCTGGGACACAGGTATTGGCATTCCGAATGATGAGCTAAAGGCAATATTCGACGAGTACCATCAGTTGGACAATGCAGCGCGTGAACGTAGCCGGGGCTTGGGTCTTGGCCTGTCTATAGCAAATCGTCTGGCCGATCTCCTGGGCGATCGAATCACGGTGCGCTCTCAGCCTGGCAAGGGCTCCGTTTTCTCGATCGAAGTCGCGCTTGCACCGGTCGAAGCGAGTGGACCGACGAAGGACGATGATGCGTGTATCGGCGAAGTTTCAATACCCGAGCCGAACGCACACCACGGCTCAATACTCGTTATCGAGGACGACCCTGAGGTGCGAGACTTGATTGGATCGATACTCAAGGCGCAGGGTTATAACGCAGGGACGGCATCGGACGGTGTAGAGGGGTTGGAACTCGTGCTACAGCACGCCATGCAACCCAACCTCATTCTGGCGGACTACAACCTGCCCGGCGGCATGAATGGGCTTCAGATTGTCGCCGGCGTTCGCAAGATCGCCCGATGGGAGATCCCGGCAATCATCTTGACGGGTGACATATCGCTGGAGACGCTGCGCGACATTGCCCAGGGGAAATGCCTTCACCTTAACAAGCCGGTGAAAGTGGGTGATCTCATCAAGGCGATCGAAGGCCTCATGGATACTTCGCGCCATTCAGTTCCGCAGCAGGCTTTACCGCCCGCTACGCGGCCAGCGGGACAAACGTCGGCCATCGTGTACATAGTGGATGACGACCAATACGTCCGCACGGAAATTCGGCAGGTCCTTGAAGACGACAACCGCACCGTCGAAGATTACGAGTCCTGTGAGGCGTTCCTGGAAGCCTACAAGCCGGGGCGAGAGGCATGCCTGCTTGTGGATGCCTATTTGCCCGGTATGAAAGGCGTCGACCTCCTCAAGCTCTTGCACGACCGGGGAGACCGGTTACCTGCAATCATGATCACGGGAAACAGCGACGTACGAGTGGCGGTGCAGGCCATGAAGGAAGGCGCTTCAGACTTCATTGAAAAACCGATCGGCACGACCGAGTTACTCGAAAGCGTGGGGCGTGCGTTTGAACAGTCACCGAATTCGCAAAAGCTCTTTGCTTGGCGAGAAGCTGCGGCCAGTCACATCTCGGGCCTGACACCGAGACAACACCAGATAATGGATCTCGTGCTTGCGGGATGCCCTAGCAAAATCATCGCAGCGGACCTTGGCATCAGCCAGCGTACGGTCGAGAATCACCGGGCGTTGATCATGAAGAAAACCGGCTCGAGGTCTCTGCCGGCTTTGACCCGCCTCGCACTTGCGGCACAGTTGGTGCATGCCAATAGTGTCGACGACCCGTCTTCCAGTAGTTAGTAGGGGTCTGCGTCGCAGATAGCCGAGAGGTTGGTAGAGACGACGCTCTCTCAGGCTGCGCGGCATTGCTCAGCCGTTTCCCGAACGGTTGAGCACATCGAGTCACATTGACAAAGGAGGCCCGCGGAGAATCCCCGGTCTTATTTTGTGCCGTTACGCTTGGACACCGCTCTGCGAGGTTCGAGCATTTCGTGCCCACGCAAAAAGAGAGCCGAGAAGAATAATGCTGTCATACCACCCAAGATGCCCCAGATTGGTAGTGCCATGGTTGTACTCCTTGTTTTGTGATTATAGGTTGACGCGTTTGCACTGTGCAGAACAGCACCTCCCGCGACCAAACGATGAAACCATCGCGGTCCTATCTGATCAATGTAATCCCCAAAAAATTGCTTGGGCAGGATCGGAAACTACTTAGTTTGCCGAATCCAACGTGGCGAAATCAAACGACCTCGCAACCGGAGACGGCCAGATCATCCGCTGGTCTTGCAAAGATCCAGCAATTAAACCTGCGCTTATGTGGCAGGCCCCGAGCCGGGGAATCGCTGGTGCCGTTGGTGCTGGAAAAGCTGTGAATCACGGTGCTGTACCGTCTTACGCAGGCCGAAAACTGTTCATCCAAGAGTGTCGTGGGACGTCGGTCTGAGTAGTTTCCGAGTCTACCTTTTGTTGCGCATTCGGCGCTATTGTGAGGGCGAGTACACAGACGTTTATGAGCTCGTATTCATGCTGCGGCTCCGAGCGAGTGCAACGCTTACGGCAACACAGACGATGTCTCGGTCGACCGTTTAACCAAGACCGATACCTGGTGCCCTAGCCGATGCGTAACGTGAGGGGGCGTACCCGTCCGATGAAAACTATCCAACTTGTTGCTAGGATTCGTTGGCCAAGTGCGGGCGAAGCTTCCATTGTCGTATCAAGACAAAGAACGAAGAAATAGGGGATGGCGCGCCATGTCCAAAGTTATTGAAAGGCTGATTACGGAACATTCGAGGCTCACCCGAGTGGTGCGCCTGCTCAACGACCAATCAAATCTCCGGACTGATGCAACTGCGCCAAATATCGGACTACTTGTCGATGCGCTTTGTTATCTGACGCGCTTTCCCGACGTGACCCATCACGTGCTGGAGGATCGTATGGTCGAGAGGCTGCTGGCAAAGAAGGCGCTCCCGGTCGAGTTCGGGCACGAGATCGAGGCACAACATACGAAGTTGATCCGGGATGGACTCGATTTGCTGAGGGATTTGGAGGCGGCAACCCGAGGAGAGAACATGTCGCAGGAGCTCGTCGACGTTCGGGTCGGGCTCTATGCCGAGCGACTCCGGCACAACATGGCCATCGAGGAGTTGACGTTGTTCCCGGCAGCCAGAAAGAGCCTCGACGAAGAAGACTGGCACGCGATCAAAGACATTGGCCTGCAGGGGCGGGCGGACCCGCTTTTTGATGGCGAGGTGGACGAACAATTTTCTCAACTGTATCGGGTCATTACAGAGGAAGCGACGAACGTGCACGCTGATCCCGCTTCTGGACGGGGTTCCCGGCGCAATGCTTGAATCGCCTCCGTCTTACTCAACGCGTAAATCTCGGGAGACTGTCATGTCAAAGCAAGTTTTTACTGCCGAACAAATTCGCGAGGAAGTGCTTAGACGCTTGATTCAAGGGGCTCCCGCGCCCCGCGATGGTTCGCAGATTTTCGTCTCGTTGCCAACAGCCCATTCGCTCGATGCTGAGGCGCGGAACTGGGATATGAAGAAAGAGGATTACGACCCTCAAGATACCTACGTGAGACGGGTGATTGAGGAGGCTCGACGAGACTTTTTATTATCGGATTCCGCCGAACGAGACGAAATATTAGGTGACTCTTTCGCGCACAGCTGAGCTAGCAAGGATGGGCGCTTTTTTTGAATAAGCTCTACGGCTTAAATGGTACGCTGCCGTGCCCAAATTCACGTCGTTGCGCATTGCCGGTAAGCCCGCATATGTACTGAGTAGTTTCCGAGGCTGGTTTCGGTGTCGACACAGCCTATGATTGAGCATCAATTCAAAGGTCGGCGTCGAAAGATGCCGCTTTCTTGAAGCGGGTGCGGCGGCCACGCCATTCGTAGCGTGGCTTCACTAAGCCCAAATTTAACGTCTCAATAGCTAATAATTAGTATTACGGACGTAATTATAAAAATTGCTTAAACACACTTGATGTCATCTCCCTGACCTCCAGAACACTTCTACCTGAAGAGAGCAAGACAATGGCCTACCAAAGCGTTAATCCCAGCAACGGTGAAGTCCTGAAGAACTTTGATCAACTGAACAACTCACAGCTGGAACAGTCGCTCGCTGCCGCCGAATCATGCTTCCAGACCTGGAAGCACACCACCTACGCGGAGCGTGCTGTGATTGTAGGGAAGGCCGCGGCGCTGATGCGCACCCACGTTGATGATTTTGCAAAGCTCGCGACGCTGGAGATGGGCAAACGAATTGATGAGGCGCGTGGTGAGGTGAAGTTCAGCGCCGACATCCTGGCTTACTACGCCGAGCATGCTGAAAAGTTCCTGGCACCAACCAAACTACATCCTAAAGTCGGCGCAGCCCACATGGAAAGCAGTCCGTTTGGTGTGCTCTTTTGCGTGGAGCCGTGGAACTTTCCGTTCTATCAGCTTGCGCGTGTCGCCGGACCGCAACTGATGGCGGGCAACACGCTGGTGGTCAAGCACGCGGGCTGTGTGCCGCAATGCGCCATTGCGTTCGAAAAGCTCTGGATCGATGCAGGCGCACCTAAAGGCGCTTACACCAACCTGCTGATCTCGCATGAACAGTCCGAGAAAATTATCGACGATCCGCGGATCAAGGGTGTGGCGTTGACAGGCAGTGTCGCGGCAGGCAAGAGTATTGCGGCCCAAGCCGGACAGAACCTCAAGAAGACGTCGATGGAGCTTGGCGGCAGCGACGCGTTTATCGTGCTTGACGACGCTGACCTTGAGAAGACCATTCCGTGGGCAGTATGGGGGCGGATGTACAACGCCGGCCAAACCTGTTGCGCCGCGAAGCGATTCATTGTTCTCGATTCCATCGCCGACAAGTTCCTCGAGAAGTTCAAGGTCGCTCTCTCGGCCCTGACGCCGGGCGACCCGATGGACGAGAAGACCACGCACGGTCCCTTATCGACCGAGGCAGCGCTGGTACAACTGCTCAAGCAAGTCGACGAGGCGGTGGCCAGCGGCGCGAAACTGGTGATGGGCGGCAAGCGTATCGACAGGCCCGGCTCGTTCATGGAAACGACGATTCTCACGGATATCAAGCCTGACAACCCGGCATTTCGTGATGAGTTCTTCGGCCCGGTCGTCTCGTTCTTCCGCGTCAAGGACGAGGCTGCGGCGATCGCTCTTGCGAACGACTCCGACTTCGGACTGGGTGGCTCCGTCTTCACCAAGGATGAGGCGCGTGGCAAGCGTGTGGCCAGCCAGGTCGACACCGGGATGATGTTCATCAACAACATTGACTGGTCCGACGCCGAACTGCCGTTCGGAGGCATCAAGTATTCCGGCTACGGGCGTGAGCTTGGCAACATGGGGATTCAGGAGTTCGTCAATAAGAAGCTGGTTCGCACCGCTGATCTGAACGCTCCGGCCTGACCACGACTCGCCACGGGAAACTCCGACATGTACATCAACGTTGCCGTGCTAAAGGAAACACAGGCACACGAGCGCCGGGTGGCGCTCGTGCCCGCCATCATTCCTAAACTGATCAAGCTGGGTGCGAAACTGCACATGCAAACTGGCGCAGGGGCGGCCATCGACCTGGTCGATGCGGCCTTCGAGAACGTGGTCTTCATGGCTGACCGGAACGCATTGGTCAGGGATGCCGACGTCGTACTTGCTGTTCAACCACCCGCGCTCGAGGTGATCAATGCGATGAAGGAGGGCTCGATCCTGGTTTCCTTCATCTATGCGCACAACGAGCCCGCACTGGTGAAGCGTTTGATCGAGAAAAAGATCACCTGCTTCGCGATGGAGCGAGTGCCGCGCATTACCCGCGCGCAAGCAATGGACGCGCTCTCAAGCCAGGCGGCACTCGCCGGATACTACGCGGTACAGCTTGGCTCCACACATCTGGCGCGCGTGCTGCCGAAGATCACGAGTGCGGCGGGCTCTCTCGGGCCGGCCCATGTACTCGTGATGGGAATGGGCGTGGCGGGACTCGAAGCCATCGCCACGGCTCACCGGCTAGGTGCGATCGTCGAAGGCTACGACGTGCGCCCCGAAACCGAAGAGCAGGCACTGTCATTAGGCGCCACGTTCGTGAACACCGGCGTCGATGCGCGCGGAAAAGGTGGCTATGCCCGCGAGCTAAGTGCAGAGGAAAAGACCAAGGTCGGTGCGGTACTGACGAAACATATTCAGGCAGCCGACCTGATCATCACAACGGCCGCGATTCCGGGTAAGGCTTCGCCCAAGCTGATCAGCCACGAGCAGGTTGCTGGCATGAAGGCCGGCGCTGTGATTGTGGACCTGTCAGCTGAGGGCGGCGGTAATTGCGAAGACACGCGCCCCGGCGAGACGGTGAAATTGGGAGGGGTGACGATTGTTGCTCCGCTCAACGTACCTTCAATGCTCGGTGAGGACGCGAGTGAACTGTATGCGAAGAATCAGTACAACCTCCTTGCGTTGATCATGAAAGACAACGTGATCGAAATCGACTGGAGCGACGAAATCCTCGCCAAGACGGTTCTCACGCATGCGGGCGAGAACAAAGCTTCCGCGAGCAAAAAAGAAGACAAAGGAGACAAAGCCGCAAGACCGGACGCGCCGGCCGCACGGCCGACGAAATCGACACCGGCCACATCCAGTTAGACATCACGAGCCGACAGAGGACACACGCATGGACTTCCAGATCAGTATCTCAGGCTTCGTCGCCCTCTACATCTTCATGCTTGCCGCGTTCGCGGGTTGGGTGATCATCGGGCACGTGCCGGCTATCCTCCATACACCCTTGATGTCGGGCTCGAACTTCGTGCACGGTATCGTGGTGGTGGGCGGGATCTATGCGCTGCTGAATGCATCAACGGTGCAGGAGCAGGTGATTGGTTTTTTCGCCGTGCTGCTGGGTGCGGGCAATGCCGCGGGTGGCTATGCCGTTACCGACCGCATGCTTGCGATGTTCAAGACAAGCGGCCCTCCCGCGAAGCATGCCGCCCACGGCAAGACCGCTCGCGTGAAGTCTATCCACGCAAAGAAGCAGTGAGGACGCCGCCATGCTAACTCTCATTGAACAACTCGGCATTGGTACGGCTGATCTGGCGGCGGCCTTCCTCTTCCTGTATGGCCTGCATCGTATGTCATCGCCAGTGACGGCGCCTTCGGGCATCTTCGTCGCCGGTATCGGCATGGCCGTGGCTGTGCTCGCGAGCTTTCTATACGCCTTCGGCGTCGGCACTGCTGCGCGGTCGAACCTGCCGGTGAACATCGGCCTTGCTGTCGTCGCGCTGGGGCTTGGCGGAGGTGCGGCTTGGTGGAGCGGCCGTAAAGTCGCAATGACGGCCATGCCGCAGATGGTTGCGATCTACAACGGCATGGGCGGCGGTGCGGCCGGCGCTATTGCCGCTGTGGAGCTGTTCGGCAACAAGGCGCAAGGCAAGACCGAGCTCATCGTCACTTTGCTGGGAGCGTTGATTGGCGCCGTGTCGCTGTCGGGCTCGCTGATCGCATGGGCCAAACTCGACGGGGTGATCAACAAGCCGTTTCGTGTGAAGGGACAGCAAGCCTTCAACGCGCTGGTGATGCTCGCTACCGTTGCGATCGGCGCATACATTGTCGTGGCGAGCGCCGACAAGGCTGCACTGGTACTGGCCATGCCGACCACGATCTACCTGTTTTTTGGTTGTGCATTGGCGCTAGGCATCCTGATGACGTTGCCGATCGGCGGCGCCGACATGCCGGTCGTGATCTCCATCTTCAATGCCTTCACGGGCCTGGCGGTCGGGCTCGAGGGCTACGTGCTTCAGAACCCGGCGCTGATGATCGCGGGGATGGTGGTTGGCGCAGCCGGTATGCTGCTGACGCTGTTGATGGCGAAGGCGATGAACCGCTCCGTCAGCAACGTGGTCTTTACGAACTTCGGAGAAGTGGCGAAGCACAAGCAGGGGAAGATAAAGGGCAGTTTGAAGCCAATGCAGCCGGGCGACGCAGGTATCGCGATGCGCTATGCGGCGTCAGTCATCATCGTGCCGGGTTACGGCCTCGCAGTTTCGCAAGGCCAGGGTAAGCTCTTCGAGTTCGTCAAACTGCTGCAGGCAGGGGGCGTCTTGGTCAAGTTCGCAATCCATCCGGTTGCCGGCCGGATGCCGGGCCAGATGGACGTGCTGCTGGCCGAGGCGGGTGTGCCCTACGACCTGATTGTTCAACTGGAGGACATCAACGACCAGTTCGCGAGCACCGATGTGGCGCTTGTGATCGGCGCCAATGACGTGGTGAACCCAGCCGCGCGTACTGATAAATCCTCCGCTATTTACGGCATGCCGATCCTCAATGCTGATCAGGCCAAGAAAGTATTCGTGATCAAGCGCGGGGAAGGCAAGGGCTATGCCGGGATTGTCAATGCCCTTTTCTATGCCGACAACTGCGACATGGTGTATGGCGATGCGCAGACGGTGCTCATCAAGATGATCGAGGCGGTTAGAGGCCTGAATTTGCCCGCAGTGGCGTAAAACGCTAGACACGTTTTAACCGAGAGAAAGATCATGAAAAGCAAGATGCAAGCCGCTTTTGTCGAAGCGTTCGGCAAGCCACTGGTGCTGAAGGAAGTCGACATACCAACGCCCGGGACGGGGCAGGTGCTGGTCAAGACCGAGGCCTGTGGCGTTTGCCATACCGATCTGCATGCGGCGAATGGAGACTGGCCTTTGAAGCCCACGTTGCCGTTCATTCCGGGCCACGAAGGTATCGGAATAGTCACCGCAATCGGCACGGGTGTCACGGCCGTGAAGGAAGGCGATCGTGTTGGCGTGCCCTGGCTCTATTCCGCCTGTGGACATTGCGAATATTGCCTCGCGGCGCACGAGCCCGTGTGTCGGGAAGCGCAGTTCGGCGGTTACACGAAAAACGGTGGCTTCGCAGACTACATTCTCGCAGACCCCAACTACGTAGCGCACATACCGGCGCATCTGGCCGCCCGGGATGCGGCCCCGCTTATCTGCGCCGGCATCACGTCATACAAGGGCATCAAGGAAACGCAGGCCCGTCCGGGCGAATGGGTTGTCATTTCAGGTGTCGGAGGCTTGGGTCATTTGGGTATCCAGTACGCCAAGGCCATGGGCTTGCACGTGTGCGCGGTTGACATCGACGATGGCAAGCTCGCACACGCTAAACGTCTGGGCGCGGACGTGATGGTCAACGCGAAGGACGAAGACCCGATCGCAGCTGTCAAGAAGGCCACCGGTGGCGGCGCTCATGGTGTGCTGATTACCGCACCGTCGCTAGGTGCGTTCAAGCAGGGTGTTGGCATGACCCGCAAGCACGGAACCTGCGTTTTGGTGGGCTTGCCGCCGGGCGAATTCCCGACTCCGTTGTTCGACGTGGTGGCCAACTGCATCACGATCAAGGGCTCGTTCGTCGGCAATCGCCGCGACATGGCCGAAGCGCTTGCCTTTGCCGCGGACGGAAAGGTGAAGGCGGATATCGAGTTGCAGCCGCTATCGGCGATCAACGACGTGTTCCATCGGCTGGCCCATGGCGACGTTCCTTCGCGCGTGGTGCTGGAGTTCACGAGCCATTAAGCGCTGCGCATCGCTAGGCTTAAACCTTGAGTCACCGCCAATCATGACGAATACCAAAACCGCACTCCTCAGCGCAAAACAGATGGGTGAAGCGGATCGTCTCACGGTGGCCTCGGGCATCGACAGCATCACTTTGATGGAAAACGCGGGCCGTCCGGTGGCGTTCGAGATCGCAAAGCGCTGGACGCCATGCCCGGTGGTTGTGCTATGCGGCCCAGGAAGCAACGGTGGTGACGGCTTCGTGGCCGCGAGGCGGCTCGCGGAGGCTGGCTGGCCGGTGCGCGTGGCACTACTCGGCCCGCGCGAAAGTCTTCGTGGCGCAGCGGCTCATCACGCCGCACTGTGGCGTGGGCCGCTGGAGGCGCTGAGTCAGGCTGCACTGGACGGCGCGGAATTAGTCGTGGATGCTATTTTCGGCGCTGGCCTGAGCCGTGCGCTCGAAGGTTCCGCTGCCCAGACGCTGGCAGCCGCAGCGGCGCGCAAGATGACAATCGTCGCCGTGGATGTTCCCAGCGGGCTGATGGGCGACACAGGTGCCGACGTCGGCGCTGTATCGGCGGTGCTCACGGTCACCTGCTTTCGCAAGAAGCCCGGGCATTTGCTGTTGCCGGGGCGCACGCTGTGCGGCGAGTTGGTCGTGGCTGACATAGGGACACCGGCATCGGTGTTCGACGTGGTCACACCCGATACCTTTGAGAATGACCCGGTGCTGTGGGTCGATGCCCTGCCTGCGCTGCAGGCCGACGCCAACAAATACAGTCGCGGCCATGCGCTCGTCTGCGGTGGCTACCCGACCACCGGTGCGGCGCGCATGGCTGCGCGAGCGGCTGCGCGAGCCGGGGCAGGGCTAACCACCATCGCTGTGTCGGAAACCGCACTGCCTGTCTACGCCGCAGCGCTGACCAGCATCATGGTGAGCCCGCTTGCGACGGATGAAGACCTGGAAGTCCTGGTGTCTGATCGCCGCTACTCGGGCTTGCTGATCGGCCCGGGCGCAGGCGTCGGCCCGGCGACCCGAGCGAATGTGTTGACGATGCTGAGGGCGCGCAGATCCACCGTGCTTGATGCCGATGCCCTGTCGACCTTCAAGGATGATCCCGGTGCGTTGTTCAATGCCATTGAAGGCCCTTGCGTGATGACGCCGCACGAAGGCGAATTTGCCCGTCTGTTCAATATCGATGGCGACAAGCTCAGCCGCGCGCGCTCGGCCGCCCGGCTTAGTGGCGCGGTTATTGTGCTCAAGGGCCGCGACACAGTGATCGTGGCCCCCGACGGCCGCGCGATCATCAACGCCAACGCACCGCCGACATTAGCCACGGCGGGGTCGGGCGACGTGCTGGGGGGCATCGTGCTCGGACTGGTAACGCAGGGTATGGAGCCGTTCCTTGCCGCCGCCGCGGCGGTCTGGTTGCATGGCGCAGCGGCTACTGTGTTTGGCCCAGCCCTTCTGGCCGAAGACCTGCCTGACCTTTTACCAGCAGTGTTTCGCCAGTTACACCGAGGGTGAATGGGCGCCGAAGCGCCCATAACCTCATCGAAACTATATGGACGCGGGTCACCTGCGCTCGAACTCATGCAAACGGAGAAATCGATGCATGCAATGGTGCTGAACAAGGTCGGCGGTGCGCTTGAATGGACCGAACTCGCCGACCGGGAACCTGGTCCGAACCAGATTCGGGTGAAGGTGGGCGCTTGCGGTGTCTGCCGCACGGACCTTCATGTTGTAGACGGTGAGCTCGCGCATCCGCAGGTACCCATCATTCCTGGCCACGAGATTGTTGGGCGCATCGATGCTCTCGGGGCGGACGTTAAAGGCCTGCAGTTGGGTGAGCGGGTTGGTATTCCATGGCTGGGTCACACCTGTGGCGTCTGTCCGTTTTGTGCCGCGCACCGGGAGAACCTGTGCGATCAGCCGCTATTCACCGGCTACACGCGCGACGGCGGTTTCGCCACCGCGACGATTGCAGACGCACGCTTTGCGTTTCCGCTAGGCGATTCCGGCACCGATGAGTCGCTCGCCCCCTTGCTCTGTGCGGGACTCATTGGCTGGCGCTCATTGACCATCGCGGGTGACGGCAAGCACTTGGGGCTTTACGGCTTCGGGGCGGCTGCGCACATTCTCGCCCAGGTCGCTAAATGGCAGGGCCGGTCGGTCTTTGCTTTCACCCGTCCGGGAGACCTGGTGACGCAAGCCTTCGCCCGTAGCCTTGGTGCAATCTGGGCAGGCGGCTCGGACGAAACGCCGCCACAAGCGCTCGACGCCGCCATCATCTTTGCACCCATAGGAAACCTGGTACCGAGCGCCCTGAAGGCCGTGCGCAAAGGCGGACGCGTGGTGTGCGCGGGCATCCATATGAGCGACATTCCTGCGTTCCCCTATAAGTTGCTTTGGGAAGAGCGGCAGTTGCTGTCGGTTGCCAACCTCACCCGTCAGGACGGGGTCGATTTCCTGCGTCTGGCGCCGCAGATCGGCATTGTCACGAAGACCACGCGCTATCGCCTGCAGGAGGCTAACCAGGCTTTAGCGGATCTACGTGCGGGCCGGTTCGAAGGTGCTGCGGTTCTCCTCCCGTGAGCAAGGGTCTCAGCCCAGGCTTTAAGCGGGTACATGTGGGAGAAATGCCAGGATTGAAGTCTGGACCGCCGGGATTTGAAAATCGGAGTGCTCGATCTTTCGGCTTGTCGATTTCTTTCAAGTCCGAAGTAGCTCCATTAATAATCCGAAATATTTGATAGATGGGCGCTTCTCTCGCTGAGCGGCGTATTCGACCAGATCTGAGTATTTTCCGAGGCTATCGTTCACCCGCAGATGCGGGCTACTCTGTCAGCTCAAAACGAGCGATGAAAGAGGGTGCTCTACCGTTGGCTTTAACTCCACCGCCCGAAGCGATTAGCGCATCGGACTAGACATGGGAGCGATCAATCGTGGCCACTGCACACGGTCTTCTGTCCAAACCCGCTGAAATCCAGAATGAGGCTATCGAGTCGCTCGTCTCGCGCTACGCGTGTGATCCGCACGCACTGGTGCAGATCCTTCGCGAGGCACAGGCGCAACATACCTGGCTGCCGCGCGACATGCTGTCATACGTGGCGAGCGCGCTGGGGCTGACGCTTGCCCATGTAGAAGGCGTCGCGACGTTCTACCGCTTCTTTCACACCCAACCGGTGGGCGAGTACCGCGTACTCTTTAGCGACAACATCACCGACCGTATGCAAGGTAACGCAGCGTTGCTGGCTGACCTGTGCCAACGGCTGAGCGTCGAGCCGGGCCACATGCGGGCGGACGGACGCGTCAGTGTGGATTTCTGTTCTTGCACCGGCCTGTGCGATCAAGGACCGTCCTTGCTGATCAACCACCATCAGGTTGTCACCCGGCTCGACGCCGAGCGCGTCGCCAGGATCGCCTTCCTGATCGAAGCAAGGGTGCCCGTCTCCGACTGGCCGGCGCATTGGTCTCGCGTGGATGACCACATCCGGCGCGCCGACGTCCTGCTAGACACTCCCTTACCTCCCGGCGCAGCCATTGCTGCCGCGCTGGCGCGCGGAGCCCTTGACCTGGTGGACGAGATGACGATCTCGAACCTGCGTGGACGCGGTGGCGCGGGCTTTGTCACGGGCAAGAAATGGGAACTCTGCCGTGATGCGAAAGGCAGCGAACACTACATGGTGTGTAACGCCGACGAAGGAGAACCCGGAACGTTCAAGGATCGCGTGCTGCTGACATGCCATCCCGGCATGGTGTTTGAAGGAATGACGATTGGCGCACTCGCGATTGGAGCCCGGCATGGATTGATGTATCTGCGTGGCGAGTACCGCTACCTGCTGGAGCCGTTGCGCGATGTCCTGCAGCGCCGCCGCGACGCTCACTTGCTGGGGACCGCGATCCAGGGGCATACGGGATTCGATTTCGACATCGAGATTCACGTCGGCGCCGGCGCTTATGTATGCGGGGAGGAGTCGTCTTTGATCGAATCCCTCGAAGGCAAGCGCGGCACTCCGCGCATTCGTCCGCCGTTTCCCGCGGAGCACGGCTATCTCGATCAGCCGACCGCAGTGGACAACGTTGAAACCTTGTGCGCCGCGACGCATATTGCGTTGCAAGGCGGCACCTGGTGGGCGGCCATCGGCACGCCCAAGTCGACCGGTACAAACCTACATTCTGTATCGGGCGACTGCGATCGGCCGGGTATCTACGAATATCCAATGGGTACAAGCATCGATCGCATCCTGGAAGATTGCGGGGCGCACGACACTCAAGCGGTGCAGGTCGGCGGACCATCGGGAAAGTGCTTGTCGGCGATGGAGTTTGGTCGCCGCATCGGGTTCGAGGACGTACCCACGGCAGGTGCATTCATGGTATTCAACCGGTCGCGCGACATGTTCGAAGTGGCACGCAACTATGCGGGATTTTTCGCTGAGGAGAGTTGCGGTTTTTGCACGCCGTGCCGCGTGGGCACGGCGCTGGTAGTCAAGAGCATGGACAAACTCGCAGCCGGTCGAGGCTCGCGTCATGACGTTGATCTGCTCAGCGGCATCGACACGCTGATGCACGGCACCACCCACTGCGGCCTGGGCGGCTCGGCATGCAACGCCCTTCACGACACCATCGTCAAGTTCAGGCCCGCCTACGAGCGACGTTTGAAGTCGCTGCATTTCGAGCCGGCATTCGATCTCGACGCAGAGCTTGCGGACGCACGCCGCGCGACCGGGCGAGACGATGCGGCCGCGCATCTGGAGAGCACTCCATGACTACGCTCGCCAATACCGGCAATACCGGCAATATCGGCGCCACGTTTTCGCTCGACGGTGAAGACGTGCCCTTTGAACCGGGCGAGACCATTCTTCAGGCAGCACGGCGGGCGGGGCGTTACATTCCGCACTTATGCTGGCATCCGGACTTTCATGCGCA
This sequence comes from Caballeronia sordidicola, assembly GCF_002220365.1. Taxonomy (GTDB): domain Bacteria; phylum Pseudomonadota; class Gammaproteobacteria; order Burkholderiales; family Burkholderiaceae; genus Caballeronia; species Caballeronia sordidicola_C. The sequence continues at coordinate 9,800 of NZ_MTHB01000084.1, read as the reverse complement.
GGGCTCCTGCCGGGTTTGCACCGTGAAGGTCAAGGGCCGCGCTGGAGCGGCATGCACCGTGCACGCCGCTCCGGGCGACGTGGTTGAAAGCAACACGGACGAGTTGAACGCCGAGCGCAAGATGCTTGTGCAGATGCTGTTCGTCGAAGGTAATCACTTTTGCCCCTCATGCGAGAAAAGCGGCAACTGCCTGCTACAAGCGACGGCCTATGAGATGAAGATGGAGGGCGTGCTGTTCGACGAGTTCTATCCACTACGTCCAATAGACGCGAGCCACGCCGACGTGATGATCGATTTCAACCGCTGCATTCTCTGCGAACTGTGCGTGAGGGCCAGTCATGATGTGGACGGCAAAGACGTTTTCGCTATTGCGGGGCATGGGATCGGAACCCATCTGGTGGTTAACAGCATGAGCGGACAGCTGGTCGATACCAATATGGCGCTCACCGACCGTGCCGCAAGCATTTGCCCGGTCGGCGCGATCCTGCCCAAGCGGCGCGGCTTCGTTATTCCGATTGGCGAGCGCCGGTACGACCCGCACACGGCCGCCGATCCTGGCACGCAGGAGGCATCATGAACGCGTCCGTGAACACCGGCGTGCCACCGGTTCAACCCCACAAATTAAAGGTGGCGACCGTCTCGCTGGCGGGCTGTTTCGGCTGCCACACGTCCTTCCTCGACATCGACGAGCGTCTTCTGGAGTTGATCCAGCACATTGAGTTTGACCGCTCGCCGCTGACTGACATCAAGGAAGTCGGCCAGTGCGACATTGGACTGATCGAAGGCGGTGTATGCAATTCCGAGAACGTGCTGGTACTGCGCGCGTTTCGCGCCCATTGCAAGACGCTGGTGGCCATGGGGGCTTGCGCCATCAATGGCGGCTTGCCGGCAGAGCGCAACCGGTTCGACGTAGGTGTCCTGCTCAACGAGGTTTATCACGATCGCGCGGGCTTGAGCGAAGGCAGCGAGATTCCGAACGACCCCGAACTGCCGCTGTTGCTTCGGCAGGTGCGTCCGATCCATGCGATCGTGCACGTCGACTACTTCTTGCCCGGATGCCCGCCGTCGGCGGATGCATTCTGGAGTTTCCTGAACGACCTGATGGCCGGGCGCACGCCGCAACTCGGCCACGCCTTGATGCACTACGACTGAGAGCGAGGACCCAAACGCGATGAGCTTCGATCTCGAAACCGCGGCAGACCCGAAGGGCCTGCGCCGCGTGGCTATCGACCCGGTGTCACGTGTTGAAGGGCACGGCAAGGTGACGATCCTGCTCGACGAGCAGAATCGCGTGAAACAGGTGCGTCTGCACATTGTCGAGTTCCGCGGCTTCGAGAAATTTATCGAAGGGCGTCCGTACTGGGAAGTCCCGGTGATGGTGCAGCGTTTGTGCGGTATCTGCCCGGTGTCGCATCAACTCGCGGCGGCCAAGGCGATGGATCTGGTAGTAGGTGCACAGCCCATCACGCGTAGTGCGGAGAAAATCCGCCGGCTGATGCACTACGGCCAGGTCATGCAATCGCATGCGCTGCACTTCTTTTATCTCGCGTCACCGGATCTGCTTTTCGGCTTCGACTCTGAAGCTGACCTGCGCAACATTGTTGGTGTGGCGCAGGCGCATCCGGACATCGCGAAGAAGGGCATTCTGTTGCGCAAGTTTGGTCAGGAGATTATCCGCGTTACTTCGGGCAAGCGCATTCATGGCACGGGCGCGATACCGGGCGGGATGAACAAGCACGTGAGCCAGGCAGAACGTGATGCGCTTTATCAGGACGTGGACCAGATGATTGCCTGGGCCGCCGATGCCGTGGACATCGCCAAGCAGTTGCATGCGCAAAACCCGATCCTGTACGACGGCTTTGGGAGCTTTCCCTCCAACATGATGTCACTCGTTCGAGCCAATGGCGCGATGGATCTCTACGATGGCGTGCTGCGCGTGCGCGACGCCGACGGCAAGATTATTCTCGATGGCGCGAGCGACCAGCGCTACATGGACTTGATAGAGGAGGAGAGCAGGCCCTGGACGTATATGAAGTTTCCGCACTTGCGAAGCCTCGGCCGCGACGCGGGATGGTACCGGGTCGGACCGCTCGCCCGCGTTCAAAATTGCGACTTCATTCCGAGTCCACTTGCCGAAGCGCAGCGCCAGGAATTCGTAGCCTGGGGCAAAGGCGCGCCGGTGCACGCCACCCTTGCGTACCACTGGGCACGGATGATCGAGGTGTTGCACACGGTAGAGGTCATCAAGGAATTGCTCGATGACCCCGACATCCTGCGAGGCGAATTGATGGCCGGCGGTGAACGCCGGGGAGGGGGCGTTGGCATCATCGAAGCGCCAAGGGGAACCCTCATTCACGATTACGAAGTGGGGGCGGACGACCTCGTCACCCGGTGCAATCTGATCGTCTCCACGACACACAACAACCAGGCGATGAACGAGTCCGTCCGCTCAGTCGCGCGGCAGTACCTGGATGGCCGCGAGTTGACCGAAGGACTCCTCAACCGTATTGAAGTGGCCATCCGTGCGTTCGACCCTTGCCTTTCCTGCGCCACGCACGCATTAGGCCAGATGCCGCTCGATGTCGTACTGCTTGGAGCCGACGGTGGGCTGGTCGATCACGTCGTGAAGTCGCCGCACGGCGAAATAGTGCGCCACGGCAAAGCGTCGATGGAGCCGTTCGCATGACTGCGCCCTTGCTGGTTTTCGGGTGGGGCAACCTGAGCCGTGGCGACGATGCATTAGGCCCGTTATTCGTGCAGCAATTGTCTGCGCTGGCCGGGTTGGCGAGTGGCCATCGCGTGGATTTTCTTGAGGACTATCAGCTTCAAATCGAGCATGCGCTTGACCTGGTGTGTCGCGAGCGCGTGCTATTCGTCGATACCAGCCTGAACTGCGCCGCTCCGTTCGAGGTGACCACGCTAAGTCCGGCGCGTGATGCCAGTTTCACTACGCACGCCATGTCTGCACAGTCAGTCATGCAGGTCTATTGCGACTTGTACGGTGTTCATCCGCCGCCGTGCACGCTGCTGGCGATACGAGGCATGCAATTCGAACTCGGGGAGCCGCCTGCGCCCGTTGCGCTTGAAAACCTCGCGCGAGCGCTGGTTTGGGGGCGGTCCTGGATGCTCGATAAAGCTGCGCTACCCGCCATCGTGCCCGAGGCTATGGATGCATGAAGTCAGCATGGCGGCCGGCATCCTGCGCATGATCGAAGAGGCTGCCGAACGCGAACACTTCGGCCGGGTTTCACTCATGCGGCTTGAAATAGGTGCGCTGGCCGGTGTCGAACTACAGGCCCTGAGTTTCGCGCTCACGGCCATGATGCCCGGCACCTGCATGGAGGGCAGCGAGCTCGCGATAGACGAGATTCCTGGCACGGCTCGGTGCCTGCATTGCGCGGCCAGCGTGGAGATCAAAAGCCATCTTGAGGCCTGTCCGTTTTGCGGCAGCTACACCTTGCAGGCCACCGGAGGCTCCGAGGTACGCATAGTCGACCTCGTGGTGTTCGACGACTGAAACTTTGAAGGAGAAGGCCATGTGTGTCATTTGCGGCTGCAATGCCAAGTCGGACCCCGAGGGCACCAATGCGCGGAAAACACCTTCCGGCGCTTCCCCTATTCCTGCGGAGACGGCCGGGGGAGATCTTCACTATGGCACTGGCGCCGCGCGGGTGTCGGTGCCCGGTATCAGTCAGGCGCGCGTCATCCAGATGGAAGCCGATGTACTAGGCGAAAACAAGCGGCTGGCGAGCCGTAACCGGGCTCATTTCGCGGCGCATGGCGTGAGCGCGTTCAACCTTGTCTCCAGCCCCGGTTCGGGCAAGACGACACTGCTTTGCACGAGCATCAGCGCACTCAAGATCCGTCATCCCGGCCTGAGCGTGGCGGTAATCGAGGGCGACCAGCAAACCAGTATGGACGCGGACCGCATTCGCGCTACGGGCGCCCCGGCGATCCAGGTCAACACCGGCCGCGGCTGCCACCTGGATGCGCAAATGGTGGGCGACGCCTTCTCGCGTCTCGATCTGCATGCAAGGGCGCATCGCGGCCACGGTGGTGAAGCGCTCTTGTTTATCGAAAACGTCGGCAACCTGGTTTGTCCGGCTCTTTGGGATCTGGGAGAGGCCGCGAAGGTCGTCGTGTTTTCGGTGACGGAAGGCGAGGACAAGCCTCTCAAGTATCCGGACATGTTCGCCGCAGCCACCCTGATGGTGATCAACAAGATCGACCTTCTGTCTTACGTCAGTTTCGACCTGTCCAGATGTATCGGCTATGCCCGTCAAGTTAACCCGGGCATCGAAGTGCTGCTCTTGTCGGCCACGACGGGTGAAGGCATCGAACCTTGGCTGGACTGGCTGTTGCCGAAGCACGGTGACCCGGAACATCGACCGGCGGTCAATCCATTGGGACACGGCATTGCTACTCCACGAATCGCGGCGTCACCGGCTGCGACGTCATGATCCGTTCAGCCGTCTTGCCGAAACCCGCCCCCGCACGCGTGCTGGCCTGCGGCGCCTATCTTAAGAACACCGCCTGCCTGTTAGAGGGCACGCGAGTACTGTGGTCCGCCCCCCATGGAGATCTGATCGGCGCAGCCAACCGCGAAGCGCTGAACGACTCGGTCGAGGAACTGCTTCGGGAGGCATCGGGGCCGGTGCAGGCGGTGGCACACGACCTGCATCCGGACTTTCATAGTACTCACGTTGCTCAGGCGGTGGCGGACCGTCTGGGCGTGCCCGCGATCGGTGTCCAGCACCATCATGCGCACATCGCTGTGGTCCAGGCCGAGCAAGGCGTAGCCGGTCCCGTCATCGGCCTCGCACTGGATGGCGTGGGCCTGGGCGACGACGGCAGCGCATGGGGTGGCGAAGTACTTTGGGTGGACTCGGCCGCCAACCGGTGGCGTCGACTGGATCATTTGGCGCCTTTGATGTTGCCTGGCGGCGACGTGGCTGCGCGCGAACCCTGGCGCATGGCCGCGGCCGTATTGCAGCGTCTGGGCCGTACCGACGAAATTGAAGCAAGGTTCGCTCAGGTGGTTGGCGTGTTCGCGGCGCGCCTCGTGCGCAGCCTGCTGGAGCGTCAGGTCAACAGTTTCCCCACGACCAGTGCTGGCCGCTGGTTCGACGCTGCCGCGGGCGCGCTGGGGCTGTGCGTTCACCAGACTGTTGAAGCCGAAGCGGCCATCGCTCTCGAGCAGCAGGCGCGAACGTGGCTGCAGGCACACCCTGAATTTGTCGTGCAATGGACGACGCTCGACCTTTCGCCTCTCGTAGCCAAATTATTTGCGATGTCCGACGAGGGCGTCGCGTCGAGCGGCGAAGGTGCAGCGCTTTTTCATCTAGGCCTGGCCGGTGGTCTGGCGCATGCGGCCACTGAAGCTGCGCGCACACATGGCACCCGCACCGTCATTCTGGGGGGCGGCTGCTTCCTCAATCAGGTCCTTAGCGAACGTGTGAGCGCAGCACTGCACGGTGCCGGCCTGGTGGTGTTGCGACCACAAGGGGTGTGTTGCGGCGATGCAGGCCTCGCGCTGGGTCAGGCGTGGGTGGCTGGCTGCACCCTGCATGCCCGTCAAGTCATGGCATCTTCAGCGGAGGTCTCATCATGTGCCTAGCGTTACCTGCTTGCGTCATTGCGATCGAGGGACTCGACATGGCCGTCGTCGACCTTGGCGGTGTGCGCAAACGAATCTCGATTGCGCTGGTGCCCGAGGTTCAGGTCGGCGACTACGTAATCGTTCATGTAGGTTATGCCATCGGCATGCTCGACATAGAGGAAGCGCAAGCAACACTTAAACTGTTCGCGGAGCTGACCACATGAAATACATCGATGAATTTCGCGACGGCGCGCTTGCCCGTAACATCGCTGCCAACATCGCGATAGAAGTCAAAGCGACTCGGCGATACAGCTTCATGGAATTCTGCGGCGGTCACACACACGCCCTGGCACGCTATGGCGTCGCGGATCTGCTGCCCCCAAATTTACGCATGATCCACGGCCCCGGCTGCCCTGTGTGCGTGCTTCCCATTGGCCGTGTCGACATGGGCTTACGCCTCGCGCTCGATGCCGGCGTGATCTTGTGTACCTACGGCGACGTGATGCGCGTGCCGGCGTCGGACGGCTTGTCTTTGATGCGCGCGAAGGCTCGCGGCGCCGACATCCGCATGGTGTATTCCCCGCTCGATGCGTTGAAGCTCGCCGTCGATAACCCACGGCGCGAAGTGGTATTTCTCGCCATCGGTTTCGAGACCACTACGCCGCCGACCGCGCTCGCTATCCAGCAAGCAGCGCGTGAAGGGCTGAAAAACTTCAGCGTGTTGTGCTGCCACGTGCTGACGCCGGCGGCCATTACTCACATCCTTGAATCCCCGGAAGTGCTTCAGTACGGCACGGTCGAGATCGACGGCTTTGTTGGGCCGGCCCACGTGAGCATCGTGATTGGATCGGGCCCGTACGAGGGGTTTGCAAAGACTCATCGCAAGCCGGTCGTGATCGCCGGGTTCGAGCCACTGGACGTGATGCAGGCCATCCTGATGTTGGTGCGCCAAGTCAATGACGGCCGCGCCGAGATCGAGAATGAATTTACGCGTGCGGTGAGCCGCGAGGGCAATGCTCGCGCCCAGGCGGTGACGGCGGACGTGCTCGAAGTGCGCGATACGTTCGAGTGGCGCGGATTAGGTGAGGTGCCGATGAGTGCGCTCAGGATTCGCCCGACCTATGCGCTCTTCGACGCCGAGCGGCGCTTCGACTTGAACTACCGCGCGGTGCCCGACCACAAACAGTGCGAGTGCGGTGCAATCCTGCGTGGGGTCAAGAAGCCGATCGACTGCAAGCTCTTTGGCACCGTCTGTACGCCTGAAAATCCGATGGGATCCTGCATGGTGTCGAGCGAAGGCTCATGCGCGGCGCATTACTCATACGGACGGTTCCGGGACATTCCCGTGGTAGCCGCATGAAGTTGCAATACTCAGCGTGACCCACTTTTGATCGAGATCGCCGATCCATGGATACACCGAAAAGACACTACACCCGTCCTCTGGATCTGAAGCATGGCTGCATCGACATGAACCATGGCGCGGGCGGTCGCCTGTCGGCGCAGTTGATCGAGGAAGTATTCGCGCGCGCTTTCGACAATGAATTTCTGCGACAGGGCAATGACGGGGCTCTGTTGCCGGTACCTGTCGGACAGCAGCTCGTCATGGCCACTGACGGGCACGTGATTTCACCTCTGTTCTTTCCCGGCGGCGACATAGGCTGTCTTGCAGTGCACGGCACGCTCAATGATGTGGCGATGCTGGGAGCGACGCCGCTCTACCTGAGCGCGTGCTTCATTCTTGAAGAAGGCTTGCCGTTGGCGGACCTGAAACGCATCGTGCAGTCGATGGCCAGTGCCGCGCTTGATGCGGGCGTGCCCATTGTCACCGGGGACACAAAGGTAGTCGAACGCGGCAAGGGCGATGGCGTTTTCATCACTACGACAGGGATCGGCACCGTGCCCGAAGGTCGCGTCATCGGCGGGGCGCGAGCCAGGCCCGGCGACGCGGTGTTGCTGTCCGGAACAATCGGCGAGCACGGCGTCGCGGTGTTGTCTCAACGCGCTTCGCTGGAGTTTGAGACCACGATCAAGTCCGACACAGCTGCATTGCACACTCTGGTTGCGGCGATATTGGCGGCTGCACCTGTCGGCGCCATTCATGTGCTTCGCGACCCCACTCGTGGTGGCCTCGCGACTACTCTCAATGAGATCGCCGGGCAGTCCACCCTGGGCATGATGCTCAACGAGTCCGCTATTCCCATACTGCCCCAAGTCGATGCCGCCTGCGAATTGCTGGGCCTGGATCCGCTGTATATCGCCAACGAAGGCAAGCTGGTGGCGATCGTCGCGCCGGAGGCTGCATCCGCAGTGCTGGCGGCTATGCATGCACACCCTTTAGGTCGTGCAGCTGCGTGCATAGGCAGGGTTAAGGAAGACGAGAATTGCTTTATTCAGATGGACACACGCGTTGGCGGACGGCGCGTTGTCGACTGGCTGAGCGGCGAGCCGCTGCCGCGCATCTGCTGATCTCATGCGCATCGCCGTGCCCTGACATGTCCAGTCGCGCCGACGGTCCGAAAATGAGTAGTTTCCGAGCCTGCACAGGCAACCAGGCGACGACTATTATCAAAGTCGATGGTGGAGCAATATCGTTCCAAGCCGGCGTCCATCGAAACAAATACTGCGAGACGCAGACATGTAAAACGCTCTCGGTTGTTTCTTCAGATCTCCACGGAGAATCACTATGCAAGTAGGGATGATCGGATTAAGTGCTACGCTCTTCGAGCGGGTTGGCTCGCGTGGTGAAGCGGATTTTCCTTACAAGCTGTTGTCAGCTATGCGAAACAAATTCGGATGTCATCTGGCAAGATCAGCTCCGAAAGCCGGAGCTTGAGATGGTCGAACCTCGGTCGGACGCATTCGTCTTCTTCGGCGCTACCGGTGATCTGGCATACAAACAGATCTTCCCGGCGTTACAAGCCATGATTCGACATGGCCGTCTCGACATGCCGATAATTGGTGTGGGCAGATCGCCATGGGACAACGATCGTTTCATCGCGCGGGCGCGCGACAGCATCGAAAAGCACGCCACGCTGGATCGTGCAGCTTTCGCAAAACTCACTTCCCGACTGCAATACGTTGTAGGCGACTGTCGCGACGAGCAGACCTACCGGAACTTGCGCACAGCCTTGGGCAACTCCGAGCGGCCCTTGTACTATCTTGCCCTTCCCCCCGAGATCTTCGGGGTCGTGGTAGATGGCTTGTCCGCGTCGGGCAGCGCCAAAAATGCTCGCGTGATGGTTGAAAAGCCATTTGGAAGTGATCTCGCGTCAGCACGTGCTCTGAACGAGTTGCTCATGAAATCCTTCGCGCCATCGGCAGTGTTTCGCGTCGATCATTACTTGGGCAAGGAACCGGTCCAAAACCTGCTTTACTTTCGCTTTGCGAATGCGCTCGTTGAACCGGTATGGAATCGTCATTATGTGGCGAGCGTTCAGGTCACAATGGCTGAATCATTCGGCGTACAAGGCCGTGGGGGAATGTACGAAGGCGTCGGGGCGATTCGGGATGTCGTGCAGAATCATTTGCTGCAAGTTGTTTCGTTACTGGCGACTGACGCTCCGGCCGACGGTCATCCCGATGCAATGCGCGATGCGAAACTGCGCGTATTCGAGGCGATGCAGCCAATCTCTGTGGACGAGACCGTGCGAGGACAGTTCAGTGGATACCGGGATGAGCCGGGCGTCGCCCCAGATTCCCAGGTTGAGACCTTTGTTGCGTTGCGTCTGCATATCGAGAATGAACGGTGGGCAGGTGTGCCGTTCTATATCCGGGCCGGCAAACAATTGCCGGTGACCGGTAACGAGATCATGGTGAAACTTAAATCGCCGTCGCACGCAGTCTTCGATACCGCGACATCCGGCCAATCAAACTACTTCCGCTTCCGGATCAGCCCGGATGTGCTGATCTCCGTGGGCGCACGCGTCAAGGTACCTGGCGAGGTCATGGCAGGCGAAACGGTGGAACTCGTCGCACATCGTCATCCCGGCGATGAAATGGCGCCATACGAACGCTTGTTTGGCGACGCGATTCTGGGTGACGCTTCGCTATTCGCGCGCTATGACAGCATTGAGGCTGCCTGGCGCACCGTTGCGCCCATTCTTGGGAACACCGTCCCAATCAGGTACTACGAATCATCGAGCTGGGGCCCGGAAGAAAGCGAACAGCTTATCTCGCGTGATGGCGGCTGGCATGCCCCGGT
>NZ_MTHB01000114.1 GCF_002220365.1 Caballeronia sordidicola | reverse complement strand
CTCGACGCTCTTTCGCGCGATCAACAAGCCCAAGCCCAGTCCGCTCTTGTCGGCCGAGTGTTGCTTGAACGGTTGGAACATGGTTTCCACGCTGCCAACAGGCAGACCGCCGCAATGATCTTTTACATCGATCAAAACACGGTCGGCCACCGCATATGCGTTCAAAGTCACTTCAGTGTGCGGGTGAGTAAATTTAAGGGCGTTTTGCAACAAATTGCCCACGGCTGCATACAAGAGATCGCGATCACCCGCTAGTGCAAGTTGGGGGTCCACGGAGGACACGACGAGCTTGCTGCCGCGCACTTGAGCAGCCAGTTCCGCCGCGTGTTCAACCTCAGCGATGAACTCGGCTAGTGAAAACAGCGGCGGCGCACTCTTTACAGATAACCCTTTCACGTCATCCAAGGATCGATCTATCAGGGTGCGTAGCCCCATCAGACCGCGATGAAGCACAGACCCTGTGGCACCGGACAAGTTTAAATTACCTGCTCTTGCCGCGTCAAAAGCGAGCGTCGCAATTGAAAGCGCGTTACGCAGTTCGTGCGCGAAGAACCCGGCTTGTTCGTTGGCTTCGTGGAACCGTCGCTCGTCAGCGAGATGGTCTCGTTGGTAGCTAAATTCGGTGACTGCATCGGCAATCGCATTATCAAGGCAACGGTTTAGCGTCCTAAATTCGTCAATTTGAAATGGCGCATCCCGCTCGTGAGCCAGATCGGTAATTGCCTGGCAGAGATCGCCATAGTCATGGACCACCTGATCGACCGTAAAGCCGAGTAGGAGAAGTTGATGCCCGTGTTGGGCCGCTGAGGTCCCGATCTCCGACATTGAGGCGGTGCCATTGGCCGGTCCGGATACATCACGGCTGTCGAGGGGATCTTTCGTCTGCTCGATGCGCAGTGTCTTTATAAGCTGATCCAGGAACAGCGGCACACCTTTTTCAAGCTGCTCTGCAGACGCCGCCCGCGCGGGCCGGGTGGCTACCTTCACACGGCACCTTTCGATGAGTGCCGTGCGGTTGTTCGACAAGAAATCGTGCATCATCTGAACACTCCTTTTTAGCAGTCTGATTGCCGGTGATCGCGGAGTGTCACGCTTCAAGGTGCCGTGCTATGCCGCAAGGCGCGTGTTGGCTTGGTGAGCCGTTATGAAAAGCCCGGGGAATTACTCAGCATGAGGCTTTGTCGAGGCAAACGCCTGTTTGGCGAAAAACGCTACGCGCGATCGGACGACCGAAGTCGGATCAGTAAGCGCTTGGCGCGTTCTTGCTGCGAAGAAAAGCGATTCGTTTCGTCGATGACGGCGCCGAGAAACTAGCTTAGCGCTCCGCATTCAAGCGCGAAAGTTCGGAAACTACTCAGGTGCCCAACCCAACACAATCGATATCCGACGGTTATCAGCCGTGGCAAGCCTCAGTTGTGCGTCGGCGATTTTTTAAAATTAATGAAAAGCGGGTAGCACCCCGTATGACCGTCGGCCGGAAGTGGCAAACCCAAAAGTAACCTTTACTTGGCCGGCGAAGCAGACCAGCTAAGCAAGGGAACCCTTTCGCATTGACATAACACCTGATCTAACCTGCACTGCCGCCTCGACCCGGCGAACGTCACTTCCCGACCCTTAAGCGACATTCATGCTTCTCCAACGCAGCCCCTCATGGGCGCTGGCCCTAGCTAGATTCAAAGGAGACCTTCTCACGCTGAAGTGGAATCAATACATGACATATTCAATGCCTACAAACAGGCTTCGATGGACTACGATTGATTTCCCGATATTCGGGAAAGCTGACTCGCTTCCCCAGCTAGAGACTAAACGATTGATCTCTGCCCCGTTGTTTAGCAGCATAAAGGGATTTATCCGCACGTCCCAGCAGCACGCTGGAATGGTCATGTGTAACAAACGCATGAACTGAAAAACCAATGCTAACGGTTATATACCCCGTGCTGGATGCGGAATGCGGAATGCCTAAGTCCCGCACGCGCTGGCATAGTGTTGCTGAAAACAGCGCTGCTTGTGCTTGCGTCATGCCGACGGATAGCACAACAAATTCTTCGCCGCCGTATCTAGCCACAAAATCCGAACTCCGCAGGAAGGATTTGTTTAAACTATCAGCAATACGTTTCAATGCATTATCGCCCGCATTGTGGCCGTAAATGTCATTAAACTGTTTGAAATGGTCCACATCGATCATAATCAGGGTCAGCGGCTCGTTGTTGCGACGCGCGATTCCCCATTGAATCTCCAATTGCATATCAAAAAACCTGCGATTGTAAATACCCGTTAATCCATCCTTGATTGCCAATTGTTCCAGATTCACCCTTATCTCTGCGAGTGATTGATTTTCATCGCGCAATTGCTGCTGTATTAATACCCTCGCGGTCACATCCTTTTGAATTCCGATGAAATTAGTTACGACTCCGTTTGCATCATAAATGGGCGAGATGCTCAATTCATTCCAAAACATCGTTCCATCTTTGCGATAATTTCGAACTATCACAAGGCAATATTGGCCCGCCTTAATTGCGTTCTTGACAACTCTTAGTTCAGGCTGTTCGCGGTCATCGTTTTGCAAATACCGGCAATTTACGTTCGTGATTTCTTCGGAGGAGTATCCAGTCATGCGTTCAAATGCCGGATTCACAAAAATCAATGGATTATCGTCAACGAGATTGTCGGAAATGGTGATGCCATCGCGTGAGTCCAACACTGCCTGCTTGAGGATTTCAAGTTTCATAGAAGGCTCACTTAAGGGATCGAGACACGTTGTTCGCCGAAAATTAAGGTGCAGTGATTGCTAACTCAGTACCCGAAACGCTCCCCTTTCGCAAGCTGTCCATTTTCCAATTGTAGGTGTTGGAATCAGTTGCGTGCGACCAGATTTTGTTTGCGGGCCAAATCGTGGGCCGTTGAACGATTGTGTCGAACTCGGTCTTTCGTGATTGGCGTATGTCGACCACTCCCGCCGATGTAATCTTCGCCACCTCAACGGCAGCTTACTGAGGGGAGCCGACGTTCAACTTACCGCGCCAAGAAACGGACGAATGACCGTTCATGGCCGAGCGCAGCCTGATGCGATATGCGTCTGCGCCACCCTTCGACGTAAAGACCAAACAGACAAAGCTAGTTTCGACGCACCAACTGTCCGATCTGCGCGCCTGGCTCAGATGAATATGTGGCTCTCGTTATCCCGTTGCACGACCCACTGACCGACGAGACAAAGGTCGGAAAGCTGAGAGCAAGCCCCTCTGCACGGGTCGGTCCGCGAGAGGCACTCACGCGGACGCCTTGAGGATCAACCGCACAACCCTCGCCGACCTCCACGACAGCGGCAAGCGAGTAGTAAGGCAAATTCGATAGGGTGCGCGGAATTCTTCGGGCCGCGAAGACCGCGAGGAATTGATGGCTATCATTTCCGCCACCAAAGCCTTCGATGAAAAAGGTTGCGAGAGCGATGCGATCGAAGTTCGGGGTGTCAACAAACTTTATCCTGCGTGCTCGCGGATACTCTTCCGCATATTCATCTTTAATGGTTGCTACCAGTCGAGTTACCTGTCCAGCAACTTGATGTGAGGGATCGCGGTCTTGCCTTAAGGAGGCGGAGTCTGCAGCAAACCCCGTCGTGGCGAATAAGCCGAGCATGACCAGCGCGAAGGGCACACTAAAGGAAGCGCGAAGTTTTGGCATGATACTTTTGGTGATGACGACGTCGATTGATGTCCAGGAGACCTGCCACACAGGCTTCAACTCCTCGAACTTTGTTGATTGTCAACAATTCAAGCTGCTTTGTGGAACGTCCGGTATTGTTTAGGGTTGTAGGACGCCTGCCCGAATCCGCGTGCAAGCGAACTCGCGCAGAAGCAGGCGGGCAGGCGTCCTACAAGCCCCAAGGGAGGAAACCGCGGAGTGCTCCGATGTGATCGAAACGTTCACTGCTATGGCGATTTATCAGGGCGGATCGTGCGTGGGATAGATTGAAACGCGGATGACGGTGAACCTAAATCGGCAAGATCGTGGCAGCGACAGTGCAGCGTATTGCTATGCGGAGGGTTTGACGAGCGCCAAACTGCTCGTTTGGTGCGATGCGCGCAAGCGTCTCCTATAGGCTCTCGTTGCCGAAGAGCCGACAGTCGATCGG
>NZ_MTHB01000050.1 GCF_002220365.1 Caballeronia sordidicola | reverse complement strand
CGCGGGATATCGAGCGGTAATTCGCCAAACTCGCCCTGCAACGTCTTGGCGCTGTGGCCATTGCGCGTGTTGCCCGTGGCATTGGTTACCGTTTCGCTTTTGCCGTGACCCAAATGCTCTGACAGCTCCGTTTCCAGAGCCCGCTCGACCAACATCTTGGTAAGCTGCTTGAGCAGGCCATTCTCGCCAATCAAATCCTCAGGCTTCTGGTAGTTCGCCAACAGGCTGTCCGCCAGTTTCACCAACTCAGGATCGGGTTTCACTCGTTTGTTGCGCTTCACTACGGTCATCGTTGCTCCTGGATGCTGGCAGTCTCCTGCCAAATGACCGTTTACACAAAACTAATTACACCCTCAGGTGCCAGGTTCCAGGGTTAGTGGTCGGGGTCACGCCACGCGCAGTGGCTAATAGTGCTAAAGAGAAAATCCGACTCATGCAGACCGCTAACTTAAACAGCAGCAACCCGGCACTGACCCTGACCACTAACCCCAAACCACCAGAACTCCGCCCAAACCTCGATCAAGTGCGAACGGAATCCCGGTGCGAACCTTAAACTTCCAGTAATTCCACTTCAAACACCAAGGTCGCATTCGGCGGAATCACACCACCGGCGCCGCGCACGCCATAACCGAGTTGCGGCGGAATGGTCAGCTTGCGCTTGCCGCCGACTTTCATACCCTGCACGCCCTCGTCCCATCCCTTGATGACCATGCCGCCGCCAAGTACAAAAGCGAACGGATCATTGCGGTCGTGGCTGGAATCGAACTTCTGGCCGTCCGTGAGCCAGCCCGTGTAATGCACGCTCACCGACTTGCCGGCAACGGCATCAGCGCCTTCACCCACCGTCAAATCTTCATACTTGAGCCCTGAGTCGGTCGTCACGATCGCCATAAAACACTCCTTGTAAAAGCCGGCACCGCCAGCTGGATCTAAAACCGGTATTGTAGGGCTTTCGGGTGGCATCGTTACACCCGGCAAAGCGCGCACGAGGTTTGCTACACGCCTTGACCAATATCTCGTAAATGAAGAGGAAGGGGCGGCCAGCCCCAAGCGGAAAGCCCGGAAGCCCTCTCCTATAATGGCCAATCATCTCGATAACACCGGGCAAGATACTCGGATTCATCAACGCTCAAGGATCTCCTATCGTGACAACGTCTTTTTCCGGCACGGTCGACTCGGGGCGCGCTCCCCGTCCTGAAGCGCCGGTCGCGGGCACGGACGGCGTGCTCGTCCTGGATACCGCGCAGCGCTGTCTGTCCGCCGATACCGTTTTTGCACATCTGTTCGACCTCGACGCGAGCACATTCGCAGGGCGCGCTCTCGCCGATACCGCCTTACCCAAACCCCTGATCGCCGTGCTCGCCGAGGTTGCCGACGCCGCCCTTGCCGCCGGCAGCGTCCGGCGCGCGAAGGTATGCATCGACGAGAGCGAGGGAGCGCGGTCGAGATCACGTTCGATCGCGATCCTCGCGCTGCCCGGCAGCACCGGCCGGGCTGACACCGTGTCGCTGATCGTTTCGCCTTGCAGCCCTGGCGTGCCGGGGCTATCGGAGCAAACCAGGCCGGCGCAAGCCGATATCAATGAGCGTACCGCGCATCTGCGTGCCGAAGCAGCGTTGTTCATGCGCGATCACGTGCTCGGGGTTGTGTCGCACGATCTGCGCGGTCCGCTGAACGCCATCCATAGCTGGGGTTACGTGCTCGAGCGGAAAGTCGATACCGCCGATGCCTCCGCCCAACGCGCACTCGGCGGGATTCGTTCCGGCGTGGAACAGCAGGTAAAGATGATCGAGCAATTCATCGATACCACCCGCGCGGAAACCAAGACGCTGGCGCTCGACCGTTCGCCACTCGCACTGCGGCACCTGATGGAGCAGAGTGCATTGGAGGCACGCGCGAGTCTGGCGAGCGCGCGGCAGGTGACGCTGCACGTTGAATCCGCGTTGGTCGAAGAGCAGATCAGCGCCGACGGCGAACGTCTTACCCAGGCGCTCTGGCTGATGCTTGCGTTCGCCACCGAGGCGAGCGCGGCGGGATCGAAGGTGGTGTTGAACGGCCTGCTGGAAGGTGGTGCGTTCAGCGCGGTCGCCACGTTCACGGCATCGCAGAAAGCGCTTCTGGATCCTGACCTTCCTCACGTGCTTGAAGCGTTTGCCCGCAATCAGGCAACGTTGCCACGGGAAGCGGCACGCATCGCGTGGGTGCTTGCCCTGTGCAAACGCGTGGCGCAAGCGCACGGCGGCACATTCGAACACGACGATCTCGCCGATGGCGCCACCGTTGCGCTCAGGTTTCGCGTGCCGTTGAGCGCCACCTGATTTAACTTTCGGTCAGCTTGCACCTCTATACTGGCGGTTTCATTTTGCGGAGCAGGTTGCTTTGAATCAGGTTGTAGCGCTAATTGGTGCCTTGTTGCTCGTCGCGTTGAACGGGTTTTTCGTCGCGGCCGAGTTTGGACTCGTCAAGCTGCGCGCCACGCGCGTTCAGGCAATAGCACGGTCGAACGGGTTGCCGGGCCGTTTGCTCGCCAAGGTTCACGGCAAGCTCGACGCCTATTTGTCCGCATGTCAGCTCGGCATCACGTTGGCGTCGCTCGGGCTTGGCTGGCTGGGCGAACCGGCATTCGCGCAATTGCTGCATCCGTTGTTCGCGCTGATCGGTATCGAATCGGTCAAGCTGATCGATGCCGTCTCGCTGTTTTTCGCGTTCTCCTGCATTTCATTCCTGCATATTGTGGTCGGTGAGCTCGCGCCGAAATCGTGGGCAATTCGACGCGCTGAACAAGTCGGCCTGTGGGTCGCCATGCCGCTCTACGGTTTTTATTGGGCAATGTACCCGTTCATCTGGGTGCTGAATTCAAGCGCGAATTTCGTGTTGCGATTGTTCGGGCTCGGAACGGGCCACGGTGGCGACGCCCACTATTCCACCGACGAACTCAAGTTGATCCTGCGTGGCCGGCGCCTGAGCGGGGCATCGACGGCTGCGTTGCCGGACGCAATCGGGGCGGGGCCTGCAGGATCTGCCTATAACGCGGATGAGTGGAACACCATCGCACATTCGCTCGATTTCAGCCGCATGACGGTCTCGGACCTGATGCGCCCGAACCACGAAATGGTCGGCCTGCGCAACGACGTGCCCATGCGCGACAACATGCAGGTGATCGCGCGCCACCGTTTCAGCCGCTATCCCCTTTTCGCCGACGCCTCCAGCGAACACGTGCTCGGCATGATTCACCTGAAGGACTTGCTGCTCGCACGCAATGGCGCCGGGCGCGGTTTGCTGCAAGGCCTGACCCGGCAGGACACGGAGCAGGATGAACTGGCCAAGCATGTGCGGCCGGTGCAGTACGTGGCGGGCAATCTGTCGGCGCTTGAACTGTTCCGCCGCTTTCGCAAGGGCGCGCCGCACTTCGCGCTGGTTGGACGCAAGGGGCAAAAGCCGATCGGCTTCCTGACGCTCGACAATCTGCTGGGCGCGCTGGTCGGCCAGATTCACGACGAGTTCCGTCAAGGCGACGCGGACTGGTCGCGCATGGACGACGGCACGCTGATGGGTAAAGGCAGCTTGCCGGTGGTGTCCCTTGAACGGGCATTGGGGATTGATATCGACGAGGGGCAGGCAGAATCGGTCGGTGGGCTCGTGATCAACGCGCTGGGTGATCTGCCGAGCGAAGGCCAGCGGATCGGCTTCGATCGCTTCGATATCGTAGTGAAGAAGATGAACGGGCCGCGCATCGTGCTAGTACGCGTGTATCCGCATGAAGAGGTGGCGCAGGAAGCGGAGTGATGTTTGCTCCGCCTTCGGACCTTGAGCCAATTAAACCCGCGGCACCCCTTCCTCCATCAGCAATGCCACAGGCATCGAAGCCAGCGCGTCGCGCATGAACAAGCGTTGCCCGTCCGACTTTGGCGCATTCGGGCTCAGCCAGTCGAACAATGCACGCGAGGCCAGCGCGTCCGGCAACACGACTGCCGTATCGCCCCAATGCGCTGCATCCACCAAAGGCAGGCCGGTGTCGTATTCAGCGAGCAACGAGTCGGCCAGCCGTGTCGCGATCACCACCGCGTACGCGCTGCCCGCATGCCGCGCAAACGCAATCACGCTGTCCGCATGCGCCCCTTCCACCTTCAGCGGAACATAAGCGCCCTTCTCGAATAGCGAGTGCGCGTGCGTGCGCAACGCCAGTGCGCGCCGCACAATACCCAGCTTCACCCGGCCATCGCGCCAGTTCTTCAATTGCTCCGATGGCGCACCTTCGGCGTCGCCCTCACCCAACCACGCGTGCCGTTGCTCGAAGTCAACAGGACGCCGGTTATCGGGATCGACCAGACTGAAATCCCATAGTTCGGTTCCCTGATAAAGATCCGGCACGCCCGGCGAGGTCAGTCGCAACAACGTCTGCTGGAAACTATTGATCGCGCCGGTCCGGGCGACCCGCTCCACGAATGCCGGTAGCTCGCCGAGAAAACCATCGCGGCGCTGCGGCGCGAGGATATCGAAGAGAAAATCGCGGCATGCATTCTCGTACGCCTCATCGGGCGCGAACCAGCTCGTGCGCAATTTGGCTTCACGCAGCGCCTTCAACTGCCACGCGCTCACGCGTTCGGCGAGTTCTTTCACGCCGTCGTGATCGTCGGGGGAGAGCGTCGGCGGCCAGCAGCCAACCAGCGTCTGATACAGCATGGCTTCGGCGCCCGCGCCCGGCGCCCAGTCGTGTTCATCGCCGTTCAGCACCCGCCGATGCGGTGTGTTCAACGTCGACCAGCTTCGCAACGTTGCTGCCCATTCATCGGGAATCTCGCTCAAACCCGCAATCCGCGCGCGCACGTCTTCGCCGCGTTTATGATCGTGCGTCGCGGTGTTGAGCATTGCGTTCGGAAAGCGTTTGGCGCGATCGAGATTGCCTGCGTGGAACGCGTCGACCGACAACGAAAACTCGCCCGGATCGGCGCCTACTTCGTTGCGCGAGATCAGCCGGCCGTATCGATAACACGCGGTGTCTTCAATCGCCTTGGCGGCCACCGGCGAAGTTAGTTGGGAGAACAGAGTTTGTGCGTTGCGTCGATGTGAACCGCTAGAGTTCGAGCCCGCGCTGTTCGCCTGCAGATTTTGGTTGGGCACGCCGGCGGACTGACGATCGCGATCCCGGCCGCGATCGAGCTGGCGCTCGCGTTCACGCGGTTTTTCTTCTACGGCTTCGTCACCGCCCGGACCGCCGAGCCACTGCGCGACCTGATCGAGGATGACAAAATCGGCGGGCGCCAACTTGGCCTTGGCGCCCTTATAAGCCTGCGAGAAAAAGCGCTCATCTTCTTCGCTGCGCTGACCGCCGACGGGGTAGATCCGGTACACGGGGAAGTGCACCACGAGCTCAGCCACGACCCGCCGCAACGATGAATACGTGAAGTCGCGAGTGATGGGGGTGTCCCGCGCGATCCGGTGCAACGCTCGCGCGACGCGGTCTAATTCGGCGGACAAGTTCTCGGCCAGGATCTTGCGCCGCGCGGTTTCGGCTTCGACGGCAAAGTCCGCTGGACGTCCAGACAATTCCGCCCAGCTTTTTGCGAGCGGTTCGGCGCCGCGCGGATCGTGCAGCAACGCGCCGACGTCGTTCATGAAGTCGTAGCCGGTGGTGCCGTCGATGCGCCAGTCGTCACGCACGGGTTCGCCGCGCGCCAGGATTTTTTCGACGACGAAATACGTGCGGTCCTGCTTCAGATTCTCCGGCCGATGTTCCGCAAGTTCTTCAAGCCGGCCACGCAAGCGCTGGCAATACTCACGCGGTTCGGCGAGGCCATCGACGTGGTCGATTCGCACGCCGTCGATCAGCCCTTCGGTGAAGAGTCTGAAAATCAGCGCATGCGATGCCTCGAATACTTCGGGGCGCTCGACGCGCATGCCACCGAGCGTGCTGACGTCGAAGAAACGCCGCCAGTTCACTTCGTCGGCGGCGGTGCGCCACCAGGCGAGCCGGTAATGCTGACGCTCCAGTAGCCGATGCAAACGGTCGCGGCCGACGGGGTTGTCGCCGGAATGCGCTTGTACGGCGGCATCAATAGCTGGCTTGCCTTCGGCCGTCGCTGCGTACTCTTTCAAAGCCGCCCGCGCTTCGTCGGCGCGCGGCTGGTCGCCGGGTTGAGTGGACAGCCCCGTGAAGCGCTGCGCCATCTCGGGCGCGTGGTCCTGCAACACCGACGTGAAGTCGAGCGGACTCACCGGGAACGTGTGCGCGTAGTACTCGATCTTGAAGCGGCCTTGGTCGGCGTCGAATACGAGCTTGATCTTGCCGCCCTGCAATTCCTCGCCGTACGCCGCGCCCAGGAACGGCGCGAGCACTTTGCCGCGTAGCGCGGGGTCAGGCGAATGCCAGTCGATATCGAAATAGCGTGCATGCGCCGCGTGACGTCCCCATTCGAGGATATCCATCCACCAGAGGTTTTCCGACCCGCCTACGCCCATGTGATTAGGCACCACGTCCACGATCACGCCCATCTGATGCGCGCGCAGCTTTTCGACGAAACGCTTCAAACCTTCCTCACCGCCGAGCTCCGGATTGACACGGGTGTAGTCGACCGTGTCGTAGCCGTGCGTCGAGCCGCTGGTCGCGGTCGTGATCGGCGATAAATACGCGTGGCTGATTCCGAGCGCCGCCATGTAGTCGACCTGGCGCGCTGCGTCGTCGAAAGTGAAATCCTTGTGAAGCTGCAGCCGGAGCGTCGAGCGTGGAACGGTCATGGTCTCAGTCTGTGGGTGAAGCGTTGTGCGTGGCCGCCTTCGTCCGGACGGATTTTTTCCGGGCCTGGTCGACCGCGAGCAGGCGGTCGACGAATGAATCGTCGTCGAAGAGTTCGGATACGGGTACAGCCAGCCGCCGGCGCCAGTTCGGATGCTCGTCGATGGAACCGGGCAGGTTCGGCATCTCGGCGAGCGCGAGCAAATCTTCCAGCGGGTAAATTGCGAGCGGCGCGGGCGTGGACGCCACGAACGCGAGCGCTTCGTCTACCGGCGCGGTTTGCGGGGAGATATCGGCGGGTACCGAAACATCGGGCGCGGCGACACCGGCTTCCTGAAAGGCAGACCACAGCAATTTGCGATCCTCGCCGCGTTCGGTCTGGGCGATTTCGACGGGATCTTGTCCGTCGGCTCGCGCGGCCGTTTGCCCGATTTTCGCGCGCCACACAATGTCTTCGCCGATCCACCAGCCGGTGACTGTCGGCAGGTCATGCGTGGTGGTGGTCGCGGCCACGTCTTTATCCCAGTCGGCGGGCGCCTTGAAGCCCGGGCCTTTTTCCGCGCGCTCGAACCAGAGCACACGGATGCCGAGCAGGCCATGCTCCTGCAAGCGTTCGCGGAAGCCGGGTGGAACCGTGCCAAGATCCTCGCCGATTACGATGGCTTTATGCCGCCACGACTCGAGCGCGATCAGCCGCAACAGGTCGTCGAGCGGATAACGCAGGTACGCGCCGTTCTTCGCGCTTTCGCCATCGGGCACGAGCCAGAGACGCCGCAAGCCGAGAATGTGATCGATACGAATGCCGCCCGCGAGCGTGAACGCGGCGCGCAGCATATCGATGAACGCCGAGAATCCTTGGGTGCGCATCGCGCGCGGGGAAAACGTGGTGAGGCCCCACGATTGCCCGGCCTGGTTGAACAGGTCGGGCGGCGCGCCGACGGACACGCCTTGCAGCATTTCATCGCGATACGACCATGCATGGCTGCCTGCACTGTCGCAGCCCACGGCCAAATCTGCGATCAAGCCGATCGCCATGCCCGAGTCGCGGGCGACATGCTGAGCATGCGACAAGCCCTTGGCCGCGAGCCATTGCGCGAAGAGGAAAAAATCGATCTCGTTCTTGTGCGCAGCGGCGAATTCCGCGACGGCCGCGCTGCGCGGATCGCGTAGTTCACCGGCCCAGTTGCGCCAGTGGCCTTCGTTGGCCTCTATCAATTGCGCTGCCTGCAGCGCCTCGAAGCGGGCGTGATCTTCCAGCGCACGCCCGCCGCGTTTTACGAAGCGGGCGAAGTCCTTGTGCAACACGTCGTTGTCATGTGCGTGGAACTGCGCGAACAACGCGCGCAGCACGGCCAGTTTCGCCGTCACCACGCGCGGCCAGTCGATCAACTGCAGCGCTTCGAGTTCAGCGAATTCATCGGCGACACCGGCTGCTTTGATTGCCGCTTGCGCCGCTTCTGCACCCAGCACCGCTGCCGGATCGATGTGCGCGATGTTGAGGAACAGTCGCGATGAAGGCGAGTACGGGCTGAATTTGTTCGGCTCTGCGCTGAACATGGCGTGCATCGGGCTGATAGCGATTGCATGGCTGCCGCGCTGCGCGCTTTCTGACGCAAGCGTCGCGAGCGCGGAGAAGTCGCCCACACCGCCGTCGCCCAAGCGCCGCAAACCATAGACCTGCGCGGCCACGCCCCACATCGGCGGGGTCGCCTGCGGGGTAGCCTGCGGGCTGGGCCGGAGCGCGTGCCAGGCGTCGTCGACGGTGTAGCAGCGCGGCGGCGCCACCGCGAGCGTTGTGCGCTGCTCATTGATCACGAGCGTGTGGTAGCCCGGCTCGGAGATTGGTGAAAGCAGCGCGGTTTCCCCTTTCGGCGACGTAAACCTCCCGTCGATGACCGCGCCGCTTTCCAGTTCGATCCTATACCGTGCGCCAGATTTCACCGCCGCCATCGGCAGCGAGATGCCGCGATCGACCTCCGCGGTCATCAACGGCGGCAGCTTGCGCCCGGACAATTCCGCATCGAGCGTCGCCGCGCTCTGCTTGAGTTGCGTGGCATTGTCGCAGGGCAGGCCGAGGCGTTCCAGCAGCACTTTCAGCGTCTCTTCCGGCACGCGCTGGATCTGCTTGTGCGCGTCCTGCCACTCGACCTCGAAACCGGCCTTGGCGGCGAGCGCCTCGATAGCGCTGGGAGTTTTATCCGGCGTAGCCGGGGTATTGATGGTCGTGCTCACGAGGTTTTCCCCGAAGCTTTGACGCGGCGGGCGTCATGATTAAACGCGGCATCGGCGAAATCGCCAGTCAGCCACGCGATAAAAGTCTCTGCGCCCAACTCGCCGCGATCCGCGGCGTCGCGGGCGCGAGCCGGCGTTTCGAATACGACCTTGCCTGGCGGGTGGCCGGTGAGTGGAACGGCTTGCTTGCCCAGATTGAGCGCGACGGAATAGGTGCTGCCATCGCCGAGACGCCAGTTCGCCAGCACCGCTTTCTCTCCGATCACCTTGGCGCCGAGCGCCTTCGCATTCCTCAGATGGGGCATCAACAGCTTCGTGCGCACTGCCAGCGCCGAGCGATAGAAGTGCAGCCAGTCGTTGTGATCGGCGGGTTGCGTGCTCTCATCGGGCGACGACATTCTGAACGTCTCGATGGCGTTGGGATCGGGAATCTGGGCGCGGCGCTTTTCGTCGGTGAAGGCCGAGAATTTCGCAAATTCTCGGCGACGTCCTTCGCGCACGGCGTCGGCAAGTTCGTCGTGATAGTCGGTGAAGAACAGGAATGGCTGCGTGGAACCGTACTGCTCTTCCATGAACAGCATCGGGATTTGCGGTGAGAGGAGCATCAGGCCGGTTGCGGCGTAGAGCGCGTCTTCGCTGCACAACGAGCGCAAGCGGTCACCCATTGCACGGTTGCCGACCTGATCGTGATTCTGCAAAAACATCACGAAAGCCGTGGGCGGCAAGTCGGCGCTCGGCTCGCCGCGCGGCTTGCCGTCGTGGATGGGCGAGGGCTCGCCTTGATACACGAAGCCCTCGCTCAGCACACGGGCGAGCTTCTGGATCGGCTGGTCACTGTACGCGCTGTAATAACTTTCGTCCTCGCCGGTCAGCAGGACATGCAGCGTGTTGTGCGAGTCGTCGCTCCATTGCGCGTTGAAATGCGATTCGAGCAGGTTCGATGTGTTGTGTTCGTTCTCCAGCACCAGATGCACATGCCGCTGCGGTTCCACCGACGAACGCACGCGATCCGACAGTTCGCGCAACCATTCGTCGTCATTGATCGCGTGGACGGCATCGAGGCGCAGGCCATCGAAGCGATATTCCTTCAGCCAGTACAGCGCGTTGTCGAAGAAGAAGTCGCGCACTTGCGGACGTTCGAAATCGATCGCCGGACCCCACGGCGTATCCACGCCTTCGCGGAAAAACGACTTGGCGTAGGCGCTCAGATAGTTGCCGTCGGGTCCGAAATGGTTATAGACCACGTCGAGGAAGACCATCAGCCCGAGGCCATGCGCCGTGTCGATGAGTGTCTTCAGTTCATCGGGCGTGCCGTACGCCGAATCGGGCGCATAGGGCAGCACGCCGTCGTAACCCCAGTTGCGGCTGCCGCTGAAGTCGTTGAGCGGCATCAGTTCGATCGCCGTCACGCCAAGATGCGCGAATTCCTTCAGGCGGCGCGTCACGCCGGCATAACCGCCCATCGCGCCGACGTGCACTTCGTAAAGCACGGTTTCTTCCCACGGCCGGCCATGCCAGTTCGTGTTTTCCCATCGATAGGCCCGCGGGTCGATCACTTCGCTTGGACCATGGACGTCGTCGGGCTGGAAGCGGGAGGCAGGATCGGGCACCGCCAGATCCGCGTTGATCCGATACCGGTAGCGGGTACCCGCGCCGCCAACGGCCAGCGCTTCGAACCAGCCGTCGCCGGTGGGGGTCATGTCAGTGCGTGTGGAGGCCGCACTCTCTTCGTTAGGGTAGAGCTCCAGTTGCACGGCTTTCAGTGAAGGCGCCCAGAAGCGATAACGCGTGTGTCCGGCATCTGTGAGATGAGCGCCGAAGGGCAGGCAATAGGCATGGTGACGCTTGTGCGGATCGATTGGGGTTTCGGACATGATGTGTGTGCCTTCAGTGCGCTTGGTCAGTTACTTGGCTTGGAGCCTGCCCGGTGTTTTTGCATGACGTCTTCGAACCGTCATTGAACCGTCTTCGAGCCGTTAATTTTCCTCCTTTGCGGGCGGCGCGTGCTCGGGCACGAGCACGAGCACCTTCCAGGGTTCCGCTGTCCGTCGCGCTCCGATTGTGCCCGGGTCCGGCGGCAACGCCGTCAAGAGGCGCGGCCCCTCGTGGGCGCCCGCCATCCATACGGCCTGCCAGTCGGCGTCCCCGGTCGGCTGTGCGAGCAGCACTGCCACGCTGTGCGCCTGAACTTCCATTTCCCCGCCAATCAGGGGGCACTGCAGCGAGTCGGGCACGGCGCTATCCATGAGCACATTCCATTCCAAGTGCGGTGCGGGCGCGGAGAAGTTCAGTGCCTCCGACGATCCGTTCATCATGATCAGGATGACATCGACTTCCCCGTTCAGACCGGGCCCCGCGCGACGCAGTGTCAGCGCGCGCCCTTTGGGGTCCTGCCACGCGTCGATAGTCAGCGCCGCGCCGCGTTCGTCGAACCAGCTGACGTCGTAGAGACCTGGCAACACTTCACGATCGCCGTGGAGAAAGCGCATTTCCCGCAACAGCGGGTAGTTTTTGCGCAGCGCGATGACGCGGGCGACGAAGTCTGTCATCGTGCGGCCGGCGGGCGAATCCGCCTGGGTCCAGTCGATCCACGAAATCTCGTTGTCCTGGCAATACGCGTTGTTGTTGCCGTGTTGCGTGCGGCCGAATTCGTCGCCGGCGAGCAGCATGGGCGTGCCGAGCGACAGCAGGTTTGTCGCGATTAGTGCGCGTGCCACGCGAGCGCGGGTTTCGAGGATATCGGGGTCTTCGGTCGGGCCCTCCTCGCCCCAGTTCGAGCTGCAATTTTCGTTGTGGCCGTCGTTGTTGCCTTCCTGGTTCGCGTCGTTGTGTTTCTGCTCGTAGGACGTCACGTCTGCGACCGTGAAACCGTCATGCGAGGCGACAAAATTCACCGATGCCCAGGGCTTGCGCATGCGCCGGTGAAACAGCTCGGCGGAGCCGGTGAGACGCGCAGCGAGATCGGGTCGCACGCCGGCATCGCCGCGCCAGAAGCGGCGTATTCCGTCACGGAATTTATCGTTCCATTCGGCGAATCCCGGCGGGTGATTGCCGACCTGATAGCCGTCCGGGCCGATATCCCAGGGTTCGGAAATCATCTTGCGCGTGTTGAGGATCGGGTCCTGGCGGATGGCGTCGAAGAAACCGGAGCCCGGGTCGAAGCCGTGGCCTTCGCGGCCTAGCGTCACGCCGAGATCGAAGCGGAAGCCATCGATGTTGAAGGCCGTCGCCCAGTATCGCAACGAGTCCATGACCATCTGCAGGACACGCGGATGCGACAGATTCACCGTATTGCCGCAACCGGTCTCGTTGATATAGCGGCGTTCATCGCCGGGAATCAGGCGGTAGTAGCTGGCGTTGTCGAGGCCGCGCCATGACACGGTTGGCCCGAGTTCGTTGCCTTCGCAGGTGTGGTTGTAGACCACGTCGAGAATCACTTCGATACCTGCTGCGTGAAGCCGGCGCACGGCGATGCGCATCTCGTTCAGCCGGTTGGTCGACAAGTACGACGGTTCCGGCGCGAAAAACCCTGCGGTGTTGTAGCCCCAGTAATTCTTGAGGCCGCGTTCGACTAGGAAGCGGTCGTTGAGAAACGCGTGTACGGGCAGGAATTCGACAGCGGTGATGCCCAGCTTCTGCAAGTGTTCGATGAACCACGGCGACGACAGTGCTGCGAACGATCCGCGTTCGTGCTGGCGAATGTCTTGGCGCAGCATGGAGGTGCCGCGTACGTGCGTTTCGTAGATGACGGTTTCGCCCCAGGGGACGTTCGGGCGTGTGTCGCGGGACCAGTCGAATGCGTCGTCGGTGACGACGCATTTGGGGGTGGCGGGGGCTGAATCGCGTCGGTCCATCGACAGGTCTAGCCGGTTCGAATGCACCCGATAGCCGAACAGTGCGTCGGACCAGCGCCATTGGCCGACGAGTTTTTTCGCGTAGGGGTCGAGGAGCAGTTTGTGGGGATTGAAGCGATGGCCCTGATGGGGCGCGTAGGGGCCGTGGGCACGGAAACCGTAGACCGTGCCGGGGTGGGCGCCGGGGAGGTAGCCGTGCCAGATTTCATCGGTGCATTCCGGCAGTTCGAAGCGGGCGAGCTCCTTGCGGCCGGTGGTATCGAAGAGACAGACTTCGATTTTTTGTGCATTCGCTGAGAACACTGCAAAGTTGACGCCTAAACCGTCCCAGTTGGCTCCGAGCGGGTAAGCCGCGCCCGGGAGTAACTTGTCGGGAAATGAATTAGCCATAGGGTTTCCGTTCGCACTCGGGTTTTGGGGTTTGGGGGAGTGGTTGCTGGCGCTCGGTGGTCGGGGGTTGGGTGTTTTAGGGGTTAGCGGTCGGTCGATGTTGGGGTGCGAGGTTGTGGCGTTAGCGGTCGGAGTTGATGCCGGGTTGCCAGGGTCTTGCGTTTGCGGTCTGAGTCAATGCCGGGTTGCTGCTTTCAGCTAAGGCCGAAAGCAGCCAACTGGCACTGGCCCCGACCGCTAACCCCAAAATCCTCGACGCCTACCACCCCGCCCCCAACATCAACCGGCCCGCCAACCCCCAAACCAAGTGCGAACGAATCCACTCAACTAATCGGCCCTCAAAACGATGGTCGCCAACGGCGGTAAAGTCAGAGCAGCGGACCACTCCCGCCCATGACTCGAAACATTCTCGGCGTGAATCACGCCCCCATTCCCCATATTCGATCCGCCATACACCGACGCATCCGAATTCACAATCTCACTCCACTTCCCGCCCTTCGGCAATCCAACCCTATACCCCAGCCGCGGCACCGGCGTCATATTCGAAATCACCACGCACTCACGTCCCGCACCATCCGTACGCCGGAACGCAAACACACTATTGACCGCGTCATCGCCGATCAACCAGTCAAACCCGTGAGGATCGCTATCAAGCTTGTACAGCGCCGGCTCCTCTGCATACACCCGGTTCAAATCGCGAACGAGCTTCTGCAAGCCACCATGAAACGCATCGTCAAGCAAATGCCAGTGCGGCGACGCATCGTGATTGAACTCGCCAAACTGACCAAACTCACCGCCCATGAACAACAATTTCTTGCCCGGATGCGTCCACATGAATCCCAGATACGCACGCAGATTCGCAAACTTCTGCCAATGATCTCCCGGCATCTTCCCAATCAACGAACCCTTTCCATGAACCACCTCATCATGTGAAAGCGGCAACAAAAATCGCTCGGAATACGCATACACCATCCCAAACGTAAACATGTTGTGGTGGTACTTTCGATTGACCGGATCCTCTTCCATGTAATGCAACGTGTCATGCATCCAGCCCATGTTCCACTTGAAATCGAAACCAAGCCCACCATCCTCCAGCGAAGCCGTGACACCCGGCCACGCAGTCGACTCCTCAGCAATCGTGATCGCACCAGGAATCTGACGGACTTCGTGGTTCAGGCGCTTGAGGAATGCTATCGACTCCAGATTCTCGCGGCCGCCATACATGTTCGGCACCCACTCGCCCGCCTTGCGCGAATAGTCCCGGTACAACATGGAAGCCACCGCATCCACCCGCAATCCATCGACGTGATAACGCTTCAACCAAGCCAGCCCCGACGCCACGAGGAACGCGCTAACCTCGTTACGGCCGAGGTTATAAATCATCGTGTTCCAGTCCTGGTGGTACCCCTCTCGCGGATCCGCATGCTCATAGAGCGGCGTGCCGTCGAACTCGATCAAGCCATGAGCGTCGTTAGGAAAATGCGCCGGCACCCAGTCGAGAATGATCCCCAACTCCGCTTCATGCGCGCGGTTCACGAACTCGGCAAATTGCTCAGGCGTCCCAAACCGCGCCGATGGTGCAAATTGCCCCAGCGGCTGATAGCCCCACGAGCCGCCAAATGGATGCTCCGCAATCGGCATGAACTCCAGGTGCGTGAACCCCATGCTCTTTGCATAGGGAATCAAACGCTCGGCAAGCTCGTGCCAGTTCAAACCGCGGTTGCCTTCCTCCGGCACCCGCAGCCACGATTCCGCATGCACCTCGTACACCGAAATCGGCGCATTCACGGTCTGCCTCGGTCCGCGTGAGTTCATCCATTCACTGTCGGTCCACGCATATCCATCGATGGCCTCAGCATCCGCCACCACCGAAGCTGTCGCCGGCGGCCGCTCGCTCTGCATCGCGCACGGATCGGCCTTCAACGGCAACGTATGGCCGTCGCGCGTGACAATCTCGTATTTGTAGCGCGTGCCCGCGCCAAGTCCCGGCACGAACAGTTCCCAGACGCCGGCGCCATGGCGCAGACGCATGGGATGCCGTCGTCCGTCCCACGCATTGAAGTCACCCACCACCGAGACGCGCCGCGCATTCGGCGCCCATACCGCAAAGCGCGCGCCGGCCACGCCGCCATGCACGACCGGCCGCGATCCCAGGCACTCCATCACCGCATACGGATCCCCGCCGGAAATTCGGTTCAACGCTTCATCGTCTAATACGGGGCCGAACGAATAGGTATCGGCGACTTCTTGCGGCGTGCCTTGCCAATCGATATTGAGCCGATACGCCTGCATCTCATCGATAAACCCAATGAACAACCCCGCCGGATGAACCTGCGTCAGCGTGCCAAGCGGCTTGCTGCTGTCGCGCTCGAGCACCTGCACGCCGGTTGCGCCGGGCAACAGCACGCGGACCACGGGGCCAGCGTCGGTCTGGTGGAGACCGAGCTTCGAAAACGGATCGGGATGACGAGCTTCGACGAGCGCGTCGATATCGAGCGGGTGCAGACCTTCGGTCAGCACCCTGTCGTCTGTGCGCTTATTCATGTTCGTTTCCATCAGATGTGTCCTTGAGTGCGGCGTCCACAGGTCGCGAGCCGGGAGCGGCCGGTGCGCCCGTATCGCCAAGCAGGCGGCTCGCAAGCGACGCGAGGCCACGCAACGGCAAACCGATCCAGGTCGGACGATTCGCCGCTTCATAGCGGATTTCGTAGGCGGCCTTCTCGATCAGGAAAAGATCGAGCAGGGCGGCAAAGGTGGCTTCGTCACCGGCAAGCGGCTGCGGCGAAGCCGCCACCGCCGCGTGATATTCGAGCAGGAAACCTTCCTCGCCGTGACTGCGCAGGCGCTCGAACAGCGCGCGCCTGCGATCGGCGGTTGCCTGAGGTGCGTTGCCGGTCGTCGGTTGCGCAGCGGCGCTGGCATACGACAGGGAACGCAATAAGCCGGCCACGTCCCGCAACGGACTCGATTTCTTGCGTCGTTCCGCAAGCGGCCGCGCGGGTTCGCCCTCGAAGTCGATCAGGAAAGCGTCACCCTGCGCCATCAGCACCTGCCCAAGGTGGAAGTCGCCGTGAATACGGATGCGCAATGCGTTGGCGTTTTCAGGCACGAGCTTTTGCACGGCGGCGAGCAGCAAATCACGGCGATCGAGCAAGCTCTGCGCCATCTCGCGGTCATGCTCGCTGAACTCCAGGAGCTTCGCTGCCAGAATATCGAGCGCCGTGACAAGCAGCGTGTGCGTGCCATCGTTCCACCCGCGCACGTCTTTCTTCGATGCTTTCTCAGGCGCAAAAGCAGGATCATCCGAAGCTTGGGCGAGCGCAACATGCAGTTCGCCCAGCCGTCGTCCGATGATTCCCGTGACCTTCCGGTACCCCTCGATGCCGAGCATTTCCTTCTCGCGGTCCATCGCGTGGTCGTCGGTATCCACGGTCAGCGCGAGTTCGTCCACGGTGCGGCGCAGGTAGTCGAGCGCGTAGTTCCACGCATCGCCCTGGTTGTCGATAAATCCTTGCAAGATGCACAGCGTATGCGGCACGCCTTCCGGGTCCACGCGCACCACTTCACCGAACAGCGGTCCCGTATTCTGATAGCCGAGCTTCGTCAGGTGCCGGCTCATTTCGGCTTCCGGATGAATCCCGCCGACCAGCCTGCGCACCAGTTTCAGCACGATCTGATCGCCGATCACAAGCGAACTGTTGCTTTGCTCTGCCGCCAGCCAGCGAATTTCCGGCGGGGGTTCCCCAGGCCTGAAATTGGCGGCAAGCGCGTCGAGCCGTTCGGTCGGAATAAAGCGGATCTCGCTCTTCTGCACCGTGGGAACGACTGCCCGCTGCAAGAGCTTTTTCAGCACGCCGTAGGTGAAGTTCGGAACAGCGAAGGCGTCGGTGATATGGCCGATATTACGAACCTGGCGCACCCGTGCGAGCGCGAGCTGCATATAGAGCGGCGAGGTCGTCTCAGTGCCCCATGCAATGGTGAGCGGCAGAACGTAGCGTTCGACGTGATCGCCGAGATCGGCCTCGATCTCCGTGAACGCAAAGCCCGCTTCCGGAATGGTCGTCAATGCGGCGAGGCGCACGCCTTTCAACGTCTGATCCTTCGATGCAAACCAGCGCCGCTTGCTCAAATAAGAAGGCAGCACTTCCGATTCAAGCAAACGCACGTTTTCCGGTGTCGGGCCGGTCTGACCGGCCCGAATCACCATCGTCACGAATTCGGGCAACTGCTCGGACGGCGCCTGGCTCCATGCCGGACGCTGGTTGCCCGGGCACAACTGGAACCACAGGAAACCGTACGGCGGGAACGTCAGCAAATAGGTGAGCTGGCCGATCGGCGGGAACGGGGAATCCGCGGTCATTTCCAGCGGCACCGACCCGGCGTACTCGGACAAATCGAGCTCCACGGCCTGCGGCGCCCGCGACAGATTCGCCACGCACAGGATCGGCGGCTCGCCCTCGACCTCGCGCAAATACGCAAGGATCTTGCGGTTGTTCGGACGCAGGAAACGGATGGCGCCTCGGCCGAACGCCTGTTTCCCGCGCCGCACTGTGAGCATCTTGCGGGTCCAGTTGAGCAGCGAGTGCGGATCGCGGCTTTGCGATTCAACGTTCACGGCGTCATATCCGTAGAGTGAACCCATGACTGGCGGCAGCACGAGTTGCTCTGGATCGGCGCGCGAGAACCCGCCGTTTCTATCCGATGACCACTGCATCGGCGTACGCACGCCGTCGCGATCGCCCAAGTGAATATTGTCGCCCATGCCGAGCTCATCTCCGTAGTAGATCACGGGCGTGCCGGGCATGGACAGCAGCAGCGAATTGATCAGTTCAATCCGGCGCCGGTCGCGTTCCATCAACGGCGCAAGGCGTCGGCGAATGCCGAGATTCAGCCGTGCGCGCCGATCGCTCGCGTACGTGTTCCACAAATAATCGCGCTCGGAATCCGTGACCATTTCCAGCGTGAGTTCGTCGTGATTGCGCAGGAAAATCGCCCACTGGTTGGTCGGCGCGAGATCCGGCGTCTGCCGCATGATGTCCGTGATCGGGAAGCGGTCCTCGCTCGCAATCGACATATAGATGCGCGGCATCAGCGGGAAGTGGAAGGCCATATGGCATTCGTCTTCGTCGCCGAAATACTCTTTCACGTCTTCCGGCCATTGGTTCGCTTCGGCCAGCAGCATGCGGTTCGGATACTCCGCATCGATAGTCGCGCGGATCTTCTTCAAGATCGCGTGCGTTTCGGGCAGGTTCTCGTTGTTCGTGCCTTCGCGCTCGACCAGGTAAGGCACCGCATCCAGCCGCAAGCCGTCGATCCCCATGTCGAGCCAGAAGCGCATCACCTGCAGCACTTCCTTCAGCACGGCGGGGTTGTCGAAGTTCAGGTCCGGTTGATGGTTGAAGAAGCGGTGCCAGTAATACTGGCCGGCGACCGGATCATGCGTCCAATTGGACGGCTCCGAGTCGATGAAAATAATCCGCGTGTCTTCGTACTTCTTGTCGGTGTCGGACCAGACGTAGTAGTTGCGATGATTCGAGCCTGGCTTTGCGAGGCGCGCGCGCTGGAACCACGGGTGCTGGTCGGACGTATGGTTGATAACGAGTTCGGTAATCACACGAATGCCGCGCGCGTGCGCTTCCTGAATGAAACGCTTGACGTCGGCGAGCGTGCCGTAATCGGGATGCACGTTGCGGTAATCGGCGATGTCGTAACCGTCGTCACGCCGTGGCGATGGATAGAACGGCAGCAGCCAGATCGTATCCACGCCGAGTTCGGAGATGTAATCGAGCTTCGCGAGCAGGCCGGGGAAGTCGCCGATGCCGTCGTTGTTCGCGTCGAAGAAGGACTTGATGTGGATCTGATAAATGATCGCGTCTTTGTACCAAAGCGGATCGTTGCTGAGAGTCGAGTTCTTGTTACGCTTCACGTGTCGCTCCTTGAGCCGCGACGGTGGTTTGTCCCGGTTGTATGAGTTGTTCTGTGCCACGTCGGCGAATGCCGTCGTGATGATGGACTGTCAGGTGACGCTCAGAGGATGGTCGGTGCCCGCGGCAAACCCCACGTCGGCGCGATTCTCCAGATCGCGAACGGCCGCGTGTTCGGGTCAAGGCGGATGTGCTGTTTTTTGCCGCGCCATTCGAAACGTTCGCCCGTCATCTGGTCCTCCACGGCCAGTGCGTCCCATTCCTGCACGCCCCAACTATTCAACGTCTGCCACGGCAGTTCCACGTCCGCGCCTTGTTCGTTGAACGGATCGAGATTGATCGCGACCAGTACTATGTTGTCGCGTGCTGCATTCGCTTTCTCGAAGAAGAGGATGTTGTCGTTGTGAGCGGGAAGGAAGCTGACGCCGAGATGCGAATGCAACGCCGGATTCGCTTTCCTGATCCGGTTCAACGCGGTGATTTCTCCAACAATATTGCCCGGCCGGTTCCAGTCCCAGGCCCGGATCTGATACTTCTCCGAATCGAGATATTCCTCGCTGTTCGGCAGCGCGGCTGCTTCGCAGAGTTCGAACCCGCTATACACCCCCCATAGCCCCGACAGCGTTGCGGCAAGCGCGGCGCGGATCACAAAACCGGCGCGGCCCGAACGCTGCAGGAAACGCGGGTTGATATCCGGCGTATTCACGAAGAAGTTCGGCCGGAAATAGTCCTTCGCGTCCGTTTGCGTCAGGTCGTGCATGTATTCGAGGAAATCGCGCTTCGACTC
This sequence comes from Caballeronia sordidicola, assembly GCF_002220365.1. Classification (GTDB taxonomy): domain Bacteria; phylum Pseudomonadota; class Gammaproteobacteria; order Burkholderiales; family Burkholderiaceae; genus Caballeronia; species Caballeronia sordidicola_C. The sequence continues at coordinate 44,137 of NZ_MTHB01000050.1, read as the reverse complement.
GCGCCACGTGAAATACGTGTACGACTGCGAGAAACCGAGCTTGGCGAGACGGTTCATCACGCGCGGACGCGTGAACGCTTCGGCCAGGAACATGACGTCGGGATGCCGCGAGCGCACATCGCCGATCACCCATTCCCAGAACGGCATGGGTTTGGTGTGCGGATTGTCGACGCGGAAAATCTTCACGCCTGCTGCTATCCAGAACAGGAATACGTCGCGCAATGAGAGCCAGAGTTCCGGCTTTGCATCCTGCGCGTAGAAGTCGGGATTAACGATGTCCTGATACTTCTTCGGCGGATTTTCAGCGTAACGAAGCGTGCCGTCCGGGCGCCACGCGAACCACGTGGGATGCTCCTTCAGCCACGGATGATCCGGTGCGCACTGCACGGCGAAATCGAGCGCGATCTCCAGGCCGTGGGCACGCGCCGCTTCCAGCATCTGCTTGAAGTCGTCCAGGTTGCCGAGTTCCGGATGCACGGCGTCGTGGCCACCCTCTTTGCCGCCGATCGCGTAGGGGCTGCCCACGTCGCCGGGTAGCGCGGTGAGCGTGTTGTTCTTGCCCTTGCGATTCGCCACGCCAATGGGATTGATCGGCGGGAAGTACAGCACGTCGAAGCCCATCTCGCGGATGCGTGGCATCTTGCCGATCACATCGACGAACGTGCCGTGGCGATTTTCGTCGTCGCTCATGGAGCGCGGGAAGATTTCGTACCAGCTGGCAAAGCGTGCGGCGGCGCGTTCGGCGTCGATCCGATATGTCACCGGATCACGCGACAGGAACGGCCGATGCCGCGCCGCCTCGATCGCCAGCGCGGTTTCCGGCGCGAGCGCCAACGCTAGCCGGGTATCTGCGTCGGCTTTGGCGAACTGCTTGACGATCCCTTCCAGCGGTTCCGTCTGTGCGCCTTCCGTGGTTTTCACTTCGGCCAGGATCAACGCGAACAAATGCCGCGCTTCCTCGAGCTCCAGTTCAACGGTCTGGTCCGCCTTCAGCTTCTTCTGCATGTGATCGATCAGCGAAGCGAAGTCGTCGCGCCACGCGATCACTGTGAATTCATGACGCCCCAGGCGATCGATCGGAATGTGCGTCGTCCACAGGTCGTTGCCAAGCGGCAGCACCGGAACCATGGGCGCTTCGTGCCAGTCGGTTTCATCGGCGGCGCGCCACTGCACGGCGGCCGCGATCTTGTCGTGGCCTTCCGCAAAAATCGCCGCCGTGACTTCAACCGCTTCGCCCACGATCCGCTTCGCCGGAAAGCGCCCGTGGTCGACCGATGGCGTCACGCTTTCGATCGCCACCCGCGGCGCCACCAGCGCCTCGTTCACTGACTTCTTGTCGGCAGCCTTGGCCCCGCGCTTGACCTGCGGTTGCGCCAGCAGGATGGGCGGTTCGGCGGCGCCACGTAGCAGGCGCACTTCGCCGGGTTGCAACAGAAAAGGCTCGAGCGGCAGCGGCGTTCCAGTCGTGTCTTCGTCAATTGCCCGAAACCGCGTGAAGTTGCCGGGTGCACCGTCCAGCAGATGGCGCGTATCGACATAAACCGGCGTGGTGAGATCCGGGTTCAGCACGATCAGCGCTGCTTCGGCCGCGACCCGCAGGTCCGGGCCGCTGCCGCGCAAAATGGCTGCGTACGGCGTGCCCGCGCCGGTCAGCGCGCGCAGTTCGCCAGTGCTCGCCAGTGCCGCTGAGTTGCGTTGCAATGCGTTGGCGTGCGCCACTTCTGCCGATACGTTGAAGCGCGCTCCTTCCCTGGCGCGCCGAAATTCTTCCGCGCTGCCGTGGTTGTAGGAGAGCGGCTGCGTGACACCGTATTCGAACCCCATTGGCACGAGCAATCCGGTGCCTATGCCCGCCGCCGTGTACAACGCGCGCCGGTAGGCGCGCTCCACAAGCGACGAGTCGCCGGTGTCAGGCAAATCGTGCAACAAGCGCGAGCCGTAGGGCTCTTCCGGAAACGCAATGGGCGGCGCGATGCGAAACAGGGCGGCGTGCTCGTCGAAGAGCCAGTTGCCCTGAAAGTCCCACCATCGCGACGATGAAAACACCGAGTCGAAACCGGCATCGGCTAGAGCGGCGAGGTCCTGACGGCTGATGCCGACGGTCCATGCAAGCCATTTCGTTTGCGGATGCCGTTCGCGAACGGCCGCGCCCAGCCTGCGCCATACATGCGCCGGCACCTTGTGCGGCGCCTCGAAGCGAAAGCCGCCAACGCCGGCATCGGCCAGCAGCATCAGTTCGCGTGCCCACCATTCGGTGAGCGCCTGGGCCGCTTCGCCATCGCCGAAATTCGCATGCGCGGCGCTTTCTTCATGCGGCGCGTGACGCGGATCGAGCCGGGCTTCAGCCGCTTCGAACGGATGGAACCAGTGCCGGTTTTCCCGGAACAAGCCGCCTTCGGCGCTCACGTGGTCGAGGGTGATATCGACCAGCAAGGTCAGGCCGTGCTGACTCGCCTGACTTGCAAGCAGACGCAGACCTTCGCTCGCGGGCGCGTCGGATCCGAATACGGTGTGAAGTTTGTGGTGATCGGCCACGGCCTGTCGATGGCCGTTGCTGCCCGGCTGGAACGGTGCGCCGATCAGCACGTGATCGAAGCCCAGCGCGGCGGCATGTTCAAATTGTGCGGCCCATTCGGGCAATGGTCCGACGAGAAGCGGGTCGATGAAATAGATTCTTGGTGCGTATGCTTGAAGCATGTGATGGTGTTCCATCGGTCGTCTTTCCAGTTCGTCCTGCTATGGCGTGGATGCGGGAAAACGCGATCGCGCTCAACCAGGCAATAAACCAAACCGCATGAACGGCTACGGCAGACGCGCCTCAGACAGTCTTCAAAGCACCAATTCCGGGGTGACGAGTGCGGTGCGTATCGACATCAAACCTCAAGTCATCAGGCGATACGCCGTTCAGTGCGGCGCCAGGGTCGCTTGAGGGACACAGCACGTAGCGTGCCGCACCTCTTTCACGTTTTCTGGCGAATGTCGAAGCCTGAGCGTAGCCAATGGTTCGCGACCCGCATGCGAGTTCAGGTCAGACGACATGCGTTCAAGGCGCACTGCAATCCAATGCGCCTCGAACGGTCAACTCCATAACCGTACCATCGAAAAGGGTGGTGTGGCGCGTCAGGCGCTTCGCGCGACAAATTGCGCCTGTTCCGCTTCGAGACGATCTGCCTCGGCCACCGCAGCGAGCGGCACTGCCCGGACACTGACCGGCACGCGGCGCGTGCGCACCGGTGCTTTCGCAGGACGCGCGTCGGTAAGACCCGCGTATAGCTGGACATATTTCACTACCGCATGGTTCCATCCGTAATCACGTTCCATCGCGTTGCGTTGAAGCGTGCGCCATTGTTGCGGACGCATGAAAGCGTCGATCGCGCGCGTGGCGGCGGTGATGACGTCCTGGACACCATCGCCGTCGAAGAGAAAGCCGGTCGCCGGGCGCGAGTACGTTGCGCCCTCGAAGCCGCCGAGGGGAGATGCCTGGAAACCCGTCCGATGTCCCTCAGTGTCCGCTGCTTCGACTGCATCCACGATCGTATCCGCCAGCCCGCCCACGCGCGACGCCACGGGCAATGTGCCATAACGCATCGCGTAGATTTGCGTGAGGCCGCAAGGCTCGAAGCGGCTGCCATGCAGCAGGATGTCAGCACCGGCATGCAGCACGTGCGCGCGGCGCTCGTCGTAACCTATATAGACACCCACCCGATCCGGCCAGGTCTGCGCCAGCCGATGAAACGCCGCTTCTATATGTGCTTCGCCTTTGCCGAGGACGGCAATCTGCAAGCGTGGATACTGTTCCAGCAGCGCCGGAATGGCTTCTACGGCCACATCGGCCATTTTCTGCGATGTCATCCGGCTGCCGAGCGCCATCACCGGCGCGAAGGGGTCGGTGGGAAGGCCGAACATCTGCTGCAGTTCGCGCTTGCAGGCGTGCTTGCCGCGCATATCGTCGAAACAATAATGCCGGGCGATCTGCGGATCGGTCTTCGGGTCCCAGGTATCCACGTCGATACCGTTGATGATGCCCGACAGCTTGCCGGCGTAACTTTGCAGCACGCCTTCCATCAAGTGGCCAAAGCGCGGCGTGAGGATTTCGCGAGCATACGTTTCGCTGACGGTAGCGACATGGTCGGCGTGGACAATGCCAGCTTTCATCAGACTCAACGCACCATAAAATTCGATGCTCTTCGGTTCGGTCAGCGCGGGCACGAGCCATTTGGCAGGCACACCGAGCGCTGCACCAAGCGAGAGCGAATAGTTGCCCTGGAACGCCAGATTGTGGATCGTGAAAACGCTTTTAGCGTGCACGCCGGCTTGCTTCATCAAGAGCGGCGTGAGGCCTGAATGCCAGTCATGCGCGTGCACGATATCCGGCTTCTTGAACCCTCGCACACCTTCGGCAATCTTCACCGCCGCCGCCGATAACGACGCGAAACGAATCGCATTGTCTTCGTAGTCGCGTCCTTTCGTGTCCTGATAGAGGCCTTCGCGTGCGTACAAATGATCCATGCGCAGCAGGATCACGGGCACGCCGGTATCGGGCATGCGGCCGCGATACAGCGCACCGTCGCCGCCGGGGAGCCCCGTCACTGAAGCAACCTTCCGTAATCCCTCGACCATCTGCAGCGCTTTCGGATAGGCCGGGATCAGGATCGCGGCATCGACGCCTGCTTCACGTAACGCGACGGCGTACGCGCTGACCATGTCACCCAGTCCGCCGGTTTTGGCTAGCGGTACAGCCTCGGAAGCGACAAGCAAGACGTTCAAGGGCAAGGCTGACTCCTGGCGATCAATGGATGAAAAGCGATGGGTTGCGCTAGGGCAGGAAAATCTGCTGCGCATGCATCCGGTGCTTTTATCGGAGGGAAGAGGGGATGTGCAATAGCTAGAGCAAGGCGTGTGCCATGTTCTTAAGAATCTGCTAAAACCGGGGGAAAGCGATAAGCCCTGATAAGCGCAGAGAGACGACTTTAGGCGGAGGCCGGGAGCCGTGTAAAAAAGCACGCGCTGGCGGCGGCGTTTTTACACGGAGTGCTCGGGAATCGTTATACGAAAGACGGGAATGCCGGTGCGCTCACGCGCCGCCATGCAGGAATTGTCAGCCATCCCTATTAATTTATGGGTTGCGGCAATTCCGCCCGAACGTTGTCAAGCGTGACGGCAATATTTGCTTCCCGGTTCCGCTCAAGGCCCAAGCAGACTGGCCGCCGTGTTGACGCATAAACCAATCACTGCGGCATTGAAGAAGAACGACAGGACGGATTGCGCGAGTGCTGCTCTGCGGACTTCGTTGGAACAGAGCACAACATCCGAAGTCTGCGACGCCACCGCGATCGTGAATGAGAAATAGAGGAAGTCCCAATAGTCAGGCTTGAGATGGGCATCGGGGAATTTCAGCGATGTCTCGTCGCCCTCTGACTGATAGTAGTGGCGTGCGTAGTGGAGCGTGAAGATGGTCGGGATGAGGAACCACGCGCCCAGCATGGTGAATGCGGTCAGGAGATAGTGGAGAAACGCGCCGCGCAAGCCCAGGTTCTTGGCCATGGCCAGCTCGAACACAATTGCGACAAGGCTTGCTATAGCGGCCAGGCTGATGATGAGCAGCACCATGCCTGCGTTCTCATCTTCGCGTTCGGCGAGCTTCTGCACCTTGTCCTGTCGCGCCCGCACCATCTGAATCCAGATGAGCGCGAGATACAGCCATACGGTACTGTCCCATCCAATGAGGCCGCGCACGATCGGTTTGAAGTCATGTGGAACCAAAATTGCCACGATCACACCAATCACGAGGGCAATGACCGCCCGCGGGCGATAGCGAAGTACTTGGGGAACGAAATTCATTTTTTATAGTGGTCTGGTTATAGCGTTAAGCTGGCGCGGCGCGGTATCGTGCAAGCGATCGCGAGATGCCGGCGCTTCGAAGGGTTCAAGTGCCGCGATTATTGCCCGTGTGCCTTTCAATTGCCAACGGCCGTGGAGCTGGTCATTAACACCTTCATCGTGCATGCTTCGGCCGCGGCAAGGCGCAGCTTAAAAACTATTCGAGGGATATCGACACGTGCAATCGATCATCGCCTCTTTGAACAACGCGAATTGGGACCTCAATACATGACACAACTCGACCACCCCATGGCGCGCGCACAGTCGGCCACTCGCCGGCGGTTTGTTCTAGGCGCATGTGCGTCAGCAGTCGCGCTCGCGTTCACTTCTGCGGGTTTCGGTTTCCCGACATTCTTCACCCAGGCTTTCGCCGATACCCCGCCTGCGGGTCTCGACGGTTTCCTGCTGCTCTCACGCAAACTGACCGGCCGCACCACCTTCGATCCTGCGCTGGCGCAGCGCGTGTATGACGCGCTGTCCAAGTCGGACAGCGAGTTTGCCGGCAACGTGAGCGCATTGAACGTTTGGCTCGCGGCGCATGGCGGCGTGCCGTCGGATACGGTGACGCAGGCGCTCAAGGCGGACACGCCGAAGCTCGCCGGCACGGTCACCGCGATCATGCGGGCCTGGTACCTCGGTCTTGTCGGCGACGCCCCGCGCGTGAGCGTGGTCGCCTACGAGCGCGCGCTGATGTTCGATCCCGTCAACGACGTGCTGACCATTCCGTCGTATTGCCGCGACGTGCCGTTCTACTGGGCGAAGAAGCCGCCTGGCGCGGCTTGAACCCAACGCACCGAACACATCGAGAACGCATCAAGAACAGCATCAAGCCGGCGCGCTGCGTGACAGCGTGACAGCGCGACCGAAGCAAATAAAAACCTACCCTCACAGGACAACAACAAATGGCAAATTCGAATTCGGCCGATGTGGTGGTCGTCGGATCGGGGGTTGCGGGCGGACTCGTCGCGCATCAGCTCGCGACCGCGGGCGCCTCCGTGATCCTGCTCGAAGCCGGGCCGCGCATTCCGCGCTGGCAGATCGTCGAGAACTTTCGTAACTCGCCGGCGAAAGCCGATTTCGCCACACCGTATCCGTCGACGCCTTACGCGCCGCATCCCGAGTATTCGCCCGAGAACAACTATCTGATCCAGAAGGGCGAGTACCCCTACGCGTCGCAATACTTGCGGCTCGTGGGTGGTACGACCTGGCACTGGGCCGCGGCCGCGTGGCGCTTGCTGCCCGCCGATTTCAAGCTGAAGACGCTCTATGGCGTAGGCCGCGACTGGCCGATCCCTTATGAGACCCTCGAGCCCTGGTACTTCGCCGCCGAAGTGCAGCTAGGCGTGTCCGGTCCGGGCAATAACGTTGATCTGGGTTCGCCGCGCTCCAAACCGTATCCCATGGATATGCTGCCGCTGTCCTACATGGACCAGCGTTTCTCCGATGTCCTCAACGCGCAGTCTTTTCACGTGGTGCCGGAACCGGTCGCGCGCAACAGCCGCCCTTACGATGCCCGCCCGACCTGCTGCGGCAACAACAATTGCATGCCGATCTGTCCGATCGCTGCCATGTACAACGGCATCACGCATGCGGAGAAAGCCGAGCGGGCAGGTGCGAAGCTGATCGCGCAAGCGGTCGTCTACAAGATCGAGAGCGACGATAAAGGCCTGATCACCGCCGTCCATTACAAGGATCCGAACGGCAACAGCACGCGTGTCACGGGCAAGCTCTTCGTGCTCGCGGCTAATGGAATTGAAACGCCGAAGCTGATGTTGCAGTCGGTGTCCGATCGATTCAAGAGCGGCATTGGCAACAGTTCGGATCAGGTCGGCCGCAACCTGATGGATCACCCCGGCACCGGCGTGAGCTTCCTCGCCAATGAACCCGTGTGGCCGGGACGAGGGCCGATGGAGATGACCTCCGTCGTGAATTTCCGTGACGGCGCCTTCCGCTCGGAATACTCGGCGAAGAAGCTGCATTTGTCGAATGGCGTACCCACCCTGTCGGTCACGGCAGACCTGATCGCCAAGGGCGTGACCGGGGCGGAACTCGATCGGCAAATCCGCGACCGTGCCGCGCGCACAATGAACATCAACAGTTTTCACGAGCATCTGGCCGAGCCGCAGAACCGTGTGATTCCATCGCCGGATCATAAGGATTCGCTCGGCATCCCGCAGCCCGAGATCTACTACTCGATCAACGACTACGTGAAGAAAAGCGCGGCGGACACGCGCACTCAGTACGCGCGGATCGCGGAATTGTTCGGCGGCACGGAGATTACCTTCGACGATAAATTCGCTCCGAACAACCACATCATGGGGACGACCATCATGGGCGCGGACCCAAAGGATTCTGTCGTGGATTCCGAATGCCGCACGCACGACCACGCGAACCTCTTCATTGCCGGCAGTGCAGTGATGCCGACGGCGGCATCGGTGAATTGCACGCTGACGTTGTCCGCGTTGTCGCTGCGTCTCGCCGACAAGCTGAAGAAAGAACTTTGATTGCGCGCCGACGGAGAGCCACGATGAAGAACCCCAAACCTCGCGACGCGAAGCGCTTTAGCAAACTCAAACTGAACAAGCGCCTGGGCGGCGCGCTCGCCGTTCTTGCGCTCGCCATCACGGGCGTGAGTTTTCACTCGCTGATTCAGTCGGCGCACGCGCAGACCACCGCGACTGAGCCCACGGTCGTGCAGCGCGACACGCTGGCCGGCGCGGATCTGATCAAGCGCGGTGAATACCTTGCGCGCGCGGGCGACTGCGTGGCGTGTCACACCGCCGACAAAGGCCGTCCGTTCGCGGGCGGCCTGCCGATCACCACGCCGTTCGGGACCATCTATACGCCCAATATCACGAGCGATCCGGATACCGGCATAGGCCGCTGGAGCGACGCCGACTTCCTTCGCGCGATGCATGAAGGGATTGGCAAGAGCGGTGAGCGCTTGTACCCGGCTTTTCCTTACGCCGAATATACGAAGGTCACCGACTCGGACGTCCTCGCGATCCGTGCCTATCTGAATACGCTTACGCCGATCCACTACTCACCGCCGCGCAATGAGCTGTCGTTTCCGTTCAACCAGCGCTGGCTGATGGTGTTCTGGAACATGTTCAATTTCAAGGAAGGCCGTTTCGTGCCCGATCCGAAGCAGAGCGCGGAATGGAATCGCGGTGCTTATCTGGCTGGCGGTCTCGCGCATTGCGAGGAATGCCATACGCCTCGTAATCTGATGCAGGGTCTGAAGACGAGCGAGCGCTTCAGCGGCGCCGAGTTGTCCGGCTGGCATGCGTTCAATATCACGCCGGACAAGAACGCGGGCATCGGCGGATGGACTGACGACGAACTGACGCACTATCTCGCGTCCGGCGTGGCGCATGGCCGGGCGAATGCGGCGGGCCCGATGGCGGATGTGGTGCAGAACAGTACGCAGTACATGACGCCTGAGGATCTGCGTTCGATCGTGGTGTACCTGCGTTCGGTGCCGGCGCAGAGCGGCGGCGACATCCATCCGCGTGATTCCTTCGGCAAGCCGACCAACGCGGACGTCACCGCGATGCGCGGCACGGCGATCAGTGGCGTGAACGGTGCACAATTGTTTATCGCTAACTGCGCGACGTGTCATAGCTGGACGGGCGAGGGCCGGGGCGGCAGCGCGCCGGGCGCGTATCCGTCGCTGATTCATAACAGCGTGGTCGGGGCTTCGGCAGCTAACAATCTGACCATGGTCATGCTGCACGGCGTGAGCCGTCAGACGAAAGACGCCACTGCTTTTATGCCCGCGTTTGCGAATGAACTCAGCGATGAGCAGATTGCCGCCATCAGCAATTATGTGACGAAGACGTTTGGCAATCCGCAATCGGCGACCTCCGCCGATCAGGTCGCCAAACTTCGTTCAACACCGCAATAAATACGGTGTAATGAGGCTTGGCGCGGCAATTATTGCCGTGCCAAGCTGATCGTGTTGCGCATTGCCGGGGGCCGTTCCAGAATGTGGGTAGGTAATTTGTTGGAAAGCGAGTTGGCGCGCATATCCGTGCGTTTTGTAAGATTAAAATTGCTGCTATGACTGCTTCTACTCATCCTGTCGTTTGCTGGCATCCGGCGAACAAAGCTGGCCGTGACCTTGTGGTTGGCGACCTGCACGGCTGCGTCGACGCCCTGCGGTATTTGCTTAGTGAAATCGCTTTCGATGGTTCGCGTGATCGCCTGTTTTCCGTAGGCGATCTGGTCGATCGCGGCAGCGATTCGCTGGCGGCTATAGACTTGCTCGATAAACCCTGGTTCTACCCTGTGCTGGGCAATCACGAAGACGCGTTGTGCGCGGTTGCGGCGGGCAAGATGCAGCGCCACGTGTGGTATTCGATCGGCGGAGCGTGGGCGGCGAACCTGCCGGATGAGCAACTGAGGGGAATTGCCGCGAAGCTGGCGAGTGTTCCGTTGGTGCGAATTGTCGGCGACGGTCCAACGCGGTTCAACGTGCTGCATGCGGAGTTTTTTGGCAGCGACGCTGATCTGGAAGTCGCGTATTTCCCCGACGATATCCGCCAGCAGCTGCTGTGGGGGCGTTCGCTTGCGCTGGGGACCGGGAAGGCCGCCTGGCAGCGGGGATTATCGCCAACCTATTGCGGGCATACGCCCATGAAGGCGATCAAGCAGATCGGGTCGCAGATTTTTATCGACACTGGCGCTTATACCGATGACGGGCGCCTCACTATCGTTGAGGCTGGCACCGATCAGCGCTGGTCGGTCAAGCAGGGTTGGGCGAGTGCGGAAGGGGCCAGGGAGTTGGCTCTTCCGTAGGTATGGGCTTTGCTTGGATCCCGTCTAATCGAGCGAGATCCAAGCGAGGCACGCAGTGACATCAACCCTGGACCCACAACCGCAGAGCGAGATCAAGGGCTGCCCGGAAGACCTGCCCCCAGGTCTGCGCTACGTCGATGACTCCCGCCCCGGCTACACCCGCGCGTGGAAAAACGGCGCCTTCGTCTATTCCAATACCCAGGGCACACCCCTCTCTGACGATGCCGACATCAAGCGCATCAACGCGCTCGCTATCCCACCCGCTTACACCAACGTCTGGATTTGCCCCGACTCACGTGGCCACCTGCAAGCCACCGGCCGCGACGCCCGTGGCCGCAAGCAGTATCGATATCACCCGCGTTGGCGCGAAACCCGCGACGCCACCAAGTACGAACGGATGCTGGCGTTCGGCGCCGTATTACCGAAACTGCGTGCACGCGTAACCCGCGACCTCGAACTCGAAGGTATGCCGCGGGATAAGGTCTTGGCCACCGTGGTCAGGCTCCTCGACACCACGCTGGTTCGCGTAGGCAGCGAAGAATACGCGCGCGAAAATAAGTCGTACGGACTCACCACCCTGCGCAAGAAACACCTGAGCGTCAAAGCCGGCACGCTGCGCTTCCAGTTCCGCGGCAAAAGCGGGATAGAACACGATGTCTCGGTGAGCGACCCTCGCATCGCCAGGATCATAAAGCGCTGCATGGACCTGCCCGGCCACGATCTGTTCCAGTACCTCGACGCGAACGGCGAACGCCACACCGTCAGCTCCTCCGATATCAACGACTACCTCCACGACATCACCGGCGCAGATTTCACCGCTAAGGACTACCGGACATGGGCCGGCAGCGTGTTTGCCCTGGCGGCGTTGCGCAAGCTCGCGTGGGAAACCGTCACCGAAGCGCGCAAGCATGTGGTCGGCACGATCAAGGAAGTATCGAAGATGTTGCGCAACACACCGGCCGTGTGCCGCAAATGCTATGTCCATCCGGCGGTGATCGAAGCGTTCGAAGCCGGTGAACTCGCCGATGAACTGCCGCCCTCCCGCCGATCCGGCCTGAAGACCGACGAAGCAATGCTCGCCATTTTTCTGGAAAAAGACGCGAAGCGGCGCGCTCGCGAAGCAGCGCGAGGCCGCAAGAGCCCGGCGAATGGCGCGGACCCGCGGCTCGCCCGGCTGCTTGCCAAGTCCAGTCAAAAGGCGAAAACGGCCGCGCTGAAGAACTCATCGAAATCGAAAGATGTCGGGATGGAGGCGCTGGCGGCGGTGTCGAAGGCTGCCGCGCCGAAAGCCGCATCGACGGCCGCACGTCCCGCGACCAAGAAGATCGCGCGCGTACGGTCGTCGACGGCAGTGTCTATCAGCTAGTTGAGTTGCTCGGCTTAACCAACCTTGCTCATTTCGAAGACGTTGGTCACGGCCTCGCCGTTCCATTCGTATTCCAGATAAGCAGCGTGATGACAATCGCGCAGCAGGGTAGTGCGGAAAGCGGCAAGGCATTCGCCACCGTGATCCCGCACCGATGGATACGCAATTCCCGGTGCGCCCGCTTCGCGTGCAGCCCGTCCCAACGCCTGGCCCGCGACATAACTCGATGGCGAAAGAATCGCGGGATTGAGCGCAGCTTGTTCCAGCCGCCCCTTGCATAGATCGACGACGTCGCCTTGCGCCAATACCGTGTAGAGGCGCATCTGCTGCCGCAGCGGCGCTTGTTTCGTGTCCGCGAGAAACAGCGCTGAGTGATAGCGCGTCTCCTCAATGGCCGTGCGCCGGTCGCGCGCACAATAAAACACGCCGTAGCTGCCATCGGAAAAACGGCTGCCGTTCGGGTTCAGATGCGTGAAGGCTGCCATGATCGGGCCATAGCCGGCACCGAACTGGCGCTCGACAAGCGGCACCAGATCCAGGTCGCCCACTTCCGTGCGCAAGCGGTCATTAGTCATGGCCTCGAGTGCGTAAAGGGCATCGAAATCCTGGGGCGACGCAACCCGGTCGAACAGGTTCACGGCAGGAAAACGTGTGGGAATCACACGGTAGGCCGGTGACCAGTTGAGGTCGATATGCGGCCACTCAGCGTGCCAGTCGTTCTCAGCGTGCGGCAGATTGGATAGATCGCTCACGCCCAACCGCCCCGCATTGCATCGAGATATTGGCGAACCGCCACGAGATCGCTAACGTTGCCCGCGAGCATGCGGTCAAGCGCGCGCCGTCCGCCGAATGGCGGCGCGGTATTCGCGCGCTTGATCCAGCCATCCGCGGCTTCGGCTTGCGGTAACAGGATCTGCAGCGCCTTGTAGATACCGAGAATCAGCGAGAGCCGCTCGAGCGTGTCGCGCCCGAGACGCGCCGTTTGCGGCGTGGCTTTCCACTTGAAGAAGGTAGACCGCCCGGGCGAGCCGAGCAGGACGATCTGCTCGTCGGCCGACAAGGCCCAGTCGCGCGCGATATTGAAAAATGCACGCAAGCCCGCCGCAGACATGTCCGCGATAGAAGGTTGTGGCGCAGGAACAGGACGCGGGACGCGTTGAGCGCGTGGCATAGAAAAGTCTCGTTAAGAACTTGATTCGTATATTAGTCCATTTATGGACTTTATCAAGTTTTAACTTCCAGCCCGGATGCGCGTCCAAGGTTGTGTCCGTCCGTGTCCGACTGTTTTCGCCAAGCAGCGGAGCCAAAAAGGGCCGCTGCTGGTGTTTAGCGTGGTATGGAAAAAGTCATTCCTGGACGGTCCCGTCGGAATCCGTGGGACCGTACCGCCGACCCGACACGTGCGCACGCAATACCTCGGCAATCTCGGAGGTAGTGAACTCTGCCGGAACCACGCTCAATTGACTGCAGGGATCGCTTTTGCGCGCCCATTCGACTGTTCTGTACGGCTTGCCCCACGGCCTTTCCACGGCCTCGGAAAGCCGGCATTCGTGCAGCGGCAGGGCGTGTTCGGTTTTCATCGTGGACTTGATGTTTTGAAACGATGCGCTGGCGGCCATGACGTGTCCTCGCGGTGAAAGCCCTGATTCAAAAGCCGCCCTCGATGGCGGCGATAAAAGCTCGCGTTTGTAATGTGCCCTCTGACAATTAAGTGCAACTTAAAACCAGACGGGTTTACGTGCACACTGCGCATTGCCGCGTGAATGCTTTTCCGTCGCGCGACATTACTGTATATTCATACAGGTGAATGCTTTTGCATGGACACGGAACATGAACAGTCATTCTTCTGCCGAAGCCGCTGCGCTCGCGCGATACGTGCAGGCAACCCGCGCGGTATCGGCCGCTTTTGACGCTACGCGAAGCGAACCGGAACTGGACGCCGAGGGCCGCACAGTTGCGTTGGCGCTGCAACGGCTGGACAGTGCGTTGCTTGAACTCGACACATCGCAGCGCTCGCTGGACGCTATACTTTCGCGCGCTGGCGGACACTGAACACTCTGGAGCATTTGTTGTGAGATCTGCTTTATCCACACTCTCTTCGAACGTCGTGCTTGCGGTCCTGGCCGGATTCATGGGTTTGGGCCCGCTGGCAGCGGTAGCCGCTGAGCGATACGTCGAGGTCTGGAATCCGCCCGAAGCGCAAATGCATAAATCGAAGGCGAAACCGCGCAGCGTGCAGTCGGCGCAGGCAAAGAAAAAGCGCAAGAGCGGCCCGGCCGTCAAGCAAGTCGCCGATAAAACCAACCTGGCGCCGCCGGCGCTCACGCCAGCCCCGGCAACTCCAGGGCATCCGAAAACGGCGCCCAGAGGGACGGACTCAACGCCGCGCCTGCCGCCGCTGATCGGGCCGGACGGACGTGTCTTGCGCGTGTGATCCTGTATGTAGTGCATTGATCCTGCTTGCGCGGCGCTCACCGTTCTAAAAAGCAGACCGCACAACTCCGCCGTCCACCCGCAGCGCAGCGCCATTCGTAGCCGACGACGCTTCCGAGCACACATACACCACCATATTTGCTACTTCTTCCGTCGTGGCAAACCGCTTGAGCAGCGAACTTGGCCGTTCCGTTTCGAAGAAGCCTTTCTCGAACTCCGCGAACGACTTGTCGCCCATGCCTTTCGCTGCCATTTCGTCGAGACCGTCGGAATGCGTCGGACCGGGTAATACCGCGTTCACTGTCACGCCCGTGCCTGCGCAGTGTTCGGCGAGCCCACGCGACAACCCGAGTTGCGCCGTTTTTGTCACGCCGTAATGGATCATTTCGACGGGAATCTGAATGCCGCTCTCGCTGCTGATGAACACCACACGGCCCCAGTTCTTCGCTTTCATCTTCGGCAGATAGGCGCGCGCCAGCCGTACGCCGGACATCACGTTGGTATCGAAGAAACGCAGCCATTCGTGATCCGGAATTTCCTCGAACGGCTTTGGATCGAAGATGCCGAGGTTGTTCACCAGAACGTCGACGGCAGGGTATTGCGCGACCAGCGCATCGATCTGGCCCACGTCGGAGAGATCACCGGCGAAACCTTCCGCTTCCGCGTTGGGCACCTGGGCGCGCAGCTTTGCCAGGGCTTCGTCGACGGATGCTTGCTTGCGCCCGTTCACGATCACGCGCGCACCTTCACGCGCCAGTCCGGTGGCAATGGCCAGGCCAATGCCTTTTGTCGATCCCGAGACGAGCGCGAGTTTGCCTTCCAGGTGGAGGTCCATGAAATGTGTACTCCTTGATTAGCGGATGTAGCGGATGTCGAAGCGCGGTCAGTAGCCAATGAAAACCGCCTGCCGTAAGGGATGTTCTCCTTTTGGCAGGCGATAACACAGCGGTTTCAAGCTTTCCTAACGTGCCGCTGCGCTCTAGGCGCGGGCAGTTTCAACCCAGCGCCGGATCACAGGACAAGCGACTGACGCACCGGCCGACGTATGACTCTAGATTCTTCCCATGAGCAACAGCACGATCACAATGATTACCACCACGCCCAGGATCCCGCTTGGGCCATACCCCCAGCTACGGCTGTGCGGCCATGAGGGGAAAGCGCCGAGCAGCAGCAGGATCAACACGACAAGCAAGATTGTTCCGATCATTCCACTTCTCCTTAATTATTAAAGTCTGCTGAAGAGTGAATGGCGATGCCGCGTCTGGTGCGGCGTGAGTATCGGCGGATTGCCTCAGCTTGCGTGTCCGCAGCACCAATACCCTCGCGATTGCCGCATTGATAGAGCAAGCGCTGTGCCTGTCGGGGAAAACTTGGAAGGGGGGAGGGAATACGGAGGGAGGAGAAACAGATGCTGGCCATCGGCAAATTCTGCAAATTCTGCAGGCGCGCGAGCAGTTTGAAAAAACCGCTCGCGCTGCAACGTGAGACTGACGTGCAACTAACGTGCAACGGGCTTGAAACCATGTTTGAAAAAGCCCGTCAGCATCATTCATGTGCCGCTTAGAACAGCCCGCGGAACACCCAGAACAATCCCGCCGCGAGTGCGATCGACACGGGCAGGGTCAGGATCCAGGCAAGCGCGAGGCTGCGCACGGTGCGCCATTGCAGCCCTGAACCGTTCGCCGCCATTGTCCCGGCCACGCCTGAGGACAGCACGTGGGTCGTGCTGACAGGCAGGCCGTACACGTCCGCCGCGCCAATGGTCAACATCGCGACGAGTTCCGCCGATGCGCCTTGTCCATACGTCAAATGGGTTTTGCCGATCCGTTCGCCGACCGTCACCACGATCCGCTTCCAACCGACCATGGTGCCCAAGCCAAGTGCCACCGCCACGGCCACCTTCACCCATGTCGGGATGAACTTGGTCGAATGGTCGAGCTGGCCTTTGAAGTTCTTGAGCACGGCGGCGTCATCGGCTGCGAAAGTGGGCGCACTTTGCTTGTCCATCAAGCGCAGCGCTTCGGAGGCCACATACATATTGTTGCGCACGTTATTCACGATATTTTGCGGCACGGTTGCCATCGACGATGACGGCCCGACTTGTCCATCGATGATATCGGTGAGCTGCTTGAGTGCGACCACGGTGTCCGGCTGGACCGCCTTGGTCTGCACGTAGAGCTGCACCGTTGCGCGCGGGTCGGCCACGGGTGCGGCGCCATTGATGTACTTGCCGAGCACTTCGGAGGCGTGATGGCCGACCGAGAGGAAGGTCTGCGTCTCGGCCGGCGTAACGGCCTTGTTCAGCGCATAGGCGGTCGGCACGGTGCCGATCAGGATCAGCATGATGAGTCCCATGCCTTTCTGGCCGTCATTGGAGCCATGCGCGAACGACACGCCCGTGCAGGTCAGGATCAACAGGCAGCGAATCCAGAACGGCGGCGGCGTGTTTTTCTTCGGCTCTTTATAGAGCGCGGGAACGCGCACCACGAGCTTCATCACGTACAGCAGCAAGCCCGCCAGGATGAAGCCGACCAGCGGCGAGAACAGCAGCGATTTGCCCACCGCGAGCGCCTGGCCCCAGTCGACACCCGAGGTTCCCGACGGCCCGTGCATCATCTGGTTCATCAAGCCGACGCCGATCACCGAGCCAATCAACGTATGCGAGCTCGATGAAGGAATGCCGAGCGCCCAGGTGCCGAGGTTCCAGATGATCGCGGCGATCAGCAGCGCGAAGACCATCGCGAAACCCTGCGATGTCCCGACGCCAAGGATCAGTTCCACCGGCAGCAGTTGCAGGATGCCGAATGCCACCGCGCCGCTCGATACCAGCACGCCGGCGAAATTCCACATGCCCGACCAGACGACAGCGAGGTTAGGCGCGAGCGAATGCGTATAGATGACGGTGGCGACGGCGTTTGCCGTATCGTGGAAACCATTTACGAATTCGAACCCAAGCGCGATCATCAAGGCGACGCCGAGCAGGAGGTAAGGCAGTATCGAGGACTGTTGGACCGACTCCAGGTCGTGCATCAGGTGCGTCACGCAATAGATAATGCCAACGCCGATCACGACGAGGAATATCGGCATGCTCAGCCGGCGTCCGAGCGAGCGGGGTCCGTTGCTGTCGTTGCTGTCGGGTAGAGTCAGGTCAGGCATGGAACGTCCTTTGGTCTAGAGGCTGCGCGTGTACGGAAGGGGATTCAGGTGTAAGGAGACACCGGCAAGGCGTTGCTTCTGGCAATGGCGTCGTCCATGTTTGCACAGGCTTTATGTCGGCTTGATGACACGTGACAGGATTGAAATTCGTCTGATCTGAAGGTGCGGCGTGCGCCTTGCTGCCCGGCAAGGACACCCGCTCATGATGGGGAAGTTATGTTGCAACTCGTCGAGTTGAGGATGGTTTCTCTGGATGCGCTGAACGGCTCGCCAGACGAAGCGCTGGCGCGACTGAGCCGGTTCGCTACGGCGCGCCGGACGGATTTCGTGCTGCGATCGCAAAAAGCCGGGACGGATCTGGCTGAGCGGGAAAATGAGCGGGGAGATGAGCGGGGAGATGAGTGGGGAGCTGAATGGGAACTTGGGATCGAGACACACGATGACCATCGGGTTTTCGTGGCAATGCACCTTGACTGGCCGTTGGTCCGGCGAATGGAAACCGAGGCGGGGCCGTTTGACACGCTGCATGCCTGGATCAAGTCGGAGGCAGCGCTGGCGGATCTGAAGACGCTGCTCGGCGATGCCAGCTTTACATTGAGCGAGGCCAGCGAGACGGCGATCGTCGAGTGGGATACGCCTGGCGAGATGGATACTGGTGTGCACGTGCGCGCCACGCTGCGGCTTGACCCGGATCGCCCGGCCAAGCTGACGCTGACGGCGGCCCCCGACGAACGCGAGGCGCTATTCGCGACGGCGCATGAGATTGCAGCGACGCTGCCATTCCTGATCGTGCCAATTGCTATCGACAACGCCTTGCGCGAGCCGGTCAAGGCCAGCAAGCTGAAGTTGCCCAAAAACGCCAGTCCAACCGATGCATTCGTCGCGATCGGCAAGTCGGTTGCGGCGCAGTGGTTCGGCAACGACGCTGCGTCCCGCAACGGCCTTGAGGTGGAACACGTGCACCAATTGCGTGTCGCGCAGCGCCGGTTGAAGACGGCGATCAAGCTTTTCCCCGAATGGATCGACGACACATGGACTACCCAGGTCGCGCCCGATCTGAAATGGTTCGGCGACTTGCTGGGCGATGCCCGCGACTGGGACGTTTTCACCGAGACCACGCTTGTCGCCTACGCGGCAGCGGATGATCCCGAGCACAAGGACGCGTGGAAACCGACGCAAAGCGCGGCCGATAGCAAGCGCATCGCCGCCCGCCAGCGTCTGCAGGACGCGATGAATTCGCCGCGCTACGCGCTTCTCGCGCTGTCGTTTGTCGAGTGGTTCAGCGCGCTCGAAGCGCCCCCGCACCAGGCGGACCAGACGCTCGCGGCCTATGCGCAGAAGCGCATCACGAAGCATTATCGGAAGATCGAGCGTGCGCCGGAACTCACCACGCTCGATGCCCCCACGCGACACAAAGTGCGGATTCACGCCAAGCGCTTGCGTTACGCGCTCGAATTTTTACGCTCGCTGCTAACCCGGAAAACCCGCAAGCAAGTTGAAGAGGCATTGGGGAATCTGCAAAGTGTTCTGGGCGAAGGCAACGATGCGGCCGTCGCCGCTCAACGGCTGGCCGATCTGGAAGAAGCCGGCGAGTTCCAGAAGGGTTTGGCGAAGGGTTTTGCCGTCAACGCGCAGCGGATGAGCGCCATGGAAGGCGAGCGCATTCTGCGCAAGATAAAACCGCCGCGGATCAAGTGAATGAATGCATCGATACGCATCGATACGCATCGATACAATGGCCGCACTCTCTTATCACTCGACTCGGCTCTCGCCCCATGACCGACGAATCCCGTAGTACACCGCACGATGCCATCGAAGTGGGCGGGGCAGTCTGGCTTCGTAGCGGGGAGGCCACGCTCGGTGGCGCGGCACGCATCGCGTTGCTCGCCGCCATCCAGCAGACCGGTTCGATCACGGGCGCGGCCAAAGCAGTCGGCATGAGTTACAAAGCGGCGTGGGACGCCATCGACACCATGAACAACCTCGCCGGTACCACGCTCGTCGTGCGTGCCACGGGTGGCAAGGGCGGTGGCGGGACCACGCTGACGGCGAAGGCGCTGAGACTGATCGACACCTATCGGGTGATCGAACGGGAGCATCAGGCGTTTCTGGAGCGCGCGGGTGCGGCGATTGAAGGTTTCGTGCAGGACTGGCGGCTTATTGGACGAATCGGTATGAAAACAAGTGCTCGCAACCAACTGTTTGGCACGGTTAGTCAGGTCACACGCGGTTCCGTCAATGATGAAGTCGAACTCAGGTTGTCCGCAGGCCAATCGATCGTCGCCGTAGTCACGCACGAAAGTACCGAGTCGCTTGGTCTCAAGGAGGGCGTTGAGGCGTTCGCGCTCGTGAAGGCGTCATGGGTCATGCTGATGGTCGATGACGCCGAAGGGTCTTCCGGACCCATGCGGGTCTCGGCGCGAAACCAGTTGCGCGGCAAGGTGTCGAGCGTGACGCCGGGCGCGGTGAACGCGGAGGTTTCTCTCGCACTGGACGACGCCACCACCGTCACGGCCGTCATCACCAACGAGAGCGTGACAACGCTCGGCCTCGTGCAAGGTCAGGCTGCTATCGCGGCGTTCAAGGCGTCGAGCGTGATTCTCGGCGTGACCGACTGAGGGCGTCGAGGGCATCGCCCGGATGCACGATGCCTTCGCGCAAACTTACGACCTGGTCGCCGAACATGGCGACGTCGTCGAGATCGTGCGTGATGAGCACCATGGGAATATCCAGGCGGCTTTGAAGGTCGGCCAGTTCCTGGCGCATGCGCTGGCGCAAGGTCATGTCGAGCGCTGAGAACGGTTCGTCGAGCAACAACAATTGCGGATGCGGGACCAGCGCGCGCCAACGCAACACCTTGCTTTTGGCCGCCCGATAATTGCGCCGGAAACTGTCGCGCAACCTGGATCAGATCGAACGCGTTCAACGAGTAGTCCACATCGGCGTGCGCAACGTGTTTCGACGGATTCCACCAGCCGCGCTCGGGCGTGATTGAAATGCTTGCGCAGGCGGGCGGTAAGGGCGGTAAGGGCGGTCATGGCGGCTATGTTTACCGCACCGATGCTGTTGAGCGCTGCGGCAGGAGCCGTCCGGCTGCGAGCAGGATGACCACGCAGGTGACCGAGGTCACGATCACGAGGATGTTTGCGGTGCTGTCGTCGCCGGCCTGGACTGCTGCATAGACGGCGACCGAGAGCGTCGGCGTCCGGCCTGGCAAGTTCCCCGAGATCATCAGCGTGGCGCCGAACTCCCCCAGCGCCCGCGCGAACGCGAGCAGTGCGCCGGCCAGGATGCCGCGTGCGGCGAGCGGCAGCGTCACGCGAAAGAACACGGCGGCTTCATTGACGCCGAGCGTGCGTGCGGCGCGCTCGAATTGCGGATCGACGGTTTTAAATGCGGTACGCGCCGACTTAAGCACGAGCGGAAATGCGACCACGGCGGGCGCGATCACCGCGCTTTGCCAGGTGAACACCAACTGGATGTCGAACTTGTCGAGCCACGCCCCGATCACGCCGCGCCGGCCTAGTAACACGAGCAGGTAATAACCGAGCACGGTGGGCGGCATGACCAGCGGCTGCGTCAGTGCCGAATACGAAGCCGGCGTCCGCTTCGCCGCGCGCTACGTAGTCCAGGCTTTGACGCACGTTGGCCGCGAGCACGCCCTTGGCGCTGACTGCGTTCCATACACCGGCTTGCTTGAGCGCGCCTTCGGTATAGCGGCCGACCGGCACCGATGCGGGATCGCCGTAAGCCACGCGTTTCACGCTGGCAGCGGTGAGATCCTTGACGCTGGCGGGCACAAACGTGCTGTCTTTCTAAACGATCAGTACGAGCGAGTTCGCAGCAAAGTCGCGACGCGAGCCTGTGGCGATGACCTTTTCGTCGATGACCTTGTCCATGGCTTTTTGATCGGCTGAGGCGAACACATCGGCGGGTGCGCCCTTTACGATTTGCTGCATCAATACGTCGGAGGCGCCGAAGTTCATCAGGACTTTCGTGCCTGGATGCTCTCTCTCTCATAAGCTTCGCCGATGGCTTTGAACGCATTGGTCAGGCTTGCTGCGGCGCAGACGACGATTTCATCGGCATGGGCGGCGGATTGCAGCGTGAACGTGAAGACAGCGGCGATCAGCGAGTGTTTGAGATTGAACAATGGACGGGTCGAGTGGAATACAAAGCGCACGTAATATATTTGAGGTTATAACGACAGGCGGTTCATTCGCACTGTTTGGCAGTGCTCGATTGCATTGAAACGTGACCGTTGACTCTCACGCTGCCATGGACCTGGGCACAAGATCCCCAAGCGCCAGCAACGATCCCTTCAAACAGCGCGAGCGAAAGCCTCTTTACGATTCCGATGTTCCTGAATACCGCACATCCAGATGTTGCGCCGGCCGTGCAACAGGCTTGTCGTAGCGACCCGCTTTCCATCGAGCGCGAATATAAGGCTGCTCGCGGCCAGACAAATGCAGGGCGATATCCGTGATCCAGCGCTGCGTGGGTACCGAAATCCCATGCAGCGTGATAGCCACCATTGCAAGACTCACCGCAACCGGTGCCCCCGACAACTTGCCGGGTTCCGCGCGCCAGGCGAAGGTCACGAACACCAACGCGGCAAGCGCGCCGAGCCCGCATCCTGTCACCACTTCCGACACCGAATGGGCATTGAGCAAGATCCGCGACACGCCGACCACGATTCCGATCAGCACCCCCGCCGACACCCCCAAAGCGCGCACCCACCGACGCCCCGGCAAACACGCGACAAATAACGCCACCGGCAATACCGCCGACGACACCATGGCATGACCACTGATTCCGGTGAAATCCAGGTCGCGCACCCCGACACCCCATCCCATGAACGCGATTTTCGTCAAAGTCACGAGTCCACTGGCAGCACCGAGCACAGCGAGCCAGCACGCGGCGTATCGCCATGGATAACCAAGCGCCAGCCATGCGGCCACCGCGAGCGCGAGTGGAATCATCACGCCGACGCTGCCGAGCGAAGTAATGGAGAGCCAAAGCGAAAGCGGCAAGTCAGGCATGAAGATTGATTCTGCAGAGCGGGGGAAGCTAGCAGTATACCTGCCAAGCGGGCTCCGACTTTTTAGAGGGAATCTAAAAATAACGCCCGATTGGACAAAAGTTACTACAACGTACGGTATCAGCCGCGTACATGTCTGCAACGTGACGCAATGTGAAATTCTGTGGTGCGCGCACGGTGCCGGAATAAATGCTATTGTGCACTGCACAACATTCGTCATTTTCCAAGATTTTGGCGATCCATTCTTCTGTGCGGACCCTTAATTCGATGCCAAAAAGCCTGACAAAACTCTGGCTACGAGGCTTGAAACGCCTTGTAGCAACTCAGATCGCTCCGCTCCGAGCGCCGAAAACGCGCGCCCCGGCGCTGCCTGTTCGCGCCAAGGCGGCCAAACCGGCTGTAACGAAACCGAAAATTTCGGGCAAATCGCGCGTCACCCGCGAGTCGCGGGTAAGGCCGCGCGCCTCGGCCTGGGCAGTGGGGAAATGGAGCCGGTCGTTCCATTCGGCCCCGCCAGCAGCGGGCCGGTTCGTCAATCACCTGGCGTACGCGTTGTATCTGCCGTCCGGCGCATCCCTCACGGACATGCCTCTGGTCGTGATGATGCATGGCTGCCAGCAATCGGCTGACGAGTTTGCGCAGGGCACGCGCATCAATTTGCTGGCGGACCGTTTTGGATTTGCCGTGCTGTATCCCGAGCAATCGAAAACCGCGCACGTCCACCGCTGCTGGCACTGGTACGAAGATTCCGCCAATTCCGGCGGAGGTGAAGCGGCGGCGGTCGTCTCACTGGTGCGCGAGATGGTTGCGCTTCACCATTTCGACTCCGAACGTATCTATTTGGCAGGCATGTCGGCCGGCGCGGGGCTGGCAGCCATGCTCGCCGTCACATACCCGTCGCTGTTCGCGGCTGTCGGATTGCACTCAGGCGTGGTTTTCGGCGATGCAAACTCCGCGATCGGTGCAATGGATGCCATGCGGCGCGGCAGCCGCCGCGACCCTGTCGGCTTGATCGACGCCGCAGTCGACGTGGCGCATTACCCCGGCATGCCGGCCATCATCGTGCACGGCGAGCTGGATTCGGTCGTATCGAAGACCAATGCCGAGCAACTGACAACGGAATTCCTGCGGCTGAACCGTTTCATCGACGCAAACGGCACCTGGCGCAACGGCGAACGCCGCGAGGAAATTCAAGCCGACTGCACTGTGACGGACTACGTCAAAGGCGGGCGGCGAGTCATCAAGACGTGCGTTGTGCGGGGATTGGGCCATGCCTGGAGCGGCGGCGACGACACCGTGCAGTTCCATTCATCCAAGGGCCCGGATGCCTCGGCCATGCTGTGGGAATTCTTCAAATACCAGCGCCGCGTGCAATCTCCCGTGGGTGTCGAGACGCTGGTTTAGCCTCGAGTGTTGTAAAAAAGTCTTTCGTATCAGTGAGATTCTTTTTTGAGCGCTAGCATTTGCTTAGGGATTACCCTATACTTCGTTCAAAGCACTAGGTAATTACCCTAATCAATCAAGCGAGGTTCACCATGTATCTGCTCAGCCGCCTCTTCCTGTTTCTGACCAAATCTGCCGACCAGCGTGACAAGGAGCGTAACGACGCTTATCTGGCCGAAGCCACTGACATTTACGACCTCGAGTACCGCATGCAGAAGCTGGATCGTCGCGCAACGTCGCGTCATCCCTCGTGGCTCGCGCAGTAATTCGATAGTCGGTAGAAGGACAAGCAGGATTCGTCACGCTGAAAACAGCGTTGTCGAAGCAAAAAAATGCCGGCCACGAAGGTCGGCATTTTTGCGTCTGGCGATTGCTGCGAGCGATGGGCGCGGACTTTGCGCCGCGCCAACGCCCGTGCATTGCGCTTAGACCAGCTTGACGCGTACGTCAACGTTATTGCGCGTCGCGTTCGAGTACGGGCACACCTGATGAGCCGTTTCTACCAGCTTTTGCGCTTCAGCCGCATCCAGTCCCGGCAGTGAAACACGCAACTCGACGTCCAGTGCAAAGCCACCCTTGTCGTTCGGGCCCACGCCTACGTCGGCGGTGACGGTTGTGTCAGCGGGGATGGTTTTCTTTTCCTGTCCAGCGACAAACTTCATCGCGCTTAGGAAACAGGCCGAATAGCCAGCGGCAAACAGTTGTTCCGGGTTCGTGCCGGCTGCGCCCGAGCCGCCCAATTCCTTTGGCGCGCTCAATTTCACATCCAGGTTTTCATCCGACGATACTGCCCGGCCGTCGCGGCCACCCGTGCTCGTCGCGGTTGCTGTGTAAAGGATGCTCATGATGTTCTCCTGTTCAATGGTTGCCGCTCGGCGGCAGAAAGAGGGTACTGCAGGTCTAAGTTCAGTCACACGGTGTCAACGGAAATAAATATATCGCACTAATCATTAGTGTGCAAATTAAATTGACGAGTGGGTGATTACTTATGGCTATCGAGTTTTTAGGCTTCGTTGTATTCGATCAGCGATGCGCGCAGTCGTACCAGATCGTCACGCAGCTTGATGAGCCGGTCGGCGTCCGATCCGGCCGCGCAGTAGATCTCGCCCGGGATAGTGTGGATAGCCTTCTTCAGTTCACGGCCGGCGTCGGAGAGATGAATGTGCACTTGCCGTTCGTCTTCAATGCCCCGTACGCGCTTGACGTACCCTTGCGCTTCCAGGCGCTTGAGCAGGGGCGTCATGGTCGCTGAATCGAGGCTTAGCCGTTCGGCCATCTGCTTGACGGTCAGATCGTCGCTTTGCCACAGGACCAGCATGGCCAGGTACTGCGGAAAGGTCAGTCCGACCTTGTCCAGCAGCGGTTTGTACGTCTTGGTCATCGCGAGCGAAGTCGAATACAGCGCGAAGCAAAGCTGGGCATCGAGTTCGAGCGAGAATTGCGAGGAAGAGGTCATGTCAGTTGCGCCTGAGCACGCTAAAACGAATATAGCGCTAGTGTACGCAAATATTTAGCGCACTAAGGAAGCCGTCCGTCCTGGTTGCACAACACCCCACCAAACAAAACGCCGATGACTAAAGGGTCATCGGCGGGTGATCGGCGGGTGATCGGCGTTCGATTAACTGGATTGTTTCACCGGACAAGCCTCACACAGGCGGTTCGGACGGATCCGGGATATCAGGGGAATCCTCCGATTGCACACCGAAACAGCCGCGATACGTCGCGTAAAACGAGCAATACAACGCGGTCGTGACAAGAATGGACGCCGGCATCAGCACCGCGAGCGCCATTTCTTGTGCGGCACCAAGCATCTGCATAAGCGCACTGAGCCCGAATGACACGGCGAGCGCAATGCCAATCCACAACACGCCGTAGATGACGAACGCGCCGCGATTGCGCCAGCAACTGACGAAGCTGAAAAACAGCGCTTTCACGGGCGGCACGTCATGCCAGGCGACCAAAATAGGCGCGAACCAGAACAGCATGGCGACCGGCAGATAGCAGACCATGGCGACGAGCACCGCAAGCGGGTTGAAGCTTGCCGCCACGGTTTCCGGATCCCCGGCCGGGCCGTTGCCGAGCATCATGTTGAGCAGCAAACCGTCGTCGACCAGCGCGGACGCGGCGAAGATCAAACCCATGGCTACCACATAGACCACGCCAAGCACGAGCAGGCGGCGCGCAACAACCTGCCCATAGGCACGAAAGCCGTCGATGAGCACCGTCGGCCAGACCGGTTTCTTGGCGATGGTATTGCGGCAAGCCGCCATGAACCCCACGGCCACGCCCGGAATCAGCAGCAGCGGCAGCACCGGACCGATCAGCGGCAGCCGCGAGATCAGCGTCATGGCAAACAGGTAGGCGAAGAACACCGTGAGAAACGCGAGCGGATTCCGGCGAAACAGCCAGATGCCCTGGCGGAACCACACATAACCGGTTTTGGCGGGGACTTCGATCAATTGCATTGATTAATTACCGTGAACGGGAGGAGGCGCAACTTTGATGCGCTCGCGCAAAATGCGTTCGAAATGGCCGGGATCGTGCGGTTTCAGCATCTCGGCTTCGCGCGGCCGGTAAAAATCATAAAGACGCGACACCCAGAAGCGCAACGCGCCCGCGCGCAGCATGTCGTTCCAGTGATGTGCTTCGGCGGGCGTGAACGGCCGCACTGTCTGATAGGCGCGCAGCAACGCGTCGACCCGCGCGAGATCCAGCGCGCCGCTCGCCAGATCGACGCACCAATCGTTCACGCACACGGCGACATCGAAGAGCCATTTGTCGTTGCCGGCGAAATAGAAGTCGAAGAACCCGCCGAGCCGCGTTTCATTTGCCGTTGGATGCGCGAACAGCACGTTGTCGCGGAACAGGTCGCAATGACATGGGCCTTCGGGCAGCGACCGATACTCGTCCGATGCAAAAAATGACGCCTGATGCTCGAGTTCGCCGGTGACCAGCGCGCGCTGCGCGTCGCTCAAATGCGAGAGCACGGCGGGCACGTTCTCCTGCCACCAGGCGAGGCTGCGCAAGTTCGGCTGATGCACGGGAAAATCCCGGCCGGCCAGATGAAGCCGCGCCAGCATCTGGCCCACTTCGATGCAATGCAACGGACCCGGCGACAACTCCGGCGCGCCATCGAGTTTTGTCACGATCGCCGCCGGCTTGCCGTTCAACATGCCGAAAAGCGTGCCGTCACGACGTGGCATGGGGTCAGGTACCGGCACGGCATGCGACGCCAGATGGCGCATCAAATCGAGATAAAACGGCAATTGCGTGGCCGTGAGGTTCTCGAAGATCGTCAGCACATACGCGCCGCGCGTGGTCGTCAGGAAGAAGTTGCTGTTTTCGATACCGGATGCAATGCCACGGAAATCGACGGCTTCGCCGAGTTCGTAGTGTTGCAGCCAGTCGGTGAGCTGGGAATCGGTGACAGCGGTGAATACGGCCATGCGGGAGAGCGTCGGTGAGGTTGAACATGCAGGATGACCGACGGGCGCGTCAGTCACGCGTTGCGTTGCCGGGAAACGGCGGCGCGGCGCAGGGCTCAGCGGATGAAACCGGCAGAGGTGAAGGCTTGGCGAGTGTTCAACAAGCCTTCGATAAACGCTCAGTACGTCAGGTTCCACGAAGGCAGGCGCGTGCTGGGCTTGCCGTTATCGCGCACGGATGGCGACGTATCGGCGGGCGCGCTCATCTGATAACGCGTGCCAAAGTTCGAGCGCACGTCGATTTCAACCGGTTTTCCTTTGTCGCGGTATTCGGTGATTTCGGTGCCGTTCGTGCTTGTTTCGTGGTAACTCGGCAGGCGCGGCGGCGAAATTTCGACCTTCGACGTGACTTGCGCGGCGGGCCGGTTGATGGCCTTCAAGTCCGGCAGCCCGGCATTCTCTTCAGGCGACATGACGTGCGCCGGAGGAGCATCCGTCGCGGGGGCCGATTGCGCATAGGCGCCCATGCTGGCCGCGGCGAGAATGGCAGCGATGGCGACAGATTGAAGCGGCTTCATGATGTTTCTCCAGATGAGTGCCCGGATTTTAGCAAAACGCACTCGCTAAAGGGACACTAAAGGGACGTCGAGCCCCTCCCAAAAGCCTCATTTTGCGCTGGTTTCAATGAAAGCGTGCTGGCGCGATGGAACGTGTTGAAGAAACGCATCGCCGGGAGGGCTGTTCATGGGCGCGTGGTTCTTCCGTGTTAATGTCGATTCATCACAAGAGCGCAGAAGATCATGACAAACGACCGGACTCAAGCAAGCCATTCCACGCCTGCCAACAACTTTCCGACGGAGTCTTTCGATGACCCCGTGGCCGCCGTTGCGCGGGTATCGGCAATCTACGAAGCAAACGCCTCCTTCCTTCGGGACGCCTTCGCGCGTTATAGAAAGAACGAACCTTTTTCACATCGCGTGCGGGCGTGTTATCCGTTCGTGCGTGTGCGTACCGAGTTGAATACGCAAATCGATTCACGCCGTTCATATGGTTTTGTCGCTGGCCCCGGGATTTTTGAAACCACGCTGACACGGCCGGATTTATTCGGCCATTATTATCGCGAGCAATTGCGGCTTCTCACCAAGAATCATCATATCGGGATTGAGGTGGGCGTATCGGCGCAACCGGTGCCCATTCACTTCGCGTTTGCGGAAGGCATTCACCTGGAAGGCGACATGGATCGCGACCGGCTGCTCGCCATGCGCAATATCTTCGATATGCCCGATCTCGCGCTGCTCGACGACCGCATTGTGAACGGCACGTATGAACCGGGTCCGGGCGAACCGCATCCGCTCGCATTGTTCACGGCGGCGCGCGTGGACTTCTCTTTGCATCGGCTGAAGCATTACACCGCGACTTCGCCTACGCATTTCCAGAACTACGTGCTTTATACGAACTACCAGTTTTATATCGATGAGTTCGTGAAGCTCGGACGCAGGATCATGTCGAGTGCGGATGACGAAGAGACGCGGGCTTATAGAAGGGAATACACGTCCTTCGTCGAGCCCGGCGACGTGATTACGGGCAACGAGAACCTGGGCGATTCGCAAGAGGAGCAGCAGGGCGTTGCCCCTCCTCGCTTGCCGCAAATGCCCGCCTATCATCTGAAACGCGCCGATGGCAGCGGCATCACCATGGTCAATATTGGCGTGGGGCCGTCGAATGCGAAGACGATCACGGACCATATAGCAGTACTTCGGCCGCATGCGTGGATCATGCTCGGGCATTGCGCGGGATTGAGGAATACGCAGCGTCTGGGCGACTATGTATTGGCGCACGGTTATGTGCGCGAGGACCATGTGCTCGACGCCGATTTGCCGCTCTGGATTCCGATTCCCGCCTTGGCTGAAGTCCAGGTCGCGCTGGAGAAAGCGGTCGCGCAAGTGACCAAGCTCGAAGGCGTGGATCTCAAGCACGTCATGCGCACGGGAACCGTGGCGAGCGTGGATAACCGTAACTGGGAGTTACGCGATCACCGTGAGCCGGTACAGCGTTTGTCGCAAAGCCGCGCCATTGCGCTCGATATGGAAAGTGCAACCATTGCTGCCAATGGATTCCGTTTTCGCGTGCCTTACGGAACCTTGCTTTGCGTCTCCGATAAACCTTTGCATGGCGAATTGAAATTGCCGGGCATGGCAGACCAGTTTTATCGCGCGCAGGTTGATCAGCATTTACAGATCGGCGTCAAGGCGATGGAGTTGTTGCGAATGAACGGGCTATCGAAATTGCATAGCCGGAAGTTGCGTGGATTTGCTGAAGTTGCATTCCAATAGGGCAGTCCGACAACGCAAAAAGCGGCTCCGAAAGGAGCCGCTCATCGAGCGCTCAGATTATGGAACGTTATCGAATCCGCTATCAAACCATCAAAGATAGAACATCCGGTCTTCGTCCGACTTGCCTTCGGCCGGTTGTTCTTCGGCTGTTTCGCGGTCTTCGTAGAACTGCAGCACCGCTTCCAGCACCTGATCCGGGTCGTCGATCACCTGCATCAGGTCGAGATCCTTCGCGCTGATCACGCCGGTCGGGATCAACGTGTTGCGGAACCACGAGAGCAAGCCTTCCCAGAACTCGGCGCCAACCAGCACGATGGGTACGTGCCGCGACTTCTTGGTCTGGATCAGCGTCAGCACTTCGGCCATTTCATCGAGCGTACCAAAGCCGCCCGGCATGACCACCACGGCGTCCGAATTCTTCACGAACGTCACCTTGCGCGTGAAAAAGTGCCGGAAGCGCAGCGAGATGTCCTGCCACTGGTTGCCCGACTGCTCATGCGGCAACTCGATGTTCAGCCCCACCGACGGCGACTTTCCCGCATGGGCGCCCTTGTTGGCCGCCTCCATGATGCCGGGACCGCCGCCGGAGATGACGGCGAAGCCGGCGTCAGAGAATTTCTGCGCGATTTCCATGGTGAGCTTGTAGTACGGCGACTCGGGTTTCAGGCGCGCCGAACCATAGATGCTGATGGCAGGGCGGATCTCCGACAGGTACTCGGTCGCCTCGATAAACTCTGCCATAATCGTGAACATCTGCCACGATGCGCGGGCCTTCTTGGCTGTCGCGCGCTCTTGATCTGCGAGCGATCGCAGACTCGGAATCACTTTTCTTTTGTTCATAATGCCTGAAGAACTTAATCTTGAAGGTAAGACCCTGCTATTGGTCGACGGATCCAGCTATCTCTATCGGGCCTACCACGCCATGCCGGATTTACGCGGCCCTGACGGCGGTCCAACCGGCGCGCTGTACGGAATGATCAACATGCTGCGGCGGTTGCGAAAGGACATCAACGCAGAGTATAGCGCGTGCGTATTCGACGCCAAAGGCAAGACATTTCGTGACGACTGGTATCCGGATTACAAGGCAAACCGGGCGTCGATGCCCGAGGACCTCTCGAAACAGATAGAGCCCATCCACGTGATCGTGCGAGCGCTCGGCTGGCCGCTTGTGATGATCGAAGGCGTGGAGGCCGACGACGTCATTGGCACGCTTGCGGTTGCCGCCGAAAAGCGCGGCATGAAAGTGGTCGTGTCGACCGGGGACAAGGATCTGGCGCAGCTTGTGACGGATCATGTCACCCTCATCAATACGATGTCCAACGAGACGCTCGATCGCGCCGGGGTGCTGAATAAGTTCGGCGTGCCGCCGGAGCGGATCGTCGACTATCTCTCGCTCATCGGCGATACGGTCGATAACGTACCAGGTGTCGAAAAGTGCGGACCGAAGACAGCGTTGAAATGGCTCGCGCAATACGAAACCCTCGATGGCATCGTGGCACATGCGGACGAAATCAAAGGTGCGGTGGGAGACAATCTGCGCAAGGCTCTCACCTTCCTTCCGATGGCGAAACAGCTCGTTACCGTACAGACGGAGTGCGACCTGACGGAGCAGATCGTGTCGATCGAGGAAACGCTTCCGGCGCGGCCCGAGGCTCGCGACGAATTGCGCGACCTGTTCACGCGCCACGGTTTCAAGACCTGGCTGCGGGAAGTGGAGATTGCGGACGCGGTCGAAGGTCCCGTCGACACGCCGCCCGCGCCGGCCACCGAAATGGAACGGCATTACGACACGGTGCAGACGTGGGAGCAATTCGACGAATGGCTCGCGCGCATCAACGCCGCCGAGCTGACTTCCTTCGATACCGAAACGACTGCGCTCGACCCAATGCTCGCGCAACTGGTCGGGTTATCGGTGTCGGTCGAGCCGGGGCATGCGGCTTATATTCCGGTCGCGCATCGCGGACCGGATGCGCCACTGCAATTGCCGCGCGACGCAGTCCTGCAAAAGCTTAAATCGTGGCTGGAAGATCCGTCGAAGAAGAAGGTCGGCCAGCATCTGAAATACGACGAGCAAGTGCTGGCGAACTACGGCATCGAATTGAATGGTGTCGAACACGACACGTTGTTGCAATCGTATGTTTTAGAATCGCACCGGCCGCACGACATGGACAATCTCGCGCTTCGGCATCTGGGCGCGAAGACCATCAAGTACGAAGAGGTGGCGGGTAAAGGTGCGTCGCAGATTGGCTTTGACGAAGTGGCGCTGGACCAGGCGGCGCCCTACGCAGCGGAGGATGCGGACATTACGCTGCGGCTGCATCAAGCGCTTTATCCGCAGCTCGCCGATGAAGCGCAATTGCTGAAGGTGTACCGCGACATAGAGATGCCGACGTCGCGCGTACTGCGCAAGATGGAGCGCAACGGCGTATTGATCGACGGCGAACTGCTGCGGGTGCAAAGCGGTCAGATCGCTGCGCGCCTGATTCAGTTGGAAGCCGAGGCGTACATGCTCGCGGGCGGCGAATTCAACCTGGGTTCGCCGAAGCAGATCGGCCAGATTTTCTTCGAGAAACTGCAATTGCCGGTGGTCAAGAAGACGCCGAGCGGCGCGCCTTCCACCGACGAAGAAGTGCTGCAGAAGCTCGCCGAAGACTATCCGTTGCCGAAGATCCTGCTGGAACATCGCGGTTTGTCGAAGCTGAAGTCTACCTACACCGACAAGCTGCCGCGCATGGTCAACGCCAAGACCGGCCGCGTGCATACGAACTATGCGCAGGCCGTGGCGGTGACGGGGCGGCTCTCGTCGAATGAACCGAACTTGCAGAACATCCCGGTGCGGACCACTGAAGGCCGGCGGATTCGCGAGGCGTTCATTGCGCCGCCGGGAGCCAAGATCGTGTCGGCGGATTATTCGCAGATCGAGTTGCGGATCATGGCGCATATCTCCGGCGATCCGTCGCTCATGCGCTCGTTCGCTGAAGGCGAAGACGTGCATCGGGCGACCGCCTCGGAGATTTTCGGCATCACGCCTATCGAGGTGTCAAACGATCAGCGGCGCATCGCAAAAGTGATCAATTTCGGCTTGATCTATGGCATGAGCGCGTTTGGACTGGCATCGAATATCGGCATTTCGCGCGATGCGGCGAAGCTTTATATCGACCGGTATTTCCAGCGTTATCCGGGTGTCGCGAACTACATGGAAGAAACGCGCACGAAGGCGAAGCGCGATGGTTTTGTCGAGACCGTGTTCGGACGGCGCCTCTGGCTCCCGGAGATCAACGGCGGCAGCGGACCGCGCCGGCAAGGCGCCGAGCGCGCTGCGATCAACGCGCCCATGCAAGGCACGGCAGCCGACCTCATCAAGCTTTCCATGATCGCCGTGCAGGACTGGCTGGAAGTATCGAAGAGTCAGAGCAAGATGATCATGCAGGTCCACGATGAACTCGTGCTCGAAGTGCCCGAAGCCGAGTTGTCCGAAGTCCGCAAGCGCCTGCCGGAGTTGATGTGCGGCGTTGCCAAACTGAAGGTGCCGCTGGTGGCGGAAGTTGGCGTGGGCAATAACTGGGAAGAGGCGCACTGAGGGCGCACTGAGGGCGCATTGAACATGCCGGGTGGCCCTTGCAGCTAGTTTTGAATGATGTCATAGGGGAGTTTGAATGCACCGTTTCATCATCGTCGGCGGAGGAGCGGGCGGGCTTGAACTGGCCACGCGTCTTGGCGACAAGTTCGGCAGCGCAGACGGCAAACGTGCGGCGCGTGCGCGCGTTACGCTCATTGACCGGAATTCCACGCACATCTGGAAGCCGCTGCTGCATGAAGTCGCGGCCGGGAGCCTGGACCCGTTTTCGCAGGAATTGCCGTATGCGGCGCAGGCGCGCTGGCACGGTTTCGAGTATCAGCAGGGCGATTTGCTCGGCATCGACCGGACGGCAAGACGGGTGACGCTAGGTCCTCTTCTGGACGATGAAGCCGGCGAACTGGTGCCGCAGCGCGATCTGGAATACGACACGCTGATCGTGGCAATTGGCAGTACGACAGCCTTTTTCGGCGTGCAGGGGGCGCAAGAAAATTCGCTCGCGCTCGATACCGTCGATCAAGCCGAACTGTTCCGCAAACGGCTGATTGCGGCGTGTATTCGCGCGGATTACCGGGCGCCGGAGCCGAGTACGGCGAGCACCGATGCCGGAGTGAAACAGCCGCGGATTCAGGTCGCGATCGTGGGTGGCGGGGCGACCGGCGTGGAGTTATCGGCGGAATTACGCAATACGGCGCAAGTGCTGCACGCGTATGGGTTACACAAGCTCGATCCGAAACACGATGTCGGCATTGTGCTGATCGAAGCCGGACCGCGCATTCTGCCCGCGTTGCCCGAGCGCGTGTCCACCGCGACCGCCGAGTTGCTGCAGAAGCTCGGCGTCCAGTTGATGACCAGCGAGACCGTGGCCGAAGTGTCGCGCGACTCGATCCGCACGGCGAGCGGCAAGACCATTGCCGCCGATCTGACGGTGTGGGCGGCCGGCATCCGCGCGCCCGGCGTGCTGTCGACACTCGACGGGCTCACCACCAACCGGCTCGGTCAACTAATTGTGCGCGGCACGCTGCAAACCGAAATCGACGACAACATCTTCGCTCTCGGCGATTGCGCTGCATGCGCGTGGCCGGGCGGCGAAAAAGAAGGGCGCAACGTGCCGCCGCGTGCGCAGGCTGCGCATCAGCAGGCGAGTTTCCTGCTGAAGTCGCTTGAGCGCCGGTTGGAGGACAAGCCGTTGCCCGACTATACCTATCGCGACTTTGGATCGCTGGTGTCGCTCGGGCACTTCAGCGCGGTCGGGAGTCTGATGGGCGGGTTGATCGGCGGCAACATGCTGATTGAAGGGCTGTTCGCGCGCTTCATGTATCAGTCGCTGTACCGCATGCATATTGCGGCGCTGCATGGCTGGGCGCGCATGGCGCTGGATACGGTCGCCCACTGGTTGCGGCGCTCCACCGCGCCACGCGTCAAGCTCCACTAAAGCTGTTTAGAATGGGCAGCCGGCTTTGGAGCGCGGCCCGCGCTTCACAGTGGTTATCGTGTATTTATCGCGTGGTTATCGTGTAGTTATCGTGTAGTTCTTGCCGTGCTTTCGGCTGGTTTTGCGGGTCGGTAGCGCGGCTTACCCATTCTGGACGCCGGCTCGCTAGCACTGCGTGCCAGTGGTCCTTCGCGGCCCATGCCGCTGGAGCTTTGCATGCTTACGCCTGATATCGACAGCCTCGTTCCGCATGTCCCGTTCAACCGGCGCACGTTTATCAAGGCTGCGCTCGGCAGCGGTTTTGCCGCCTGCGTGATGCCAGTGTCCGCACAAACCATCATCACCGATAGCGACGGTCTGGAAGCCGGTCCGGTCGGCTTCAAGGCCGCCGACGGCACGCTTGTGCCCGCGTATCGGGCGCAGCCCAAAGGCAAGACGCATTTGCCGGTGATCATCGTGATTCACGAGATTTTTGGCGTGCACGAGCATATTGCCGATGTCTGCCGCCGCTTCGCCAAACTTGGCTATCTAGCTGTCGCGCCCGATCTTTATGTACGCGAAGGTGACGCGTCGAAATTCACGTCGATGCAGCAGTTGAACGAACAACTCGTCTCAAAGGTGCCGGACGACCAGGTGCTCTCCGATATCGACTCGACCGTCGCCTGGGCGGGTGAACACGGCGGCGATTTGAATCGACTGGGCATTACGGGGTTTTGTTGGGGCGGCCGGATCACGTGGCTTTACACCGAGCGCAATCCCCACCTCAAAGCGGCGGTGGTGTGGTACGGGCGAGTGGTGGGGCCCAAGACGCCGAACAATCCGGCGAATCCGCTCGATCTCGCATCAAACTTGAAGGCACCGGTGCTTGGCCTGTTCGGTAAGCTGGATCAAAGCATTCCGCAGGACTCGCTCGAGCAGATGAAGCAGGCGATTGCGTCGGGTCCGGCGGTCGCGCGAGGCTCGCAAATCGTCGTCTACGACGACGCGCCGCATGCGTTTTTTGCGGATTACCGGCCGAGTTACCGGAAAGCCGATGCGGAA
This sequence comes from Caballeronia sordidicola, assembly GCF_002220365.1. GTDB lineage: Bacteria > Pseudomonadota > Gammaproteobacteria > Burkholderiales > Burkholderiaceae > Caballeronia > Caballeronia sordidicola_C. The sequence continues at coordinate 8,207 of NZ_MTHB01000050.1, read as the reverse complement.
GACGGCTGGAAGCGCACGTTGGCTTGGTTCAGGGAGCACGGGGTGAAGTGACGGGCAAAGGGCGGCGATGCTGTCTGTTCCAAACGCCTACAAGGAACATGGCCGCGCCGCCGTTTTGCCCTAGCGGCGCATGGCTCTTGCCGTGGGCGGCGAGTGGGCGGCGAGTGGGCCGCCAATCTATTCGGTTACGGCTTCCACCACTCCCGGCAGAGCAAAAATCTCAAGTCCTTGCAATGAGCGCAGAGGGCGCTTCCCGCCCATACCGCTGCGCTCTATTTCATCCCGGCACGGCAAAAACCTCAGGCAGCCGCGCCTGTTGCCACCGGCCGCGATGCGTCCGAGCACCATTCACTCCACGATCCCCCATAAAGCGCGGCACCATGCAGGCCGGCGATTTCCATCGCCAATGCGTTATGGCAGGCCGTCACGCCCGAGCCGCATTGCAGCACCACCCGATCCGGCGACGCTGCCCCAAGCAGTCCGCTAAATGTCTCGCGCAGTTCGTGCGCGGTCTTGAAGCGGCCATCGGTGGTCAGGTTGTCCTTGAAAAAGCGATTCAGCGCGCCCGGAATATGGCCGCCGACCGGATCGAGCGTCTCGTTCTCTCCGCGATACCGGTCCGCGGAACGGGCATCGATTAAGACATGGTCATGCGTGGTCAGATTGCGTACGACGGCGTCGACGTCAAACGTGACGGCCAGCGGCGCGCCGGCCTTGAACGTGCCTTCGGATTCGGGCGGTGTAGTCGTATCGAGAGGCTGACCGGCCGCTTGCCAAGCGTTGAGGCCACCGTCGAGCAGCGCGACGGAATCGTGGCCGAGCCAGCGCAATAGCCACCACAGACGTGCCGCGTACATGCCGCCCTGGGCGTCGTAGATGACAACTTGTTGGCCTTCCTTCAGGCCGATGCGATTGAGCGTGGCAACCAGCGCCGCCCGTTCCGGCAATGGATGGCGGCCGTTCTTACCCGTCTTTGCGCCCGACAAATCGCGCTCGAGATGCAGATAATGTGCGCCCGGAATATGTCCTGCCGCATACGCGGCTTGCCCGGCTTCGGGCGAGGAGGCCAGGTCGAAGCGGCAATCGACGATCAGTACGCTGCCGGGCGCGGCGGCGAGGCGTTCGACAAGATTGGTCGCGGAGATAAGCGTGGTGTAGTGCGTGTGCGGCATGACAGCTCCCGGGGCGAACGCGCGGCTTGGTGGGCCGTGGGACGGCGCGTTGCAGTAGTTAAGCTTCAAGTCTAAACAAAAAAGACGGACCCAAGCCCGTCTTTCTTATTCAACCGTATCCCTGTCAAATCTCGCCCAACTGCCGCCGCAAGAACTCGTGGAAGTGCTGCATCCCTGACTCCATCGGGCTCTGATACGGCCCGACTTGCGACTCGCCGCGATTCATCAGCGCGCGCCTTCCGGCGTCCATGCGCTCGGCGATCTCGTCGTCCTCGCGCGCCGTTTCCATATACGCCGCCCGTTCCGCCTCGATGAATTCACGCTCGAACAGCGCAATTTCCTCCGGGTAATAGAACTCGACGATATTCGTCGTCTTCTGCGGACCCTGCGGAATCAGCCACGAGACCACGAGCACATGCGGATACCACTCGATCATGATGCCGGGGTAATACACCATCCAGATCGCGCCGAACTCGGGCGGTTTGCCGCCACGGAAGCGCAGCACTTCGTCGTGCCACTTGCGGTACGTCGGGCTACCCGGCTTTTCCAGATTCTTGTGGACGCCAACCGTCTGAACGCTATACCAGTCGCCGAATTCCCACGTCAGGTCGTCGCAGGAAACAAAGCTCCCCAGACCCGGGTGAAACGGCGCGACGTGATAATCCTCGAGGTACACCTCGATAAAGCTCTTCCAGTTGTAATTGCACTCATGCACTTCGACGTGATCGAACATGAAGCCAGAAAAGTCGAAATGTTTCGCCGGGCCAAGCTTCGCCAGATCGGCGGCAACGTCGCGGCCGCTGGACTCGAACAGCAGCCCCTGCCAGTTCTGCAACGCAGACTTGCCGAGGTTGAGGCACGGGTTGTCGGCGAAATGCGGCGCGCCGAGCAACTGGCCGTCGAGGTCGTAGGTCCAGCGGTGCAGCGGACACACGATGTTCTCCGCCGTGCCGCGCCCGTTGAGCATGATGGCCTGGCGATGGCGGCATACGTTGGAGAGCAGCTCGATTTCGTCCTGTTTGTTACGGACGAGCAGACGCCCTTCGCCCTCGCCGGGCAAAGCAAAATAACTTCCCGTATCGGGCACCATGAGTTCATGGCCGATATAGCGGGGACCGCGTTTGAACAGCGTGTCGATTTCGCGCTTGAGAAGCGCTTCGTCAAAGTAAGCCGTGACTGGCAACTGACTGTGAATTGCGTTCAGTTGCAATGCATTACTCAGATTGGACATTCCCACTCCCGTGAAGACGTGAAAGCAGTGAACAACCCAACCATCGAAAATTCGATTTAGGGAGCCCGCGATTATACCGAAAACCCTCTCAATGGGGCACTCAAGGCCTTGATTTGGGTCAATTGCTGCTGAGGAGTTCCACACGTCGACGCCCTTTCTCCACTTTTTCAGAGATAGGCAGTAATGGCCTGAGACAGGCCACAGGCATGGATGAGAGCACGCTCAAGGTCAGAAAAGCAGCTTTTGCCGTAGAATGTCCGACTTGTTTCCCAAAATCCGACAATACACCCACGATTCATGGCGAAGACCGCAACGCAGGAAGGCTCGGCTAGCGCGGAAAACGCGCCGCTCCCGGAGAATTACGAAACGGCGCTGGCCGAACTGGAGGGGCTCGTGGCGCGCATGGAGGGCGGCGCGCTGAGTCTTGAAGAGTCGCTAGCGGCTTATCGGCGCGGCGCCGCGCTGGTCGGCTTTTGCCAGCAACAACTAGAGAAGGTCGAGCAGCAAGTTCGCGTGCTCGACGGCGACACACTAAAACCGCTGCCCGCCGAGGTCCAGCGCGCCACCCAGGGCGCCGGCACAACGGCAGATAACGGGGACGACTTATGACTTTCGATCAATGGATGCGCGCGAGCCTTGACCGCGTGGAAACGGCGCTGGAGCATTATTTGCCGGGAACGGACATCGCGCCCGCCAAACTGCATGAAGCCATGCGCTACGCGGTGCTCGGCGGCGGCAAGCGGGTTCGCCCGCTGTTGTGCAACGCAGCCGGTGAGCTGACCGGCGCTGGGTCGCAGCAACTGGAAGCGGCGAGCGCGGCGCTCGAGATGATTCATGTGTATTCGCTGGTGCATGACGACATGCCGGCCATGGACGACGACGCCTTGCGTCGCGGAAAACCAACGGTACATGTGCAATATGACGAAGCGACGGCATTATTGGTCGGCGACGCTTTGCAATCGCAAGCTTTCATTGCGCTGACGGCGGACAACGGCTTGAGCGCGCCGCAGCAGGCGTCGCTTACGCGCGAGCTGGCGCTGGCGAGCGGTTCGGTCGGCATGGCGGGCGGCCAGGCCATCGATCTGGAAAGCGTGGGCCGCAAGCTCTCGCGCCCGGAACTTGAAACCATGCATCGCAAGAAAACCGGCGCGTTGCTGCGCGCGGCCGTGCGAATGGGCGCACTCTGTGGTGAGGCGCCCGATGCAGCCGCCATGAATGCGCTGGACGCCTACGCAGCTGCGGTCGGACTTGCGTTCCAGGTGGTAGACGACATTCTCGACGTCACGGCCGACTCCGCCACGCTGGGCAAAACGGCGGGCAAGGACGCGAAGGATGACAAGCCGACCTACGTGTCGATCATCGGACTCGATGCATCGCGCGAACTGGCGGCGCAACTGGGCCGCGATGCGCATGCTGCGCTCGCGCCTTTCGGCCCGCGTGCCGGTCGGCTCGGGGAATTGGCTGACCTGGTTGTGAACCGGGTGCACTGAAACATACGATAAAACGCGGGACCGGCGGGCGTGCCTGATGCAACTTACGCACCTTACGCACCTTACGCATGCTGCTCCAAGCTGCACCGGGTAACAACCGAACGGCTTCCGCCAGTTTTCCTAAATGGGACGACGATGTACGACTTGCTGAAAACCATCGACGATCCGGCCGCCTTGCGCGCCCTGGACCGCCACGAACTAAAACCGCTGGCCGAAGAGCTGCGTGCCTACGTGCTCGACAGCGTGTCGCAGACGGGCGGGCATTTGTCGTCGAATCTGGGGACGGTCGAACTGACGATCGCGCTCCATTACGTCTTCGATACCCCGCATGATCGAATTGTCTGGGACGTCGGTCACCAGACTTATCCGCACAAGATCCTGACTGGCCGTCGCGATCAGATGAAGACGCTGCGCCAGGCCGGCGGCATTTCCGGCTTCCCGCGCCGTAGCGAATCGAAATACGACACCTTCGGCACCGCGCATTCCAGTACGTCGATTTCGGCGGCGCTCGGCATGGCGATCGCGAGCAAGCTGCAGGGCGACAACCGCTATTCGATCGCGGTGATCGGTGACGGCGCGATGACCGCCGGCATGGCATTCGAGGCCATGAACAATGCAGGCGTGGCCGACGACGTGCCGCTGCTCGTGATCCTGAACGACAACGACATGTCGATCTCGCCGCCGGTCGGCGCGTTGAATCGCCATCTCGCGCGCTTGATGTCGGGGCGTTTCTACGCGGCGGCGCGTGCCGGTGTGGAGCGCGTGCTGCGCGTGGCTCCTCCCATGCTGGACCTTGCTCGCAAGCTCGAGGAGCACGCGAAGGGCATGATTGTTCCGGCCACGTTGTTCGAGGAATTCGGCTTTAACTACATCGGTCCCATTGATGGCCATGATCTCGAATCGTTGATTCCGACGCTGCAAAACATCAAGGAATTGCGCGGTCCGCAGTTCCTGCACGTCGTGACGAAGAAGGGGCAGGGTTACAAGCTTGCCGAAGCTGATCCGGTTCTCTATCACGGTCCTGGCAAGTTCAATCCGGCGGAAGGCATCAAGCCGTCGACGGCACCGTCGAAGAAGACTTATACGCAAGTATTCGGCGAATGGCTGTGCGACGCCGCCGAGCAGGATTCGCGGGTCGTCGGCATTACGCCGGCCATGCGCGAAGGCTCGGGCATGGTGGAGTTCGAGAAGCGTTTCCCGGATCGTTATTTCGATGTGGGTATCGCTGAGCAACACGCCGTGACGTTCGCGGGCGGTCTCGCCGCCGACGGCATGCGCCCGGTGGTCGCAATCTATTCGACCTTCTTGCAGCGTGCCTACGATCAGTTGATCCATGACGTCGCGTTGCAGAACCTGCCGGTGGTATTCGCCATCGACCGCGCGGGTCTGGTGGGCGCGGACGGTGCGACGCACGCCGGCAATTACGATCTCGCGTTCCTGCGCTGCATCCCGAACATGACGGTGATGGCGGCGTCAGACGAAGACGAATGCCGTCAGATGCTTTACACGGCGTTGCAGCAGCCCAATCCGTCCGCTGTGCGTTATCCGCGTGGTGCGGGCACGGGCGTGAAGATCGTCAAGAAGATGACCGCTATTGCGCTCGGCAAGGGCGAAATCCGCCGTGAGTCCACGCAGAAAGTAGGTTCCGGCAGGCGTATCGCGATCCTTGCGTTCGGCACCATGGTGGCGCCTGCGCTGGCGGCGGCCGAGGAACTGGACGCCACCGTCGCGAACATGCGCTTCGTGAAGCCGATCGATGCCGAATTGCTGCGTGAACTCGCTGCCACCCACGACGCACTCGTGACCGTGGAAGAAGGCGCGATCATGGGCGGCGCAGGCTCGGCATGCGTGGAAAGCCTGTTGGCGAACGCGGTCATCAAGCCTGTGCTGCAACTGGGCTTGCCCGATCTTTTCATCGATCACGGCGATCCGGTCAAGCTGCTGGCATCGTGCGGGCTGGATGGCGCGGGTATCGCCAAATCGATTCGCGAGCGCTTTCTCAATACCGCGGTCGATACTGCTGTCGAAAGTGCTGCAGGCAAGCTGACGAAACGCGTCGCCTGATTGAGAACGTGTGGTGAAGACGGGCGTCGGGGACGCGCGTTTTGTTTCATCCGTGCGCGTCAAGGTTCGCGCGACGAGATTCACGCCACGGACAAGGAAAAAGAATGAATCAGATGAATCCCGCCTTTGCGATGCCCGATGTTCAGAGTTCGCTCGACGTCAGGCAGATCCCAATCCAGCGCGTGGGCGTAAAAGCAGTTCGATATCCGCTGACCATCCGGACCTCCAGCGGTGAATTGCAGCCGGGCGTTGGCATCTGGAATCTCGACGTTCATCTTCCCGCCGATCAAAAAGGCACGCACATGTCGCGCTTCGTCGCTTTGCTCGACGAACACCGTGCGCCGCTCGATCAGGCCGCATTCCGGACCATGCTTGCCGCGATGCTGGCGAAGCTTGAAGCGCATTCAGGGCGTATCGAGGTTTCGTTCCCGTATTTCGTCATGAAGACCGCGCCGGTGTCAGGCGTGCAAAGCCTGATGGATTACGAGGTTACGTTGACCGGCGAAGTGCGCGGTGGCGAGACGCGGATCTCGCTGAAAGTGCTCGTGCCGGTCACGAGCCTGTGCCCGTGTTCGAAGCAGATTTCGCAATACGGCGCGCATAACCAGCGCTCGCATGTGACTATCGCGGCGGAGTTCGAGGGTGATGTTGCGATCGAGGACTTGATCAGGATCGCGGAAGAAGAAGCGTCGTGCGAGTTGTGGGGTTTGTTGAAGCGGCCCGACGAGAAGTTCGTGACCGAGCGTGCTTACGAGAACCCGAAATTCGTTGAGGACCTGGTTCGCGATGTCGCTACGCGACTGAATGCTGACGAACGAATTGTGGCGTATGTGCTGGAAGCCGAGAACTTCGAGTCGATCCACAATCACAGCGCCTACGCCGTGATCGAGCATGACAAGCGGATTTCAGCTGCAACTGCCTGAGCGAGTCGGGCGATAGCCCTTGCAACTCATGCAGCTACTTAAGCCCATTTCGTTAGTGGGTAGCCCCGTTGCCTCTCGGCAACGAGGCCCCCGAAGAACCGTACGTGCGGGCTTTCCCCGCATACGGCTCGAGCACAGTGTTAAACGTCACATAGACGTCGGTCTTGCCCGACTTCGCAAGCCCTTCGCAAGTATCACATTGTCGATTCGCCTCATCGCTGAGACGAAGGGTGCTGAACCGTAGACATACCGGTCTCTCACAAGCTTCCCTTCGATGAATCTCGAAAGTGGACCTACGACAACTGCACCACGCGGAAGTCTGCACCCTTTCAGGTCGGGGCAAATCTTGAACCCCTATGCGGGCTATTACCGCTCGCCATTCGCTTTCTCCGCGTTCTCATATCCACTTGCCCAACAGCTTGCCTCGCGGCTTACCTGCCGTAGCCCAATATCTGGCGTAGGCGGACAATTGGACTTACCACGTTCCCGCTCCTGTCGCCCCGGATGCGACCTTCACTCCTATCGCACTGGGACTATCCGTTTAGCGCCCGTCTATTCCCCGGCAGCGTTAGGACGGCGTGTCCCCACTGTATAAAAGAACATCCAGCTGCATGCCTTTTTTGGCCCGGGCCTATCAGCCGCTTTGGCCCGTTGACACTTACGAGGTTTATCGACGATTCACATCTGTTGCGCATGCGGAACTTGCCTGGCCCCCACGCCGCATTGCGGCTCGCAGCGTCATCCGCACTGTCGCCAGTGGTGATGTCTTTCGAGGGTACGTTGTTCCCGGAGCTTCGCACCCGACCGTTACCAGTCGCGCACGTCCGGGTAGGCAACTGCTGGCCGTACAGCAGGTCACGGCACGGCGAGCCGCGCGTGACAAGACAGAAGCGGACTTTGCCATCCACTACCTTGCCGATTTACGTCCGGCGGACGGCGACACGTGTCGCACATACAGAAGTGTCATAGCCGTCGCGCAAGATCTGGATGGTGATCACAGCATCCATGACTCGCTGCATGCCAATCCACAGCGTCTTCGCTCCCGGTTCGCCGTCGCTCTTGCGCCCGAGAAATCCGCCTAGTGAGCCGACCATCCGTATCATCTGGTTGAGCGTCGGTGGTTTTTTCGGACGCGCCTTCTTACAGAGCACGTGGGCGCCGTGTATCTCGTCAGGCTCGAAGAACAGCGACGCGTCCAACTCCGGACAGGTTCTGCCCACACGCATGAGCCGCGCGATACGCCACGATACGACCATGTACAGCACGAGCGCCTTCTCCACCCGCTCCATCTGTGAGAGTTGCAGCGCCTCAACCCGGCAGGCGTTCT
>NZ_MTHB01000298.1 GCF_002220365.1 Caballeronia sordidicola | reverse complement strand
TCGGTCTGGACGCTCTTGCGCATGCCGGTGAGCATCAATGCGATCAGTGCCGGCAAGGGCAATTTGCGACGACGTTGGAACGCCGTGGGATGCTCGGGATCGCAAGCAAGGTGACGAAACTGTTGAGTCTGAATATGGGCGGCGAGATCGGCAAACAGAGTGGGAAGAGACATGGGGCCAACGAAGATCAAAAAGATCCTCATTGGCCGCCACCCTGCTGGCGTCTAAAAAGACGCCAGCAGGGTGGCGGCCGCGCGAAGTTGGCTTCACGTCAAGCGCTTTTTAACTCGATTGAGTTCCGGCGCGGCAGCTGCGCTTAACTTGGGTGGATTGGACTACCCGCTCCCGCGGTTAGCACCGCTGGGGCGAAATTTAAATAGCTGGAATTAGATCCAGCGATCACTGCGGAGCGACCGGAAAAGCGGCTGAGCGGGGAGGCGCCGACGATATGCTCCAGCGGTTAGCCTCGATCGCCGCGGTGACGCATTGACGCATTGACGTATGACGATTAAACCGCTTGAGGGATCCCGAGCGATAGAGGGTGGCGCGCTGCACAGCGCCACCCTCTCTGGCAAACAGCATCGATGTGACAACGGCGCTGGAGCAACATTTTCCATCAAACAACATGAACGGAAAAGGTAATTAACGATTTCCAGTCGACTGCCGGCGCTGAGGTGCAAAAGGTAGTCGTTAAACCCGAACACCTAGCATGCCCAATACGACAACTGTAGTCCATACTGTGCTAGCAGTGATCAAGAGCCAGCAGATTTTATTCGCTCGCTCAATGCGAACACCATGCGTTAGCATTACAGTTGGAGTCCGCAGGCAATATGGCAAAGGACTGAAAGGTCCGATTACTTTGAAGAACAGTAGAATTCATGTCGTTGCTCTGGAATGTCCGGATGACGCAGGCTCGATAGTCGCGCGGTGATTCCGATGCGGGCTCTGAGCATAAGACAGCGACACTTCACGAGTGGGCCGAAAATGCCGATATAAATTGGGTCAAGGCGTTAGTTTAAGTATTAATTTCTCGTCCCACGACGCTGTAAGAGGAAGAGACACTTTGGTCGATTTTTTAATTCGTTTGGATGGAGTAGGCTCGATTCAGCAGCAGGTGTACAAAGGGATTTACAATGCATTAGCCGAGGGGCGCTTAGAGCCAGGACAGCGCTTCCCTGCGTCCAGAACGTGGGCGCTCGAGCTAGGGGTGTCTCGTAATACAATCAGGGAAGCGACTGCGTCGTTGATCGTTGAAGGTTGGCTCGAGGCTCGTTCGGGTTCGGGTCTATATGTGCGAGACGCGCTGCCTCCTAACAAAATTACGCCGTCAAACCCCTCGAAGCGGCCCCAGTTGTCACAATGGTCAGATCGGCTTCCGCCAACAATGATGTTGCTGAGCGATAGGCATGCGCATTGCGATTTTCGTCCGGGTGAGGTTTCACGGGATGCCGAGAATTTATTACGACCGAGACGTTTGGCGCGCTGGCCTTCCGACTTAGAGCCGGGCCTGCTCTCCAAGTACAATCAGCCGGAGGGAGACCTTCGCCTTCGCGAGCGCATTGCCGCGTACCTCCGACAATCACGATCCGTTCGATGCACTTCGTCGAACATTGTCATTACCACCGGCACTCGCCAGTCTCTCGATATTCTGTCGAGACTGCTGCTCGGTCCGGCGACGTCAATTGCCGTTGAGGATCCGGGCTATCCTGTTGTCGCGGACATCGCGCGGCTGTGCGGCGCGGATTTGGTCCCTCTGCAGGTGGACGAGAACGGCATCAAGGTCGCGGATATTCCTGCGGGAATCTCCGCGGTGTACTGCACACCAAACCATCAATTTCCCTTGGGAGTATCGCTGTCGATGGAGCGGCGGCATGAGCTACTGGCCCGAGCCGCAGCAAATAATTTCGTTATCGTCGAAGACGACTACGATTGCGAATTTTACTACGGCGCAATGCCGCCTCCTTGTCTGCAATCAATGGATAAGGATGATCGGATTATTTACGTGGGCTCACTGTCCAAAACTCTTGCGCCTGCCTTCCGTGCAGGCTTTATCGTTTCACCCCCTTGGCTAGGTGAAAAGGTTCGTATGGCGAAATGGGCTGTAGACCGACAGACATCCACCCATGTTCAAAACACCTTGCTGCAGCTCATGGTAAGTGGAGAATTTGCTTCTCATCTGAAACGCATGCGTACGGAGTATGCGAAGCGCCGCGCAACTCTTCTTGAAGACATCCGGCGGCTTCTGCGTAACTGGCTGATCCCCTTGGAATCCTCATGCGGTCTCCATATTTCCGCGAGGGTGATACATGGCTACGATGCCCAGGCACTCTGCCGGATAGCGGATGCAAACGGCGTCGGCATATATCAGGCACGAGAATTTTCGACGACGGGACGTGCCGCCGACATACTGGTTTTTGGCTTTGGCAGAACATCGTTAGAAGAAATTAAATTGGGTATCGGATTGCTGGCCACAGGTTGGCAGAAGGAAGCCAGCTCATGGCGTACGTGAACTATCGCTTACGTTTTGCTCGTATGACTGTGCCGAGTTGGGTTGGAACGGACGGCCTACCTGTCGACGCTCGCCGCCATCTCATAGCCTACCCACGCCATGGCCACAGTATGCGCATGCTGCCCACACGGGCACAGATCGACGCAAGCAGATATATCCTAGGCGGGCAGTCTGCGCGTGGCCACCAAGACCGAATCCTGTCCTCTCCCCTCCTCTTCCCTCCCCTCCGGCTATTGGGAAGGCGACTCGTTGCGGGTCAGGGGCGCCGGAAAGAAATTGTCCGTTGACGCTGCTGTGCAACGGACAATTGCTTGATGCTGCTCGCCAAGATCGAAGTCGCCTCTATTGTCCGCGCTGTCAGTCCCTCTCTATTGACCAGGGGCAGCTTCCGGCAAAAGGCCGGCCTTTATCCGAGAGAAATCAAACCATAAGTGCTCTCTGAAGGGGGCGGTAACAATACACAAAAAACGGTGGCACTGCTGCGTCGAAAATGTACGACGCCTGGGCACTCAAACCTCAACGGCGGCAGCTGGTTTATTACGAAAACTGATGCTAAGGCGATTGAACGCGTTCATCAGCGCGATCGCGTATGTCAAATCTGAAACTTCCTTATCATCAAATACGGACGTAACAGCGTCGTATTTAGCGTCTGATACGCCAGTCTCGCCAAGTCTCGTAACAATTTCGGCCCACTCCAGCGCTGCGCGTTCGCGAGTGTCGAATACCGCTCCGGCCTCATTCCATACCGGAACCAGGACTAGTTTGTCCACTGTTACGCCCCGTTTGATCAGGTCGCGGGAATGCTTATCTATGCAATAAGCGCATCCGTTTATCTGCGACACCCGAAGATTGACCAGGTCGACTAATTCATGCGGAAGTCCGCAGGTGTACAAGTAGGCCGGCACTTTTCCGAATGCCTTGTATCCTTCCGGAGATACCGTTGCATAGTCAATTCGATTACTCATGATAGATCCCTCAAATAGTAGTTGGAGAAATAACTTTAGTTTTGCGATATTTCGTTACACGATGATAGTTGTCAGATTAGCAAACCCGCGCTTACACAATTTTGAACTGCAGTCGCATTAATAGCAGATTGCCTCGTTTTACATATTACGATGTTTCTCGCATCCGCTTGGAAAGGGAAGAAGATAACAGCAAGCAATATTGATATTAGAAAAGCAACGCCACTCAGCACAACAAACCTTCGGGTACGCGGCTTACCCAAGAGGCCCGCGGAGTAGTGGACGGGTGCCGGTTATTGCGAATAACTTAAATCGCCTCCGCTTGAAACACAAAGGAGCCCCATGCCGAGATCAGGGAATTGCATCACCATTACTAATTTCTTTCAGTTATTAAAGCCCGAGCAAAGTGCAGCCCCGTTTCGACAAAACCATTGCTCCGATAGAACAGCTGCGCTTGTGTTTTTTGAAGGGCTGTGTCAAGTACAAGGTGCGTGCAACCGCGCTCGCTCGCAATCTCTTTGACAGCATCAAGCACCTCGCGGCCGATTCCCGTGCGAATTAAACGGGCCGAAACCACAAGATCCTCGACGTAGGCGAAGCGGCCATAGAGAAAGTTAGTCTGTATCCTATATCCAGCGAGAGCAATCAACGTGCTGTCATCGTAAGCGCCCAACAATGCGTAGCCTTGTTGCCGCTGGACCTCAATTTGCGATGCAAACGCGCCCTCATTGTCAAGTTTCGGCCGTAACTCGCTCATTAAGTCGAACACTGAGCTCAAGTTTTGATGTTCGCACAGATTTTGAAATGAGATGCGGCTATCCATGGTTGCGTTAATCCATAAATAAGTGGCCTGTTCGCCCAAACAAAACGAGTCTCGTAATGTCGCTTATATTGCGTTAAACAGCTAGCCAGCGATGAATAGTCGGGCGCTAATCCGCTAACTGGACAATGCGCAACGTTCTACGACTGCGAGGTTAAAGGATACAGGACAAATCTCGCGTAGGCGGGCCGAAACTTGCGATAAGAATTGGGCGTCGATAGCTATTGAAATGCGCCGCCTTTGTCTGTGGATTCGCCTATCGTAACCTGGGTAAGGGTCGAGCCTTCGGAGCTGATGAATGCAGTACGGTCGCGGCCATAAACCTTTCGCTTTTCTGTCATATCGAGGCTGGCCGCGCGCGTCTGCGCCGGCTGTTTAGCCGTCGTTGCGAGGCGCGCGACCGCGTGGAGGTAGGTTGTAGTCTTGCTGGATTGCCACCCGAACAGCGGCCCGTCCAAGGAGGCGCCATACTGGATTGACCTGCTCTGTAATGCCAAATGTGTCTTGACGTCAGGGATGGATCAGAATATTGCCACCGACTCCGTCAAATTTTGTCTCATATAGTCGAGGAACCGCTTCTGAAAGAGCATGGTGTGTTCATGGGCGGCTTTCTCGGCAGCATCGGCGTCGCGTCGTGCTATTGCATCAATCAACTCGTCGTGGTCGCGCCCAAGCTTCGTTGCAGTCGGCGAGCTAAGGGTAAAGTCGAAGTGAAGGTGAAGCAGGCGTTGCCCCTCGCCGAGAAGCCGCTCGTAGTACCCAACGAAGTAAGGATTACTTGCTGCATGGGCTATAGCCATGTGCAGCGCCTTGTTCGTCTCGGACATCGCCTGGAAGTCTCCGCTGCTGACCGCCTCCAGGTAGGCGACATCAGCCTTCCGAATGCGGGCTAAATCTGACACGGTGTGCTGCGTGGCAGCCAGTCGGCTCACTGCCCGCTGAATGAGGTCGAGGGCCGAAATATATTTCGGAAACTCCTCAATTTCGAACGGAGTGACGAGTGTTGTCCGGTTCGGCAAAATCGTAACCAACCCTTCGCTGCTGAGTCGCGCAAGCGCATCCCGGACAGGTGAGCGCGACAGTCCGAACTGGGCTGCCAATGAGACCTCGTCCAACTGGGCGCCGGGCTTGAGCTTGAGCGTAAGTATCTGCTTGCGCAGTTCCTCATAAATATATCGCCCACCGTGCCGACGGGTGCCTGCTCCGGTCTCCGGCATGTCTTTGCTCATTGTCTCGTCGCCTCCGTTACGGGCCTGAAAGGACGGGCGCACTTTCAAGTTTACCATTGCGCGCCCGCCTTCAAGTTTTGGGAAATCCGGAGCCCCATGTGTCGCTCAACATGAAGCCCATGGCCAGCGGGTCATCCGGGTCGACTCCAAGCTGCTGGATGCCGTAAATCCATGCGCGACCCTGAATGCGGGGTAACACCGCAGCCTTGCCCGCCACTTCGGTTCGACCCAGCAATTCGACCCCAAACTCTCCTCCGATGATGGAGCGCGAAGTAAGGCGGTCGCCCACGTCGACACGCCCTCGTGCGGCCAAAGTTGCCAGATTTGCTGAACTGCCGGTCCCGCAAGGAGACCGGTCGACGCGTCCGGGAGGCAAAGTTGTGCAGGTCTGATACAGCTCGTCGCTCAGACGATTTCGAAACATGACATACGCGACGTCGTTAATCTGCGGGTACAGCGGGTGCTGCACACGAACCCGCTGATTGATTACATCCTTCAGCTTGACGCCAGATTCGGCTAGCTGGCGTGCGTTTTCTGGCGCTATTCTCAGGCCAACCTGGTCCACGTCGATAAGTGCATAGTAGACGCCCCCGAAAGCGATGTCCGCCTTGATTTTGCCGAACTCTGCGGTCTCAAATTCAAAGTCAAGGTACTCAACGAAAGCGGGCACCATATCCAGCGAAACGCCGACACAACGCCCGTCTCGACATGTGGCGCGGGCCGTCACGAGTCCCGCTGGCGTATCCAGCACCACGGTGGTCTCCGGCTCCTCCATCGTCACCACGCCGAGTTCCAGCAGCGCGGTGACCACGCAAATGCAATTGCTGCCTGACATGGGATGCGCTTTGTCGGCTTGCAGCACGATGAAACCAGCGTCAGCTTCTGGACGCGTTGGCGGAAGCAGGAGATTGACGGACATTTGCACGCAGCCCCGCGGCTCAAGAACCACCAGCCGTCGAAGGCTGTCGTCGACCTCGTTGATATGGTTCATCTTGTCGAGCATGGTCTTTCCGGGGACATCAATGACGCCCGCGGTAATAACCTTCCCGATTTCACCTTCGCAATGCACATCCACTAACTGCAACGTCTTCGTCCAGCGCATGATTGTCCAACCTTATTTGATGTACCAGCCCCACGGCTTCTCGCTTTCGTAGCGAGTAATCTGCTTGGTTTCGAGGTAATTGTTCAAACCCCACTCTCCCAGCTCCCGTCCGATACCGCTTTGCTTGTACCCGCCCCACGGCGCCTCGGTGAAAGTAGGTTGCGAACAGTTAATCCACACGATACCCGCCCGGAACGCGCGCGCCACTCGTTCGCATCGCTCAAGGTCTCCTGACATCACAGCTGCCGCAAGACCAAAGCGGGAGTCGTTTGCCGAGCGCACCGCATCAGCTTCGTCATCGAAGGGACGGATGCATACGACGGGACCGAAAATTTCCTCCCGCCAAATCCAGCTGTCCTCGGGCACGTCAGCAAACACCACGGGCTCCATGAAGTACCCCTTGTTGAGATTTGCCGGGCGATTTCCGCCCGTGACCAGGCGTGCACCTTCCTCCTTCCCACGCGCGACTGCCTCCAGAACCTTTTCATACTGTCCGCGGCTAACCAGAGGCCCTAGCATTACGCCTTCGTCGAGACCGTTGCCTATCGTGATTTTGCGCGTCTCCTGTTCGAGTCGCTCGAGCAGGCGTTCATAAATGCCGCGCTGAACGAGAACCCTGGACGTTGCGGAACACACTTCGCCCTGGTTCCAGAAAATGCCGAACATAATCCATTCGACGGCCGCTTCGACATCGCTGTCATCGAATACCACGAATGGCGACTTCCCACCGAGTTCAAGGCTGATATTCTTGATGTCGCGTGCCGCGGCCTGCATGATGCGGCTGCCGGTCGGTACGCTACCGGTGAACGCGAGCTTGTCGATGCCGGTGTGTTCGCTCAGCGGGGCGCCCGCATCTTTACCCAAGCCGGTCACGACATTCAGCACACCCGGCGGCAAGTCTGCTTTGCTGGCGATGTCGGCTAGCTCAAGGGCGCTCAGCGGTGTGAGCTCTGAGGGCTTCAATACCATCGTACATCCAGCAGCAAGCGCGGGCGCAATTTTCCAGGCCGCCATCAGCATCGGAAAGTTCCACGGAATAATGGCGCCAGCCACACCGACGGGCTCTTTTCTCGCCACTGAACTAAAGCGGTCATCCGAAAGCGTCACGGGCTGTTCAGCGTTTTCGTCCAGCTGTTCCGCGAGACCGGCATAGAACTCAAAGCAGCCAGCTGCATCGCCAAGGTCCCATAGGGCTTCGGGCAAGGGCTTGCCGTTATCACGCACCTCAATCTCTGCGAGTTCGGGCAGACGGTCGCGGATGCCCTTGGCGATTCTGCGCAAAACTGCACCACGCTCGGCACCGCTCATGCGCGGCCACGGGCCATTATCAAATGCACACCGTGCCGCCTTTACAGCAAGGTCGATGTCTTCTGCCGTCGCGGCAGCAACTTTCGCGAGAACTGTTTCGTTACTCGGGTCGACAGTCTCAAAGACTCCACCTTTAACAGGTGCAACCCAGCGGCCATTGATGAAAAGTTGGTCATACGATTTCATGAGTTCTCTCTATATCAGGCAAATCGGTAAGCGCTGAACGGCTTTAGGTCCTGTTTCGTCGGACGCCCCGCGACCATATCGCCGATAAGGCGTCCCGTGGTGGCGCCAAGCGTGAGCCCTAGTTGTCCATGGCCCAACGCCATGAACACGTTCGGCAGTCGTCGCGAGCGGTCGATGACCGGTTTCGTATCTGGCAGGAATGGACGATAGCCCACGCCATACTCCAAACTTTCAGTGCGAAGCTCAGGCAGGATTCGCTTCGCTTTTTCAAGGATGATGTCGGCGCGCTTGAAATTCGGCTTGGCACCACGACCTGCAAATTCGATTGTCCCGCCAATCTGCAGGCCTCGCGTCATCGGGCTAAAGCAGAAGCCGCCGTCTGCGTAGATGACGGAGTGCCGAATTTGCACACCCGGGTTGGGCAGTAGCGCCTGATATCCAGCAATCCCTTCCAGCGGGATGCTTACGCCAAGCGCATTGAAGAAGCGTCGCGATCCTGTGCCAGCTGCGACGACGACGTGGCTGGCGGAGACGCGTTCGCCATTGGCGAGCGTCACCCCTGTCGCGCGCCCAGCCGACTCGTCGATACTTGTTGCCTCTGTGCGAATCCGACAGCCGCCCTGGTCGATGAAACTCTTCGTGAGCGCGGCAATAAACCCTTCAGTGTCACTAACCGCGCGCCAGTCTGGAAAGAGCAACCCATGAGCAAAGCGGCCCGCCAGCGCGGGCTCAAGATCGCCAATTTCTGACGCATTGAGGCGTTGAGCCTTGAATCCAAGAGATTGACGAAGCTCGAGATGCGGTTGCTCGTTCTCGATACCAGAAGGATGGTCAAAGACTTCGAGAATGGGACGCTCGCCCATTAATGCCTTGTCTTCACATACAGCGAGCAAGGGTGCATAGTCGGTGTAGACGTCGCGCGTGAGTGTTGCCATCGATTGTGCGATGTCAACGATTTTGGCGTGCCTTGCGGATGCGACGAAGCGGAAGAACCACGGCAGAATATTCGGCAGCGCGCTAGGCCGTAGAGCTAGTGGCCCTTTCTGGTCCATAAGCCATCCCGGTACTTTCATCAGGATGCCAGGCTTCGACAGCGGAATGATTTCACTCACGGCCATCTGACCACAGCTCCACTTCGCCGTGCTATCGCCCGGCGCGGCGGGGTCAATCAATGTGACCACGTATCCGTTGCGCTGAAGGTAAAGAGCACAACACACCCCAACGATGCCCCCGCCGATAACAGTGGCGTTTTCTTGCGCAGTCGGGGACCGCGCTCCCGCGATATGCTCTTGATGAACGGCGTTCAAGCGACAAACTCCCGCAGGGTGAAGCCATGCGCGTAGGGTTGGGACTCGTCGACGTAGTATTCTGCGCGCCCCGTTATCCATGCGCGCCCCTCAATGCTGGGGAACACGGCGTCGATGCCACTTTCCAGTTTAGTTGTTGATTCGACCCGCCCGATGAAACGACTGCCGATTAGACTCTGATGCCGAAACACCTCGCCCTCTCTCAGCAACCCGCGTGCGAAGCGTTGCGCCACCCTCGCGGAGGTACCGGTGCCGCACGGTGAGCGGTCAATAAGGCTTTCGCCGGCAATCACGACCGCGCGTGCGTCAGCGTCTTCCCTCATTGGGTGGCCAGTCCACATGCAATGTTTTACGCCCCGGATTGCCTGATTGTCCGGATGCATGACTTCAATCGTGTCGTTGACCAGGGCCTGCATCTCGCGGCCCCACTCAAGCAACTGTTCGGGCGCAAAGTGCTCACACCCCGGAAAGTTGGGCTGAACTTCCACGATAGGATAAAAATTTCCGCCATAAGCGATGTCGACGCTCAATCGCCCGAGTTGGGGCAGGACAACCTCTACATCGCGGTGCAACAAGAAACTGGGGACGTTCGTGAACCGGACAGAGGTCACCATGTCGCCGCTCATCTCATAACGCGCGGTGAGTTGGCCGGCAGGAACGTCGACGACGACCGTTCCCGGTCGCTTCGGAACGACAAGACCTGCCTCCAGTACAAACGAAATCGACCCAATCGATGCGTGCCCGCACATAGGCAGGCAACCAGATGTCTCAATAAACAGCAGACTGAAGTCTGCGTTCGCGCTTACCGGCGGATACAGAATGGTGCCGGACATGTGCGAGTGACCTCGAGGCTCCAGCATCAGTGAGCGACGTATCCAGTCGTACTGCTCGACGAAAAAACTTCTAAAGTCATTCATCGTTGCACCGAGTAGCGTGGGAGCGCCGTCAATCACCATTCGTACAGGCATGCCCTCGGTATGGCCTTCGATGCACTTGAAGTTGTGTCTCGTCATTTCGTTTGTCTCGTTGCGGTTGCGCCGGCGCGCGATGATGCCGGCGCTCGACCCATCAGGCTTGCGAAGCTTCGAACACCGCGCGAAATTCCGCCTTTTCGGCGTCTGTTAGGGGTTGCAACGGCATACGCGCGATGCCCACCTTGAAGCCTGCGAGTTCACAGCCGTACTTGACCTTCTGGATGAACTTGCCCGCTTCCATGCTGGCCATGACAGGGAACAGTGAACGCATGACGTCTTGCGCCCCCCTGATGTCACCGGCCGAGAACTTGTTGTAGAAGTCGACCACTTGTGTCGCGAAGCAGTTTGCCGGCCCACAAATCCAACTGCTCGCGCCCCAAAGGAAGAAATCGAGTGCCTGGTCATCGGAGCCGCACGACAGCTGGTAGTGGTCCTTGTACTTGCCGCCGATTTCAATTGCGCGCAGCAGATTGCCGGCGCTTTCCTTAATGCCCACGACTCGCGGATTGTCCTTGAAAGCATCGAGCACCCCATAGCCCACTTCGACGTTCGTGCGAACCGGATAGTTATAAAGCATCACATCAACATCTGGCACTGCAGCCAGAATCGCTTCATAGTGGCCAATGAGTTCCTCTTGCGACGGCAACGCATAGTACGGGGGCGCAATCAGCACGTTGGTGTAGCCGGCATCACGCGTCTGCTTGACCTGTTCAATTACCTCACGGGTACAGGAGCCATTGGCGCCCGCAATCAAGTGGCCACGGGTGCCTACAACCTCGCGCACTGTCTTTAGGACAGCACGACGCTCTTCATTAGTTAACGCGTAGTACTCACCAGTCGAACCGAGGGGAACAAAACCACTTACACCAGCTTTGAGCTGATATTCAAGGATGGACGCCAGCATGTCGTGGTCGACCGCGCCGGACGCGTCGAAAGGAGTAACAAGGGCGGGCAAAATACCTTTAAATTGCATGAGTTTTCTCCAGCTATTGGCGATAGAAGGTTGGGTTAGTAGGCATAGCGCCTGAGCATCCGCGACTCAACCACGCCGACCAAGCGGGTCAGCGGGAAAGCGACAAGGAAGTAGATAATCGCGACGGTCGTAAGGAACTCGACAGGCCGGGCAGTACTAGTTGAAATGTTTTCTCCTACAAACATTAGGTCTGCCACGCCGACTGAGGAGATGAGTGCACTTTCCTTGAAGAGGCTGACGACGTTCGATAGCAACGGAGGAACTGCTCTCAGCAGCGCCTGCGGGAAAATCACATACAGGATCTTTGCATGGGGCGAGAGACTGAGCGCAATGCAGGCGTCATGCTGTTCGGCCGAGATAGACTTGAGCGCACCACGGAAGGTCTCACTCGTAATGGCCACCATATAAAGTGTCAGCGATATAACGACCGACAGGTACGGTGGAATCGGCAGCCTGAAAACAATCGGAAAGCAGAAGTACACCCAAAACAGTTGTATCAGCAGAGGCGTGCCTCGAAAAAACTGTACATAAAAAGTCGTCAACGCTTTGATCAAGCGCGATGGTGACATGCGCAGGATGCTCATGACAAAACCGCCGATGCTTCCAATGACGGCGCAACTGGTAGTAAATGCAAGGGTCAGCCCAAGACCCTTCAAAAGTACGAACCAGTACGGTAGTACAACCGAAAAATCCAGATTCATTGTCATTTCCTCAGTGTCCCGCAGCATCTTGGCGACGCTCGATGACTCGTGCAGATTTCCCGATAAGCAGTGAAAGCGCGAAATAGATAAGAGCGACGATAGAATAGGTTTCCAAGGGCCGATAAGCTTCTGTCGCCAGGCTCTTGCCGACGTACATCAGGTCCGCTACCGCGACGATGGCAACTAGCGCACTTTGCTGAAGGCTACCAATCCCGTTCGTCACCAGGACAGGCGTGGCGTTACGCAATGCCTGCGGCAGAACGACGTACACGGTACGTTGCCACGGCCGCAGGCCGAGCGCCACTGATGCATCCAAATGTTCTTTCGGCACTGCCTGTACGCCGGCTCGATAAGCCTCGGCGTTAAAGGCAGTCAAATTCAGACCGAGTGCCAGTACACCCATGGAAATGGGGTCTATGAAAACGTCAAGCATCATTGGGATGCAGTAGAAAAACCAGACAATCTGCAAAAGAGCCGGCGTGCAGCGGAAGAATTCAATGAAGAGCTGTGCTGGCCAACGTACAATTGCCCAACGACTCATGACGAGCAGGCACAGAAGAAAGCCAAGCACAAGACCCATGAGATTGGACGCGATGGCGAGCTCAATGGTCACCCTGAGGCCACCGAGCAGTGCACTAAGGCTGCCGGATAGAAAGCTGAAGTCGAAGTGGTAGTTCATGGCTTCGACCTCAATCAAGATGAAGAATTTTTTCGAGAAACTCGCGAGTGCGAACCTCTTTGGGACACTTGAACATCTCAGCAGGTGCGCCTTCCTCGACGATTTTCCCGCTCGCACAGAAGACCACGCGCGTCGCGATATCGCGAGCGAAATGCATGTCATGAGTGACGATAATCATCGCCATCCTCTGTTCGGCCAACTGAAGCATAACGTTCTGCACTTCAATGACCATTTCCGGGTCCAGGGCCGATGTAACTTCATCGAATAGCATGAGTTTCGGCTCGAGCATCAAGGCGCGAGCGATAGCTACGCGCTGCTTCTGACCTCCCGACAATTGGCTCGGATACGCATGCAGCTTGCTTTCTAGGCCGAGGCGAGCGAGATACAAGCGCGCGCGCTCGGTGGCTTCCGCTTTCGAGATACCGCCAACTTTGACGGGAGCAAGAACGAGATTGCCAAGCACTGAAAGATGCGGAAACAGGGTGTAGTGCTGAAACACCATACCAATCTGCTTCTGCAGCTTCGCGTCGATACGCTTTCTGCTCCCAGAGTTCGCGCCATAGATATAGGGCTTGCCCTGAAACCCTATCTCGCCGCCCTGAACCCCTTCGAGCCCCATCATGACCCGCAGAAGCGAGCTTTTGCCGCTACCGCTGGGGCCGATGATGACCAAGCGGTCGTCGGCTCGCATGTTTAGGTTCATGTGGTCCATGACGACGAGATTTTCACCATAGGACTTGTACACATCACGAAACTGAACGAAATCGCCCTCGGTTGAAGGAGAAGTCTCGCGAATGTTCGACTGCGTGTCTGGCTGAACGACCATGGTTTGAGGTGACACCATAAGATTTCTCTCCGGGAAAGCGCGTATCGGACGCCAGATGTAAGAATCGAAAATCGAAGCCAGTCGGTCTTCAGCGTGTTCGAAATGCTTGCAATTGAATGGCTGGCGCGCGCCCTCATAGAAGCGAATATTGAAAGCCCCATCGCCGCTAACGCCGATGTATCCCACACTCATAACGAGAAGAGCAACCGCTTCATTCGCAACATCGTCGTAAAAAAGACGGGCACGGAGATTGAGGCGATGACAAACCTACAAAACACTATTCCAGTTAGTTATCCAAATTTATTGGTTGGATACCCATTCAAAGTACTCGCGTTAGAAAATTCGCTCAGTCGGAGACGTTCGCGACATAGTTTCAGAGGTGACCAGTTCGCACCGAGAATGCGGCTCGGGCCATAGGGTTTTTTCGCGCTCTAGAGCCCAACCAGCTTGAATCTCGCGCCCGAAATTTACTTGTTGGTAACAAGCATGGATTGCACCGACTCCTTGATAAGGCGATTGACGGCGCCTGTTTTAACCTGCTGAGCGAGGTACTTGTTCAGGACATCGATGTCGGCTGTGGGCGTCTCCTTGCGCAAGCCGAACGCGACTTCTTGCTGAGCTAAGGCGGGGGTCGGCTGAAACGCAACCGCCCATTCCGGATGCGATTCTGTAAGAAGCATATTTGTAATATTCGCGTCCGCGAGCAGGTCGGCGCGCTTGGAAATGAGAGCCAGACGTGTTTCGTCGTTACCGGGCAAGCGCATGATTTGCGCCTGCTTAAGCGCTGCCGAGATGGCTTTGTCTTGTGAAGTGCCTGACATCACTGCCACGGTCAAGCCAGACTTGTCGATGTCGGTAAGCGATTGCGGGGACTTCGGGAATTTTGGATTGTTCTTGTTGTACACAAAGGAGACGTTGTAATCGGTAGCGGGCGCCGAGAATGAAACGGCTTTTTCGCGCTCTGGAGTGTCGTTCAGCGCTAGTGACAGGTCCCATTTATCTGACTGCAACCCCGCGACGATGTTGTCCCAAGAGGTATCAACGAACTCAACCTTTACCTTAAGTACGTTCTGTCCGAAGTCACGGCATAGGTTCGAGAAGAAGCCGCTGTACGCCCCGGACTTCGGGTCCCTAATAACGTACGGAGGCGCTACCGCGGCTCCGCAACGCAGTACGCCGGCCTTTTTGACGGTCTGCCATGCGGTTTGATCGTCGGCGCGAGATTGCATATTGATCGACATTGACGCGACCGCTACCAAACAAAGCAGGGCGTAGGGCTTAAGACGCAGCAGCCGGACCATAGTGACCTCTCGGTAAAGGGTAATCCCGCAGATTCGAAGACATCTAAAAACACTGTTGTGTATTTGATTGTGTGCAACCGTGTATGCATACTAAAGACTCAATATTTCTGCTGTCAACTAGGCAATTGCCCTCGTCAGCGGAAATTGAATCGAAGCGACCACTGCGAACGCTGGAGTTCAATCTCGCGAGATAGCTTGGCATCCGACTGCTCGCAGCCATCGCGGAACTCTGTAGGACGGCGGGAAATGGCAGGAACAAAGGGCCAACAGAGCTTCTTGCATGCCGGTTCGGCCTGTGATGCAATCTCGCGCACTTGCTCGTCGCAAGGCGGACGCGTGAAATCAAGCGCCTGCTAAGGGCCGTCGGCGATATCGACGATCTGTGGTCGGAATTAACGGACAATGCCGCTGACGCCAAGTGTCCGCCGCGTGAGCCCTCGCCCCAAAGTTCCAAATTAAAATTTATGCCGGATACCAAGCCGTACGACAGTCTGACGCGCACTTCCCGGCGCTGCGGTTGCGGTAGGCCCAATAGCGTAAATGCTCGCAAAAGTCGAATCTCCCGCGGCTTTCTGGAAGATAGCCATAGCAAACACGTCAGTACGCTTGGAAAGGCTATAGTCCAGCATCAGATTGAATTCATGCCATTTAGGATGCAAGTCTCCCGTGGCCGCACTCTGCTTGCCGTTTGTGAAGAAGTAGCCACCTGACAGGAAAACGCTTGGCGTTATCGTGTACGTCGCATTAACTTCATAGTTATCGAGACGAAGGTAGCTCGCCACGATCGGACCGGAGGTTATCCCGTTCAATACCGTGCGGGCCCACGAGGCAGCCAGTTTTAAGCTGCCGAATGCATAAGTTCCGCCTGCGCCTAAAATTCGCTGGCGACCAGCTGCGAAAGGCGCGTCACCATTAGAAGAAACCGCACCGTCAGCGTTAGTACCTGGGTTGTCCAACTGCTCGAATGCGGCCCCGAGGTACAGGGGACCATTGGCATAAGACCCGCCGATGCTATACGCACGATTTTGCTTGAAGCCCCCAGCTTGGTTACTCATCCCATACAGGGTACCAAAGGTGAGGCCGCCCCAGTTAGGGCTGGTGTATTTGACCGAATTGTCAACACGGAAGTCATTGCCGATGTTGTCACTGTCAAACGGATGGCACATATAGCCACCGCCGTACGTACCGCAGGCAGTTAGGGGATATAAATAGTCGACAACCGGGTCATACTGGCGTCCCAATGTGACCTTGCCCCAGTTCTGTCCGGTCACGCCCAGCCAGGCTAGGCGACCAAACATCCGACCGCCTTGGCCAAGATTCCCGTTTGCGACGCTGAAGCCATTCTCAAGTTGGAAAATAACGTTGTTGCCAGCGCCAATATCTTCCGCGCCCTTTAGCCCGAAGCGACTCGCCTGAGGTGGACCGTCTGACAGAGTAAGCGCGTGGCCCCCGCCTCCCGTCTTGAGGTTGCTCACATAGTTAAATCCCGCGTCGACAATCCCATACAGCGTGACACTGCTTTGCGCATTGGCCGCGTTCGCTGTCAGCAACGCGAACGCGGCAACCATAGACTGACTGACTTTCATATAGGATTCCTCAATTTATTGAATACGATTACTTATGCGTTGTTTTGTATCCGCCGTTTCGCAAGATGGTGCCGTCCGCGGATTCCCGACTCCACGCTTCGCGCTCTGTACCCTCGCCTCCGCAAGGTGATGATCGCGCCCTAATAATCACCCTGCCTCACTGACCATTTCGCCAGCCACCTTCGCTCCGGCAATGTATACAGCAACGTATGCATTACAAATAATTATGTCGCCGTGGTTTCGACAAAGTCAATGAGTCAAAAAGCCAATCTTATCCAAAAAAAATCGCGTTTCCTTATGTTTATTAGGGTAAACGACGCTACTCTAGCAAACACTTCCCACAAAAAAACCTTTACTTGTCGTTTCCTCGTCGACAAAATGGTATGTGACGTTCCAATGACTGATTCTTTTATTTGTGTCGCCCGTGATAGCCACCCCGCTGCCGAATGAAGATGCGGCCACGCCCGTAGGAAGTAAGGACAGATTTGCTATGAAACAGCCAAACATAATTTTCATCATGGCCGACCAGCTTGCAGCGCACGCACTTGCCGCGTACGGCAACACCGTCTGCAAAACACCTCACCTCGACAAACTCGCGACCGACGGAACGGTGTTCGAAAACGCCAATTGCGCTTACCCGCTTTGCGCTCCATCGCGCTTCGCTCTTATGAGTGGCCGTTTGGCTTCGCGAATCGGCGCATATGACAACGCGGCGGAGTTTCCCGCCTCGGTACCCACTTTCGCGCACTATTTACGAGATGCCGGTTACTACACTTGTCTCTCGGGCAAGATGCATTTCGTCGGTCCTGACCAGCACCACGGCTTCGAAGACCGATTGACCACCGAGATATATCCATCCGACTTTAGTTGGACGCCAAAGACATACGAGGAGGTGGGTGACCCGGAGCGTCCCGAACACCATGTGAAGACCCAGGGTGTTTCCAGTGTAGAAACCGTCGCCGACGCTAGCGCTGTCGCCCGGTCGATGCAGATTGACTACGACGAGGAAGTGGCAAGACGAGCCATCCAGCAAATCTATGATTGGCGGCGATACGGAGATGGACGTCCTCTGTTCATGACCATCTCATTCACACAGCCGCACGACCCGTACGTATCGACTCCCGAATTCTGGAATCTGTACAAGGACGAGGAAATCGACGAGCCGCGTGTTCAGAGGATTGACCTGGACAAAATGGACTCTCACAGCAGGGGGCTGTACTTCCACTATGGTCTGGACAAGTTCAACGTCACTGATGAGGTCTATCGGCGCGCCCGACGCGGCTACTACGCGATGATTTCCTACATCGACCAAAAAGTGGGAGAGATTCGAGCAGCCCTCGAAGCCACAGGCATGGCGAAGGACACCATTTTAATCTTCACATCAGACCACGGGGATATGGTCGGAGAGCGAGGCCTGTGGTTTAAGAAAAACCTTTTTCAGCCGGCCCTTTCTGTCCCGCTTTTTTTCCATGACCCAAGTTCGAAGGGCCTGGGACGCGTTCGCGCGCCCGTTTCTCTGGTCGACGTCCTACCGACTTTGGTCGAAATTGCGACAGGCAGCCATGACGCCATTGTCACCGAGTACGAGGGGAGTAGTCTGCTGCCGCTTATGAAGAACGATGACCCCGAGCGCATCGTCTTCGCCGAGCATCTCGACGGGGGCACAAAGGCGCCCCGCGTGATGGTCAGGAGGGGCAAGTACAAACTCGTGTATTCAGAAGCGTACGCACCTCAGTTTTATAATCTGGAAGCAGACCCGGGCGAAGTCACCAATCTCGCGGAGAGTGCAGAAGCGCAACCTATCTTCGATGAACTGAGGTCACTTCTGATGGAAACGTGGAACTTGGACGACCTCCGGAAAAAAGTAGTCGCCAGTCAGCGAACCAGGCAGTTCCTGATGCGCTCATTGCAAATTGGGAAGGTTGTCGACTGGGAAACATATCCGAATGCTACCCGCGACCACACTAAATTTGTACGGCGCGGCGATTACTTCCCCGAGGTGGAACAGCGCGCGTATCTCAGACTGCCTCACAGTGATTGATCGGACTAGGCCCTAATACCTAGTGGCCGTCCGAAATCTGTCCGCGACCCTGCACGCACGGAATCAAGGTGCCGGAGGGTAGCACCGCCATCGGTCGTAAATCGACGCGCTCCACTACCGCGACCAGACAAACCAGAGCAAGTTATGAACACAATCCTTACCGACGACGACCGCAGAGGAAAAGGCACCAGCACCAAGACGGTGTACGACACGTTGCGCGCTGAAATACTTAATCTTGCTCAACGGCCAGGGATACTTCTCGATGAATCCACTCTGGCTGAGCGCTTTCAGATGTCGCGCTCGCCGATACGCGAAGCCCTCATCCGGCTCGTCGGCGACGGACTTGCAGTCGTCCTGTCAAATCGAAGCACAATTGTCTCGCCTATCGATTTGGAAGCGTTTCCGAAGTACGTCGAGGCGCTAGGTATCGCACACCGGCTGAATAGCAGGCTGGCTGCAGCCAACAGAACGGACGATGACTTGGCAATGATGGCTCGAGCCAACGCAGCTCTGCGGGAGACTATTGCTTGCGAAGACTATCTGGCTGTCTCTGCCTCCAACAAGAACTGCAACATGGCCGTCGCGCGCGCGGGCCGCAATCCCTACCTAGCGGCTTTTTACGAGAGGCTGCTCGATGAACGACGCCGCATGTTCAACCTGCATATCGAGCACTTGGGGAAGATCCACGAGGCGGACCAACTACTTCTGCAGCACGACATGATGCTCAAAGCAGTTCGCTCTGCCGAGCCGGACCTCGCAGACAATCTGGCTCTGGAACAAATCAAACGGTTCCGCGAGAGCTTTCTTACCTTTATGCGCAGCGACCGCACAGCAGAAGTAGATCTAAGTAAATCGGTTTACCAAACGTGAGTTTTCAGGAGGCTGATTCTATGCGCGGCCGTCTACTGGAAGATACCTATTACATAGGGAGCATTCGTCGGATTCGATGGAAGGGTACTTCTTATAGATAGTATTCCCTGACTAATATCATTTTCTCAAAGGCACTGTATCAATTGACCGAGCGACCGGTCCGGCTCAAATTTCTACACTGATACGTCGACTGCAGTTACCACTTTTCCCGAGGCTGATATGTTCGGATTAAATCGTTGCAAATTCGGTATCTTTGCCCTCACGGCGCTCCTCTCCACTGCCCTCGTCAGCGGAACGGTGTACGCCGATGATGGCAGCACATGGCAAGCCGTACGGAAAGCTGGCGTGCTTCGTTGTGGTGCCGCTGTCGCACCTCCGTATGTAATGCGTGACCCAATCACAGGTGGGCACAGCGGTTTTTTCAGTGACCTGTGTCGCGACTTTGGTGAGAATGTCCTGAAAGTCAAAGTCGAATTTGTCGATACAACCTGGGACAACATCGTTGCTGGTTTGCAGTCGGAGAAGTGGGACTTGTCGATGGCACTAAACGACACTCCTGCACGGCGCGAGGCCATTAGCTTTTCAATGCCTGCAATCGACTACAACGTCTCATTTGCGTACAACAAGAAAAATCCAAAGTTTGCCGCGGGCATCCGTTCAATGGCCGACATCGACAAGAAGGACGTCGCTATCGCTGTTATGTCAGGGACCGCAGCAGACAAGGCAGTTACTCCCATTCTGAAGCAAGCGCAAATTGTTCGACTGCCGGGAGATGACGAGGTCCGGCTTTCGTTGTTATCTCGACGGACCGATATGATCGCCGACCCTTCCATCACCAACATGCTTCTAACGCAAGCGCATCCGGACTGGGCTGCGACCTTCAGCCCAAATCCGCCTCTTGCGCATCAGGACGTGGCCTTCGGAGTGCGCAAAAGCACCTCCCCGGCCGACCTTGCAGTGCTTAACGAGTTTATCCAATCAAAGGTGAAGACCGGCGCGGTAGACAAACTCGTGAAAGCATCCGTCGAGAAAATGCTGAACCCCGGAAAGTAGGCAGTTCGACTGCCCTCTTTGCGCGCAGCCTCTCATAACAGGGCGGCTTTGGGTGGCGCGATTACAGCGAACGCCACCCCAGTTGGCCGCGCCGCAAACCTGGCAACTGCGTTGAGCGCGATGCCGGTATATTCAGCTCAGGTTGCTTGCCCTATCAATCTATCGACTGTTGAACGAGCACCGAACAGAGCTTCGTCCTCAGCGTCGGCGCCTTTCTCGTGGACGCGGCTGGGGCCCATGCTGGAAAGGGGTTTCAGAAATTCGATCGCCTCGGCCGTCACAGGACCGATATGTACCGTGCTGACGTCGTATCCACTATAAAGTCTGTCGATTCTGATGATAATTTCAAATCCACGATACTCGTGTTGGCTATGTCGTTCATTCATCTTTCCCTCGCTGTTTGGTATTGTCTAGAACCGTAATATGGAGGAAGGACCCGTTCTTCAGCGGCGCGATGGTGCACCTTTGATCGACCGCGGTGTTACGACTGCGGATTGTCGTGAAGTCGTAACGACGGAAAACAGATCTGGGACGATACAAACTCGCCGCAATCCTCAGCGAGTGGCTGATTTTTGAGAAAATTGAGGAACCGACATTATTTTGGTTCGATGTCTCCGGCCACCTGGGATTGGCTTTAGGACGGCAGACTATGCCCGAATATTGCGTCTGAAGCGCTGCGCGAAGCGACGCTTCACGGCAATGCGCAGCTAGCGTTTTTGCGACGTTCGTTGCGCTGTCCACTTCCGACGCTATCTGGCCGCGCGGAGCACGAGTACCGCATTGGTTCCACCGAAAGCGAACGAGTTGGACAACATCGTGTGAACGGCTGCATTGTCCCTGGCAACATTCGGCACGTAGTCGAGATCGCAATCGAGGTCGGGGACCTTTAGATGCATGGTCGGCAATAACGTTTCATGCCGCATGAGTTATGGTCGAAAGTGGTGTTCGGGGTGAGGCAAGGATTTGAAGGCGGTGGCGGTTTAGCTGAGAATGTTGCTTGTCTAGAGTAACAACCAGCCAAACCGAGATCCACCACCAATGAAGAAGCTTACAGAAGAAACAAGCGCGGGTAAATCGGAAGCACGGCCCAGTGGGCTGGACGATTTGATTCAACAGGGCGCGCGGCAGATTGTCCAGCAAGCGATCGAGGCAGAATTGGCGGCATTGCTAGAAAGATACGACAACGTGAAGACCCTTGATGGACGACGGACTGTGATTCGCAATGGCTACCTGCCTGAGCGCGAGGTTGTCACGGCGATCGGCCCGGTCACCGTGAAGGTGCCGAAGGTTC
>NZ_MTHB01000214.1 GCF_002220365.1 Caballeronia sordidicola | reverse complement strand
GCGCCGTTCAGGATCAGCCCATCGAGGATGTAGACGGCTTCGTGGACGCCGCACGGGATGAAGTGACTAAACAGCGCGATGTACATGTCGGATACGTGATAGTAGCCGATCCCGCCGTATCCCCCATAG
This sequence comes from Caballeronia sordidicola, assembly GCF_002220365.1. GTDB lineage: Bacteria > Pseudomonadota > Gammaproteobacteria > Burkholderiales > Burkholderiaceae > Caballeronia > Caballeronia sordidicola_C. The sequence continues at coordinate 10,597 of NZ_MTHB01000214.1, read as the reverse complement.
CGAACGTGATATTCGGACAGCAGGTTCTGCTCGTACAGACTCCACTTGGTGCCGTCGGCCGACGCGCGCTTGCCGCTGCCCCAGTATTTTGGCAACGCGAACTGGTTGTACGCGTTGATCACCTTCACGTTCGCCTTGTCGAGCCGCTCCTCCGTTACGTGTTTCAGGTTCAGCCAGGCGACCTGCTTGCGAGTGAGCCCTTTCACCGAGCGCGCCGTCTGGCTCGGCCCCAGGTTGCAGCCGTAGCAGAACAGCGTCGTGATGAAACGCTTGCGCGGATCGTCGATCTTCGCGTCAAACCCGGATAGCGGTCCAAACAGTTTATGCAGGTCGAGCCACTGCTCGGTTTCGGTGAGGAGATCCAGGATGCTGAGCTGCGGCATCGACGCCGTGATGGCCTGATCGATCAGCGTGCGGTTCGGCGGCTCGGGCTCCTTGCCCGGCTTGTGAATGACGAGTTCCTCATCGACGAACTCGATGCTGTCATTTGCCGGGAAGTTCGCATCGGCCTCGTCGAGCGCTGCGTTCAGCTTGTCTCGCAGATCCTTCGCGAAGCTCTTGCCGTCCGTGGGCAAGCCCACGATCTCGCAGTAGCGCGGCAGCTCACGCCGGAATTCCTCGTCGGAGACCTGATGCACCCGATAATCGTCGAAGCGATCACTACCCTCGACGTAAAGATCGCCGGAATTCAGTTCCCGCATGATCTGGGGTGCCCTCAAGAAAGGGATTTTTTCGTACGTTAAGACTTCGCCTTGATCGTTTTCGCGGCGCGCTAGGGCCGGAATCGGCCTTTGACGACGCGTTTGTTGGCGTGCCACACGTAGTCGCCCGTCAAGTTGATGTGATTCCAGCCCAGTGGCGCAATGTGCGGAATCAGGCTTTCGTCGATCTCCCGCTGCTGCCGTGAGGCGGCAGTCGCCCGCTCCAGATACACGGTGTTCCACAGCGTGATCGCAGCTACCACAAGATTCAGGCCACTGGCCCTGTAGCGCTGGTTTTCGTATGAACGGTCCCGTATCTCGCCCAACCGGTAGAAGAACACTGCCCGTGCCAGCGAGTTGCGGGCTTCTCCCTTGTTCAGTCCGGCAGACACACGCCGGCGCAACGTCGGGTCCTGGAGCCATTTCAGCGTGAACAGCGTGCGCTCGATGCGCCCGAGTTCGCGCAGGCCGACAGCGAGACTGTTCTGCCGAGGATACGCACTCAGCTTGCGCAGGATGAGCGAAGCCGTGACCGTGCCTTGCTGGATCGACGCGGCTAGGCGGACCACGTCATCGAATTCCCGCTCTATCAGTTTCCGGTTGATCGAACCGCCAATTAGCGACGACAGCGCTGACCAGTCGCTCGCCTTGCCTGGCACATACAGATTCTTGTCAGCCAGATCGGCAATACGTGGCGCGAACTCGAATCCGAGGAAGTGGCACAGCGCAAACACGTGGTCCGTGAAGCCAGAGGTGTCCGTATAGTGCTCCTCGATACGCAGTTCCGACTCGTGATACAGCAAGCCATCGAGCACATGCGTGGCATCCCGCACCGGCGAGTTGATGACCTTGGTGTGGAACGGTGCGTACTGGTCGGAGATGTGTGTATAAAACAGCACGCCGGGTTCGTTGCCATATTTCGCATTCCGATATCCGGCGGCCTGACCGTGTCCCCCGGCCCGGAAGCGCTGACCATCGGACGACGAGGTCGTTCCTTCGCCCCAATACGCGGCGAAAGGCAAACCATGCTGATAGTTGACCAGCTCGGCCAACCCCTTCTGATAGGTCTCGTCACGGATATACCACGCTACCAGCCATGACAGTTTAGCCATGCTTGTGCCCGGACAGGCATCGGCCATTTTCTCCAACCCAAGGTTGAACGCATCTGCAAGGAGCGCGGTCAGCAACAGCGTCCGGTCGGGCGGCTCCGAGTCGCTTTTCAAATGGGTGAAGTGCCGGGTGAAGTCGGTCCACTGATCGACCTCAAGTAGCAAATCCGTGATCTTTACGCGCGGCATCAGATCATAGACTTGCTGTGTGAGGATATCGGCCGCCGCCGGGGTTGCGTCGTCGAGCGGCGTGATCTTGAGCCCTTTGTCGTTCAGCTCAACGTCAGGCAATTCGCCTGCCCCTGCAAGCCGGGACGTTTCGTCAAGCGCTTCGCGCAAGCTGGCGAGGCGCTCGTCGAGATAGGCGCCCGCCGAGGTCTCCACGACCAGCCCGAGCCGGTTCCCGTGATGTTGATCGTCGAACATTGCACGCGACATCAGGTATTCATCGAAATCCTTAAACTGCCGGCTACCGATAACTGACACGTCGCCCGAACGAAGCGCGTTCTTCAATTCGCTCATCGCGGCCAGCTCGTAGAACCTGCGATCTATGCCGCCCTCCTTGAACACGAATCGCCCCCAGCGTGGCTTGACGAAGGCCGTTGGCGCATCCGCCGGCACTTTTCGGGCATCGGTTCGGTTCATCTCGCGCAAAGCTTCAATAGCGTTCATTAGGTCCTGGCGCGCCGAAGCCGCGCGGAAATCGAAGGTGTCGAGGAACGTCGGAGAATAGCGCCGCAACTGAGTGAAGTGGTCGACGAGCAACGCCATTGAATCAAACTCCGCATCGCGAGCAAGTTGCTCCGCTTCCCGTACGCTTGCTGTGAACATATCCCACGGCACGATGGCCTCGATCGCCTTGAACGGATCGTTGCCGGCTTCCTTTGCCGCGATCAATGCGGCGCCGACCTTTGCATAGAGACGCACTTTGTCATTGACAGCTTTGCCATCCGCTGCAAAGCGCTTCTCGTATTTGTGTTTCGCCTTTGTGAAGAATGATCCGATGAGCCTATCGTGCAGATTGAGAATCTCATCGGTCAGCGTCGCGGCGGTGTCGAGCAGAATCGCGACGAGCGTGGCGTGACGCCGATCGATTTCATATTCCTCAAGCTGGTAGACAGCAGTCTGACCGCCTTCTCGTGCCAGACGCAGCAGGCGGTTTTGATGGATCGTGCGGCCGATACCCTCCGGCAGACCGAGCGATCGGATCGCCTGCAAGCGCTCGATATGTGCGAGAACGGCTTTCGCACTGGGCTCGCCCGGAGATTGCCGCAACCAGGCTAGCTTACTGACGGGGCGATCAGTGAGCGGTAACAGGAGCTGGTCGAGCGCTGAGCGTTGCTCATCGGTTAACGGTGTGGTCAGCAGGCGGTGCACTTCGCGCTGTGCGCGTGTGGTCACGGCCGCGCATAGCTTTTCGAGCGCAGGGACCGGCGGCAACAGCACATGCCGACGTCGGAGCTCGTCAACGGCGGTCTGTGCAAGCACGATGCCTTGGGTGGTCTGCATCGCAACCGGTAGAAGCAACTCGACCAGCGCACGATAGTGCTGTCGACTGAATTGCACCAAGCCCAGCCTAGCCAGGAGCTCCTGCAGATGTTCCCGGCGCGTTTCGTCACGCGCAGCGTACACATCCCACACTGCCGGTGTAACGCCCAGTTGCGCCGCGACGATTCCGATGATCGGCGCATGCGGCTTCTCAGCCGGTCCCAGTACCCGACCTGGATAGCGCAGGTAGACCATCAACACCGCGATGCCGAGGCGGTTATGGCCACCTCGATGCTGTCGAACAAACGCAAAGTCCTCCGTTGACAACGTGGCCAAGCGAATCAACTCACTTTCATCCGCGGGGAACGCTAGGAGCTGGAATCGCTGATCAGGGGTGAGCAGTTCTCGGCGGGGCAAGATTCACCTCGTCGAGCGCAAATACTGGTACAGGGTCTCGCGGCTGATTCCGAACTCGCGAGCGATCTGAGCCTTGTGCTCGCCATCATCCACGCGACGGCGAAGATCGGCGACCTGCGCGTCAGACAATGCCGGCTTACGACCGCGATAGGCGCCACGTTGCTTTGCCAGGGCGATGCCCTCACGCTGGCGTTCGCGAATCAGCGCGCGCTCGAATTCCGCGAAGGCTCCCATCACCGACAACATCAGATTCGCCATCGGCGAGTCCTCGCCCGTGAACGTCAAACATTCCTTCGCGAATTCAATGCGCACGCCGCGTTGGGTCAGCGCCTGGACGATGTGGCGAAGGTCATCCAGATTGCGGGCGAGCCGGTCCATGCTATGCACAACGACCGTGTCGCCATTGCGCACGAAGGTCAGCAGCGCGTCGAGCTGCGGCCGCTTCGTGTCTTTCCCCGATGCCTTGTCGGTAAAGGTACGATCCAACTCGACTCCGTCGAGTTGGCGTTCGGCGTTCTGCTCGAAGGTGCTGACCCGCACATAGCCGACGCGCTGACCGTTCATGACGGAGTTCCGGGGAAGATGTCAGCTTGAAATCTATGACCTTCAGACTCGAACGTCAAACAATCGATAAGCTGGCCCTATCCTGACGTCTCTGACAGCGTTCCCTGACATCAGGATAGGGTATAGCCCAAGCGGAACATGTAGCAGCTAATTGATACCGGTGTCGATCTGTCAGTTGCTGGCCACCTCTCGTGTCGGTCGGTCTCATTCAGGACAATAGGAAAGCGCTGGGCACGGCTGGCGTGCGAGCATACATCGGTCAACAGCAAACACAAATTGACGGTCGATTATCCTGTTATCCAATTGCAATACGGCGCGACAGCTTCGTCATAAGTCTAAAGATTAATCAGCCTAGCTTCAGCCTTAGTGGTCGATCGGCGGCATTCGGAAAGCCACGAAGACGCCTCGCGTACGAAAGTCCGAATCTTGAGGGCACCGGGCTCTAAATGTGTTTTCCCGTCGTCATGGACGACTCAAAAAGAAAACACCAGCATGTCATTTCGGTGAATATTAACGAAGTGGTGGGAGATGATCTAGAAGGCACCGCACGAACGACCGCACCGTCAGATCCTCGTCTCTGTCCTTCGGCCAAAGGATATAGTATTCGCACGCAGCGTTGATCGATGTTGGAAACGGGCGGATCAAACGGCCTTCGCTCAGATGATTGCGCGTCAACACGTCGGAGACCAGGGCTATGCCACGGCCTTGCACAGCCGAAGCGACGGCCTGCGCGACGCAGCGCACGCGGACGCGCCCGCTGCCTTGCAGGTCCACGCGAGCGGCAAGCGCCCATTTTGCCCACTCCTCGCCTTGATCTTCGTGTAGGAGGGTGATGCCGTTCAGCTTCCTATCACGGTGCTGTAAGTCGAGCCGCGGAAATAGGATTGGCGAACAAACAGGGCGAAGCCTGACCTCACTCAGACGTCTCCAAGTCTTCCCGGGAAACGGAGGATTGTCGTAAACGACGGCCAGATCGTTCACCTCCCAGTCGACGCCAGAAGCGGCGCTAGCTTCGTTTATTGTGAGGTTCGGTATGTTACGGCTTTCGGCAAACTCGACCACTGCTTCTGTCAGCCACGCGATTCCGAGAGCCGCCGGAAGGGAAACTGCGAGTGATGCAGGCTGATCTCCGAAATTTTTCACCCGTGAGGCGCGTGCAATCGATTCCAACTGGCTAAGCGTCAACGCTACCGCGTTCGAGAATTCCCTCCCTGCCTGAGTCAAGACAACGTTTCTACCGGATTTCTCAAACAGAACGATCTCTGTTGCCTCGCCGAGTTTCTTTAGTTGCAGGGAAATAGCGCTGGGGCTGAGATTAAGTGCCTCGGCCGCACCCCTGATGCTACCGAGTGTCGCAGCGGCTTCGAAAGCTGGCAAATATTGCAAATATAAAGGACGCGCCATAGGGCCTCCGTCGGTCAATTGGTGAGGTTTATAGAACAATAAGCTCAATAATAAATTGATTTTATAGAACGGTGCAAGGTGATAAAAAGGAGGCTCTCCCCTCTCACGAAGGTGCGGAATGATCAAAGCAACTCCATTCGACTACCCATACGATGGCAAACTCGATCCGTCCTCGACGGCACTGATCGTCATCGATCTCCAGGAGGACTTCCTTTCGGAGACAGGCTACTTTGCTAGGCAGGGTTACGACCCTTCACCGCTACGGGCGATTCTGCCCACAGTCAACAGGCTTATTCAGGCTTGTCGTACCGCAGGAATACGGATTATCCATACGCGCCAGGGCTATCGCGGCGACATGGCCGATATGACGCCATACGAGAAGTGGCGTCGTAAACGAACGGGGCTTGAAATGACGGACGTACTACTCCGCTCAGGCCAAGGATTCCAGATCGTTTCCGAAATCGAAGTGCGCAACGAGGACATTATTGTCGACAAAACGTGTAACAGCGCATTCACCTACACGGACTTCGAGCATGTCCTACGCGCCCAGCGCATCACTCACCTTCTGTTCTCCGGGTGCACGACCGACGTCTGCGTCCACACGACGCTCCGCGAAGCATGCGACCGGAATTTTCAGTGCTTGACGATCTCTGACGCGTGCGCCAGTGGGGACCAATATGCCCATGAAGCCGCGCTGCACATGGTGACCGTTGAAAACGGGATCTTCGGTGCTCTCACGGACTCGGCAGCTGTCCTTGAAGCTTTGGAGAAAATGACCGGGACAGGCGAGTAATGGATGACACTAAAACCGGCGGCAACAACGGCCCCCAGAGATACATCGTGCTCATGCGGCTGACCGATAAGGGACTTGCGGAGCTGTCCGCCAGCGCAAACCGACGAAAGGTTAGCGAGGACCGCGTGGCGGCGCTCGGCGGAAAGTCGATCGCTTTTTACGCTGTCATGGGCGGCTACGATTTCGTGCAGGTCTTCGAGATGCCCGGTAACGAGGAGATGATGCGATACGTACTCACTGCTCGGCGCGACGGGCACGTTGATCCGCTCATACTGCCCGCGTTTGACGCGGACACTTACACGCAGATAGTTAGCAAAATTCAATAGAGAAAAGGGTGAACGGACATGCGTTTGAAACTCTCCGCAATAACCGTAATTTCAGTTGTGGTGGCTTCCGCCGCCGTCGCGGCGGAGCCCAGCTTCGTCTCTGACGGCCAAGTTAGCGTCTGCACCACTGCCAATTTCCCACCGTTCACATTCAAAAAGAGCCCTGGCGATATAGTGCCAGTCGGGATTGACATCGAAATCGCAAACGCCCTGGCCAAGGAATGGAACGCCCACACGGCTTACACGACGACCGAATTCGCCGGCCTTTTGCCAACATTGGGCGCGGGCCGATGCGGCCTGATCATCAGTGGCATCTACATCAACGACGAACGTCGCAAGGCCTACGACGGCGTGTCCTACATGAAATCGGCGACGGTGATCGTGACGAAGGCAGGCAATAAAAAAATCACGGACCCTGAAACGTTGAGCGGGAATACCATTGCGCTTGAGTCCGGTACCTATTACAAAGCAGAGCGGGTGGATCCGCTGAATAAGCAGTTTGCCGCGACCGGGAGGCCCGCAGTGCTGGTCCAGGACTACCCTGCACAACAGGCGGCATATCAACAGGTGATGGTTGGCCGAGCAGACGCCACGTTGACGGAGCAGGCCGAAGGTGCGACCCGCGTCGCCGCGGCAAAGGATGAACTGAGGATCGCCTACACTTGGAAATCGGACTTCACATACGGCATTTACATGCGCCGAAATCCAAGCGATCTGGCAATGATTCGGGCGGCGCTCAAGAAACTACATGAAAGTGGATTCTTCAAGGCACTCGCGACGAAGTACGGCCTCGATCCGACTGTATTCGACGTCAACTACGACCGCTAAAATCTGGACTGCAGAAGGAAAAATGACTTTCGATACCGGGCTCTTTTTCGCAGCGTTGATCGCACCCGCTATGATACATGGTGCGATCAACGCCTTAGTCCTTTCAGTCGTTGTTTTCATCGTCTCATTCTTCGGCTGCCTACCCGTCGCGCTTTGCCTTAACTCTGTAAAAATGGGCCGAAATCTGGCTGCCCAATGCTACGTGTGGGTTTTCCGGGCCGCGCCGGTCATCCTTGTCCTGTTGATCGTCTGGAACGGCACGCCGCAGCTGTTCCCGTCCTTGCTCAAGGCAAACTGGTTCAATCCTTTTGTGGCGGCTGGCATTTCGTTCTCCCTCGCCTCCATTGCCTATATGGCCGAAATCATGAGGGGCTCCGTACGCGCGGTGAGCCAGGGGCAAGGACACGCGGCCGCAGCCCTCGGTCTTAACCGATTCCAGGTCTTTCGCCTCGTGGTCCTGCCACAGGCTCTACGTGTAGCACTTCCCGCACTGGTGAACGAATTCATTAACGTTTTAAAGGTGACATCGCTCGCCTACATCATCTCGCTGCGGGAAATAATGGCAGTTGTCAACGACGCTATCGCGGCCTCATTCCGGTTCGTCGAATGGTACTGTGCCGCGTTGGTGTATTACCTCATCATCGTCTCCATCTTCATGGTCTTTCAGTCGGTGATACAGAAGAAGCTGAAATAAAATCAAAGAAGGATGCCTTTAAAACTCATTGTTAAGTGCATGAGCTTACGGCACACGATGCGACGACTGTCTTCAACAGCAGTCGCCCTTGCGGTTGAACGTGACGATGCCCCGAAACCCTCATTAAGGAAGCAACGAATGATCTCAATCACTAACGTGTCGAAATGGTACGGTCAGTTTAAAGTGCTAACTGACTGCACGACAATCATCAACAAGGGAGAGGTTGTTGTTATCTGCGGCCCGTCGGGGTCCGGTAAGTCCACGCTTATTAAGACCTTGAATGGCCTCGAATCGTTCCAGCAAGGCGCCATAGTAATCGACGGTCAGTCGCTGGCGGACCGCAAAACTAACTTGGCGCGCCTGCGTGCGAAAGTGGGCATGGTTTTTCAGCACTTCGAACTATTCCCGCATCTGACGATTATCCAGAACCTATCGCTCGCCCAGATAAAGGTACTCGCACGCTCCAAAGACGAAGCGTGCGCTAAGGGGCTTGGCCTTCTGAAGCGCGTCGGCCTGAGCGCACAAGCGGACAAATACCCTGCACAATTGTCTGGCGGTCAGCAACAGCGCGTCGCGATCGCCCGTGCACTATCGATGGATCCGATTGCAATCCTGTTCGACGAGCCTACGTCCGCCCTCGATCCAGAGATGATCAATGAAGTACTCGATGTGATGGTGGAGCTCGCACAAGACGGTATGACCATGATTTGTGTAACGCACGAGATGGGATTCGCGAAGAAGGTTGCGCATCGAGTGATCTTCATGGATGAGGGCGTGATTGTCGAAGATGAAACCAAGGATGAATTTTTTGTCAATCCAAAATCGATCCGCGCGAAGGACTTTCTCGGCAAAATCCTCCATTGAATGGTAGTTGGACAAAGCGGCAGCCGACACGTTCATGTCAACGACTGGGGCGCGACCGCCTGGGTTCGGGTGATTCTCTTTGGCTTCCCTTCTTATTGGGATCATGTAACGGACTGCGCCATGACAATTGGGCTAAATCCCTTATCTCTATGATTGTGCGGCGCGGCTAACGTACGTTTTCGTCCGAATCCTGACGGCACCCCGATCTGGCTGAAGACACCCAGCTCGAAGAACCGGCGGTGCAGCATCCGGCTGTCCCGGCTGTGCGGGAACACCGCGCGCTCCCACTTCTCCGGCAACCAGTCGAGCGGCAGGTTCGCGAGGTCGTTGTCGGTCAGCAGCAGGTATTCGCGGTGCGCGTTGCGGAAACCTTGCAGCCACGCGAGCGCGACCAGCACCGCGCGGTCCTGCGAGCTCGATTGCAGCGGCAGCACGTCCAGGCACTGGAACAGCAGCGAGCGCTGGGTGCGGTACGGCACGAGCATGAACGGCAGATAGAACTGCCCGGCATAAGCGATGTGCTCGTTGCATTGCGCGAGCGCTTCGGCCGGGTCGCCGAGCGCCTCGCGGATTTTCGGTAACCGCTTAGGCTCCGGTACGCCCTCATCCTGGAGAATCTGCAGGACGTCCCGGAACTGCCCGACCAGCCCCTCCAGCATACCGGCGTGTTCAAGCTGGTATTTTTGCAGTCGGACCTTTGCGTAGGACTCCAGCTTGCGCACCACCTTGATGAATATCTCAGCGACGTCATCAAGCGCCTTCTGCAACTGCGCCTGGATGAACAGTACCGCAAGCGCATAACGCTTCGCGGTCTTGAGCGAACGCAGTTCCGCGACGTCCAGGGCCCGCGCTTCGGTGACCAGTTGGGCTCGTTTGCTAACAGACAGGATCGAGGGTGGCGCCGGCAAGCCTTCCGCCAGTGTCCTGATCCAGTTGATATGTTTGAGGAAGCTGGCGATCGCCCGCGCGGCGGGTCGCTTCGGCTCCTGTTTCAGATCGTCCCAACCGGACTTGCCGGCCTTGAAGACGAGAAGCGCGTCGATGCGTTCGACGAGTGCTGAGTCGAGTGCGCCGGTGATGGCCCCATAGATCGCCTCGTTGTGATCGTTGCGCGCCTGCGTGGCGATGCGCTGCAGCATTGCCAGTGGCGGCAGCTCGTACCGGCGCCGGACCAGTTCCTCGATCAGCACGTTGATGATATCGGGCAGTTCGATCTTTGTCCGGGCTTCCGCCGACGCCAGTTCAGCAAGCGACGCCGCCTCACTCGCATCGAACGCCCGGATGTCAAGCCAGCCGCGCAGCAGTTTCTGGTGACGAATGCGGGTGCCCGACACGTCATACCGTGCGATCGCCGTCCGGGACAGGACGCGGGACCGCATCGACGTCCGGATGTGATCGATAATGGCGGG
>NZ_MTHB01000106.1 GCF_002220365.1 Caballeronia sordidicola | reverse complement strand
AGATGCAACTGGTAGCGTCGCAATTCCTCAACGGTCGCGGTGTCGGGCGAGCGTCCGAGGAAGACTGTGAACTCGCGTACGACGCGAAGGTAGTTGGATTGCGTGGTCGGCGCGAGGCGACGCATGCGCATGTCGTCCATCATGCGCTGGCGTAACGGGCTGATAACTTCGGTGGATGTCGTCATAGCTCGGCTCCTGTCGAGTAACGAGGCGGATCGCCTCATCAATCAACATAGGAAACCAAGCCGGGTCCCTCCGAAAAACCACATGCCTCAAACGGAGGGCCTACCGCGCGAGCGGTTTAGTCCCATGGCCGAACGGGGACTTTCGTCGGGCTGCCTTAGCTATCAAACCAGCGGTATGTAACTCCCGGAAAGCCTCCTGTCGTACGATCGCGACAAGCTCGGCACTCCTCTCGCGCCCTCTGGCATCGAGATTTATCGTTCCCCGTCAGCCAGTATTGCGAGCCCTCTCTCGGCGACTCCCACGTCTTTCTCAAACCTTGAAGCGAATCGTTGCTCGTTTGCAGATTCATCTGCCCAACCGGTCAGCGAGTGGCAGGCTTGCGCAACGCCGGCCTGCGGATTTGCTATCATCACTGTACATACATACAGTTATTCGACCCTCTTTGCCTCCCGAACCACCTTATTACCTGCTCAACTTCGAGCGCGCGCTTGCATGGATCGTCGAGCGATACGACGATTTGCTTACCGTCGAAGAGCGCGCGTTTGTAGGTGGCTTTCAGGCTGCGCCGCCGGCATCGCGCGCATTGCTAGTGCGCATGTTGATGCGCCAAGGTGTGCTGTTTCGAGCAAGTCGGCTGTCTTACGATGAAATCGGGTGCCCCCGCGCAGCTGCGGTTTCGCTAATCGCGCTGGGCTGGGTCGACGCGGCACCGCATCTGTCGCTCGCCGAACTCTTTGCGCTCACTACGCGTCCTGAACTGCTGAAGCTCTTCCCTCAAGCCGCCAGCGCGAAGACCGCGCGTAAAGCGGAATGGCTGGACACGCTCACCGCTGTCTATCCAGATGCACGCCCCTACGCCGCTTGGCGTCGCACCTTGCCTGATGACGACTGCGTTTTTCACGTGACGATCGCGCCCCTGTGCGACCGGTTGCGCTTGATGTTTTTCGGCAATCTGCATCAGGACTGGTCGGCATTCGTGCTCGCCGATCTTGGCGTGTTCCAGTACGAAAAGGTGTCGTTCGCGGCGTCGTCGCGGGCGTTTCAGCGGCGCGACGACGTGGACGCGTACCTTGCGCTGCACGCATGTCGAGCAGCACTCGACACGCCGCAAGCATGGGAAGCCAGCGGCGACGTAGATCAACTGCTCAGCGAGGTCGCATCGATCAAAACCGACAACCCCTGGATCGAATCGCGTCGCGCAAAGCTGCTATTCCGGATCGGCCAACAGTGCGAGCGGCGCCAGCAATGGGACACGGCGCTGACCGTCTACGCGCGTAGCGCATGGCCCGGTGCACGCCATCGGTCGATGCGGGTCCTGGAACGCTGCGGCCGTCATGACGACGCGCTCGCGCTCGCGATGCATGCGGCTCGTCTACCGGAAAGCGAAGAGGAAAGCCAACGTGTCGCGCGGATGCTGCCACGGCTGCAACGTCGAGCCAGTCAAACAATGGCACCTGCGCACCGTTCGGCGGCGGTCGAACGGAGCACCATCGCGATTGGGCGACCCGTGGCGCCTTGCAGCGTCGAATATGCGACGCGAGATCACCTTAGCGAGCCCGACGCGCCCGTGTACTACGTCGAGAACGCATTGGTCAACTCGTTATTCGGCTTGCTGTGTTGGGAGCCGATTTTCGCGGCGCTCCCCGGCGCATTCTTTCATCCGTTCCAACGCGGCCCAGCCGATTTGCACGCCCCCGATTTCCGCTCGCGGCGCGCCTCGCAATTCGCGCACTGTCTGGCCCAACTGGATGACGGCACGTACCGCGACACGATCAGCAGCCACTGGCAAACCAAATTCGGCGTGCAGTCGCCGTTTGTGTTCTGGGGTGCGCTGAGTGATGAATTGTTGGCGGTTGCACTCGACTGCCTGCCTGCGATGCATCTGAAACTTTGCTTCGAGCGGCTGCTAGACGACATTCGCGGCAACCGCTCAGGTTTGCCGGATCTGATTCGTTTCTGGCCGGCCGAGCGGCGCTACGAGATGATCGAAGTGAAAGGACCGGGCGACCGGTTGCAGGACAACCAGATTCGCTGGCTCGACTACTGCGTTAAACATGGAATGCCGGTGCGCGTACTCGACGTGCGCTGGACCGATGAGGACACCGACCACGCCGCGAGCGACGCGCACATGCAGGACGCGGACAATGCGCGGCGAGACGCAAGCGGCGCCGAGATCGCATGAACTACGTCGTCGCTGTCCGCGCCTTGTGTGAATTTACCGCGCGTCGCGGTGATCTCGACTTGCGCTTCACGCCTGCACCTACTGCATCCGAGGGCATGGCGGGTCACGTAACCGTCGCGGCGCGTCGCGCTCGGGGGTACGAGTCGGAGATCGCGCTCACGGGTGCGCATCGCGGACTGACTGTGCGTGGCCGCGCCGACGGTTACGACGCGGTGCAGAATCGGCTCGAAGAGGTGAAGACGTATCGTGGCGATCTTGATGCTATGCCCGGCAACCATCGCACGCTGCACTGGGCGCAGGCGCTCGTGTACGCACACCTGCTTTGTCAACTGCGCGGGCTCGCGGAGATTGGCGTGTCGCTCGTGTATTTCGACATCCAAAGCCAGAAGGAGACGCTGCTAACGCAGACGCACACCGCTGCGTCGCTGGAGGCGTTCTTTATTGAACAGTGCGAGCGCTTTATCGATTGGGCCGCGCATGAAGAAACGCATCGCAATGCACGCAACGCCGCATTGACCGCACTCGAATTTCCGTACGGGCGGTTTCGGCAGGGGCAGCGGGAACTGGCGGTATCGGTGTATCGTGCGGCGCGCGACGGCAAGAACCTGATGGCGCAAGCGCCGACCGGGATCGGCAAAACGCTCGCGACGATTTTTCCGTTGCTAAAGGCATGTGCGGAAGATCGGATCGACCGCATCTTCTTTCTGACTGCCAAGACACCGGGGCGCGCATTGGCGCTCGATGCGATCGAAACCCTACGCATAAGCGCCGCCCCCCTGCCATTGCGCGCGCTCGAACTCGTCGCGCGCGACAAAGCCTGCGAGCATCCAGAAAACGCATGCCACGGCGATTCTTGCCCGCTGGCACGCGGCTTCTATGATCGCCTCGACGCTGCGCGCCGTACCGCGCTAAGTGGCACGCGTCTGGACCGCGTCGCGGTGCGTGACGCCGCGCTTGCGCACGCCGTGTGTCCGTATTACCTCGCACAGGAACTGGCGCGATGGAGTGATGTGGTCGTTGGCGACTACAACTATTACTACGACAGCAGCGCGCTGTTATTTGCGTTGACACAGTCAAACCAATGGCGCGTCGCGGTACTGGTAGACGAGGCGCACAATCTGCTCGATCGCGCCCGGCGGATGTACAGCGCGTCGCTCGAACAGCCTGCGCTTCGCAGTGCGCGCGCGAACGCGCCGAAAACGCTGAAGAAGCCGCTTGATCGGCTCAGTCGCGCATGGAATGCGTTGAACCGGGTGCAGCAAAGTGACTATGAGGTCCATGAAGATGTGCCGGGCCCATTGCTGTCGGCGACGCAAAATCTGATCGGCGTCGTGACTGAACAGCTCGCAGATGCGCCGCTCTCCATCGACCCAACGCAACTGCGCTTCTATTTTGACGTGATGCAGTTCGTGTCACTCGCCGAACAGTTTGGCTCACATTCGATCTTCGACGTCACGTTGACGCCAGGCTATGTGGCGGACGCGTCGAGCGCATCAACGACGACGCTTTGCGTGCGCAACGTGATTCCCGCGCCGTATCTCTCACCGCGCTTCGCGGCAGCGCATACGACGGTGCTATTTTCAGGCACGCTCGATCCGCATCATTTCTATCGTGACACGCTTGGTCTACTTCAGAACACCGCGTGGCTCGACGTCGAAGGGCCGTTTCGCGCGGAGCAGTTACGGGTGCGTGTCGCGGGCAACATATCAACGCGCTGGCGTGACCGCGAACGCTCGCTTGCGCCGATCGTCGAGTTGATCGCACGGCAATATGCCGAGCAGCCCGGCAATTACCTAGGCTTCCTGAGTAGCTTCGATTATCTGCAACGTGTCGTCGCACTGATCCGTGAACGTCATCCGGAAGTGCCCGTGTGGGCGCAAGAGCCCCGGATGGACGAGACCGCGCGTGAGGCCTTTCTCGCGCGCTTTCAGACAACTGGCAGCGGGGTCGGTTTCGCGGTACTGGGTGGCGCGTTTTCAGAGGGCGTGGACTTGGTTGGTGACCGCTTGATTGGTGCGTTCATCGCGACGCTCGGCCTGCCGCAAACGAACGACGTGAACGAGCAGATGCGCAAGACGATGGAGACGAAGTTCGGCAGCGGATACGATTACACATACCTGTTCCCCGGTTTGCAGAAAGTAGTGCAGGCAGCGGGGCGCGTCATCCGCACTGAAAACGACTCGGGCGTGGTGCATCTGATCGATGACCGCTATCGGCGGGCGGAGGTACGACGCCTGTTGCCGAGTTGGTGGAGCGTGCCGCGGTAGCTCGCCGCACGTCAAGGCATATTATTAACGCGCGTGACCGGTATCCGGACATCAAATAACGGAAACAGTCGAGAGGAACCGCCACATGTGACCGCTTCGGAGGTGCTGATTTCGAATACGTTTCGCGTGGCTTCTCAGACGTGACACAAAAGGCACATCGCAGTGGGCAAGTCTTGTGTGCTGCAGCGCGCTACCGCGAGAAAATCATGCGTTGTGAGATTCACGGCAGCTAGCCGAAGATCAACCCTATCGATGATTCGGCCGAGAAGCCTCGTCCGCTCTTGCGTCTGCCCTTGTAAAGAGGCTAGCGGGCGACGCTAGGGTTCCCGCGCCCTAACCGGCTGCTAAGACACAGCGGCGAGACGCACAACAACTCGCGCAGAGCATCTATCCTAGCCTGCGATGCCCAAATTTCCACGCTTCGCCGCCTCCGGCCGCTGCCGGCTGCATGTGAGACTTTTTAACAGCCCTGGTATCTATCCCTGAGCGATTGGCGCAGCCTACCTTCACGCTTCACCGTAGATCATCGAGCTTGACAGCCAGACCCCGCTGTACACCCGGCCGGGCGAGCAGCGTTTCATACCACCGGTAAACGCTAGGAAAGTCAGCGAGCGAGACTTCATGCCGCTCATGTCGCCACACCCAACCTAGGATCGCAAAATCCGCGACCGACAGGTCACCCGCTACAAACTCCACGTCCGCGAGACGCCGATCCAACACGCAGTACAACCGCCTCGTTTCATCCGAATACCGCTTGAGGCCGTAGCGGCGGTCCGCCTCGGGTTCGACCGCGCGAAAGTGATGCACCTGTCCGGGCATCGGTCCAAAGCCACCCATCTGCCACATCAACCACTCGAGCACGGGTACACGTTCGCGCAGGTTTGCGGGCAAGAACTTACCCGTCTTTGCAGCAAGATAAAGCAGGATTGCACCCGATTCAAAGACGCTGATAGGTTTGCCGTCCGGTCCATCAGGATCAACGATTGCAGGTATCCGGTTATTCGGGCTAATGAGCAGGAAGTCTGGCCGACGTTGCTCGCCTTTCGTGATGTTCACCGTCTTCACTATATGGCAAACCCATTTCTTCGAGCGCCACACTGATCTTGCGTCCGTTGGGGGTATCCCAAGTATGGAGAGCGATGGGCATAGGCAGTAAAGATCCGGAAGTGCAGCATTAGCAACCATTCGCAGCTCAGCGAATGGGCGTCGCGACGTCGATTCGTAGGCGAGCAACCTTACCTGTCCGTCGCTACTAAGCTTAGGCGTCAAGCAGGGACGTTTGTAGATGATATTCTGAGGATGAGCATACTGCGGCCGCGCGGTCCGCTATCGCGCTAGCCGATATCTCGATCGCCATCTGTTGGATCCCTCGCCCGAGGAAAAGGCTTCACCCGCAAGTCCTCGCTTACCTGGCGCCCAAGGCCGCCAGTGCCTCCACGTCAATCGGAGCTTGCCGTGCCGGCACGCTTGTACCACTTTAGCGCGAGCGCATGATCCGGAAGTCTGTCGCCTGCGGCGCCCGCGCTCCAGCGATTGTCCCAATACAGTCCAAGCGTATGCGCGGCTTGTCGAAGCCCAAATCCGAACGCTAATTCATACTGCGCCTTGGCGAGTTCCGGGTCGGCATCTGCACCCCGCCCAAGGCGCGCGCTATCGCCTAGTGCGGCCGCAGAGAGTCCTTTCAAAGTATCCTGTGCATTTTCGTCCTTCAACACATCCACGAGGATACGATTGCCCAACTGAGGATCGGGCTCACCCCCGGTACCTGCGAATAATGATAGTGCAAAAGCGACGCGCAACGCCGGATGCTTGTCAACGCCGACCTGCTCAAGAAGCTTGCGCCCGAGATAGGGAGCACCCGAGATTGTCGAAACAAGCAGCGCATTGGCCGTAGTCGCAATTGTTTCGAGTGGAGCAAAGCCCGACTTATAGGCCGATATCACGTGACGATAGAATTTTTCCACATCGAGCGCCGCGTCGTGCTGCTTTAGCGCCTGCCATTCCCGATGTATTTGGTTAAACCAGGTCACTTCCGACATCGTCCAGACTCCTTCTAAGAAAGCTTGTCCATGATACTCCGCGATAGTCAATGATAGTCAGCGGCTGTGGCGTACTTCCTGTAGACACCGATCTCTCGCTTCACCGAGACAAGCCGCTGCGAACGTGGTCGGTAAATCGGTGCACCGCGTTCTGTTACGAAACGATCCTCGAACATGGTGGTTGCGGCCGTAGCGTTACCTACAGGTCGTCGTTGTCCTAGTTTTTCGGTCAAAACTCTCTTGATTTAAGGCCTCATACGTTGCGCCATCCAGTCAGCCTTGATACGCTGGCGCCCAACCCGAGAATTTGTACCTTTGCGTGAGTCAATGACGGTGCAAAGGCAAAGATCTTGGGCAACCATTGATTCGTCACAAGGACAGTATGGCAACTGCTACCAAGAAAGCGACCCGACCCGCCGCGAAGAAAGCGGCAACGCCCGCCAGCAAAAAAGCTGCACCCACCGCGAAGAAGGCTGCTGAAGCGGCTGCCTTGAAACCCATCAAGGATTCGTTCACGAAGGCGTCGCTGGCCCTTCACCTGGCCGAGCGCGCTGGTGTCGAACCGAAAGCCGCCAAGGCGCTGATGGCGGCACTGGAAGAGACTGTGCTTGCATCGGTTCACAAGAAAGGCGCGAAGGAGTTCACGCTGCCGGGTCTGCTGAAGGTTGTCGCTCAGGATGTGCCGGCCAAGAAGAAGCGCTTTGGCAAGGACCCTTTCTCAGGTGAAGACAAGTGGTTCGCAGCAAAGCCCGCCTCGGTGCGCCTGAAGGTGCGCCCCCTGAAGAAGCTTAAGGACGCCGCGCTGTAAGCAAAACGTTCTGATGTCAAAACGCCCCTCGCGACGAAGCGCAAAGGGGCGTTTTTTTGTAGCTCGTGGTCTGGTCACGCGAATCTAAATTCCGCCAACCACTGAGTAACCCGCGTGCCGCTTCAAGAGCGGCCCCACGCCAACGTAGCGCAACTATGCGGTCGCTTCAACCGCAGCGGATTGCGAAGCAGCAGCGACATCCGGTGCCGGGACTGCCTTTTTGGGAGCGCCCTTGCGGCCGACTACCTTCTTTGCAGCGACCTTCTTGGCTACCAGTGCCGTCTCTTTAGCCACCACTTTCTTGCCCGCGACCGCCGACTCCGGCGCTACCGCCGTCTTGGTGGGGGCTTTTTTCGCAGCCGTTGCCTTTTTCGCGGCAGCTTTCTTGGCGGTCGCTTTCTTTGCGACCTTCTTGGATGCGGTTGCCTTTTTCGTGGCACCGGTCTTGCCACTTGCCTTCGCTACCGCGGCGTTCTCGGGTGCTGCGGTTTGCGCGTCGACCAGAAATTTCGTACGATCCTTCACATTAGCGAGCCATGCGGGTGCAGGTCCGCGGCCACTCCACGAGGCGCCCGATTTCGGGTGACGGTATTTCGCCGGTTGCGGGCCCGTGCGCTGGCCGCGGTGCGTATCAGCCGAAGTCGCCTTTACCGCAGTTTCTATCTGACTGATTGGATTGGTGGTCGCTGCAACGCCATCTTTAATCAAGAACTTCGTACGATCTTTTGCCTTCGAAATCCAGACGGGTGCGCTACCGCGTCCAGTCCACGTGACACCGCTCTTCGGATCCTGATATTTCGGTGCGACTTTGCTGCCCAGAGAAGTCGACGCCTTTAATTTCGTACTCGCAACTGCGCTGCTTGCCGCTTTGGTTTCCCGTCTCGCTTTCGCCTTTTCTTCGATATGTTGCGTCGTAAGTCCGTATTCCAGCATCAACTTACGAATCTGGTCGACTGCTGATTGCGCTTTCTTCGCGATCAGCATATCGGCCTGCGCTTGCAACTTCTTCATCTTTTCCTGAATGACTTCGAGCGTGGGCATAGTGGCCTCCGAGTAGGATTGTCCGCACTATGCCACGTTGATTTACTTAAGCAAACCGATTAGTGCGTTCTTGGCATTACAAATGCGTACTCAGCTACCTTCGATTCGAGGAAGCTCTATCTCTGAGTTTCCACAGATAGTCGGGATTTCTGATTTCAGGTCGACTTTCTCTGTTCGGGGCGGATGGGCGTACGGGTGGAGTATTTGACGATTTGTCGAGCCGATTGATCCAAGGCACAACCTTGCTATCGATGCCTCCGAGTTCCTTTTGTTATTACAAGGTGAACTGCGTTTAGCCGAATTGGGTTGTCGCAAAATCGTTGCCTTTTTCGAACAGTTTTAGGCAAACGCTGCTTCTCACTTTCGAGTGACGCACATCTGTACGTCGCCTTCATCGTCTTTGTCGGACGCTTGGCTGCATCGAGTCGGTAATCGATAAGCGTTCGTCGCCGGGTTCGATATTGGCAATCGCACGGGTATAGACCCGCGCACCGTCTTGCTCCGCCTCGCAGTTCGGTGCGCAACTGTGATTCATCCAGCGCGCAGAATTTCCGCCCACCGCCCCGTCGATGATACGTCCTCCTTCAAGGCCGAAGAAGAAACCGTACCCTTCCTCCACCTGACTGCGCGCAAATCGACGATTGGCGCCGCGCGCCGATAACAACTCGCCCTTGTACTCGAGCAGATAGTCACCGCTCGGTATTTGAGAGACGGCAAATACACCGCGACCGTGGATAGTTGAATGGCGATCGACAAACCTACGCATTTCTCATCGCCGTTAAAATGCCCCCAAAGAACCTCGACCCGAGGCAGAATCATATCGCCCTAAAAATGAACGATCTGTATGCCAACCCGGAAACGAACTCCCAGATTTCACCGCCAGCCGCAACGGGGCACCTTGGTGCGCTATGACGACCGTATCGCCGAGGTGCTGGGCGCGGCACGGGGCAATCGCGTCATGATCCGATCGGTCCATCCGGACGGCATCACGCGCCTCACCGCGGTCAAATGGATCAACCTGGTTCCGCTTGGCGAGCAGCTGTTCTGAGCGGCAGTCGGTTCGATGGATCACTGTTGCACTGATCCTGTTCCCGAAAGTCGCTCGCCGACGGGGTAATGCCGGTGTCACCCATTCACTTCATCTTTAAATGCCTTGCCGGGCGGTGGAATTTCACGGTCTTTGCAGCAGGAATTTTGATTTTCTTCGCAAGTCTTGGGATTGCGTCCATTGTGCGCCGCGCGACTGCCTGTATCCCTTGGCAGACAGAGATCAGCCATGGAGACATGCAACCCGCACGCTCGTTCCGTCATCGTGGGCATTGTCGACGAAAGGACTTTCCCTCGATGCTCCCAAGCGGCGCCTTGGGGACAAACTGTACCTGACGAGAGGCACCGCCCCAAGTGAGCGCCTTCTGTGATCCAGATCTCAGCTGCATCCCTAGGTGGCCTCAGACGTGACAAAATAGGCACGTCGCAGACGAGTCAGATCTTGTGTGGTGCAGCCCGCTACCGCGCAAAAATCATGCGTTGTGGAACGCACTGCGTATTCGATTCACCTGGAGCTCCGCCATGTCCGTCAACCAATGCGCAGCTTGCGGCGCCATCGTGCCGCAGTACGATATTGTCAATGCCGTAAGTGACGGATATGACGATCGACTATTGTGCACCGGCTGCTTCAACCGCGAAATGGCTCGTCGCACGGGTCTCGATGATTTCGCGGAGATCAGGTTTAAACCAGTCCGCCTGCCCGATGCCAACGGAGTCGTCCATGAATTCCATTTTCGAAGTCTTTTGTTCGGCGACAAACTTTCTCTAGAGGCATTCGATTCGACAAGCGAGGAAGAACCATCCGGATATCGCTTTCAGATCATCGGCGATCCGCTATCGGATCAATTCGTTTTGCTGGGAAAGCTGATTGAAAAGATGCGCCGTTTGCTTGCGGTCGTCCACGTAAGAGAGGGCGATCTCGGATTGCAGATTGCCGACGAAACGGTCCGAGGCAGAATTGAATGGGACGGTATCGAGGATTCGCGTAGGCCATGCGTCGTCATAGATGGTCGTCGCGTCGAGTGGGACGAACTCGGACGCATGCTGATGACCTTTGAAGGATGGCAGTTCAAGCTCGAAGTGTGCGATCCGAGTGACGAGATTTGAGGTGTAGTGGCCGCATCAACGCCTGCGCAGGCTTGATTGGCAGAGTTCATTATGCTCTTGGCTCGCAGCAGCAGCCAGCCCGCATCTATCGGCTGAGGACGACGACGAGCGCTTCGAGCCATGGTTGCTTGAGCTCATCGCAGCGCAAATGCGCGATGCTTTGCGCCAACTGCCAAGCGGGAATGGTCAGAAAACCGAACGTGGTTTGCGCACTCGGTTTCTAAACCGGGATCGGAATGATAATTCCGGCGTGGCCGAACAAGGAGTGCGTAGGATGGTAGAAGAACGCCGCATTTCGTGGAGACCTCGTTCGCTTGATGGCGAAACACGGCAACCGTGAAACAGGGGTGAAGCGCCTAATGAACAACGGAACAACGGCTTCATGTGGATGCCGAAAACGTAAGCCGGAACGTCACCGTAAAAGGAGCCGCCAAACGGTCCGCGCTGATAAAATCCGGCGTGACAAGGACTTTCTCCGGAACCTCGCCCATCATGAACTATCGCGTCAGCTACGAGCACAGCCTGGCGAGCGCGCCCGACGACTACATCGCGAAGGTTCCGTCGCAGGTTGTCGAAGGCGTGCCCGCGAACATTCCGCGCGCCCTTCTTCCCGAGTTCATCACTGATCTCATCCTGAAACGCTCCATGCGCATCGGCAAGATTCGCCATCTACGAATTATTTAGCGAACGCTGTCCCTCGATCCTGACATAGAGGTCCCCGACACAAGACAGTCAGCACCCGGGTTACGAGAATGGCTCATTGCCTGACGGCGAGTCCGATTCCTGACACCCTCGCCTATAATGCCAAAACTGATAGTGATTTCACGGGGAGCCCTACTTTATGAGTCAAACACACGGGCGATACACGGGATCTCGAGATAAGGGCCAGCGTCAATCGCGCCAACCTTCGAACACGACATCCCACCGACAGAACAAACCATATGTAAAAGCTTCACCTACTCGAGACCCGGCCCAAACGGCATCCATTTTCAAAACGCGTTCGTTTAAGTTGTTGGTAGAGGCCGTGGGTGCGGAAAACATCGCACTGGGACTGGACTCCAACTTAGCGCGCGTGGCCGAATTGGTGAGCGGCGAGAGATTCACACCTGAGACAGCCTTTCATATCGAAACGACGCTTGGACTGCCGGACGGATTTTTCGATCAACCCAATCCTGTCCTCACAACCGAGACCATTGAACGATTGAAGTCGCCATTGGACTTCATTCATGCCAACACCGAGCCGGAAATAGCGTACGAGCACGTATTGAATCCGGCTCCTGTTACGCAGGCCAATCACCACTCTACCCTCACCGCTCCCTCGCCCAGAGAACCAGAAATGCCAAAAAACACAAATGGCGGGTCGGCCAAGACCGTCGCGAAGAGCAACACTTCGTCGGCGAAGCCTGCCACGGCAACCCCGACGAAATCGGCACTTGCGAAAGTCAAGGCGTCTTCAAAGTCAGGGGCTCAGTCAACCTTGCCGTTGAATGACGTCGCAGCTTTGGAAAACATTCGTCGTGCCAATTTGCACGTGCTTACGTCCCGCAAGGGATCCAAGGTGCGGCTCGGCACGGTGATGGAAATTAGCGATTCCAACATGGCTAATCGTTTCTATGGACAGAAACGAATGGACGATGCCGAGGCGAATCGGTTCACCGAACGCCTTGGTTTGCCGACTGGCTGGTTGGACGTTCCGCGTTTAGTAACGGACATCCCCGGGTCGGTGTCGGATTTGCTTGTTTCGCCGTCGCGCCATGCGTCCGCTCAGCAAACACAGCCGCCTGCAATAGAGCCCAAACCAAAAGCGACGAAGAAGGCTGCGAGTACGACGGTGCAAACGGCGGCCGCTCGACATGCCCTGCCACATGATATTGATGGCAGCGGTGTTTCAACGAGTCTCGCCACGGAGACGAATGCGGTGATTGTGCAACTAGATCAAGCACTCCCGTCCTCTTCCGAACCTGCGATTAGGCAAGCTTCCGATAACGGTGTCTCGTTCTCCTCCGTGCGTCAGCAGTTTGCGCCAGCCATTGCACAGCAAGCCACCACGGAGCCGCGCCGTGTCACGCCAGCCACGAGCTTGGACGACCTGCAAGGTATTGAGCCGATAGCGGAGGCGCTGATCAAGACACTCGCCGGCAAAGCACGTACGGGTCACTTAGACGAATTCAAAGCCTTGGAACTGTTGCGACAAGCAGTCTTGCTTTGACATCATGATTCGGCACGGCAATTGATTTCATCGGTCGGACGTTTGACTCACCACTGTCGTCCGCGAGGACGGCTCTCGCTGGCGTTTCAAGTGCGCGAGCGGCACCGAAACGGTTCTGGAATCTCGGAGCGTAAAGTACCGCGAGTCAAGCCGCAGTGAATTCGCCGATACGAAATGTTCGGCCCGAGCAAGCGCGCCGAGCGCACCCACCGTGGGCGGTGCTTCTCACCGCACAACTCGACACGTCCATGCGCGGGTGCGTGGCTCACTGGTCGAGAAATGGCCGCAGCTTGTCGGCACGGCTCGGGTGCAGCAGTTTGCGCATCGCCTTGCTTTCGATCTGCCGAATCCGCTCGCGCGTCACGTCAAACTGTTTGCCGAGTTCCTCGAGCGTATAGTCCGACGCCGTATCGATCCCGAAGCGCATCCGTAACACCTTCGCTTCTCGCGGCGACAGCGCATCGAGCGCGTCGTCAATTGCGGCGCGCATGTTCGCGCGCACGGCCGCGTCCACGGGCGATGCCGCCGTGGGATCTTCGATCATGTCGCCAAGCGTCGCGTCGGCGTCCTCGCCCACTGGCGTCTCGAGCGACACCGGCTGCTTGGCGATTTTCAGAATGCCGCGAACCTTCTCTTCCGGCATTTCCATGCGCTCGGCCAGCGCCGCAGGATGCGCTTCCTGTCCGGTTTGCTGCAGGATCTCACGTGAAATTCGGTTGATCTTGTTGATCGTCTCGATCATGTGCACCGGCACGCGAATGGTTCTGCCCTGGTCGGCGAGCGAACGCGTGACAGCTTGCCGCACCCACCACGTCGCGTAGGTGGAAAACTTCCAGCCGCGTCGATACTCGAATTTGTCGACGGCTTTCATCAACCCGATATTGCCTTCCTGAATCAGATCCAGGAAGTGCATGCCTCGGTTCACGTACTTCTTCGCGATGGATATCACGAGGCGCAGGTTGGCCTCGATCATCTCGCGCTTCGCTTGGCGCATTTTCGACTCGGCCGCCATCATCTGCCGGTTGATTTTCTTCAACTGCTGCAGCGGCAGTACCGCATTCACTTCGATATCGATGAGCTTTTGCTGCTCCGCCTGAATCGCCGGCAGACTCCGCTCGAGCGCGGCACCGAACTCGCGCGACGCTACCGCGGTCTTTTCGGTCCAGCCAAGATCGGTCTCATGCCCCGGAAACAACTCGACGAACTTTTCACGCGGCATGCCGCACCGGTCGACAGCGATTTGCAGAATGTGTCGCTCGACCGTGCGGACCTGGGCGACCTGCTGCTGCACGTCAGCACACAGCCGGTTGATTGTTCGCGCCGTGAAACGGATGGGTGCGAGTTCACGCTGGATCTCTCCACACACCCGTAGGAAGTCCACCGCGCCCTTTTCTTTCGTGGCGTCGACACGCAGCGTTTGATCGAACAAATCACGCACTCGCGCAAAAATAGCCAGACTGTCGCTCGTGAGCTGTTTCAGACGCGCTTCGTTGGCCTTCGCCGAATCCACCTCCTCGATCTCGCTGTCCTCATCGCTCTGCGCGTCGTCGCCGTCGGCGGGGTCCGTGTCGATGTCCTGTGAAGTTGCCGTGTCTAACGACGGCAGTTCGTCTTCTTCGAGGTCTTCATTGAGACCGTCAACCAATTCGTCGATGCGCAGTTCACCGGCCTCGATTTGCTCCGCACTTGAAAGGATCGTGGAGACAGTGGCCGGGCAGGCCGCAATCGCCTGGATCATTTCGTGAAGGCCGTCTTCGATGCGCTTCGCAATCTCAACCTCGCCCGCGCGACTCAACAATTCGACCCCACCCATTTCACGCATGTACATGCGCACGGGATCGGTCGTACGTCCGAATTCAGAGTCAACGGTGGAGAGCGCTACTTCCGCTTCCTCGTTGGCCTGATCGTCTGAGACGGCTGCCGGTGCAGCGTCGTTCAGCAGCAGCATCTGCGCGTCAGGCACCTGCTCGTAGACCGCCACGCCCATATCATTGAACGTACTGACAATGGCTTCGATCGCAGCGCTCTGCGCGAAGTTGTCAGGCAAATGATCGTTGATGTCTGCGTGGGTTAGGTAGCCACGCTCTTTACCCAACTGGATGAGCGCGCGCATCTGGCGTTGCCGCTCTTCGTCTTGCAACGCAGTGGACGCGGCGTCGATCGGCAGCAAGGCCGCGGCGGCCTTGCTCTTTGATGCGCGCCGAGCCGGTGTTTTCCGCGCGGATGCGGCCGTGTCTACTCCTGAATCGTCCCGATCAAAGTTTCCCATACAATCTCCTCGACAGGTTTGCTCGGCGATGGCGAGACCAGTGGCTAAAGGCATCGCGCCTGCGTCCACGGACATTCGTGGCTTCAGACACCCACAACTTATAGGATCGCAACGAGCAAAGAACGTGGTCCGCTTACACGGGCGGCCGCGTCTGGAACAGCGCAAGGAATGCGCAACCTTGAATTTTAACACGAGTTGCTGCAACGCACCAATTAAAGGCATTGCGCTCACTCCAGTGTCTCGAGCTCCCTGCCCCTCGGCTCCCCAGGGGTGTAATAAGGGGATGATAATTAAGGCTATCCGGGCCTTCATTTCGGGACAATCGCGGAGGAGGGCGGTTGAACCGTCGCGGATGGCTGATCAGGCGTCGTACGTCTCGAGCGGCTGGGTTGCCAGCGGCGGTCACCTCATTGTCGGTTGAGTCGGCGAACGTCACGCCCAGCCTGCGCGACCCCTCGCGCCGTCTCCGGATCCGCGAGCAGGCAAGCCAATGTTTGAAGGGCGCAGCTCGCCGGCTTGGATCGATAGCTAAAAGTGCTAAACTTGGGTTACTAGCCTTATTTGGGGAAATGCGATGGCTCTCACCTTTCCAAAAAGCCACACGAGTGAGCGTGCCCGCTCGCGCACGACGGCGGTGTCCAAGCCAATCCGCGCCGAGACGAGGGACGAGCATGGTTCAAGGGATGCTTTAATGCGCCGGATGCTCGGACAGATTGTCGCGAGCACGGCCAACCCTCCCATGCGCGCATTAGACCCGACCGCCTGGACCGCCCATCAACGGGATTTGACAGATCACCTCGACAGCGAAGTGCGGGCCTTGTCTGCCAAGCTCGGCCAATTAGGCCTGGACCCGAATGTCGTTGGACTGCTGGGAAAGATCATTGACGCAAGCGTGACTCGGCAAGTAGTCGATCTTCTCGACGTGGCCCGTGAGGGCACGGGCATCCTGGCGCACGGGGCCGACACGACGCTCATCACCGCCGACATGCTTCCGGCAGGCGAGTTTGGTCGTCGCATCAACGTTAGTGACGAAACCGTACGCCAACGCGAAAAAGACGGGCATTTATTTTCGGTGCTACCTGCGGGGCGCGCCCGAGGCAGGCTCTATCCCGTATTTCAGTTGCTGCCGGGTGTAATGGGCAAGCCGCTCGATGCAGTCATCAGTCGATTGGGAGACGTGGGGGGCGCATCGATCTACCAGTTTCTTTCTTCCGGATCGGAAGCGCTCGCTGGGCTGTCACCGCTCCAGGCACTAATTCAGGAGCCCGATGTGCGTGAAGAATCAACGACGTTGATGAAACTATCTGACGAGCAACGCCTCGAGGCCGTATTGCGCGCCGCGAACGGGTTTTTGGCCGAACTGAACGCATGAGCTTTGTACTCCCTTCGTACTCGGCAGCCGACCTAGAAGTGGAAATGACCGATGCAGGAGCCCTTTCACTAGCTCGCCTCGTTGGTCATCCGAATGGAGAATGGGAGCCGCCGCTTCCTACTTACCGGAACTTGCGTGTCGACCCTCCGGCAGGAAGCAAGAGCAAGTATGCGGTCCTTTATACCGGGGTCAATCTTCTGACGGCCGCGATGGAGTGCCATGTTCTTAGCCTCAGTTCATTTGGTGTTTGGACGCTGAACGAAAAATCGGAGGCGAAGTATCAAGTCGCGCGGTACGCCACGGGGGCGCCCGGTGTGTTCATTCCCCTCGACGGCCGCAACCGCAGGACGCTGGGTCTTGCGAGCCTACAGGCCGAGGAGTTGGGAGGATATAACGCCCATCAACAAGTCGGCTTGAGCTTATTCACGCGCTACGGCAAGGTGGCGCACGGCCTATGCTGGGAATCATTTCACCGTAACCAGCCCGGGCGCGTATACGCTATCTGGCACAGTCGCAAGAGATCGCTCGGCCTTACGCTGCAGGGCGGGCCGCTTGTTGCCTTGAAAGCGGATGTCGAGTGGCAGGCAGGACTGAGCGAGATCCCGGATCTGTTACGCCTTCTCGGCTGACGCGCCGGCGAGCGCACCACTGCTTTGCCCGCGCAACCCGCGGGCCTTTTCGCATTGGAGTTGTTTGTCAAAGAGCCTCAAGCTGGGTCGCGATCTACCGAATTCGGGATACCGTCAAGATTCGGATGTTTAAGGACGCCAGAAGTACTGAACTCTTCGTCCCATAAGGCTCTGTACCAACTCTGCTTTCCGCTTTTCGGTCGAGCAATGGCCAGCGCCAAACCGTTGATTCTATTGATAGTGCGGTGCGGCTGTCGTACGTTTCTGCCCGAATCCTGATGGCACGCCATTACGGCGGGGCTTCATGCCGCGGATCGCGGCACTGCCAAAACACCTACGCGTCGGACGCCGCGAGCTGACTATCAGTTTCGCGCATCAATGCAACCGTGCTGCGTTCAAGCGCTCTGGCGATCTTGAAGATGATCGCCAGCGTGGGCATGTGCGTGCCGCGCTCGACCTCGCCCATGTGCGAATCCCGGCCAGGTTCGCGAGCAATTCCTGCGCAATCCCGCGCTATGTGCGCAGCGCACGCACCGCAGCGCCGAAGGCTTGGGCCAGCTCGGCATCGAAGGTAGTGGCGCCGGCCGGTCGGCCGCGCTGAATGGCTTGCGTCTGCATAGACAGAAGCGTCAATTGGCGGAACAATTAAAACCACGTTATTTTCTCATCCCGTACCCATATGCCTCGTGCGTTTAAGCCGACTGATGAGCAAAATGCGATCATCGATGCAATCTCAGGCGGTGGCGACCTGAAGATCAAAGCATATGCCGGGGCTGGGAAGACCTCAACGCTCGGGCTTATCGCCGCCCACCTTTCTGAAAAACGTGGCAGTTATTTGGCGTTTAACAAAGAAATCGCGGACCATGCGCGTCGCAGTTTCCCATCGAACGTCAGCGCGCGAACAATTCATTCGCTCGCGTATGCGTCGGTAAAATCAAGTCTCACTGCGCGTGTCAATCTCCCCGCGGAACCACCGCACGATCTTGCGGCTCGGTATGGGCTAGGTCCAATGCATGTTCCAACTGTCACCGGGATAACGGTCGAGCTCACGCCGTTCGAACTTGGACGGATGGTTTTTGATGGTCTGGGACGGTTTTGCCGATCCGCGCAGGAATTGCCCGAAAGTCTTCACATTCCGGTCGACGAGAAGATCGACACAGATGCGGCTCGTTGGCTGCGCGAAACGCTTCTTCCCTATGTGAAAAAGCTTTGGAATGAGAGCATTTCCCCAAACGGGCGCAGCGCGATCGCACCCGATGTGTACCTTAAGGTTTGGGCGCAAGCGCAGCCACGTATCGATGCTGATTTCATCCTTTTCGATGAGGCGCAGGATAGCGACGGTGTCATGCTCGCGACGCTCGCCCTTCAACGCCATGCTCAGGTCATCTACGTTGGCGATCCCTACCAGCAGATCTATGAATGGCGCGGGGCGGTCAACGCCATGGATCAGATACACGCAGCAGAACGTGCGCTCACGGAATCATTCCGATTCGGGCCGACGTTTGCGGCACTGGCAAGTCGTCTTCTTTCCATGCTTGGCGAGCGCACGCCGATTCGCGGACAAGAAAATATTGGCTCGATAATGGTCGAGGATCCAGGCGTCTCGCCGCCCGTTGACGCAATTTTATGCCGTAAGAACGTCACGGCGATCTGGCAACTGGCCGCCGGCGTCGAAGCCGGTCACAAGGCCGCGATTCGAATGACTCCAATGGAGATCGTCGCCTTTGCGGAGGGTGCGGAGAATCTTCTTGCCGGGAATCGCGCCTTCAAACCCATGGCATTTTCGTTGTTCGAATCGTGGAAAGATGCTCAATCGTTTGCCGCAACGCCCTTTGGGCGTGACTTGCAACCAATCGTGCGCATCGTTGATGAACTTGGCACCGCCTTTTTGCGAGACCTGGCACGGCGAGTGACACCCGAGTCCCAAGCGGACTATGTGATTTCGACGGTCCATCGAGCGAAGGGACTTCAATGGAAGCGAGCGAGGATCACCAACGACTTTCGATTCAAAACAGAAGGCGGCCGTTTCATGCTGGATGAGGATGAAATGCGTTTGCTTTACGTGGCCGTGACCCGGGCACAGCACGTTCTCGATATATCCGAGCTTCGTGAAGATCTTCTTCGATTGTTTGCATCACGCAAACATGGGTTGAGCGGTACGCCATTAACCTACAGCACTCGGAAGCCGTGAGAGCAGCCGGGATTTAGCGTTCGCCACGATAAACGCCCTCGGCATTTTGCTCAACCGCCGCCCTAACGCGACGGGTCACTTTCGCGCGCCGGGTAAAGTTTGCATTTAATTTATCGCACCAGCATCGAATCGTTTCGCAGGTCACGATCAAGCCGCGTTCGAAGAGCGACCGTCAATGTCGTGTAAGCTCAACTGGAAGCGGAAGTACCAGCAAACGGTGCAGCTGATGACGCCAGCGGGAAAACGAATGACCGTGGTAAAGCAATTTTTGATTTCTTCATCGCGCCATCTTACGCGACGACCCAGAAACCTGACAATGCCTTCTAAGGTGCCTCAAACATTAAAAATACGCGTTGGTAAATTCGTTCGCAATACTACTCAGGTTTACATAAATAGAATGATCGAAATTTAGTTTGTTCGCATTCCTATGCGTATTAAGGCGAGCGGGTTATCAATTTGTGTAGCGGGCCGCTGCACAAATTCGAATATATGGTGCCTCCAAGATGCGAGGTGACAGTCTGCGCATGGCGGGGAGGGCTGCTGGTTAGATGCAATGTCCGTGCACGATGGGGCGGCAAAAGGGGGAAGCGCGTGAATGCTCCTCACGGACCTGGTGTTGTGCAGAGGCTGTCAATGAGTCTCATCGTCGTTGCTCTCCAGCCAAGCCGGAATATCACGCTTGCCGTTGAGCACGCGCCAGACTTCCACATGAGCCTCGCGCACAATATAGAAGATTAGGTGCGGATACCGATTCAGTGGCCACGACCGCAGGTCTGGGATACCCAGCTCGTACGCGTAACGGGGAGATCCGATGTTCGCGTGCTTGGAGAGACGCTCGTAAGCCTGCTCGATCTCCGCGATGAATCCGAGCGCAGCCTGCTCCGAGCCTTCGTCTACGAGGTAGTGCGTCACCTCGTCCTCCACGTCCTGCCTGGCTAGCCTTGTCGGTATGACGGGCTTAGCCCTCATTTGCGAGAAGTACGCACGCGAGCGCGCAGCGATTCGAAGTAGTCGGCGTCAACAGGGGCGGCGAGGCCGGACGTTGCGCCCTGCAGGATTATTGCGCGCAGACGCTTGCGATCTTGGTCTTTTCGGATCAGTTCGCGGACGTATTCGCTACTCGTGCCGTACCCGCCCTCGCCAACCTGTTCGTCGACATAGACCTTCAGCGAATCCGGTAGGGAAATGTTCATAGTCGTCATAAAACAACTCTAGCACGCTTTGGCAAATTTTGCCAAAGTGATGCGGTGTTATGAAGCGGCTGATACAAAGTGACTGTTACGGCTTTGGTGCGCATAGACTATGAACGGTAGTTGGCGTCTGGCGAACAAAGAACCGGATATTCACCGTGCGCGCGGTGTTCGACCGTACGCTTGGTCAATTCATACCGTATTTATTTTACATAATTAAGATTATCGTAGGAGCTAGTATGATTACAGCCGTTGCATCTGGAACGACTGACAGATGGTTCTGACCGCAACATCGATTTGATAAATGGTATCTTCCTGTGTCGCGAAAACTGGCAGAACGCAGGAATGCTCGAACAACTATCTGATAAGTTGATGCCACCGGGACTGCGAGGCCCGATTCTGGTCGATCAACGCGGGTTGCCGCGATACTGGGCGGCTGTGTGGGCGACGACGTCTGCTGCGCAGTTAGCTGATTCAACACACGTCAAAAAGCTGCGCTACATCGAGAATCTGTATCAACATGCGGACCAGTTGCGCGGCATGTCAGCGTTGGACGATGCGCTGGGAACATTGAATGACGAGGTGTTGGCCGAGATCCTTGAATCGTGGTTCGTGTCGATCCGCAACCAGCCAAACGGTACGGACATTGACGAGAAGCGCTGGCAGACCGGTCTGGGGTTCGTAACATCGGTTGTCACCTTGGTGTATAAGAGCCAGGCGGCCGACAATCGGATCCGGCGTATTGAAGAACGGCTGAACCGGCTTTCAACGCTTTATAGCCAGCTTCACGTCCGCAGGGTCAAGACGATCGAAACAGTTCGTTCGTTGCCAGCGAGCACGGTCGAAGCGCTGTACGAAGTACTGGACCCGGAATCGGCAATGAACCCTTTCGCCAGGGATAAGACGCGTTGGCGCGTATTCATTGCATTTGTATTGATGCTGCACCAGGGGTTGCGGCGTGGCGAAGTCTTGCTGTTGCCCGTGGATGCAGTCAAAGGTGCCTACGATCACAAACAACACCGGACGCGGCATTGGCTCAACGTGCAGGAAAACGAGTACGAAGACTCAGACGGCGATCCACGGTATTCCAAGCCAGGAATCAAGACCGCTCATTCGATTCGGCAGGTGCCGGTCAGCGAGTTAACGGCCAGTATGGTGCAAACGTACGCCGGAAACTATCGTGGCCGGCCGCGGCATTCGTTTCTGCTGAACTCGCAGGTTGATATGCCGTTGTCGACCGAAGCGTTGACGAAAATGTTTGCGCAGATCTCACACCGCTTGCCCACGTCCGTCTTGAAAGAACTGAAAGATCGAACTGGCAAAGAGTCCGTCACGCCACATGATCTGAGGCATACCTGTGCCGTGGTGCGGCTTCATCAGTTGCTTGAACAAGGCGACTCGATGGACGAAGCCCTCCAGAAACTGCGCACCTTCTTCGGCTGGTCCAAGACATCATCGATGCCGTCACGGTACGCACGAGCCGTGTTTGAAGATCGCTTGGCCAGCGTGTGGAATGATGCCTTCGATGACCGGGTGGCATTGTTGCGTGCGCTTCCGAAGGGACACTAGATGAGCAAGTCGCGTGCGCAACGAGATTTGTTTGGAAGCGGAGAAACAGCGACCGATGTCATTGGTCTGCTCTGTGCCGCATTGCCGGCCTTACCACCGGTCATCCGTTACTACGACGACTTCGCCGACAAGCCGCGATCCATCCGGACTTCGGTTGAGCAATCTGCGTTCGAGCTGTCGATTAACGGTAACCGCGTCAACGTTGATTTCTCACGACTCGACGAGCGTTGCGCATTCGTGTTCAAGCACGTCTTTCTCTTCATCCTTGGGCAGAACCTTAGCATTGCGACTGCTGCACTTTACGTCTCGTACGCACACAATCTGGCTGTGACTGACATAGCGGCTATCCTGGGTGCGGGGCCTACCGGTATAGGTCCGCTTTGGACGGCTTTGCGTGCCCGGACCATGACGGACCACACGTATCTGTGTGTAAAGTACCTTCTTCACCTGTTGTGCGAGCACCGGCTGTTCGGGTGGTCGGCTGACTATAGCGTTTACATTCGCACCGCTCTGCCCTTGCCTGCCCGCGATGCTTACGCGGGTGTCCGGTCTGGCGATGTGTTTCTGGGCGCGGACGAAGAAGCAGCGATAGTACGACATCTGGACGAAATGACGGCAGCTCTTACGTCATCGGCGGGAACAGATCCTTTGCACGAGGATGTCTGTGATGCAGGAATGTTGCTGTGTGCCTATCAGTTCGCGATGCGCCCAATCCAGATCGCAATGCTGACCATGCGAAATGTGCGTATCTGGCAGGATGCACCAGACGGGCCGCCGACGGTTCATCTAACCTTCCATATGGCAAAGCAGCGAAGTGACGCGAAGAAAAAGCCACTCACGCGTCGGGCCAAGCGTGAATGGGCTCCGATCTTCGTTGCTCTCAATGCCCAACGACAGGCTGAAGTTCTCGCGGGTGCTGGGCGCTTCTTTGCTGTCGAATCGAACTATGAGGCTGGAGCGCGGATTGCCGCGCTCGTCAGAAAACTGATCAACTCCGAAGATCTCGGTACCGCTACGGACCTACGCCACACCGCAGCGCAGCGACTCGTTGACGCCGGCGCAAGCCACGAAGAACTGGCCGAGTTTCTGGGCCATTCGCACACACAGACGGGCTTGGTGTATTACGCGACCTCGGCGACCCACGCGGAGCGGGTGAACCGGGCACTCGGCGCGTCGGACATATACCGACGCGTGGCGAAAATTGCACACGACCGGTTCATCTCCCCGGAGGAACTCACCCTTCTGAAAGGCGAGCAACAGATCGCTGGCGTGCCTCACGGCATTCCGATTGCAGGTATCGGCGGATGTTCTTCGGGGCAGCCTGCCTGCCCTTACAACCCGGTCACGTCGTGCTATGGATGCAGGAAGTTCATGCCCTTGCACGATAAGGCGATGCATGAGCACGTGCTAGCCGCCATGCGTGAAGTAGTGGTGTTCTTCGATCGGAGTTCTCGCGGCGACACCAGCTCGCCGGCCTACCTGCAACTGCAACGCACGATCGCTGAGATACAGGCGGTCATCGAGGAACTGGAAGGCGACAATCGATGAATCCACAGTACTCCGCGTTCATCGAACTAGGCAAAACGCTGGTTCGGGACAGAGGCATACAGTGGGACATGCCCGTCGACAAAACAGGCTCCGCACGCGACGGCGTTGGCTGGAACCTTACCGTCATTGCCGGCGACGTGCCGCCGCCGAACTATTATCTCCGAGACCTCGGGGCTGATACGAAGGCACTGGCTATCGTCAATGCGGAGCGCGCCGAGGGCAACCTGACGCCACTTGCCCTCCAAGCTCTATCGCCCGCGTGGCAGGACCTCATCAAGGCCGCAGTCGCCGAGCAGTTGCTGTTCAAGCGGAACAAGGCCAGTTATGTGCTGCAGTGCATTGCGCGTCCGCTGCGTGTGATCGCCACATGCGTGGACATGGAACCGTGGCAACTGACCGTCGACGATTTGCGTCTTGCGGTCCGCATCGGGAAAGCGATCCAGTCCTCCGGAAAACTGGGTGACCTGGTTGCTGGCATCGTCAGGGTGGTGTTTGATGCGCAGCACATCTGCGACGCCGGTCAGTTGTACTCGTCTCTCGCTGTTCCTCGCATGAAAATGAAAAGCGCGATCAAGGCGAAACATATCTGGTCGCAGGACGAATTGCGCGCCGATCTGGAGGCACGCAAGCGTGAGGAGCGGCTCCCTGAGCGCCGAGCGTTCTGGGAACTGACCCGTATCGTAATGACCGAGAAACCGCGCACGTTCATGGACGAGCTACGGTTCGCTGCGATACGCACGATGATAGTAACTGGCTTGCGTATCGGCGAAGCTGCGCTACTCCCGGTTGACTGGAAGCGCGAGCGAACCCATCTGGATTCAAGAGGGCTCCCCGCAGGGGAATCTGGCGGCATCTCGACATCGCTCATGCTCCGCCACTTCGCTGAAAAGCAGCAGGATGATGAGTCGGATAGTGCTGTGCTGCATGAAAACACGCAGCCTGTGCCGGACATGTTCCGGACGCTGCTCACTGAGACGCTTGATCATGTCGCGAGAATCACGGAGCCACTTCGCGCAACGCTGAAGCTGCAGTGCGAAACGGGGCGACTACTGCCGTGGTATGCGAACGATGATCTTGTGTCTATCACCGAACTTTATACACGTTTGATGGGTAATCCGTTCCGGACCGCAATCTCTCGTGAAGCCTTTGTCGACCGCTATCGCGAAGGCTTCGACCCTCGTGTCCTGATCGACTTGCATCAGCGCCAGTCTATGGAACATCGGACAGGCGCAATCCAACTCGACATGGCGCTTTATCAGTTTGCGCACCGCTTGCAAAAGAAGATGGCGGCTCAACAGATTGCGTTACGATTCCGCAACGCAAGTGGCTCTGTCATTCCAATTGCTAGTGATCGGAGTTGGCCCACGGAACGCATGTCTTGGCACAACACTTACCTGCGCGGGCCCAAGGACGTTTTGAGTGGAACTTGACATCAAGTACCATAATGGCCTCCGCTGTTTCCCATCAGATTCTTTGTAAGCCGACGGCCATGTCGACGGGTTGCGAAGAAGTGATGGTAGGCAGTAGTCGCCCTTATCTGAATCGAGGAATCGTCTGTGAGTGTTGCCGTTGAAACCCTGTTTACTTCCGCGTTGGGTCTGCAAGCTCCGTGGATGGTATCCAGAGTTGAGCTCGATACAACCAAGCGCCGGATCGATTTCGAAGTGTCCTGCGACGCGAAAAAGTTACCGTGTCCAGC
>NZ_MTHB01000004.1 GCF_002220365.1 Caballeronia sordidicola | reverse complement strand
GTTGCGAAGAAGTGATGGTAGGCAGTAGTCGCCCTTATCTGAATCGAGGAATCGTCTGTGAGTGTTGCCGTTGAAACCCTGTTTACTTCCGCGTTGGGTCTGCAAGCTCCGTGGATGGTATCCAGAGTTGAGCTCGATACAACCAAGCGCCGGATCGATTTCGAAGTGTCCTGCGACGCGAAAAAGTTACCGTGTCCAGCATGCGGGGTGAACGGACAAGGCATCCATGATCGGGTCAGACGTGACTGGCGTCATCTCGATTTTTTCCAGTTCGAGGCATGGCTGCACGCCGACGTGCCGCGCGTCGATTGCAGTGCCTGCGGCAAGACCACGGCTGTGGAGGTTCCGTGGGCGCGGCCGGGCAGCGGCTTCACCCTGCTGTTCGAGGCGCTGGGCCTGTCGCTGTGCCAATCCCTGCCGGTCGCGCAGGCGGCCTCCCTGTTGCGGGTGAACGCCAGGCGGCTGTGGCGCCGGATCGAACACTATGTCGGGACGGCGCGCGCCAGGCAAACGATGGACGGGGTCAAGGTGATCGGCATCGACGAGACCAGTATCAGACGCGGCCATGATTACGTCACGGTGGTACATGACCTGGAAGCGAAACGCCTGCTGTTCATGACCGAGGGCAGCGACCACAAGAGCGTCACCGAATTCAAGGCCGACCTGGTCGCGCACGGCGGCAATCCTGATGAGATCAGGCACGCCTGCATGGATATGGGCGCCGCCTATATCAAGGGCGTCACCGAAGCCTTGCCGCAAGCGCAGATCAGCTTCGACCGGTTCCACGTGATCGCCCTGGCCAACGAGGCGATGGACGAGGTGCGGCGTGAAGAGATGCGGGAACAGCCGGAGCTCGTGCGGGCTGCGCTGGGGACCCAGCGCAAGACGATCCAAGGCCTGATGTGGGGCATGCGCGGCAATCCCGCTGACTGGAACAGGGATCA
>NZ_MTHB01000189.1 GCF_002220365.1 Caballeronia sordidicola | reverse complement strand
TTGTTCTGGTCGTCAGCCTGCTCAGTCGAAAAGAGATCATCCAGCGCGGCGTTGGCCTTGTGCATCTGCCGGTAGACGAGCGGGCGGCTCACGCCATGCCGGGCGGCCAGAGCGCTGACCGGTTCTGCGCCTGCCAAAGCTCGAACGGCCATCATCTTGCGTTCGTTGGTAGCCAGTTTCGTAGGGGCAGCGCAAACGGATTGATTCATGGGGGCGTAGCGTCGAAAATGGGACCGCATTATCCCGCATTATCTTCGCCCCTCGCATGTGTAACGCGGCTTTGAACCTCGCCCTTTGCCACGACACTAAACGCAACGCTAGCACTGTGACGGGTCGTCTTTGTAGGCTTCATTTTGGCGGTTCTCCTGTCCGAGGTTTCGTCGTGGGCAAACCCGATTTTCTCGGATTCACCAGGACCACCGCCTTCAACCTTCAACTACGCTTGGGACATTGCCATGATTGCTGCCGGCGGCTTGCCATTCGCAAAGGACAAGCTCCGGCCGAACATGACGGTGGCTGATCGGCCAGAAGCGGAAGTTCAATGCTTAAGTTAATCGGCCGTGGACCCGCCGGCCTTGAATGAGTTAGACACGCTGCATTGCGAGTGTTGCTTTGACCATGACAATGTCTTAATTTCTGGGCAGTCCAGATTGCCCCGTGCGCGCCTACGCGACGTCAACTGCCTATGCGCTTGACCCAAGATTCGAAACCTTTCATGAATGCCCGAAGCAGCTTGTCTGCCTGAATGTCAGTCACCTTGCCATGTTCGTCCACAATTTTATCAATCTCACTGATATAGGCTTCGGGCTGTTGCATGACTGCCAGATTTAGGTATACGATCGACTGACGCAGTGCATGGTTAGCTAAGGCTCCGCCGCCGGTGTAGGGCGTGAGAGATACTATTGCGGCAGGTTTACTGTTGAAGACGTTTTGGCCAGACGGTCTCGAGCCAATATCGGTTGCATTCTTCAGGACACCTGGAATGGAGCGATTGTATTCAGGTGTAACAAATAGGACCGCATCGCTCGCAGCGACTTCCTGGCGAAAGCGCGTCCATGGAA
This sequence comes from Caballeronia sordidicola, assembly GCF_002220365.1. Classification (GTDB taxonomy): domain Bacteria; phylum Pseudomonadota; class Gammaproteobacteria; order Burkholderiales; family Burkholderiaceae; genus Caballeronia; species Caballeronia sordidicola_C. Next base: position 2,483 of record NZ_MTHB01000189.1, on the reverse strand, counting down.
GCGGCGGATTGTCGTCGAGATCCTGGTTGTACATCGACAGATCGTGGATCTCGATAATTGAGCAACTCCATGCGGCGGGCGCGCGGTCGATCAGCGCGTTCGCGAGCTGGCGCGAGTATGAGGCTTTTCTTATGCTGCCGACAATGATGCCGACCTGGGTTAGAGGAGAATTCATGTATTTTCCTTTTTGATGACCGTTATAAATATCCCATCGCAGGTCGCAGTAAAAATTTTGGTAGTTTTTGCATGCGCTACCATTCAAATTCTCAACAGCCCACTGTCATTCGAGACGATGGCTAGAACATCCCGTTAGAGTTGACCGAGGATTTCGGGACGTCTTGGATTACGTCCCAATGCTCGACGACCTTGCCGTTCTCCAAGCGAAAGAAATCCGCCAATGCTCGACCAGGTTCGCCAGGGACGAGGACCAGATGTGAGTGAGTGGTCACCATGTCACCCTCGGCGATGACGCGCTGTATATGCAGCTTGAGTTCCGGATATTGGCCGCGAAGCCATTTTACGAATCCGACGAACGCTTCCGGCCCCATTCGCCGCTTGGGGATTATGCTGAATGTAGCGGTCACCGAAATGATCCGCCACCGCTTTCTCAGGATTTCCGTTGAATGCGGTCTGGTAGTAGTCGACGACTATCTTTTTGTTCTGCTCTACTTCGATCATGACCGATCCTTATAGTTTGAAGTGAACCGGCCACGGGAATCGTGGAGGCTGGTTTGCGTAATGCGCGTCAACGGCAGATGTTTCAAGTTGCGGGTAGTAGTTTGCCTCAGCTTCAGCGGGCGGGATATAGCCAAGCGGTTCCATCGGCAGACGTTGATTGAACCAGGCCATCCATTCCAGCGTTGCCAACTCGACGGACTCGCGTGTTTTCCAGGTGCGGCGATGAATCAGTTCAGCCTTGTACAAGCCGTTAATCGTATCAGCGAGTGCGTTGTCCTCCAATGTGTCGCCGAGCGACCCGGCGAACGCTGTCGGCAGCCGGCTCGACGGCTCGCGGGCTGCCGGATCGGCCGCGATTAGGATCGAAAGCGTTGCCAACACGGCCTGCCGCAGCGCGGCAACATCGGCACGTGCCGACGCCCGTCGACGACCGACAGCTTCGGCCACGAGCCGATCTGCTCATCGCCTGCGCGCAGACATGCGCCGAGCGGGCCGAGGGTTGTATCGGGCTCTCCCAGGCTATGGGCCGCGAGCCGCAGGCGCTTCGCCAGTTCACGGCCGGCCAGCCGCCGCAGTGACGGGGCAAGCACGAGGTTGGGTTTTGTCGCGTTAATGCGGGAGAGGTAGTATTCGAGTCTGACAAATATGCTTTGGCTGGCCGATGAAGAAGATCCAAACACCGCGAAAGACGCTTGCTGCGGGCATCGCCCGAGTGCTAAAGCGCCTTCACTATCCGCTCGATGTGATGTTGCTATGCGTGCGGTGGTACGTCGCCTACGCACTCGCCTACGCACTGAGTTTGCGTAATCTCGAAGAAATGATGGCCGAGCGCGGTATTGAGGTCGATCATTCCACGGTGCATCGTTGGGTGATCAAGTTGGTGCCGCTGTTCGAGAAGACGTTCCGTAAGCACAAGCAGCCGGTGGGCAAGAGCTGGCGCATGGACGAAACGTATATCAAAGTTAAAGGCCAGTGGAAGTACCTCTACCGGGCGGTGGACAAGGCGGGCCAAACCATCGATTTCCTGTTCAGAGCCAAGCGCGACAAGGTGGCAGCGCGGCGCTTCTTTGAAAAATCGATCGCTCATAACGGTGTACCCGAGTCGGTAACCATCGACAAAAGCGGCTCTAATCTGGCTGCGCTGCACGCCTTGAACGCCGAGCGAGAGACACCCATCACGATTCGTCAAGTCAAGTACCTGAATAACTTGGTCGAGCAGGACCATCGGGCCATCAAACGCATCACCCGACCCATGCTGGGCTTCAAGGATTTCCACTGCGCGCGCGTCATTCTGAGTGGCGTCGAATTAATGCACATGATCAAGAAAGGGCAGATGAAATGTCGGGGCGAGACTCCGCTGTCTCCCGTACAGCAGTTCTACTCGCTCGTTTCATAAGCAATCCTTTTCATATCACCGCTGCTTGATCCGCTGACCTTACTGCTACAAGGGCTTCCCCGTCGAGCACAAGCTCAATCGCGGTTGTGTGTTGTGACGTACTGCATTGCCGTTGCGACGTGAGAAGGTGAAGGACTGCGATGCTACAAACGGTCATGTTGGGCATGATTGCCCGGACCCTGATGAAAGACGCGCACGGGGATCTCATTCGACAGGCGGGAATGCAATCCCACGCAGTAAGTCAGATAAACCCCGTGCGGGTCCAACCCGCTTCACATCACCGCTGGCAGTGCAAAGTGATCTTTATTCGCTCATGATGGATGTTGTTCGTCGTCGGAGGCGTTGTGTTCGCGATGCGTTCACGCTGCAGTCGGTTCGTACTTGAAATCGTCGCCGTATTTCAGGCTCG
>NZ_MTHB01000262.1 GCF_002220365.1 Caballeronia sordidicola | reverse complement strand
GCACTGGTGGCGAAGCGTGTCTATGTCAGGATTCGCGAGAAAGAGGGGTTCAAACATCGGTGGCTCTGGCGAGCACCGTGCTTTTGGGGCACCTATGAATGGGAACTGCACGCTGTGGACACTTAGGGTAGCGTGGTTTGAAAGCGTTTTCTTTGCTTCGTTTCTTTGTCGCTAAGGACCAAGAAATGACGCGCCGCCACGCGCAGTGGCTAACAGTGCTAAAGAAATAAGCCAACTCAGGCAGACCACTAACACTGAAAGCAGCAACCCGGCATTGACCCAGACCGCTAACGCAGGAACCTAGCAACCCGGCACTGACCCCGACCGCTAACCCCAAAACCTGGCCCCCCATCACTGCCCCTGACCACCGCCCCACCCTGCCAAAACTCCCAACCCGTCCACCGGCGCGAGCGAATTTAATTAGGGGTGGTCGCGTCAAACTCCGCCTGAATTGCCACATGCACGTCATCCCCCACGGCCGGATACCACGTCGACAATCCAAACTGCGCACGGCTGAAATGCCCATCGGCGGAGAAGCCCAGCGTCTGTTGTTTGGTCAGCGGATTCGGCGCATGCCCATTGAACGTGACCGCAAGCGTGACCGGCCGAGTCGTGCCGCGAATGGTCAGGTCACCGGTGAGCTCGCCCTTGCTGTCCCCCGTGCGCTTGAACGCCGTGCTCGCGAAATGGATGGTCGGCGAATGCTCGACGTCCAACATATCCGGGCCCGAGACCATCTTGTTGAGAATCGGGACGTTGGTGTCAAGACTCGTTGCATCGATATCCACCGTCACCGTGCTTTGATCCATGCCGGCCGCATTCCAGTTCAACTGCGCGGTGGTCTTGTCGAAACGCATGACGAAGCGCGAATACTTGAAGTGATCGACATCAAAACTGACGTTCCAGTGATGCGGATCGAGTTGATACAGCCCCGCAGGAACACTTGCTTCATCAGGCGACACCGAATGTGTCACCACGCTCAGCGCCGTACAGGCCGACATCGACAAGGCTAACGCAATGAGCAAACCCGCACGAAGCGTGTGAATGCGGGACAGGAATCTGGAGTCATGCATGATTATCCTTTGAAGAGGTCAACGCCTGTGGCGCAAGCCATCAAGGCAACCCGTGCTACTTGTAGAAAATGTAATTGGCGATGTAAGGCGAGTTGCCAAGCTCATGTTCGGTCGAACACGGCGAGACCGGCATCACGCCACCCACAGTGTTCACGCGCTGAACATAACGAATGGCAGACAACATGCCGCTCGCCGCGGTGCTGCGGGTTTCGAGCAATAACTGCGGCACGCTCGCGGCGGATTCGCTCGGCGTTTGCGCAATCATGTGGCCCACGATCCGGCTGCCATCGTCCGCCTCCCACGACGGCCCAGCCGAGTGCCGGATCAATGCCTGCCCGCTTGTATCGTAAAGCGTTGCCTGCGGGTTCTTGAACACCCAACCCAGACGGTGCTGCGCATCGTATTCGCATGAATACACCTGCACGCCGGAAGCGGTCGTCGTCACGACGCGTTCCGCCTGAGGAGGATCAATAGAGGACGCAGCGGACGCACCAGTGCTTGCAACGCAGACGGCTATCACAGCCGCTAACCGGCTCACGCGGTCGAAATGAGTGAACATGAAACTCCTGCTTCAATGAAATGGCTGACCATGGATTGTGCGCCGGCGGCCACGCTGCGCGCACAACGCTTCCTGTCCTGCTCAGACCCGGTCCAGGTTAGCCGACGCAAACGCCCAGTTCAAATGCTGCGACACGGTAGCAACGAGATAGTCGGGACGGCGGTTCTGATAGTCCAGGTAGTACGCATGCTCCCATACATCGACCGTGAGCAACGGCGCGAGACCCCGCGTGAACGGCGTTTCCGCGTTGCTCGTCTTGATGACCGCAAGTTCGCCCTGGTCGAGTACCAGCCAGCCCCAGCCGCTGCCGAACTGCGATGCCGACGTGCTCACCAATGCTTTCGTCAACGCCTCGGTTGACCCAAACTTGCGCACGATTGCCGCCTGGAGTTTTTCACTCGGCTGAGTGGTAACAGGACTCAGCGAATTCCAGTAAAAATTGTGATTCCAGGCTTGCGCGGCGTTGTTGAAGACATCGGCGAGAGCGGGCTGATCATGCGATTGCATGATCACTTGTTCAAGCGATGCCTGCGCCAGCGGCGTACCGGCCAGCAGCTTGTGCAGGTTATCGAAATACGCGCGATGGTGCTTGCCGTAGTGGAACCCGATGGTGCGCGCCGAGATCACCGGCTCAAGCGCGTTGTCCGCGTAAGGCAGTGGCGGCAGCGTTTGCGGCGATGAACCCAGGTAAGCGGGAACGACGCCGAGCGTCGGTTTTGCATCGGCGGCAAATTGAGCCGATGAATCTTGCATGGAAGCGCCGAATGCGAACTTCGAGAGCGCGACGCTAGCCGACGCCAATGTTCCGCCTGCAATCAGGCGACGACGGGAAATAAGCGAGTTGAGCATGATGAAAACCGTAAGTGTGGAGTGATTGCAGCCATTACCGGTTCACCGGTCTGTTGTGGCCGCACTCACACAACGCTTCGGGTTCGACATCTATTCCATCGGGTGCTCACGTTATTCACGCCGGGCCGGAACAAGCTGAAGAGTTGGGCACCGTGGCCATCGGCAGAAGCAATCCCGCGGTGCAGCCCTTACATAAACGTCATGACATAAGCTTCATGACATCCGCATTAAAACCTCCACAACAAATTACCCTGGATCGCATTGTCCCGATACCCGCCGCCATATTGACCCGAGTACGAAACACCGACAGTCGCATTCTTACCCACAGAGACATCGAGGCCCAGTTCCACCACGGCGCTGTCGCGAGCAATGGGAACGCCGGACACCGTGAACGCGCTCGCGCTGCCGGCGAACGCCAGACTCGAGGTCGGCGTCGCGTTGTCAAACGCATGGCGCCAACCCACCCTGCCACGAGGCGTGATAACCGTCGTTCCGCTCAGGTCGAAGCGGCTTGCCGCTCTCACGCCAAGGGTCGAGTACGTCAGGTTTTGCGTGTCGTTGCCGCCATGCAGCGCCGCTGCTCCGCCGTCTTCGGTGAATCCATCGGTATGGAGATTCACGTAGGCGAGACCTGCAAACCGCTCAAGCGCAACCCGGCCGACCGGAATTGATAGCATGTTTTAACTCTTGAGATAACGCATGCTTTTGGACCTCCGAAATCATTCGATCATCGAATCGGTTTTGGAAACGGGATGGCGGATCTCGACGCAGAACTCGCAAGCGTCCCGCTTGGTCGCTTGGTCGCTTGCTTGAGGCCGCCCGATCAATCGGTGGCCCAGCCATGAATCGGTCCGCGCGTGTTCAATTTCACAGCCGCGCCGGTACCCCGCATAGCGACTGGATAGAACGCGGCGGAAAGTACGTACAGGACGGATTACCGGCGCAAGTTGCGCACGAAGGTCTCAAGGTGACCTTGCACCGAACTCGCGACGTCCGCTTCAATGCCGGCAAGCATCTGCGTCTCAAGCGCGCGCACAACCTGCTCGCACTGTCGAAGGACGTCACGCCCTTCGTCGGTCAGTTGCAGCAGGACAATCCGCCCATGCGTGGGGTCAGGTTCACGCGTGATCCAGCCGCGTGTTGCCATGGCGTTCATGACCTCATTTGCTGACTGCGGGGTAATGAGCGAACGCTCCGCGAGCTGGGCGTTCGACGCCTGGCCGCGTGCGTCGAGAACGGACATGGCCGTGAACTGCGAGAGGGTCAGGCCGAGCGGAGCGAGGGCCTCGGTCATCCGGCGCCGCAAGATCCGGTCGAGGCTGCCGATCACATAAGCCAGGCGAAGAGTGGGACGGCGTTTGCGTCCAGCGGGTTCTTCAGGAGTCGGCGCGGGTTTCTTGGTCATCAATGAGTGGGCTGATCGGCACGTTCCGAATCTTAACGTGCCGATTCAGTTTGGTGCGGGATGAGTGAACCCGTCGTCTGTTTCGAACCTCTTTGCCATCAACCTTTCAGTTCTGCTGGCTCACCGAAATCAGGCCATTGATTCGAAACCGGTCCAGGAACTGGAATCGCTCCGTACCCTCTTCCGGACCGGACTGGATCACGTTGCCAATGCGCATGGTTTGACAAAGGCGGCACCAAGCGCAAGAAGGTCAGCATGACGCTGGAGCAATTCATCGGCAGGAAACATGTGGTCGCGGGAACGCTGGCGCTCACGAATCAATTGCTCGAGAAAGAATCGCGGCGCCTTGGCGCGCGGCTGAATGTAGGGGTAGACGTGCCGTATCTGCTGGCTGTTCCAAGTCTGGTCGCGACCTCGGATTTCATTGCTGCCGTACCGGACGAACTCGCCGACCTGTTCTCGCGGCTTGCGGATGTGGATGTCTTTCCACTGCCGATAAAACTTCCCGACCTGACCGTCCAGGAGTTCTGGCGCGCCCGGCATCACAACGACGCCGGGCACCGGTGGTTCAGGGGCGTCGTGGCCGAAACGCTGCGTCTATACAAGACGTAACCGTGAACGCCAGCCCTGAACGCCCCTACGATCAACCGTCGCGAAACAGGAAGCTATAAGCGTTCAACGCCGGCACGCCGCCAAGATGCGCGTACAGCACCTTCGAGCCTTCCGGGAACTCACCGCGCTTCACCTTATCGATCATGCCGTGCATGGACTTGCCTTCGTACACGGGATCGGTCAACACGCCCTCCAGCTTCGCGCACAGGCGGATCGCCTCAAGCGTGCCATCATTCGGCAAGCCGTATTCGGGACCGCCGTACCGTTCGTCCAGCACGATATCGTTCAACGTGATGTCACGTCCCAACTCTACTCGCTCAGCCGTGTGCCGCGCGATCCGGTGGATCTGTTCACGGGTTTTTTCAGGCTTCGCCGATGCATCGATACCAATCACCCGATCCGCGCGTCCGTCCGCCGCAAAACCCACGACCATGCCGGCTTGCGTGCTGCCCGTGACCGAACAGACCACGATGTAGTCGAACTTGAAACCAAGCTCCGCTTCCTGCTGACGCACTTCTTCCGCAAAACCCACGAAGCCCAGGCCACCTAGCGGATGGTCCGAACAACCAGCGGGAATCGCGTAAGGCTTGCCACCCGCCTGCCGCACGCTCTCCAACGCGTCCTCCCAACTCTTGCGAAAGCCGATGTCGAAACCGTCGGCGACCAGGCGCACGTCGGCGCCCATGATCCGTGACATCTGGATATTGCCCACGCGGTCATACACCGCGTCCGAGTAGTTCACCCAGTTTTCCTGCACCAGCACGCATTTCATGCCGAGATGCGCGGCGACGGCCGCGACCTGACGCGTCTGGTTCGACTGAATCCCACCAATGGAGACCAGCGTATCGCACCCTTGCGCGATCGCTTCGGGGATCAGGTATTCGAGCTTGCGGGTTTTATTGCCTCCGAATGCGAGGCCGCTGTTGCAGTCTTCGCGCTTGGCGTAGAGGTCGACCTTGCCGCCAAGATGTTCTGACAGCCGTGCGAGCGGCTGGATCGGCGTCGGCCCGAACGTGAGCGCGTGACGGGGAAATTTCTTGAGGTTCATGGGTCGCTCCGGTGATCAACCAAGTCGTCGCATTAATTTGCGTCGATGAGAAGTATGGTAAAAAACTTTGCCGGAATCAGGGTTGCGAATAAATTGTTGTTTGTTTAATTCTCACTGAACGAATTCCTGGTTGGCATAATTAATGTGTGGAGAAATAGCTATGGGCGCAACAAAAGTTCGTGCTGGTTCGCGTGTGAGTGATCAATCGGGCCCCGAGTTGGACCGCGTCGACCGCGCGATCCTCAGGCTGCTTCAGCGCGACGCCTCTATGTCCAATGTTGCGCTCGCGGCCAAGGTGAACCTGAGTGCGCCGGCGTGTTTGCGCCGCGTGGAACGCCTTAAGCAAGCGGGTCTTATCCGGGGAATCGTGGCGTTGCTGGAGCCAAAGAAGCTCAACGCGGGCATGCTGATGATCATCGGCGTGGTGCTGGACCGCTCCACGCCCGAGTCCTTCGCCGCGTTCGAAAAAGCCGCGCAAAAGGTTTCGGGATGCATGGAGTGCCACATTGTGACGGGTGAGTTCGACTGCTTCATGCTGGTACGCACGCGCGACAGCGAGAGCTTTAACCGCCTGCACGCCGAGCAGTTGTTGTACTTGCCGGGTGTGCGCCAGGTCAGGACCTTCATGGTCTTGAAGGAAATCCTGTCGACAACCAGTTTCCCCATCTAGCGTTTGCGCGCTTGGCCGCGGAGCGCTTGGCGCATTCACGCAGCCATTGCCAAGCGGAACAATAATGACTATGTTTTGCGGGGCAGCAAAACCACGCTTCACGGTTCGGCCATGCCGATCCCGAGCGAGGCGATACGATTACGACAGAGCACCGTGCCGGTGGCCTGTGCCCCATGCCGTTGACCAACAAACCGGACCATAGGAATTTCCACGCATGACAACGACCGCACAATTCGACAACGTCTCGATCATCAAGCACGCCAATATTTACTTCGATGGCAAATGTGTCTCGCATACCATCGTGCTTGCCGATGGCACCCGCAAGACGCTAGGCGTCATTTTCCCGGCCCTGCTGACGTTCTCGACACAAGCGCCGGAACAGATCGATGTCAATGCGGGACGATGCCGCGTGCGTAATCCGGGAGAAGAGGCGTGGCGTGAATATGGCGCTGGCGAGTCCATCACCGTGCCGGGCAACACGAGCTTCGAGATTGAAGTGATTGAAACCGTCGACTACGTCTGCCACTACTTTTGAGCGCAGCCAGGACCGTCCTCGTGTGAAGCCACCGAGCCTGACCTGAACAAACAGACGGTCGACTGGCGGCCAGGGCTTGTAACGCCGTCAGTCCACCGTCTTCGGTCTTCGGGTATTGCACGCCGCACCTGCATTACCTGGACGCGATCTGCCGACGCGCCGCCGCCGGACAAAGCTCTGCGTACATCTGAACCAGCCACGCGTGCGGGCACTCGTCGCTGATCGTAATATCGTTCGCGTTGACATCGCTCAAGCCGATCTGCCACGCCTGCAAGGCGGCGTTGAACGCGCAGCTTGCCTTATGCCGCACAAACAGCACGCCGAGCACCGCGATAACGAACACCGTCGTCCTGAGTTCGAACGTGCCCGGATCGTCCAACGGCACGCGCAGCAGCAAGACGATGCAAAGGCATGCCGCCGTCAGCACCGCCACCGACGCCGACAGGAGCACCGCATGGGCGCGTAATGCGATCGACAGGGTGCTTTGCATGGCAGTCTCTCCGGGCTCGCGCCAAGCGGAATTGGCTTTCAGTCTCGAACGAGGCCCCGTTTCCATCCGATGCCGCGTTAAAGGCAACGCGGAATGCGGCACTGCGGTAATCCGGCGAAAACCGCACACCGCACGCATGACAGGATCACGTCGACCATAGAGTGCGCGAGACATGCTTAAGCGACGCTTATCCGCGCGCGGAGCGTTCATTTACCAAAAAGTGTTTTGAAAGCTTCGACGCCGCTGTGGGCCGCCGCCGGGCTGTCGCCCGGGCTTTATTTGCCGATGGCTGCCATCTGCCGCAGGCGCCGGGCCAGCGCCTTCGATACCACCGGCTTCGCGCCGCCTTCCGCACTGCTGGCGGCCTCGCTTTCCTTGAGAAACACGGCCGTCTCGCGCGCAACGATTTCCCGCTCGTTGTCGGAGGTGATCATATGGTACGAATCGTCGAGATAGATGGTGCGCAGAACCGTCGAACCAACGTTCGCCGCAACGAACTGCGCGTTGCGCGGGCTGGATGTTTCGTCGTCAATTGCATGGATCAGCAGGCAATCGTTCTTGAGCGCGGCGAGCGATTTTTTCACGCTTGCGGCAAGGCGGCTCGCCTCGTGCAGCGCGGGAAGCGAGATGCTCGACGGGCCGACTTCGCTCAAGTCGTTGCGCTGCATTGCCCGGCCGATCTTCGCCCGCAACGCCTCGTTGCGCAGTCCGAACGGCGCCTCCTCGTGATACCGCCAGCGATGGCGCAGCGGCGTGTAATAGGCCCAGCCAAGCAGGAAGCGATACCAGGGCATCGCCCAGCCGTCGTAGTCGAGCGTGACGGACAGCAGCACGATAGCTTGCGCGGTGGGCCGCTCATGCACGAGCGCCAGCGCCAGCGTGGCGCCCATGGAAAGGCCGCACACGGATACACGCGGGTAACGGGCGCTTAGCGCATCGAATTCCCTGACGGCGGCCGCAACCCATGCTTCCATGCGCAATTCCGGCGTGCCCGCGCTGTAACCGTGGAGGTTCGGCGCGCACGTGGTGAGCCCTTCGCTGTTCAGGTATCGCGCGAGATGGCGCATTTCCAGCGGCGAGCTGGATAGCCCGTGCAGCATCAGGACCGCATGGTCACTGCCGGGGTAAAAGGTCGAAGCGTTCAATGCAGGCGTTTCCTTTGTCACGCTAATCAATCCTGCGCAAAATCAGAAACTCACCGGCGTGCGTGGTAAAACGCTCGCAGATGCATTCCACGAGTCTATGCATGCCGTCGCCCGAAGCCATGCGCACGCGATGTCGCCCCGGCTGCAAACCACGCTGCAGCCGCTTGATATCGTCGGGATGGGCATTGGCAAAAAGCCGCCCAGGCGCCATTTCGTTCGCGCCGTGCTCCGCGCTGCGCTCAACCGCCTGCAAGAGGATGATGGCGTCGTGGTAGTGCGGCAGATGCCGCACCAGCCGGTGCGTTTCGTCCACCGCCCGGCGAGACAGCGCCCGTTCGTTGTCGGCGCGCAGCAGCATTTCGTAGCGAGAGAGCGCCACTGCCGCGATCAGCTCTGTACTGAATTGCGAGCGCCGCAGCCGTTCAATGAGCGTGATGGTGGACAGCGTGACGAGCGGGTAAGAAATCGCCAGCATGATGTCAGCGCGATCGATGACTGCAATCTGGCCGTAAGGTGGCACAAACAGGAAATCGGCAATGCCCAGTCCAAGCAACATTACCGTCAGCGAAGGGATAAGGCCAAAGAAGTATTCGACCATGGCCGCCGCTATGCAGAAGGCGACACCCGGCATCACCGGCCCCAGGAATGGGTGCAAGGCAAGCCTGACCCCGCTTGCGACACAAAGCGCGAGCGCGCTCATTAACCACACTCGCTTGCCTCGCGGCGCCCAGCGGCGGGCGTTTTGAATATTCATTGATGCAGCTTTGTGTCAGCGAAATAATCAGGAAAGAGATGAATTATTACACACAGTTACAGGCAGTGTGGCATGCGCATGCTTAAGCGATGCTTAAGGACTTTCCAGCACGGTCACGCCGCTAAAACAGCTCGTTCGCAGACAAGGGGGTGTTAAGGATCACTGTGAATTGACAACGTTGGTCAAAGGAGCGGCTGATTCCTGGAAGCCGATGCTTAAGGAACGCTTAAGCACCTGCCGCGGAGAATTCATGCTCGATACTTATTGGCAGGACCGGGAAAAACTCACGATGCGGCTATTGCTGGTGGAAGATGACGAGATGATTGCCGAAACCGTGCTCGACTCGATGCGCCGGCTGGGGTATGCGATCGATTGGGCGGCGGACGGTCGCGCCGCTGAGCTGTCGCTTGGCAATGGGGTGTACGACCTTGTACTGCTCGACCTCGGCTTGCCGAAACGCGATGGCATCCAGGTGCTGAACACGTACCGCAAGGCGGGCGGTGCGGCGTCAGTCATCATCCTGACCGCACGCGATGCCGTGGATGACCGCGTTCGCGGACTCGACGCGGGCGCGGACGACTACCTTATGAAACCCTTCGATCTCGACGAGCTTGCAGCACGCGTGCGCGCGGCGCTGCGACGTCGTACCGGACAAAAGCAGCCCATCTACACGCATGGCGAACTAGCACTTGATCCCGCCTCGCACGAGGCAAGCAAGGCCGGTGTGCCGTTGCCGCTGGTGCCACGCGAGTTCGCGTTGCTCCAGGTGCTGATCGAGGAGCCCACACGCGTATTCAGGCGTGCGGAACTGGAAGAGAAGCTGTACGGATGGGGTGAGGAAGTGGGCAGCAATACCATTGAGGTACATGTCCACAGTCTCAGGCGCAAGATTGGCGCGGAGCAGATAGTGACGGTCCGGGGCGTGGGCTACCGGCTCAGGGGACTCGAATGAGATCCATTCGCCGCTGGCTGCTCGGCTGGCTGATCTTCGGACTGGCCGCGACGTCGCTGGCGGCGGCCTATGGCATCTTTGACACCGCGCGCCGCGAGGCGGGCGAGTTGTTCGACTACGAACTGCGCACCGTCGCGCTGTCGTTGCCCGCGAATATTGCCACGGCCGACGCTGCCGAGCAGCGCAGCCACGACTTCGACGGCATAGCCGACGACCGTATCGCGATCGATATCTGGAACAAGCAAGGCCAGCTTGTTTATCACTCGCTCAAGGAGCCGGCGTTGCCGCGCGTCGCTGAAGGATTCAGGTCGATTGAACGCGGTGAATATCGATGGCGCGTGTTCGGCCTGCAGCAGCCGGACCGATATATCCAGGTAGCGCAACCGTTCTCCGTTCGCGAGGATCTTGCGCTGCGGCTTGCCTGGCGCACATTGTGGCCGCTGGCCCTGGTGGTGCCGGTGACCATTGCGCTGGTGCTGTTTGTCGTGGCCCGGGGACTTGCGCCGATCGGTGGATTGTCGCGGGCGTTATCGCGGCGCTCGCTCAACTCGCTTGAGCCGTTGCAGGCCGGCGCTCGGGTGCCGGTCGAGATTCGTCCACTGGTCGATGCATTGAATGACTTGCTGCGGCGTTTGGACGACGCGTCGCAGGCGCAGCGAATCTTTGTTGCCGACGCGGCGCACGAGTTGCGCACGCCACTGACCGCGTTGAAGCTGCAGCTTCAGGCGGCCCGGCGTGATGGCACGTTGCAAGGTGAAGGCCAGACGCTGGAGCGTCTCGAGGGACGGCTCAACCGGATCATTCATCTCGCGCATCAGTTATTGGCGATGGCGCGCGAGGATGCGAACCGGGCGGCGGCGGTGGCGCCCATGAGTCTGCGCCGTCTCGCGGAGAGGTCAGTGAGTGATCTGTCGTTGCTGGCGGAGGCCAAGCGCATCGATCTGGGACTGGAGGAGCGCTCGCGCGATGCATCGGATGACTATGTCGTGCTTGGCGACGAACATTCGCTGGGAATCTTGCTCAACAATCTGATCGATAACGCGATTCGCCATACGCCGGAAGGCGGAAGGGTCGATGTGATCCTCACGCGTGATGGACAGGGCGTAGGCGTCGACGTTGTAGATACGGGTACGGGCATCGCACCCGATGAACTGGACCGGGTGTTCGACCGGTTTTATCGCGCTACCGGTGCGCAGGGGTCGGGCAGCGGGCTTGGACTCGCGATTGCCTCGAGCATTGCGGGGCGGCATGGGGCTACGCTCGATGTGCGCAATCGCGAGGACGGGGCTGGGTTGATCGTGGAAGTGGGGTCGCTGGCGCCGGCGCCGGGAAAAGTAACCGGCTAAGCCCTTAGTCGACCAACGCCCCGTCGTCATCGAAAAATGGATACGGGCCGTCGAACTGCTCGACATACTCATGATGCGACACGAGCCCCACGCCCTCCGTCCAATAGTGCAAGGCAAACGCACCCGGCTCGAGCACGAACGCCGACGGTGCATCGACATGCAGATCAAGCACCACCTGATGCGCGGTCGACGGCGCGATAGAAGCGATCGTTCCCGCGAAGCGCCTATGCACCGGCCGATGCACATGTCCGCACAAAACGCGTTCGACATTCGGATACCGCGAAATCAGCGCTTCGAGCTTCGACGCGGCCTGCACGTCAAGCGCCATGTCGTCCATATGCCCGATACCGGTAGCAAACGGCGGATGGTGCAACGCGACAATCACCGGGCGACCGTCAGCGGCCGCCAATTGATGCTCGAGCCAGGCAAGACGCGCGTCGCATAACGTACCTGGGCTTTCCCCCGGTTTCTGCGAATCCAGCGCGATGACCCGTGTATCTTGCAGATCGAACGCGTATTGCACGAAGTCGCTGCCGGTACCGCTTTCGTGCAGATACCCCGCATCGAAAACCTCGCGCAATGCCGCGCGATCGTCGTGATTCCCGACCATCAGATACACCGGAATGTCCAACGGCTTCAGACACGCCGCCAGATGCCGGTATTCATCGACGGTTCCAAAATCCACCAGATCGCCCGTCACCAGCACAGCGTCCGGACGCGGGCTCAATGCGTTCAGACGCTCGACACAGGCACGCAGACAGGCTGCTGTATCGACTTTCTTATACGCAAGCACACCGGGAAGCTTGATATGCAAATCGGTGATTTGAGCGAGCAGCATGGCATCTCCTTGTTTGATCTGAAGCGAGGGGGTCAGTGCAGCGCGACCCAGCCCTCGTCGCGCACCGATATCCCCACGGCCGTTCCCTCGGCCAGTTCCACACGGCCGGGCACATCGACAATCAATGCATCCGGCGCCGCGTCCCTGATTTTCAAGCGGGTGCGTTCACCCAAAAACAGCGCCGACTCCACCGCGCCGCGCAACTGCGCAGCCTGCGGATCGACAAGCACGGCATCTTCGGGCCGGAAGAAAATCTCCGACCGCGCGCCATCCCGCGCACGCAATTGCGCGACCAGTCCCGTCACGCTAATCGTACCGCCAAGCGTGACGAATGCGTTATCACGACATTCGCCCGCCACCCGATTCAATGTGCCAATGAATTGCGCCACCGCGCGGCTCGCTGGCTGATAATAAATCTCGCGTGGCGTGCCGCATTGCTCAATGCGCCCGGCGCTCATCACCACGATCCTGTCAGCAAGCGCCATCGCTTCGGACTGGTCGTGCGTGACGTAGATGCTGGTCACACGAAGTTCGCGCAGCAACGCATTCATCTCGGCACGCAAGGTTTCGCGCAGACGGGCATCGAGTGCGGTCAGCGGTTCATCGAGCAACAATACACGCGGCCTCGGCGCCAGTGCGCGAGCCAGTGCAACGCGCTGGCGCTGGCCGCCGGACAATTCGGTGATCGGCTTGTCTGCGTGCGCGGTCAGCTCGGTCATCTCGAGCAATTCATCCACGCGGCGACGCGCCGCCGACGCCTCCACCTTCTGGATCCGCAAGCCGTAACCCACGTTGCCACGCACGGTGAGATTGGGAAATAGCGCGTAGTTCTGAAACACCATGCCGACCTGACGACGCTCGATAGGCAATGCCGTGACATCGTCGGCGCCGAAACTCACGCGCCCGCCGGCATCGGGCTTTTCCAGCCCCGCGATCAAGCGCAGCGTAGTGGTCTTGCCACAACCGGACGGTCCAAGCAGCACCAGCGTCTCGCCAGGTTCGATGCTGAGATCGACGGGTTCGAGCACACGCTGCCCGCGAAACGTTTTCGCGCAACGGCTGAGGGTGACGGGAACAGCTTCGAGTCTCATCGTGCAGTCTCTACAGGGTGGGTGAGGGGTTGCTGCCCGGGAGCGCTACTTCGCGACAACGCGCGCTTGCGTTTTGCTGCGGCGCGGGAACTCTGCGCGCCTGCCGGATCGACGCCCAGCCACTGCATCGCAATCAGCAATGGCAAGGTCATCAGCAAGAACAGAATGGTGTACGCGCTGCCGACTTCAAGACGCATGGACGCATAGGCATCGGCGAGTCCGACCGGCAGTGTCTTGGTGTCGGGTGTATGCAGCATCCACGTCAGGTTGAATTCGCCTATCGACAAAGTCAGCACCGCGAGCGCGCCGGCAACAATGCCAGGCCGCGCATTCGGCAGCACGATCGTCAGGAAGCGCTGCGCAAACGACGCGCCCAGACTCGTCGCGCCTTCCTCCATGGTCCGCAGGTCCGTACCCGCGCAGACGGCGGCAACCGAGCGAACCATGAATGGCAAGGTGAAGACCACATGCCCGGCGACGATGAACCACATGCTCGAGCGAAAAGCACTCCAGCCGCCATACACGGACAACAACGCCAGTGCCGTGGCGAGTCCCGGCAGTGCGATAGGCAGGACAAGCAGTTCTTCGACAAAACGCGCCCAGCGCGTATTGCTTCGTGCCAACGCGTACGCTGCGGGCACGCCAATGGCGAGCGTGATGGCGAGCGTTGCAAGCGCGATCTCAATCGATAACCAGACCGAACCCTGATACATCGCCCACACTTGATCGAGCCACTTGAGCGTCAGTCCACTCGACACACCGCGAAAATAGTTGACGGTCAATCCGGCCATCACCGACATCACCACGGGCACGACCATGAACGCGACCAGCGCAAGTGTCAGCAGTAATTGCCCCGCAACGAGCAGACGACGCGGTCTCAGGAACTCAGGCATCGGCGTCCTCACGCGGTAGCGGCGACAGTCGCGCCGGTGAGGCTGCGAGCAACCGCCAGCACTGCCCAGGTAACGAGGCCGAGCACGATCGACAACGCCGCTGCCGTCGCAAGATTCGCGTTCAGCGTGAACTCGGTATAGATGGTCATCGGCAATACGTCGAGGTCGGTGGCGAGCGTGAACGCAGTGCCGAAAGCACCCATCGCGGTAGCAAAACACACGGCGCCCGCCGCGATCAGTGCAGGCATCAACGCCGGCATGACCACGTCTATGAAAATGCGCCACGGCGATGCCCCCAACGAGCGCGCCGCTTCCTCCAGCGAGGCATCGAGCTTCGTAGCAGCTGCCATGACCGTAACGATCACGCGCGGAATCGAAAAATACAGATAACCGAGGAACAAGCCGCTGAGTGAATACGCGAACACCCAGCGATCGCCCGTCAGCCGTAAGGAAATGGCGCCGACCAACCCTTGGCGCCCGGCCAGCATGATCACCATGAACCCCACCACCACGCCGGGAAACGCGAGCGGAAACGTGAGCAGCGCGACCAGCAATCGCTTGGCCGGCAACTCGCGGCGGGCGAGAAACAAACCGGCGATTGTCGACAACACCAGCGTCGCCGCTGTGACTGCCAGCGACAACGCAATCGTCGCGAGCAAGCTATGCAGATAACGCGAGTTGGTCAGGACCTCGCGATACGCGGTGAACGCATTTGGCACCGCGCTGGCTTGCAGCAACGCGACCAGCGGCAGCAGCCAGAACGCGCAGAACACGGCCAGCGCGGGTGCCAGCAGGAAGACCCGCGTGCGGGTGGAGAAAGTGGAATCTTGCATCGTTGGAAAATCAGTGCATGACGCGCAAATACTCTTCGCCGAACGCGCCCTGCTTGGCGGCCATCTTCGCGAAGTCGACATCCTTGGCGCGCGCATATTCCGACGCCGGCAGGAACTTGGCGGCTACGTCAGGCGGCAATGTTCCCCCACGCACCGGTCGCAAATACGCGTTCGCCCACAAGCGCTGGCCTTCATCCGACAGCACGAAATCCAGCACCTTCTCGCCGTTCACCTGATGCGGTGCGCCCTTCACGAGGCTCATCACATACGGCACGACGATCGTGCCTTCCTTCGGAATCACGAACTCAACGTTCGCGTGATCCTTGTACTTCGCACGATACGCGTCGAAGTCATAGTCGAGCAGGATCGGAATCTCGCCGGACATCACGCGGGCATACGCGGTCTGCTTCGGCACGATCGGCGCGTTGGCCTTCATCTTCTCGAACCAGTCGAGACCTGGCTTGAAGTTATCGAGCGTGCCGCCAAGCGCCTGGTTCACGGCCACCGCGCCCGCGTATCCCACGAAGGCCGACGACGGATCAAGATAACCGACCATGCCCTTGTATTCCGGCTTCAACAAGTCCGCCCACGAACGCGGAACGGGCTTGCCGTCGAGCGCGTCCTTGTTCACGAAAAAGCCCAGCGTGCCCGAATGGATCGCGAACCAGTAGCCGTTGGGATCCTTCATGCCGGCCGGGATATCGTTCCAATTCGCGGGTTTGTACGGTTGAATCAAACCCTTGTCTTTGGCCTGGAACGCCGATGAAACGCCGAGATACACCACGTCGGCAATCGGGCTCTTTTGCTCGGCCATCATCTGCGCGATAGCCTGGCCGGAGTTCTTGTTATCGAACGGCACGCGAATGCCGGTCTGCTTCTGGATGGCAGCAATCTGGCTCGCCCAGTCCGCCCATTCCGGCGGACAGTTGTAGCAGATCGCGGTGCTGTCGGCGGCGTTGTCTGCATACGCCGCGCCAGCCGCGCAGAAGGTAGCAGTCACTGCAAGCAGCGAAGCCAGGACATGACGGATTTTCATGCAGGATTCTCCGATACGAGGAAGGCCGTTGTGGCCGCAGGATCGATCAATGGCGCGATGGTCGCGCCGGTTCTTACGCTATGAGGCAACTTGAACGGAATGGGGCCACTGGTGGTGTCGCCGGGCAGGCCAAGCTGCTTGGCGAGATGAAGCCAAGCGCACCGGCCAATCTCGCGGTTCGGCGTGGCGACGCTGGACAGCGCTGTCGATAACCACTCGCCAAGCGGAATGCCGTCGAAGCCAAGCACCGAAATATCGTGCGGCACGGACAAACCCGCATGCCGCAAACCGCGTATCACGATCATCGCCAGGCGGTCGTTGCTGCAGAAAAGCGCAGTGGGCCGGCGAGCGGGATCGGAGAGAGGGGCGAGCAGCGAAGGCGGCAAATCTTCCGCGTTGAAATCGAGTTCGAGGGGCGCATGCGGAGTGAGACCGGCATCGAGCATCGCGTCTTCGTAGCCGCGATACCGCAAGCGTGCGCGGTCAGATTCCGCGAACGGACCCGCCAGCATCAGGATGCGCCGATGCCCGCGCTGCAACAACGCACACACGCCGTCACGCGCCGCCCGCCGGTTATCGACGGACACCGCCTCGCGATACGCCGTGTCGTTATGCGCCAGCACATAAGGCAAGCCGATGCGATCCAGTTCGTTCAGCAAGGGGTTGGATTCGGCGTCCGCCACCGTGGCGATCAGACCGTCCACGCGTTGCTCGCGCAAGGTCTCGATCGCGCGGCGCTCACGCTTGCTGTCATACGCTGTGGTCATCAGCATCAGGCGGTAGTCACTGGCGGATGCCGCTTCATCAATGCCCTGCAGCGACTCGGCGAAGACGGGATTGGCCAGTGTCGGCACGACCACGCCGACCAGCCGCGTGCGCACGCCGCGAAGCTGGCGGCCTCGTGCACTGGGCATGAAGTCGAGCGTTTCGATCGACTCGCGCACCTTGGCGAGCGTCTCCACATTGAGCAATTGCGGTGCGTTGAGCGCACGCGACACGGTAGCGATAGAGACGCCCGAATGCGCGGCAACGTCCTTGATGGTGGAGTGCATGGGCGGTGGCAAGAATTCACTGAAAACGTTTACAGCAGCGATTATCGAAGCGCTCTGTGACGTCCGCGTGAAAGCGCGCGACTCATTACCGTGGGGTCCGCGCGACGCTTTCCATGCGCTTAAAAAAGCCTTGCCATCAAACAGCCGGACGAGCGCTCAGGCCACAGGCGTTGAAGAGCCAGCCCGTAACGGACTTCGACGTTCAACCTTACCGACTCTTTCTGCTTGTTATTTCCATGTAACCCCAGCGAAAGCAGACCGTCTTTTAGGGTTCATACGCAAGTGTTCCAATGCGCTCGGATCGAAAGAAAGGTCTTGGAATAGTCCGCATCCTAGTCCGCACCCGTCCCTAAGGCCACGCGGCCACACAAGCACTGAAACAACAACGACATCGGAGCTTCACACATGTTTCGTCGAGCCTTAATGGTTGGCGTACCCACTGCAGCAATGGCTATCGGCCTATATGCCTGCGGCGGTAGCAGCAACAGCAGCAACTCGTCGCAATCCGCTCAGAACCGGTTGGCGACGGCTACCCCCATCAAGCACGTAGTCGTGATCTATAACGAGAACGTCTCGTTCGACCACTACTTCGCTACCTATCCGAACGCAGCGAACCCGGCAGGCGAGCCGGCGTTTACACCGGCAGCGGGCACGCCGGCAGTGAATGGTCTTAGCGGCACCTTGCTGACGGCCAACCCCAACTTCACGAACCAGCTCAACGGCACGGCAGCAGCCAATCCGTTCCGCCTGGACCGCACGCAAGCCGCGACGGCCGACCAGAACCACGCGTATACGGCTGAACAACACGCCTACGACAACGGCGCAGCCGACCTCTTTCCGAAGTACACGGGTAAGGGCACAGCAGGCGGCGCAGGCGCATTCGGCACCGCTGGCCAGGTCATGGGCTACTACGACGGCAACACGGTCGGCGCCCTCTGGAACTACGCGCAGAAGTTCGCCATGAGCGACAACGCGTACACGTCCACCTACGGTCCGTCCACGCCGGGCGCACTCGAAGTCGTGTCGGGTCAGACCAACGGCCTGACGCCGGTCAAGTTCAGCACGGGCCCGGTCAGCGCGACGGCCACGGGTTCGTACTACGTGAACGACGGCCAGGGCGGCTTCACGCTGATCAACGACGTTGATCCGGCCAACGACACTTGCTCGAGCACGACCGACACCGCGCTGCTGGCCGCCAAGAACATCGGTGACTTGCTGAACGCCAGCAACATCTCGTGGGGCGGCTTCATGGGCGGCTTCAACCTGACGACCGTGAACAGCAACGGTACGACGGGTTGCAAGCGCAGCACGTTGTCGCCGGTGGTGGGTCAGGCGACCGCCGACTATGTCCCGCACCACAACTGGTTCCAGTATTTCGCATCGACGGCTAACCCGACGCATGCACGTCCGAGCTCGACGGCAGTGATCGGCTTGTCGCTCGAAGCGGACGGCAAGACGCCGGAACCGGCGAACCACCAGTACGACACCGACGACTTCTTCGCCACCGTCAAGGCCGGCAACTATCCGTCCGTCAGCTTTATCAAGGCGCCGGCGTTCCAGGATGGTCACGCAGGCTACTCGGATCCGCTCGACGAGCAAGCTTTCACCGCGAAGATCGTCAACTTCTTGCAGCAGCAGCCGGATTGGGCGAGCACCGCTGTGATCGTGGCGTGGGATGACTCGGACGGCTGGTACGACCATGCCTACGCAGTCCCGACATCGTCATCGTTCGACGCGATTGCCGACCAGGTGAATGGCGCCGGCACGTGCGGTACGGCGACGGCCCCGCTGGGCGTGAAGGGCGCGCCGGTGAACGGCCGCTGCGGTCCGGGCACGCGTATTCCGTTCATCGTGATCTCGCCGTGGGCGAAGGTGAACTACGTGGACCATACGCAGATCAGCCAGGCTTCGGTGGTGCGGTTCATTGAAGACAACTGGCTCAACGGCGCGCGTCTCGGCGGCGGTGCGTTTGACGCAACTGCCGGCAGCATCAACGGCATGTTCAACTTCAGCGGTGCGGGTAACAACCCGACGCTGTTCGTCGATCCGAACCTGGGTACGCCGGTCGCATCGGTTCCCGCCATCTGATGGTTGCCTGATCGCCTGCGTCGGATCACTGACGCAGACTTTGATGTTCTTGTCACGTCGCCGCCGAGCCATTGGCCGGCGGCGTTTTTTCGATGCTGCCTCTGCTTCCTGGTTAACATGTCGCACACCGTCATACCTCCGGTCACGCCTAACGCCGGCGAGAAGCCAAGCTTTCCTCGCCCGCAACACATCTTGCTCGGGTGCATTGCCGCCGTGGTTCTTGGCGCTGTCGCATTCAGCGCTTGGGCTGTCGCCTTCCCTTCGCAAGCACCGGCCCGCGTGGGCGCCATCGTCGAAGATTTGACGGGTGCCAATCCGAATCCTGTCGTACTGTCCCGTCCGCCGGTTGCGCCGTTGAGCGCGGTCGCGCAACTCGGCCAGAAGATATTCTTTGACGAGTCGCTGTCCGGATCCGGGAAACAGTCGTGTGCGTCCTGCCACAGCCCGGACCACGCCTACGGCCCTCCGAACAAACTGTCCGTGCAGCTGGGCGGACCGCACATGAATCTGGAAGGCTACCGGCCGCCGCCTTCACTGATGTATTTGTACCTGCAGCCTAACTTCAGCATTGGCCCGGATGCGGGAGAAGCCGAAGCCCCGCCGGATTTCGCTGCCCTCGCCTCGCAAGCTGCAGGAACCGCCAAGGCGCAAAAGAACGCGGGCGTAGCGCCCGCTGCGCCGGCCATGGTGCCGCAAGGCGGTTTCTTCTGGGACGGCCGCGCGGACACGCTGCAAGCTCAAGCGTCTGGCCCGATGCTCAACCCCGTGGAAATGGCCAACACCAGCGAAGCCGATGTCGCCGCAAAATTGCAGCGCACCGCGTACAAGGACGATTTCACGAAGTTGTTCGGCCCGCATATTTTCCAGAGCACAGACCTCACCGTTTCCGAGGCCATGTTCGCGATTGCGCGCTACCAGATCGAAGAGCAGTCCTTTCATCCGTACTCGAGCAAGTACGACTATTGGCTCGAGGGCAAGGCACGCCTGTCGCAGGCGGAGCTGCATGGCTTGCGTCTCTTCAACGATCCCGACAAGGCCAACTGCGCCGGTTGCCATTTGTCCAAGCCTGGTTCCGACGGTGTGCCGCCGATGTTCACCGACTACCAGTATGAAGCGCTCGGCGTACCGCGCAACACCACGCTTGCTGTCAACCACGATCCGAAGTTCTACGACATGGGCGTGTGCGGCCCCTTCCGCGACGACATAAAGGACCAGACGCAGTATTGCGGCATGTTCCTCACGCCCACGCTCCGGAACGCAGCTACTCGGCAGGTGTTCTTCCATAACGGCGTCTATCATTCGCTCGACGACGTCATGTCGTTCTACAACGACCGCAATACCGCGCCGCAGAAGTTCTATCCGAAGGGCGTCGACGGCAAGGTCAACAAGTACGACGATCTGCCGGCGAAGTTCCACGCGAACATCGACGTGACGGATGCACCGTTCGACCGCAAGTTCGGCGACAAGCCCGCGATGACAGACCAGGAGATGAAAGACATCATCGCGTTCCTGCATACCCTGAACGATGGTTATCACAAGGGAACCTGAAGCATTCGAAAGTTGCTCGATCAGCCTTTGGCGAGCTTGATGCTGGAGGCGTCCGCGCTCAGGTAACCGACCGTGGCGCCGAAGCGATCCTTGTAGTTGGCCCGCACGATCGGGTCCAGTGCGGCCTTTACCTTGTCGTGGACCGGACTTTCCCAGTCACCCGCGTGCTGGAAGTTGCTCATGATGTAGGTCCAGCCGTTGATCTCGTCAACCGCATGAAGGCCGGTCGATTCCGCGCCGGCCGGACACGACAGCACCCGTGACAGGTTCTGCGTATCCACGTTGTAGGCCCACAGGAAGTTGTTCACGTGCATGCCCGAATCTTCGCCAATGAAGAGCGTGCGCAACTTCTCCGAGAATTTCAGGTTGTCCGGGTTTGCGATCTTGCCCGCGTTCGCGGTATTGCCGATGGCATCGGGGGTGGCCAGATCTTCGCCGACCAGCGCCGCCGGTGCAGCCATGTCGACCGGGACCCATTCGCTGTTGATCGCGGTACCGCTCGTGTCTCTCTGCCCCGCTTTCAGGTTCAACGCGTAGACCGCACCGGCGCTGATGGTTTTGTCGACGGCTACATCTGTGGATGCCGCGTTGCCCTTCACCATCGACTTCTCGACGCGCGACATGGCGGTGTACACGATCTTGTCCTTCGCGTTGATCGTCGTGCCTTCGAGCTTCGTAAAGCCCATGCTCCCGCCTATATACGCCGCGTAACGATGCGTCTCCAGGAATGCCGCCGCCTTCTCCATGCCGGGCTTGATGCGAATCCAGTTGAACGTGCCGTTGAAATTGATCTTCGTGAAGCTCGCGTCGAGTGGGTCCTTGGTGCTCACGTCCATGATGTCCGCCGCTTTGAGCTTCGCTGCCATGGCCTCTATCTCCGCGCTCGTCGCGCTGCCAATCCTGATCCACGTCAGGTTGGCCGAACCCGCGGCCGCCGACGATGTCTGCGTCCACTTCGCCACATACAGCGTGCCCGACGACAAGTCCTCCGCCCGATCCGCGATGAACATGAAGAGGCCGCCGTTGGTCGCGTCGTCGCCCATCATGACGGTGCGCTTGTCCGGCAACACCTGCACCAGTTCGTGCGAGATGCGTCCGAGGTTGTAGTGTTTCTTGATCGTGCCCGTGCCGTCCGGGTTCACCGTGACTTCCGGGAGATGGCCATAGTTGTAGGGGTTCGCACGGCTCGCGTCGCCATAGAGACTCGTGCTGAACGCTTTGAACTGGCTGTTGGTTGAAATGACCGTTGCGTCCGGCTCGTACTCTTCGCTCGACAGATGCGTGTTCCATGGCGACAAGCTCGCGCCGCACGTGATCCACAATCCATTCGCCTTCGACGTATCCACGTTGTGATACTTCACGAGCGTCAGTTTGCCGGTCGTCTGATCCTGATCGAGCGTGAGTACCGCGATAGGCGAAGGCAACTGTCCGTACGCCGACACGAGGCTCTGGTCGCGCGTCGCATATTCGAACTGCACGACTGCGAATACGGCACGGCCCTTTATGCCGGCGACGGTGGGTTTATCGAGTGACAGCAGCGACGTGCCATCCGGGCAATCCGAGAAGAACTGGCGCTCTTTACCGGCCACCGATTTGTCGATGATCGGCTGGTTGTCGATGTCGTAGTAACCACCCGCGAGCGTCGTGCCGCAGCTGCCGTTCGGCACGAGGTCCCCCGTCACGAAGAACGGCTGGTAGGCGAGCTTGTACGCTTGCGTGGTGCCGTCGCTATAGCTGACCGTAAGCGTCGAGCCGACCGTAGTGGTCGCCATGGCCGCCGTGTCAGCCAGCGACGGAGCGGCCATTGAAGCGAAAGAAGCGGACTTGAACGATGCCGACGTGGCCGGTGCGCTCGCGCTGTCTCCACCGCAGCCAGACAAAAGCGTGGAAACGGAGAACGCGCCTAAAGGCAGCATGGGTGCACCCACGAGCAGTTTGAGGGCTTTACGGCGCGATACGTTGGGCTGCTCTTGCATGTCGTCTGGTCCGGTTTTCTGTTGGGTGGGGGCCAGCGCACCCTGTCATTCAAGCGCCTGAGCGTTCGGCACATGGGTCGGGGGATGCGCGATGAAGGCGAAGTGTAAGTTTCATTAATGAAAGCTATATGACAGCTAATGGTATTTAATATGGAAGATTTAGGGCTCGCCCTGTTGACGAGCCACGGCGCAGTAGTTTTTTCAACGCGCTAACCGGGAGTCGCGGTTAGCGTGCGCCGGAGCGCGGGCACGTAAAACGCTGACGTGCATAGAACCTTCGTCATCCGGTTCGATAAAGGAGCTTTCATGAAGCACGATCTTCAGTCCGCCCGCCACGCTTCAGATCTCGAATACGAAATCCTCAGACTGACACCCCATGCCTGGGTCCCGAACAATCGGCACTTGCCGGTACTGGTTTACCGGCAAGTCCTTTCTCCTTCCTGCAAAGATCTCGGCCCGGTATTTGAAGCAATGTTCGCTCTCAACGAATGGCCGCCGCAGTGGCGCGACAGCATCTTCGACTACCACCACTTCCACTCCACGGCGCATGAAGTGCTCGGCGCAATATCGGGAACAGCGGAGGTGATAATCGGGGGACCCGGCGGCCTGGTGGTCACGCTGGAGGCCGGCGATGTCGTGCTGCTTCCAGCAGGAACCGGCCACTGCCTGCAAGCGACGGAGGGACGGTTTCAAGTGGTCGGCGCCTATCCCGAAGGCCAGCAATGGGACATCCGGCGCGACGCGCTATCTGAGAAAGAAATCGCTGCGATGGAAGCGTTGCCGTTTCCACGCAGCGATCCTGTTGGAGGACGCGAAGGTCCGTTGCTAAAGCAATGGACCTGAATCAGGGCTCACGTTAAAACTAAAACGCTCCTGCTACTCCAGGACGATTTGCACCTTCACGTCGGTGGGGTTGCCGCTCGCGGCTTCCTCGAATGCCTTGATGCCGTCCGCGAAGGCAAACGATCGCGAGATGAACGGCTTGACGTCGAGCCTGCCTGATGCGATCAACTGGATCGCACGCGCAAACATGTTGGCGTAACGGAACACGGATTCGATCCGCACTTCCTTGATCTGGACGGCGACAATATCGATAGGCACCGGCTTTTGGGGCATCCCGACCAGGACAAGGCAACCGCCCGGGCACAACAGGTCGACAATGCCCTCAAACGCTTTTTCATTGCCGCTCGCTTCGAAGACAACATTCGCACCCCAGCCGTCGGTGAGTTCCGACACCACGTCCTGTACGCGCCGGTCCCGAATGTTGACTGCAGTCACGCCTTGCACGTCGCCGATCAACGCCAGCTTTTCCGGTACGAGATCGCATACGATCGCGCGGCTGCATCCCCCCGCGAGCGCGGCCAGCGCACACATCATGCCGATCGTTCCGGCACCGAGAATAACGGCTACGTCCCCCGGTTTTATCGCCGCTTTCGTTGCCGCCTGCATGCCGATAGCCAGCGGCTCGACAATCGCGCCTTCAGCAAAGCTCACGTTGTCCGGCAGCTTGAACGTGAACGCCGCCGGATGCACGACGAACGGCGTCAGGCAACCATGCACCGGTGGAGTCGCCCAGAAACGCACGCTCGGGTCGAGGTTGTACATGCCTTCACGCGACGCGCGGGACTCCATGTCGGGTACGCCCGGCTCCATGCAAACGCGATCGCCGACTTTCAGATGCTTCACTTCGTCGCCGGTCTGGATCACGGTTCCCGCCGCTTCGTGACCCAGGACCATCGGCTCATTGACAACGAACGGCCCGATCCGGCCGTGCTGGTAGTAGTGGATATCGCTGCCGCAAATGCCGACCGTATTGATGCGAATGCGTACATCTCGCGCACCGACCACTTGCGGCAACGTGAACGGACGCAAGCTGATGCGCCGCGCTTCTTCGAGAACCAGTGCTTCCATGATTGAAGCCCTCTGCTAAGAGTAAAAGTAGTGAAATCAGCCGGCCTGAAAACCGCCGTCTACAGCGAGGCTGACGCCGTTGACCATGCTCGAGTCGCTGCTGAGCAGGTAGGCGATCGTGCGTGCCACTTCATCGGGCTGCACGAATCGTTGCAAGGGAATGCGGGCGAGCATGGGCGCGGACTTCGCAGGCTCGCTCCAGACCTTTTCAGCCATCGGCGTCATGGTGATGACCGGGTTGACCGTGTTGACGCGAATACCATGCACGCCAAGCTCGACCGCCATCACGCGGGTCAGCGCGTCGAGCGCCGCCTTCGACGCACAATACGCCGCGTGCAGCGGCGTGCCGACCTGCGCGGCGATGCTCGATACATTGACGATCGCGCCGCCCGTGCCTCGTGCGATCACGCCGCGCGCATAGTCCTGCGCGATGATCATCGCGGCGCGCACGTTGACCGCCATGGTGATATCGAAGGAATCGACTGAGGTGTCGAGAAACGGCGCCAGCTCCGCAATCCCGGCGCAGTTCACCAGCAGATCAACCGGTTGCGCCTCACTAGCTTGCTGCACCGCTGCGAGCGTGGCGGCGGCATCGGCGAGATCGACGGTGATCGTCTTGCAGCGGATCGTGTTGCTCAGTGCGTCGAGATCCGGCTGTGACCGGCTCAACGCAACCACCTGTGCACCACGCTGCGCCATCAGAATCGCGGTTGCATAGCCGATGCCCTTGCCCGCCCCGGTGACGAGGACAGTCTTGCCGGCGAATTCGCGATTGCGGTCCATGTTCATCGTTCTCTCAGGGTTCATTGCACAGACGCTGCGCGGTGTCTTCATCGGTGACGAGCACCGACGGATAACGGCCGCGCAGCGCCGCTCGCGTAACGACAAATTTTTTCGCTCCGCCGCTGACCAGCACGACGCGCCCAATCTTGCGCAGGTCGTCCAGGGTGATTGCCACTGTGCGGCGGTTCAGCGGATGATCGATTGCTTCTCCGTCGGCATCCATGAAATGCCCGAGCATGTCGCCTACTGCACCGGCTTTTTCGAGCGCACGCACTTGCTCTGGGTCGTTAATGCCGTAGGTCACGACTAGCGACTCCGTCAGATCTCCGCATGTCAGCAGCGCCATGTCGGATTGGCGCGCGCGGTCGTAGGTCTCACGCACCGCGTCTTCCTGCAGCAACATGTCGCGCACTTTCTGGCTGCTCACATAGATCGGCGCGGCAAACAGGAAACCGTCTGCCTGACATAGATTGGCGAAGTCAGACACGATGTCGAAGGTGTTGATGCTGGGGCAATGCGACAGGCCGCCCTGTAACGACACCGCCGATATCGGTCCATAGGCGCGCTGCGGCAGCGCGCGCAACACGGCGCGAATGGTGCGCCCCCAACCGAGTCCGATAGTCTGCCCCGCCTCGATCTGGCGCGACAGATAGTTCGCCGCGCCAATGCCGAGCGCGGCCATATTGGCGTCGGTGTCGGCGCCGGTCGGCACGACCACCGCGGCCTCCAGGCCGAAGCGCTTCATCAGCGCTTCCTCCAGCGCCACGCAGGGCGCGAGCCGGTTGTTGATGGTGATCTGCACCATCCCCGATTCCCGGCTTGCGGCCAGCAGCCGGTTCACGCGCACCCGGTTGCTGCCAATACGCTGTGCGATCTCCTGCTGCGTGAGATTGCCGACGTAGTAATGCCAGGCCACCCGCGCCTGCAGTTCCTCCTCGGGATCGACAGACGAATCGATAGAGGGTTCAGCAAGCGGGGGGGCGGCGGTCGGCGTGGGTTTATTCATGAGTTTTATCGATTTCTGTAGCGACCGACGGATCTTAATTCACCCGTCATTTCACCGCGCCCATGGTGAGCCCCTGCACCAACCGGCCCGACACGGCCAGCGCAAACACGACCATGGGCAACACGATCAGCGTACCGGTCGCCATGATCTCGCCCCACGGCAATTCGTACCCGCTCATGTAGCTGGTCGCGGCCACCGGCGAGGTGATGGCGTCAGTGCGCGTGAGGACCAGCGCATACAGCAGGTCGTTCCACGAAAAGATGAATGCGAAGATCGCCGAGACGACAATGCCCGGCATGGCGAGCGGCAGATTGATACGCCAGAAAATGCGCCACGGCGACGCACCGTCCAGGCGCGCAGCTTCATCGAGTTCCACGGGAATGCTGCGGAACTGATCGGTGCATATCCATACGACGATCGGCAGGGAGAATGTCAGATACAGCAGGATCAGCACGATATGCGTATCGACAAGATCCAGCTTGGTGGCAATCAGGAAAAACGGCACTGCCAGCACGACGGGACTCACCATCCGGTTCGAGATGAACCAGAACCAAAGGTCTTCCTTGCCGCGAAACTCGAAGCGCGCAAGCGCGTATGCAGCGGGCGTGCCAAGCAGCAGCGACAGGAAGGTCGCGCTGCTCGCCACGATCAGCGAGTTCAGCAAGCTATGCGCGACGTCATGCTCGAACAGCGCGTCAATATAGTGGCTCAGCGTTGGCGTAAACACCCAGACCGGCGGCACCGCGAGCGCATCTGCCTGACTCTTGAGGCTGGTCGTGACCATCCAGTAAAACGGAAATACCGATGTGAGAAATACGATCAGCAGTCCGATAAAATGCCAGGCCGTGGCTCGCCGCCGCCCATTTCGCGCACGGCGTGCACGGGGCGACAAGGACATGGCGGACGGCTTCAAGGCAGCCCTGGTATCCGTTGATGTGCTCACACGGCCTCCCGATAAACGAAACGAATGTAAAGCCGCGACAACACGATCGTGAGGATCAGCAGGAGGACCGCCTGAGCGGACGCCATGCCTTGATCGAAGAGGCGGAAAGCAACGCGCTGGATATAGATACTGATGAATTCAGTCGCGGTACCCGGGCCGCCGCGCGTCATGGTGAATACCGCGTCGAACATCTTGAGCATGTCGGCCGAACGCAGGATCAGGATGGCTGTGAGGCCCGGCAAGAGATACGGAAGTTGCAGATGCCACAGGATCTTGCTCCACCTCGGCGTCTCCAGGCGTGCCGCTTCCTCTGCTTCCTTCGGCACCATTGAGAGGCCGGCCAGCAGGATCAGCGCGCAAAACGGCGTCCATTGCCAGATGTCCATGATCATCACGGAGACGAATGCAAGCGTGGGGTCCGCGAGCCAGTCGAGTGGCGCAATGCCGAACCGGCTCAGCAGATAGTTGACCACCCCGAACTGGCGGTTGAAGATCAGCCGCCCGATCAGGCCGACGACGGCGTAGGTGGTCGCCATCGGGATGACCAGACCCACGCGGGCGGCAACACGAAGCCACGGCAGGCCCGAGCGATGCAGCATTAGCGCGGCGAACATACCGAACGCAATCTCGATCGGCAAGGTCAGGCACAGGAACACTACCGTGCGACCGAGCGCGCCCCAGAACGAGGGATCGGTGAGCGTGGCAATGTAGTTATCGAGTCCGACAAACGGAGTGCCGGCAGCGAGATCGGCGAGCTTGTACTGATGAAACGAGTTGTAGACCGCGAGCAGCAGCGGATAGATACCGATAACCGCCAGCGCTGCGACCGCCGGAAACAGAAACCAGAACGCGGGCGAACGCGGCATGAAGCGATAGCGTGCGCGCGGTCGCGGCCGCATTGCGCCGGTCGCTGGCGGAACCGTGGTCTTGAGCATGAATCTTCTCCGCGGGGTTGGCCTGACTGGGAGCGCAGCGAGGCGGCACTCATGCGCCTCGCTTTGCCGGCTTAAGCAAGACTCACTACTTGAGCAAAGGCTTCTTGCCGTCGTAATAGCCCGCCTTGTTCAGGATCTCTTCCGTCTTGTCGCCGATCGTCTTGGCGCCGTCTTTCACCGACACCTGTCCGAGCATGATCTTGCTGCCCCATTCGCCGATCACTTCAGACACTGCCGGCCATTCCGGGAAACGCGGCCGGAAATCAGGCACGCCGCCTTGCCACGATTGCACCATCGGATTCACGAACGGAAATTTCGCCTGCACCGCGGGGTCTTTGTAGACCGACATGCGACCGCTGACACCGCCCGCATCCAGATACGGCTTCGCCATCTCCTTGGAGGTGATCCACTGGATAAACAGCCACGATGCCGCTTGCTTCTTCGCGTTCGACTTCGCGTTCACCGCCAGAGAGAACCCGCCGAGTGCCGGCTTCAGTCCTGCAGGTCCCGTTGGTTCGGTCGTAATCGCGAGGCAGTTGCCGATCTTCGACTTGCTCGGGTCGGTCAGCGTTGGATAGAACGCCGACCACTCCGTGATCATTGCGACCTGCCCTTGCGCAAGCGCATTCACGGCTTCTGCATGGTCGTAATCAACAATGCCCGGCGGCATGTATTTCATCAGTTTCTGGCGATATTCAAGACCCGCTTGCGATTGCGGCGACATCAAATTCGACTTGAACTTGGCATCGAGCAGCGAGCCGCCGTTTGGCCAGAGCATGCGCATGAAGCTATCGGCGGATTGCGTTTCTCCACGGCGCGACTGCAGCGCATACGCGAACTGGTTCTTGTCGGGCTTGGTCAGCTTCGGCGCGTAGACGTTGAGAAGTTCGTCCCAGGTCTTCGGCGGTCCGTTGAAGCCTGCGTCCTTCAACATGCACTTGTTGTAGAACATTAAACCCGAGTAGTTATCGAAGGGCAGGCCGTACGTGGTCTTGTCCCAAGTGCCGAACGAGTCGAGCAGGATCGGGAAGAAATCCGGCAAGTCGAGCTTCGGATCAGCGAGCTTGGGGTTGTCGGTGAAGGTCTTGATCGGTACGAGCCACTTGTTGCTCGCGAATTCGCCCATCCACACCACGTCCACCAGCACGACGTCCTGGTCACCTCCGCCCACGAAATTAAGCACCTCCTTTTCGCGGGTGTTCTCGTAAGGGACCACTTCAGTACGCACCTTGATGCCGGTCTCTTTCTCGAATTGCGGGATCAGCGCCGAGGCCGCCTTATAGCCAGGACGGTCGAGGAAAACGGCCTTGATGGTGGTACCCGAATACGGCTCGGCCGCTTCTTTCAGCGTCCAGGCGGACGCATTCGATACCGCGAGCAAGGATGCCGTAACGCTCAGCACCGCGAATGCGGTGACCTGCGTGTAACGCTTCTTCATGCCTGTCTCCTGTGAAGTTATTTTTAAAATGCCGATACCCATTAACAACGATTGACGATCAAGGCCGGCTGAGCTGCGTCAGGCGGCTCCTCACGGCCAGCGTCTATCACCTTTCATGACGGTCCTGCATTGCGCTGCTGCGTTTTCACCGACTTCGCACCGACTTCGTTTCACTTGTAATTTCAGTTTTACAATTGTATATTTGGACGCGAACAGGTTGTCAAGAACAAATTTAGCTAAGGCGTTGCATGCTGCGTCGCAAGGCAAAAGCACGCGCCAACGCCCGTTCCATTGCTCGCCGGCCCATGGCATGAGCATCTGAAGGAGACACGCATGAGTGCAGTGCAATTGCATCAGATCCGCAAGGCGTTCGCCGGTACGGAGGTGTTGAAGAGCGTGGACATCGCGGTGACCGACCGTGAATTCATGGTGTTTGTCGGCCCTTCTGGCTGCGGAAAGTCCACGCTGCTGCGCACCATTGCCGGCCTGGAACGCAGCGACTCGGGACAAGTACTGATCGGCGGTGAAGATGTCACGGACCTGGAACCGTCGCAGCGTGGCGTGGCCATGGTGTTCCAGTCGTACGCGCTGTATCCGCACATGTCCGTCTACGAGAACATTGCGTTCGGACTACGGATGATCAAGCTGCCTGAAGCGCAGATCAGGGAACGCGTGCAGCGCGCGGCGCAGATCCTGCAGATCGAACAGTTGCTTGAACGCAAGCCTCGCGCGTTGTCCGGCGGTCAGCGCCAGCGGGTGGCAATCGGGCGCTCGATCGTGCGTGAACCAAAGGTGTTTCTCTTTGACGAACCGCTGTCCAATCTCGACGCAGCGTTGCGCGTACAAATGCGGCTTGAGCTCATCAAACTGCACAAGCAACTCAATGCAACGATGATTTACGTCACGCACGACCAGACCGAAGCCATGACCATGGCGGATCGCATTGTCGTGTTGAATCAGGGCAAGGTCGAGCAGATCGGGACGCCGTTGGAGCTTTATAGGACGCCGGTGAATCACTTTGTTGCGGGGTTCATCGGCTCGCCGAAGATGAATTTTCTGCCGGTCACGGTGCAGCGCACGGATACGGCGGGCGTAACGATCGGCTTGCCCGGCGGCGCGCCCATCACGCTGCCGTTCAGCGCGGATGGCTTGAAAACGGGCGATAAGCTGACCTTCGGCATTCGCCCCGAACATCTGTCGGAATCGTCGGCAAGCGGTACGCAAGGGAAGCTGACAGGGAAGGTCGTGGTCGTCGAGCATCTCGGCGGCGAGACGCTGCTGCATGTGAATCTGGACAACGACACAACGATCCAGGTGAAAGGATCCGGCGAATCGACGACGGTCGACGGGCAATCCGTCGACGCCGGTTTCGGCGTGCGGCATGCGCATTTGTTTCGCGCAAATGGGGAAGCACTGAAGCGATTGCAGACGGTGGAAGCGAGCGCGGCGGCAGCTTGAGCGTCTTGGGTTGACCAGTGCCTCGCGGCTCCGCCAACCCTGCCCCGATGGTTTAAATCCTCTGCTTACTCGCGCGGCGCCTTGAATAGAGGGGGTTTTTAATAAAGTATCAGGTCGGCAAATCCTGCCCCTTCGTTTCCGGCGCGAACGGAATCACGGCCAGCCCGATCACAAACGCAATGGCGGTCAGCGCAATCGGCACCCCAAGCGTCTTCATATGCAGCACCATCGCGCCGATCCCGAAGTTGACGATCGCCCCGAAAAAGCGTCCTATCGATGTGCAGAACGCGAACGCCGTCGCTCGCACGCGGGTCTCGAACTGCTCCGGCAGCCACAAGCTGAACAACGCAAAATTGCCGCCGAAGAAACCAAGCACCACCAGCAGCGCGATGAACGGCACGAGTCCATTCTCCAGATAGAACGCCCAGCCGAACGCCAGCGCGATGGACACCGCCATGCCCACGAAGTACACCGCGAGTGTGAGTTTGCGGCCAATGCGCTCGGCCATCGGCGGCAACGCGAGACATCCGATGATCGTGCCGATGGACAGCAAGCCCGTCGCAATCGATGCAGTCTTGGATGCGTCCGCCTTCGTCATGCCGGCCTTTGTCGCAAGCTGGATGACTGCCGATGGTTCATACACCGCACCCGCCCACAGTCCAATGATCGCCACAGTCAACAACACGGTCGCGACGATGGTGCGCTGCCGGTATTGCGCCGAGAAAATCGATCGCAGCGAACTTGCCTGCTTGACCACCGTCGCCTCGACCTTCTGCCACTTCTCGGTTTCCTTCACGCGCAGCAGCACGACAATGGAGACGATCACCGGCACGATACCGACGAGGAACATCGCTCGCCAGCCGAAGGTCGCGCCGATCGTATAGTTAAGTGCGGCGGCCATGAAGAAGCCCGCGTAATACCCGGTCTGGAGATAACCCGCGCCCATCTTGCGGCGATCTTCCGGCCATGCTTCCGCCACGTAAGTCCCGGCCAGCGCCCACTCCCCGCCGATACCCACGCCGGCAAGAAAGCGATAGATGCCCAGCTCCCACACAGTATGTGAAGTCGCGGCGAGTCCGGTAAAGATCGCGAAGGTGAAGATAGTCGCGGCGAGCACCTTGGTGCGCCCAAAGCGGTCGGCAAGCGGACCCCAGATGAACGACAGACCCCAACCCACCAGAAAGAGCGCGAACAGGATCGAGCCGGCCAGCCCGACATTCGCTGGCGTGGCTGCGTAGCCGGACTTCGGCAGCAGTTCAGTCAGCGCGGGCGCCAGCACCAACGCATAGATGAACGAGTCCATGCCATCGAGCGTCCATCCGGCCCAGGCACCCCAGAAGCCTACGATTTGTGTCCGGTTCAATGGCGTACGGGTGCGCCGGTTGGCGCCTATCGAACGTTCCAGCGTGCTTGGCATGACTGTCTTCCTGGTAGGGGTAAACCTGGTATGAGCCTGATAGGGACGACGCGCTCTGGTGGCGAGTCCAGGCTGCTACGTTAAGCACCGGGTTTGCTTCCAAGCCCTAAAAGTGCATTTTCATATATAATATTTGAAAACGAGCTGTTGACCACTCCGCACTTGTACCTAGCTTCGGTAGAAAAAAGCATGAAAAACGAGCTGAATCCCCTGTTTCGCGAGGCGCAATTCGAGCCACGCCAGAGCACGTCACGTTATATAGCGGACGCGTTACGCTCGGCAATTGTCGAAGGCTCGCTGTTGCCGGGCGAACCGCTGCGCCAGGACGCTATTGCCAGGCAGTTCTCCGTCAGCGCAATTCCGGTACGCGAAGCGTTCCGGCAACTGGACAGCGAGGGCTGGGTCACCATCGAGCAGAATCGTGGCGCGTCGGTCAGCCTGCAGTCACCTGATGAAGCCCGCGAGATCTATGAGATCCGTGCGTCGCTGGAGAGTCTGGCGATCGGCATCGCAATCGAACGCCATACCGAGGCAACGCTTGCCGAGGCACGTCAATTGCTGGTGGCCGCGGCCAATGAACAGGATCAGGCCCTGTATGTGATACGCAATGAGCAGTTCCATATGAGCCTGTACGCGCCGGCTGAGCGCCCTCACCTGATGGAGCTGATTGGTACGATGCATCGGCGGGGCGAGCGTTATCTGCGGCTCAAGTTCGGCATGCCCACGTTCAAGGGGCAGTCCGACGCCGAGCACGAAGCCATTCTTGACGCGCTGCATGCCCGCGATACCGAAGCCGCACAAACGCTGGTCGCACGCCATCTGCTCGCGACGGGCGAACTGGTTTATCGTTTCCTCCACGACGCACAAATGCAGGCTCAAGCCACGCAGCCGAAGAAGCGTCGCCGTCCTTCCACTTCGCGGTCAGACTGAGCGCCAATTTCGTTTCGCTGATCCTGCTCAACACCGAGGTCCCCGCATGAATCCTCCCGCACAAGTCGGCACCACCCCAGCACCGCGCCAGTGGAACACGCGTGC
Source organism: Caballeronia sordidicola (assembly GCF_002220365.1). GTDB lineage: Bacteria > Pseudomonadota > Gammaproteobacteria > Burkholderiales > Burkholderiaceae > Caballeronia > Caballeronia sordidicola_C. Next base: position 144,478 of record NZ_MTHB01000262.1, on the reverse strand, counting down.
AATGGAAAAGGCACGGCGCCTGAAGGCTATCGAAGGCTGGCTCGATAACGGCGTGCTCAAGGCAGAGCGCATTGTCGACGCCCTCGAAACACTGATTCAATCCGGCGATCGTGTCGCGCTGGAGGGAAACAACCAGAAGCAAGCCGACTTCCTCTCACGCGCGTTCGCCAAGCTTGATCCGTCGCGCGTGCATGACGTTCATCTGTTGATATCCAGCATCAGCCGGCCCGAGCATCTGACGCTGTTCGAACGCGGCATTGCGCGCAAAGTGGACTTCTCGTTTGCGGGGCCGCAGAGCCTGCGCGTCGCGCAACTGCTGGAAGACGGGCAGCTCGAGATTGGCGCGATCTATACGTATATAGAACTGTATGCGCGCATGTTCATCGACCTGACGCCGCAAGTCGCGCTGGTCTGCGCGGTGCAGGCCGATCGCCAAGGCAATTTGTATACGGGCCCGAATACCGAGGACACGCCGACCATCGTGGAGGCGACCGCATTCCGTCATGGCATCGTGGTGGCGCAGGTGAACGAGATCGTCGATGTATTGCCGCGCGTCGATATCCCCGGCTCATGGGTCGATGTCGTGGTGCAGGCCGACCGGCCGTTTGCCGTCGAACCGCTGTTCACGCGCGATCCACGTCATATCGGCGAGTTGCAGATCCTCATGGCGATGATGACCATACGCGGCATCTACGAGCGTTATGGCGTGAAGGCGCTGAACCACGGCATCGGCTTCGATACCGCCGCGATCGAATTGCTGCTGCCGACTTACGGCGCAGCGCATGGGCTGAAGGGCAAGATCTGCACGCACTGGGCGCTCAATCCGCACCCCACGCTGATTCCCGCTATCGAAAGCGGCTGGGTTGAAAGCGTGCATTGCTTCGGCAGCGAAGTGGGCATGGAGGATTACATCGAAGCACGCTCGGATGTGTTCTTCACCGGCCGCGACGGCAGCCTTCGGTCAAACCGCGTGTTGTGTCAGCTTGCGGGCCAATACGGCGTGGACCTCTTTATCGGCTCGACGCTGCAGATGGACGCCGACGCGAATTCATCGACCGTCACGCTCGGGCGCCTGGCCGGCTTCGGTGGTGCACCGAACATGGGACATGATCCGCGTGGACGCCGTCATTCGAGCGAAGCGTGGTTGAAGTTAATGAAAAACGATGGGCCGAACAGCGCTATTGGACGCGGGCACAAGCTCGTCGTGCAAACCGCCGAGACCTTCAAGAAGGGCGGTGAGCCCACCATTGTCGATGCCCTGGATGCAATCGCCGTCGGCAAGCAAAGCAACATGCCCATCGCCCCCGTCATGATCTACGGCGACGACGTAAGCCATGTCGTGACCGAAGAAGGAATCGCTTATCTGCACGCGGCCGAAGGCGTGGAAGAGCGCCGCGCGGCGTTGCGTGCCGTAGCCGGAGTAACCCCCATCGGCATGCGCGCCGATCCCGCCAAGACGGCGGAATTGCGCCGGCGCGGCATTGTTGCGTATCCGGAGGACCTGGGCATCCGGCGTGGCGAAGCGAAGCGCTCGTTGCTGGCGGCACGCAGTATCGACGACCTGGTCGCGTGGTCGGGCGGGCTGTACCAGCCGCCCGCAAAATTCCGTAGCTGGTGAGCTCGATGGCCTGCACTCAACCTGTATCCATCGACCCTGCCTGCGCCCCGTCGACCCTCGCGGATATCGCGGTCGCCGCGTTGATCGATGAGGCGTGTCTCACCCCGAAACCCGCGCTGGTGGACCGGCGTGGCAGCGGTGCGCATCGCGATCTCGACCTCGACACCATGCTGCGTTCGGCGCGTTCGTTGCGGCCGACTTTTCTCGCGCTGGCGCGCGCAGCGGCTGATCAAGAACCTTCCCAACGGCTGCGCGAGCAACTGGCGCGTATTGGCCGTGAGGGCGAAGTGGCAATGTTGCGTGCAACCAATGGCAGCAATGCGCATCGCGGGGCGATCTGGATTGTTGGCTTGTTGTGCGCAGCCGCCGCAATGAGTCCGCTCGCGCTCGAAGAGCCCTCCGAACTTTGCGCCCAAGCAGCAGTCATTGCTCGCTTTGACGACCGTTTCGCGCCATCGCCCGCTGCATTGAGCAACGGTGCTCGCGTTGTGCAGCGCTTCGGCGTGGCAGGCGCACGCGGTCAGGCGGCCGAAGGTTTCCCTCACGTGCTCGAAGCCGGCTTGCCCGCGCTGCATCGTTCGCGTGCAAACGGCGCGACCGAAGATGAAGCGAGACTCGATGCACTGCTCGCCATCATCGCGACACTCGACGACACCTGCCTGCTGCATCGCGGCGGTCAAGTCGCGCTTGAGGCCGCGCAAACAGGCGCGCGCGAAGCATTGCAAGCCGGCGGCGCAGCACGCCCGCAAGGCCGCGTCGCGCTTGCCCGCCTCGACCAACGTCTGACCGAATTGAACGCATCTCCCGGAGGCGCGGCGGACTTGCTGGCCGCCACCCTCTTCCTCGATACCCTGCCGCGCGTCGGCTGACGCGGAGAACACGTCATGGAAAACCTGCGCTACGAATATCCCGCCACCCGCCCCGTGCCCCAACGCGCGCATGTGGGCGTGGTCGGCTCGGGCGACCTGGAGATTTTGCTGTCGCCATCGGAGGGCCAACACGCGCAAGTCGTAATCCGCACGAGCGTGGACGGTTACGAACACGTGTGGAAAAGCGTGCTCGACCGTTTCTTCTCGCGCTACGACGGCGCCGCGCGGCTCGAACTCAATGACTTTGGCGCCACGCCCGGTGTCGTCATGCTGCGGCTCGCTGAAGCAGTGGAAGCGAGCGAAGGAGATGCATCATGAGCGGCCACGAAACCTTCATCGCACAGCATAGTTTTATTGAACTGACCGCGCGTGAACGTGCTCGTGCGCTGCTCGATGCCGGCACCTTCCGCGAGTTGATCGGACCATTCGACCGGCTCGAATCACCGTGGCTCGCCATGCAGAACGTGGTCTGTCAGGCCGACGACGGCGCGGTCATTGCACGCGGTACGCTTGGTGGCGAGGCGGCGGTCATCGCGGCGATCGAGCCTGCGTTCCAGGGCGGCAGCATTGGCGAGGTGTCGGGTACGAAGATCGCAGCGGCGCTTGAAATGGCCGTGCGCGAGTTCGAAGCAGGCCGCAAGATCCGGCCGGTGATCCTGTTCGAAACCGGCGGCGTCAGGCTGCAGGAAGCGAATCTCGGTCTCGCGGTGATCGCGGAGATTCAGGCGGGAATCGTCGCATTGCGGCGGTATGTGCCGGTGGTCGGCGTGATCGGCGGCATGGTTGGCTGCTTCGGCGGGATGTCGCTGGCGGCGGCCTTGTGCACCCGGCTGATCATGACGCGGCAGGCGCGGCTCGGGATGAACGGGCCCGAAGTCATCGAACAGGAAGCGGGCGTGGAGGAGCTCGATTCACACGACCGGCGCCTCATCTGGTCGATGATCGGCGGCGAACAACGCGCGGCGGTGGGCTTGGTCGACACCCTCGTGGAAGACGATACCGATCAGGTTCGCAACGCCGTGTTCGGCGCGTTCGAAAGCGGTGTGCCGGCGAGCCATCGAACAGAACAGGTCGATGCACAACTTGAACGGCTTGCGCGCGTGGACCCATCGGCAATCGATCCCGCTGTGTTGCGCACGCTTTGGCAAGGAGAGGTTTGATGATCGCATCACGTGGACAAATCTGGTTCGACGCATTGACGTCGAACGCGTCGAACCGCCCCCCGGCTTCGGGCAACGAAGGTCCGATCCGCAGCGCCGATGCACCGCTTGGCGACTCAAGCGCGCGTTTCATTACCGTCGTTCCCGATCCGCATAATCGCTTTGCGCGTGCGACCGATAACGTGGTCGGCCTCGAACAAGGCTGGCTGCTTGCGCGCGCCGTGTGTAATGCGATGGATGCGGACCGCGATGCTTCGGTCAAGCGCCCGATCGTGGCTATCGTCGATGTGAAGAGTCAGGCGTACGGCCGTCGCGAGGAACTGCTCGGCGTTCATCTCGCGTGCGCGGCGGGCGTCGATGCGTATGCAAGCGCGCGGCTCGCCGGTCATCCTGTGATCGCGTTGATTGTCGGCCCGGCGATGTCCGGCGCGTTCCTCGCGCACGGATACCAGGCGAACCGGATCATCGCACTGGACGCGGACGGCATCAGCGTGCACGCGATGGGCAAGGAAGCGGCCGCGCGCGTCACACGCCGTAGCGTTGAAGGCCTCGATGAACTCGGCGACCGTGTGTTACCGATGTCGTACAAGATGAGCGCTTACGCCAAGCTTGGGCTGCTGCATGAGCTTATCGCCGGTATCAATGCGGATGTGCCCGGGCACGAAGATATCGACCGTGTGCAGTCTTCGTTGATCGCTGCCATTGACGATGCACGGAAAGGGCCACGCGACCTCTCATCGCGGTTGCAGTCGGCGGATGCCAAGCGGATTCGCGCGGCATCGATAGAAGTCCGCAAGCGCATGGCGGAGCAATGGGACGCGCCGTGAGTCCGCACGACCTGTTGCAGCTCGCGCCGGGCACGCCCGGTTTCCCCGATGCCCCGGCGTGGGTTGCGGCATCACTGAAACGCGCACCGTTCGTGGTGGTGCGACGCGCGATGTCGGTGAACGGTTTGATTGCGGTCGGCATTCGTGGCGAGATACGCAGCGAGCGTTTCGGCTCGTGGCTTGATCCGCATTATGTTGCGCAGGTCCTTAAGCCGGAAACGCTTGGGTCTGCGAAACCCTCAATGACGCGTGCAACGTTGCCCGCGTTAGCATTGCTGCGAGCAATCGCCCCACTCTGCGATGCAACCGGCTACGTTTGGGGGCCTACTGGCAGCGCTGGCTTCGAACTTGCGAGCGGTTGCCCAACGGTCACGCAAACAAGCGATCTCGACCTGCTGATGCGTGCGCCTGATCCTCTCGACCGCGCCACCGCAAAAACCTTGTTCGATACCCTCTCCCAAGCCGCGCTCCACCACGGCACACGCATTGATGTGCAAATCCAGACGCTCGATGGCGCGTTCTCGCTGGCCGAATACGCCCATCCTGGCGCACGCGTGATGCTGCGTTGCGCCGATGGTCCGAAGCTCGTCGCCGATCCATGGCAGACGGGTCAAACGGCATGATCGCGTTCCTGTTCCCCGGTCAAGGCTCGCAATTCGCGGGTTTTTTGCACACGCTTGGAGGCGCGACGCCGCATGCGCGTTTGGCTGAAACCATCGAAGAGGCCTCGGACATACTGCATATAGACGTGCTCTCGCTCGATCACGCCGAGGCTTTGAGTTCAACCGTCGCCGTGCAGATCAGCTTGCTTGTGGCGGGCGTCGCGGCCGCGCGAGCATTCCATGAAGAAGGCATCGCGCCGGATGCAGTGGCGGGTTTATCGGTGGGAGCGTATGGCGCTGCGGTTGCGTGCAATGCCCTATCCTTTGGTGATGCCTTGAGGCTGCTGCACCTGCGCGCGCAATTGATGGAGCGGGCCTATCCGCGCGGTTACGGAATGCTGGCGGTGTCGGGCTTAAGCGAGCGGGAACTGGACGCCGTGATCGCGAATGCCCATACGCAGGCCGCTTACATAGCAAATTTGAATGCGCCGCGACAGATCGTGGTGGCAGGCGCCGACGGGGATCTCGACCAGGTGCGCGAACGCTCGTTGGACGCAGGCGCACGCAAGGCCGAGCGGCTGGCGGTCAGCGTGCCGTCCCACTGCGTGCTTCTGGACGATGCCGCCCGCGAACTCACCGAAGCCGCGAGCAAGATCGCGTTCCGTGCGCCGACGATTCCGTATATCAGCAATCGCGGCGCAAGGCCGTTACGCCAGGCTGACGCTATCCGTACCGACCTCGCGACGAACTTGCGATATCCCGTTCGCTGGCACGACTCCACTATCGTGCTGCGCGAACTCGGCGCACAGGTGTTCGTTGAGATGCCACCGGGGCGCACGCTGACGCAACTCGCAGAAGACGCGCTGCCGGGTGTTGCCAAAGTCGCAATAGAGCAGACATCGATTGCATCGGCCGCTGCGCTGATTCGGGCTCGCACCGACGGGTAGTCCCCGGTTTTTGCGTAAACGCTCAGCGTGCTTCACGTCTCATCAAACCCGAAATTGCAAAGCGTTTTCCCCGATCACCTTTCACGGGCCCGCTTGTTATAATCATTTCATCTAGCGAACAAAATCTAACAACCACATCCACGACGTGCAGCTTGCGTCCACTGTCCTCTGCGAATGACCAAAAGCGATCGCTTGCGTGTTCTTGCCGATGCTTTGCGTGAGCAAAGTGTGATGCGTCTTCGCGATGCGGCGACCTTGCTCGATGTATCGGAAATGACGGTTCGCCGCGACATAGCGTCAAGTCCGGGGACGTTCACTTATCTTGGCGGTTATATCGTCCGCGCCTCGGATGTCCCGAACGGCGCGGGTTATACGATCGATGAAGAGAAGGATCATTTTGCGCAGGCCAAGGCGGAGGCATCGGCGGTGGCTGCGCGACTGCTTTCTGACAACGAGACCATTTTCATCGATTGCGGGACAACGCTGACCACGTTGGCGCGGCTCATTCCGGCCGACATGCATTTGACGGTGCTGTGTTATTCGCTGAATGTGGCCGAGATTTTGCGACGCAAGGCGAACGTCCGGATGATTTTATTGGGCGGCGTTTATGCCCCCTCGTCGGATTCGTTTTCCAGCGACGAGAGTATCGAGACGTTGCGGCGGATGGGGATCAACAAGGCGTTTATTTCGGCCGGTGGGGTGGATGAGGCGCGTGGCGTGACGTGCTGGAACTTTCACGAGGTCGCGATCAAGCAGGCTGCAATGGAGAGTGCGGTTGAAAGGCATCTAGTGGTCGATGCCAGCAAGTTGGGGAAGGTCAAGGCCGTGCGGTTTTCTCAGCTCGATCAGTTTGATTCATTGATCACGGAGAAGGGGATGGAAATCAGGAAGTGAGCAAAGCCATGGATATCTTGAACATCGGCAGCCATCGCGCAGTCGTCACTTACAACTCGACCACCGACATGCTGCGCGGCGAATTTCTCGGTTTGAACGGAGGTGCGGACTTCTACGCCAGCGACATTCCCAGGCTCAAGGCCGAAGGCGCCAACTCGTTGGCCGCATTCCTTGATGTTTGCGAAGAGAACGGTATCGACCCTTAGCTTCACGCTCGCGCGATGGGCCGGGGTCGTTCGATCAACGACTGCGCGTAAGCGCAATCAACCGCCCCTACGCCGCCCGCCTTCCCAGCGCGAACAACGTTCCCGCCACCAGGATAAACGCCCCGATAATCACCTTCTGCCAGGTACTCGGCACGCCGATCAAGATCAAGACGCTATTGATCAACGTAACCAGCACCACACCGAGCAATGTCCCCACCACGGTCCCGGTCCCGCCGGTAATCCTGGCTCCGCCAAGAATCACGGCAGCAATCACGTCCAGCTCAGTCCCAACCAGATCAAACGGATTCGCCAGCCGATTCGTCGATACATGCAATATCCCGGCGATTCCCGCCAGCATCCCGGTGTAACCAAAAACAAACAGGTGAATAGCCCGCAGGTTATAACCAAGCCGCTCGGCAATCGGCAAGCTACCGCCCATCGCGTACACACCCCTTCCCATCATCGTCCGGTTGAGCAGCCACCACGTCACGCCCGCAGCAAGAAACAGCGCAATGACCGAGACCGGCAACACCGCCCGAAGCCCATCGTTCGTGTGATAGAAAAACAGCGGCAACTGCCCGAAGCTGTCCATGCTGTGCGGGATGTTCATGAAAAACTGCGTACCCACAAACGTCAGCAGCAACCCGCGATACAAGTACTGCGTGCCAATAGTCACGATCAATGAAGGCGCTTTCAGCCGATGCACCAGCACGCCATTGATCAACCCTAGCAACACGCCGCCCACCGCGCCGCAAACCAGAATCACAAAAAACGGCGCATCAGGCCACCAGGCAAAAACGGCCTTGGTGATTGAATACATCGTAAAAGCAGCAATCGCGGTAAAGGACACATCGATACCACCCGATGCCAGCACGACCAGCGTCCCCAGCGCAAACAACGACACTGTCGTTCCCGAATGCAGCAAATCGAAGAGCGTCGCGAACTGGAAGAAGCGCGGATTCAACGTGCCCACCACCAGGCAAGTCACAAGAATCAGCCCAACCGTGAACCACTCAGGATTGCGCACCAGCCGCCCGATAAAACTGAGCCGCTGCACCTGCGGCGCAACCTCGGCCAATGCCGGACTTAGCGCGGAAGCGCCTTGCGATGTCTGAGCAACGCGATGAAGTGACTCGCTCATGCTGCCTCTGAAAGTAAAGCGTGATAAAGATCGGCTTCAGTCAATTGCCCCGCACGATATTCGTTCGAGACACGCCCTTTCTTCATCATCAGGATTCGGTCGCAGTTCTGCAGCAGCTCGGGCAAGTCATCGCTGATCAAAATGATGCCGATGCCCTGCTCCGCCAAGCGCTGCATGATGCGATAAATAATGTCCTTCGATCCCACATCCACGCCCACTGTCGGGCCGTGGAGGATCAGGACGCGTGGGTCAATGGCCAGCCATCGGCCGATCAACACGCGTTGCTGGTTGCCACCCGATAGCGACTGAACCGGTTTGTCGACGTCAGGCGTCGCGATCTGCAACTCCTTCACGGTGCGCTCGGCAAGCTCGCGCGCGCGCTTCCGGTCAACCTGTCCAAAGCGATCGCGCAAACTCGAGATCATTGCGGTGATGACATTGTCTCGAATGGATTTATCGAGGAAAAGCCCTTCATTCAAGCGGTCTTCCGGCACATAGCCTATGCGTTGCCACTTGGCATCGGACGGCGTTTTAAGCCGCACGATGGAACCGTCCAGCGTCACCGTGCCGCTATCCGCAGGCGCGACACCTGCCAGCGCCCGCGCCAATTCGTTGCGCCCCGAATCAAGCAAGCCGGTCACGCCAAGAATCTCTCCGCGATGCAGCGAGAACGTGACATCAGCGAACTGGCGCGACCGCGATAACGCCTTTACATCCAGCACGATCTCGTGGCCTTCCATGACTTCGGCCTGCCGATATCGTTCGTTCGATAACTGCTTGCCCGTCATCAACTCGCCAATCTGCGCCTTCGTGTAATTCTCGATCGGCCCTTGCGCCATCTTCTGGCCATCGCGCAGCACGATCACTTCACCACCGATCGCATAGCACTCATCCAGCTTGTGACTCACGAACAGCACCGCGACGCCATCGGCACGCAGCTTCGCCAGCACTGCGATCAGATTGTCCACTTCCTTCTGTGTAAGCGATGTAGTCGGCTCGTCCATGATGACGAACTTCGCCTCGCTCGCAATCGCACGCGCGATAGCCACGAGTTGCCGCGTCGCCAGCGGCAACTGCTCGACGAGCGTGGCCTGAAAATCGGCATCGCCGGGCAAACCCACGGCTTCCAAAGCACGCGCCGCCGTTTTCGCCAGCGCGCGGCGATCGAAGGTCCGCGCAAGCCGCCCTCCGTGCGTTGCCAGCTCCGACGTCAACGCAACGTTCTCCGCAACACTCATGTTAGGCAGCAGCGAAAGGTCCTGATACACCGTCTCGATACCCGCTGACAACGCCTCGAGCGGCGCAAGCCGCGCGTGTCTTACGCCTTCGATCACAAGCTCGCCCTGATCGGGCGGCTGCGCGCCGGAGATGATCTTGATCAGCGTGCTCTTGCCGCAACCGTTCTCGCCGAGCAGGTGATAAATCTGCCCGCGCTGGAAGGAAAGGCTCACGCCACGCAGCGCATACACGCCGGTGAAGCGCTTATGGATATCGACAACTTCGAGAAGCGGCGCTGTACTCATCATTGAACCTTCTACCCTTTCAACTTCCTGAAGACAGCGCGCACGGCAGCCGTGCGCGCTTTACTGCTTCCGTGAAGACAATCAGAACGGATACTGCTTGTAGTTGGTCTTGTCGACGTCCACCCAGCCGGTGCCGCGCACGATAATGCCCTTGCCCGGACCCTTGGTGACCGTGACCTTGTTATATCCAACCAGACCCAGGTCCGCACCGTTCTCAACGGTCTTGCCGTCGATCAGCATTTTCGCAATCTTGTTCATCGCGATGCCGGCGAGCTTCGGGTCCCAGAAAGCGATGCCATTGATCGCGCCGCTCTCGAGGAACTTGCCGGCTTCCGTCGGCAGGCCCGTGCCGTACACGCAGATCTTGCCAATCTTGCCGGCCTCTTCCACCGCGCGCCCAATGCCGATCACGTCCAGCGACGACGACCCTTGGAAGCCGGTCAGGTCCGGGTGCTTGCGCAGCACTTCCTTCGCGACCTGGTAAGCGCGTTCGCCATCGTTATTGGTTTCAAGTTTCGGTTCGACCAGATCCATCTTCGGATACTTCTGCTTCGCATTGCCGATACCGCCATCCGCCCACTGAACCTGTGAGCGGCTACCGAGCGAGCCGACCAGCACCGCCCATTTGCCCTGATCGCCCATGCACTTCGCGAGGCGTTCATTCAGGCCTGCGCCATACGCGGTGTTGTCGAAGGCCTCGATGTCGACCATCGTGTTCTTCTCATTGTCCGCTTCATGCGTGACGACCTTGATGCCGCGATCCATCGCCTTCTTGAGCGCCGGTTCGAGGGTCGGCGGATCGTAGGGAACGACCGCAATCGCCGTCACTTTCTTCGCGATCAAATCTTCGATGATCTTCAGTTGTTGCGCGGCGTCCGCCTGTCCCGGTCCGGTCTGATACGCGTTCACGCCCGGGTTGGCCTTGGCGAATTCCTTCACGCCCTCGTCCATCCGGTTGAACCAGTTGATACCCGTGACCTTGACCACGGTGACGATGGTTTCGTCGGTCGCGGCCTGCGCGACAGCAATGGCTCCGGCCGCAAGCGTGACAGCAGTAAGCGCGATGGTGATTCGATTGAGTTTCATGCGTTGTCTCCGTTATGGTTTGTCTGTGCTGCACATGAGGTGAAATCTTGAAGCCGGGAAAGCTTGTTTATGCGCGTGTTTATCTGATTACGCCGCCGGCGGTTTTGGCACCTTCGAAATGGGTGCAGCACCACCGAGGCCGAAGATCGCACGCACGCGTTCTCCGCCGGCGAGAGCAAGCGACGCGAGCAGCAGGAAGCCCCACGCGCAATCGCCGAAGAACTGCGAGATGCCCAGCAGGTTGAACAGGCTCGACAGGAACTGGAGCACGGTCGCTGCCAGGAATACACAGACGATGCGGCCGTACCCGCCCGCCGGATTCACGCCGCCCATCACCGCGATCAGGATCGCGATCAGCAAGTACGAGTTGCCGTAGTCCCACTTCGCGCTGGACGTATGCGACGCGCTGATGAGCCCGGCGAGCGACGCTAGCACGCCGCACATGCCGTACGTCAGGATCAACATGCGGTCGCGCGGAATACCGGCGTAGAAGGCAGCTTTCGGATTCGTGCCCATCAGGTAGAGCCGCAAACCGAAGGGCGTGCGCTTCAACACCCAACCGAGCAGCAGCACCGTGATCACGAAAATCCACAACGAGATAGGCACTTGCAGGAAGGTGCCGTTGCCGATGTCGGAGAGGGCATCGACGTACTCCACCCGCACCGATGCACCGTTGCTCAGCACCACGGCGATGCCGGTGAACAACAGCGACGTACCCAGCGTGCAGAGAATAGGCGTGAGTTTCAGGCGCGCGATGATCACGCCGTTCATCAAGCCGCCGACCAAGCCAAGCGTCACGGTAATCACGCAGAACACGGCGGTGTAGAGCGACGGCGAGTTATCGGCGGAAACGAGCATCGGCAGCAGTTGTGCGGCGACCATGCCGGAGAGGTTCGCAAGCGCAACACCCGACAAGTCGATACCGCCATTGCCCGACACCATCGAGAGCATGATGCCGAGCGCGAGCAGGCCCAGTTCGGGCAACTGGCCGCCCATGGACTGGAGGTTGTCGATATCGACGAACTGGCCATGCGACAACGCGGTCGCGACCAGCACGACCAGCAGGTTCACCGCGACCAGAAAATTCAGTTGCCGGTCGGCGAGCCATTTCGATGTGTTCATCGAGCGCTCCTCCGTTCAGGATTGGGGGACCGACACGCTGCCGGACGTCACAGGAACATCCAGCACCGCTTCGATCTCGGCCAGCGCAGGCATAGACGGCGCGGTGCCGGGACGCGTGACGGACAAGCTCGCGAGCGCACAGCCAAAACGCACGGCGTTCAACGGGCTTTCGCCGCGTGCAAGCGCCGCGGCGAAGCCGCCGGTGAAGCCATCGCCCGCGCCTGCGGTCTCCACTACGCGACCGCAATTGAAGGCTGGCACCAGTACCGACTGCTCCGGCGTATGCAGCAACGCACCCGCTTCTCCCAGCGTTACGATCACACTGCCTACGCCCTTCGAAAGCAGGACATCGGCGGCACGGCGGGCGTCGTCGACGGACGCAATCACGATACCTGTCAGCGCTGTCGCTTCGGTTTCGTTCGGGGTGATGTAGTCGCAGAGCGGGAAGATGTCGTCGTCGAGCGGCAACGCGGGCGCCGGATTGAAGACGGTCGTCACGCCGTGACCACGCGCAAGTTCGAGCCCACGTCGCGCGGCGGGAATGGGTTGTTCAAGCTGCGTGACGAACACGGCGGCGGTCGCAATATCGGCTTCTATCGCTTCGACGTCTTCAGGGCACAAGCGGCCGGCCGCACCCGCCGCGACGATGATCGCGTTGCCGCCGGTAGCGTCGTCAACAAAGATGTGCGCCGCGCCGGTTGCCACGCCGTCGGTTGTTATCGCTCTCGCCGTGATGCCTTCAGCGGCCCATGTCGAACGCGCGATGTCACCGAACGCGTCGGCCCCGAGGCGCGTGCAGAAGATCACGTCGGCACCGGCGCGTGCTGCGGCTACCGCCTGGTTCGACCCCTTGCCGCCCGGTCCCATTGCAAAGGCCGACCCGGCGATAGTCTCGCCAAGCAGCGGCATGCGCTCGGCGCGGAACGTGAGATCCGTCACGTAGATGCCGAGGATGACGACGCTGCGGTTCATCGCGTGCTCTCCAAATCCAAAGCGGCAGCCGGTGCATCGGGCGCGAGGTTCACGCCCTTCTTGAAGATGAAGCAGCCATAGCCGCGCGCTTCGCCTGTCGCGATCACGCAATACGCTTGTTTGGCGCGTTCATAAAACGCGAAACGTTCGATGGAAGCAAAGGGCGTCGCGCGCCCTTCGGCGGCATCTACTTCGGTTTGCGCTTCGCGCTGCACGGCGGGAAGCGCGCTGGCGTCACCGACCACTTCCATGCGCTCGGCCGGATGATCGACGAAACTATCCAGCGGCAACACCGACAACACTGCGCGAATCGCACGCGGCGCATTCACGCCGTCAAGCCGAAGCACATGGCCAAGCACGGTTTGGCGCGCGACGGAATCGGCGGGGAAATTGGCGTCGCAGATCACGACTTCATCGCCGTGTCCCATTGCGCACAGCGCGTGCAGGACGTCGGCGTTGAGCAGCGGATCGAGGTTCTTCAGCATTACGTCTCCTTCATGTTGAGCGTGCCTCGCTGTGTTGCGAGGTCATCGCTCATGATTCTATTTCGAACCCGTGCTTCTGACGTTCAGTCTCCGTACGGGATCCAGATGTTCTTCACTTGCACGGCTTGCCGCAGGAACGGCAGGCCTTCGCTTGAAGCGTCGAACCAGTCGAACACGCGGCCATGATCGACGAACGTGCGCTTCAGGTTGCCCACCGATTCACGCTCGGTCACCGTCGATAAATCCGCGCCGCCGAAGCACCACAACGCATCGACATCGTCATGTTTCGCCAGGGTCGACGCCAGCGCCTTACGCTCGCCGGTGACGATGTTCAACGCACCCGCCGGCACATCCGACGTCTCGACCACTTGATAAAAATCGGTCGCCATCATCGGGCACGTTTCGCTCGGCACGGCGACCACGCGATTACCCAGCGCAAGCGCCGGCGCGATCAGCGAAATGAGCCCCAGCAACGGCGCTTCGTCCGGGCACACCACGCCTATCACGCCGAGCGGCTCGTGCATCGCCAGCGCAACGCCCCTTAGCGGCGGCGAATGCACTGCGCCATCGAACTTGTCGGCCCACGCGCCGTAGGTGAACAAACGCGTGATCGATGCTTCGACCTCACGCTCGGCTTCGGCGGCAGAAACGCCGGTCCGCGCCACGAGTTGCCTCACGAATTCGTCCGCACGCGCCGACAGGTTTTCCGCGAGGTAATACAGCACCTGAGCGCGGTTATGCGTGCTGGCGTGCGACCACTTTTCAGCGTTGCGCGCAGCGGCTACTGCGTTACGTACGTCCTTGCGATTACCCTCGCCGACTTCACCGACGATCGCCCCCGACGGCGCATGCACAAGCCGGGAGTAACCGCTGTCCGGCCGAACCTGCTTGCCGCCGATAAACAGCTTCGCGGTACGATCGAGCGCGCTGACGTTAGTGCCCGCTTCGAAAGCGGAAGGCTGTGCAACACGCTCGGAAGGCTCGGGACGAACGGCCAGCTTAGCCCACGCACGCGGCTTCAGATACTCGTAAATCCCCTCGCGCCCGCCTTCGCGGCCGAAGCCGGATTCACGATATCCGCCGAAGCCGACACCGGCATCGAATAGATTGGTCGCGTTGATCCAGACCACGCCGCACTGCAGACGCGGCGCGATATCCAGCGCGCGGCCGATGGTCTCGCTCCACACGCTCGCGGCCAGTCCATAACGTGAATGATTCGCGAGCGCGACCGCTTCGTCAGGCGTGCGAAAGCTCATTGTCACCAGCACGGGCCCGAAGATTTCCTCCTGTGCGAGCGTCGACGCAGGGGCGACGTTCGTCACCAGAGTGGGCGGATAAAACGCGCCTTGCTCCGGCATCCGAAGCCCTTTGGGCTGATGAATCTCGCAGCCTTCCTGCACGCCGCGCTCGACCAGCATACGAATGCGTTCGAGCTGCACCGTATCAACGATCGCACCCAGGTCAATGCCTTTATCGAGCGACGGCCCGACGCGCAGCGTGTCCATGCGGCGCTTCAGTTTATCGATGAAGCGCTTCTCCACGCCTTCCTGCACCAGCAGCCGCGAACCGGCGCAGCAGACCTGGCCCTGGTTGAACCAGATTGCATCGACGACACCTTCCACGGCGCTGTCGAGATCGGCGTCGTCGAATACGATGAACGGAGACTTGCCGCCGAGTTCAAGCGTGAGCGACTTGCCCGAGCCTGCGGTGGCGACGCGAATCTGCCGGCCCACTTCTGTTGATCCGGTGAACGCAATCTTCGCCACGCGCGGATGGTCGACCAGCGCGGCGCCCGTGCGACCGTCGCCGGTGACGACGTTCAGCACGCCTGCGGGCAAGCCTGCGCGCGCCGCCAGTTCAGCGAACAACAATGCGGTCAGCGGCGTGTATTCGGCGGGCTTCAGCACCACGCAATTACCCAGCGCGAGCGCTGGTGCAATCTTCCACGAAAGCATCAGCAGCGGAAAATTCCACGGCACGATCTGGCCGATAACCCCAAGCGGCGCCCAGTCGGCGAACTCGCGATCCTGCAACTGCGCCCAGCCTGCGTGATGCAGGAAGTGCCGCGCCACGAGAGGGATATCGATGTCGCGCGACTCGCGGATCGGCTTGCCGTTATCCAGCGATTCGAGCACGGCAAACAACCGCGCATGCCGCTGCACCATGCGCGAGAGTGCATACAAATGCCGTGCGCGGCCCGCGCCGCCCAGCGCTTGCCACGCGGGTAACGCACGATGCGCGGCATCAACTGCTGCGTCAATATCCGCTTGATCGCCTTGAGCGATGCTCGCGATCACGCGCCCGGTCGCAGGTTCCAGCGAGTCGAATTGCTCACCGGCCGATGGCGCGCGAAACGCGCCATCGATGAAGTGACCAAAGCCGGTTGCATGTTGATCCAGCCAGGCGCGCGCGGCGCCGTCGTCTTCCGGTGCAGGTCCGTAATCCATCGAGGTGAAGTAGTCGGCTACGCTCATGGGGAGCTCGTGTAAGAGATGATGCTGTGCTGGTTAATCAACGCAAGCAACCAGATTAAGCAACCGGATGTCGATGGAAAGCCGAATAGCGGCCGGTGACGTGATGCTCGAGTTGCCGTTCGATATCGGCGAGCAGACTCGACGCGCCAATGCGGAACAACTCCGGTTCGAGCCATTCGCGGCCGAGCTCTTCCTTCATCAGGATCTGGTATTCGAGCACCGACTTGGCGGTGGACACGCCGCCCGCTGGTTTGAAGCCGATCATCACGCCCGTGCGTTCAAGGTAGTCGCGAATCATGCGCACCATGACCAGCGAAACGTCGAGCGTCGCGTTGACGCCTTCCTTGCCGGTGGACGTCTTGATGAAATCGGCGCCGGCCATCATGCAGACCATGGACGCCTTGGCGATGGTCGAGAGCGTGCGGATGTCGCCGGTGGCGAGAATCGCTTTGATATGCGCCGCGCCGCACGCCGCGCGAAAGTCGCGCATTTCGTCGTAGAGCGCTTGCCAGTTGCCGGTGAGTACATGTTCACGCGTGACGACAATATCGATTTCCGCCGCGCCGTCTTTTACCGACGCCTCGATCTCTTTCAACTTCAGCGGGTGTGGGATCAGGCCGGCGGGAAAGCCCGTGGATACGGCCGCGACCGGAATGCCGCTACCGGCAAGCGCTGCGACGGCCGTGCCGACGAAGCGGTGATACACGCACACGGCGCCGGTCTTGATGGAGCCGGGCGGCATGCCTAGCGATTCCAGCAGGTCGTCGCGAATCGGGCGGCGTGCTTTGGCGCACAGGCGTTCGACGCGGGCGGCGGTGTCGTCGCCGTTGAGCGTGGTCAGGTCGATGCAGGTGATGGCTTTGAGCAGCCAGGCGGCTTGCGCGTCTTTTTTAACCGCTCGGCGCGTGCCTAGCGTGCTGACCCGCCGGGCGACTGCTGATTGATTGACCCGAAGGCCATCCAGCCAGGAGAGTTCGAGCGGCACGCCAGGATTGCGCTGCTGTTGCTCGTGATGAGACAGCGGTTTGCCGCGCAAGGGGACTAAAGGTTGGGAAGCAACATCGAGCATGAGCATGGTCGGTTGTGCAGCGCACAACATTTTCCGGTTAATCGATGCATTATTCTAACACCTTGTTGTTACGATTATAACATTCGGGATTATACCGAGAGAGGTCGTTGTACTTAGGTTGGGGTCAGGGGTAGCACCGGTGCAAACGCACTCCCTGGCCAAATCCGTGGTCGTTTAATCTTCACGGTTAGAATTGGTCTTTAAGCATCGATCGCCAGAAAAAACATGGACGACACCGCGGTCAAGGAGAACCCGATGGATGCATTGCCACCCGAAGAAACGATCCGCAGTGCTGTCGACCGGTCCGTAAGCCGTCTGCGCCTGCAGCACGAGATCGCCGTGCAATTCGCGACGTCCGTGCTGCGCGTACACAGCGCCGACGTGCTCCTCGAAGAAGCCTGCAAAGCCGTATCGGCTGGACTGCACTCGCGCTTCGCCAAGGTGCTCCGCTATCAACCCGAAAGCGAAACCTTCGTGCTGGAAGCCGGCGTGGGCTGGGACCCGGCGGATATCGGCACCACGGAGCTCGGCGCTGACGACGCCAGCCCCGCCGGCCACGCGCTGGTCAGCGGCCGCCCGGTGTTGTCGAATCACCTGGGTACCGAACACCGTTTCCGCACGCCCGAGCTGCTTGCCCGGCACGGCATCAAGCGTGCCATCAACGTCCCCATTCGCGGCATTCCCGAAACCTTCGGCGTGCTCGAAGCCGATAGCTCCGACGACGAAGACTTCACCGAAACAGACATCGTCTTTCTTGAAGCGATCGCGAACGTCATTTCCATGAGCCGCGAGCGACTGGCCGCGGAATCGCAAACCGATGCCGACGAGCTGTTCTCCACCAGCGTGCTGAACGCGAGCACTGACTGTATTCAAGTGTTGTCGCTGGATGGCGGTATCGAATTCATGAACGACAACGGCCTGGCGGCGCTGAGCATCGACGACTTCGCGGAGGTCGGCGGCACGGCTTGCGCCGACCTGTGGCCCGACGATCAACGCCCGAAAGTCCAGCAGGCGCTGGCGAAATCCGCGAGCGGCGAACCGGTCCGGTTCGAAGGTCCCTGTCCGACCCGTGCGGGCGATGCCCGCTGGTGGGATGTGTCAGTGGCGCCTATTCTCGATACCGATGAGCGCGTGAAGCGCATCGTGCTGACCATGCGCGATGTCACCGAGCGGCACGAGAACGAGGAGCAACTCGCCGCGCTGGTGACGAGCCAGGAGACGCAGCTCGGCAATTCGGCGCTGATGATGAAAGAGGTTCATCACCGGGTTCGCAACAGTCTTCAGCTTGTGCAGACGCTGCTCGCGCTCCAGGCGAATCTCGCCGGTGATAAATCCGTTGCCACGCATTTGCAGGCGGCAGCCACGCGCGTGCGCACGGTCGGGTCGGTGCATCACCGGCTCTATCAGGACGATGGCGCGGAAGCGACGGATGCCACCAGTTACTTGCGCGGCCTGACCGCCGATCTGGCTGAATTGGCTGCGGGGCGGGAGGTGTCGCTGGAAGGGAAGTCAATCGTGTTGCCCGCCGCGCGGCTGGCGCCGCTCGGGCTGGTGACGGCGGAGCTCGTGACCAATGCGCTCAAGTACGGGCGCGGGACGGTGCGTGTGACGCTGGAGCGCTCGGAGGAAGCCGTGCTGCTGAGCGTGGAGGACGAAGGGGACGGGTTTCCCATCGACTTCCCGAAACCGCAGGGTACAGGCCTCGGCATGCGCCTCGTGACGACTTATGCGGGCAAGGGCGCGGGCGCGGTGACCGTCGACCGGTCGGTGCCGTTCAGCCGGATTGTGGTGAGGTTTCCGGCGGGGTGAATTGGCGGATAGGGTTGGTTCGCTTAGCCGTTGGTTTTCTCGCGAGACTGGCGGAATTGCGCAAGCGGAACAACACGGGTCCCCGCCTCATGCTCGTCGTCCGCCAAGGGAGCAATTTCTGCGAGCAGTGCGCGGGTCATGTGCACGGACACGGCAATATCGTTCAACGATAGGCCCAGTTTCTCTCTAAGAACAGTCATTGCGCTATGAAGAAGCTCCGGCTTTTCATGCGGAATGGAGGCGTCTTCGTGTTCGATGTGGCGCTCGCCTTTTTCAAACAGATGTCCTAGGAGTGCGCGCTTGTATTGATCTTCACCAAGAATGTTCAGTTGCCGCGCGCGATACAGCATCGCAGCCTTGCTCACGCGCCACCGCATTTTCAGTTCCGACAACGCGATCCAGTTAACCTGGGTGCCGCCTCTCAAGGCGGGAAATTCCTTGACGAAGGAGCTTCGAGGAAGCAGGAAAGCACTGGCAAACCGATTAGCCTCGGACTCCGATGCTTTGTCCCCCGTCTTGCGGCCGACGTGCCCAACGAAGTGACCGCACTCGTGTGCGTATCCAAAGCGCACGCGGCACGCTGACGCGTCGCTGCGGTTGGTCACCACGATTGGCCGCGATGACGCAATAGATAGCGCATCAATATCTTTCGCCGAATGTTCAAACGCAGTCACAACCGCTCCCGCATTTTCAAGCACGCGGACCATATTGCCGATCGGTCCTATGCCCAATCCCCAATGCGCCCTGCATTTCTCGGCGGCACGCTCCGCCGCTTCGGGGCTGTCGATGGGGAATTCAGGAAAGTCCAACTGGGGAAGCCGCAACCGGGCTTCAATCGAAGCGACGAACCGGCGGAAGAGCTCGCCTTTGGCGATAACGGTTTGCTTATCGCTTAGCTTCGCCGTCGTCAACTTGCGAAAATGGAATGCCTCTTCGGGCAACGCTTGCGGTGCGCCCGGGAAAAAGAACTGCCGCCGCACGCGAAGCACAGAAGCCAGCGCATCGACGAGTTCATCAGTGGGTTGAGCCATTCCAGACTCGACCCGCTGGATGAATTGTTTCGACTTGCCGACTGCGTCCCCTACATCAGCAAGCGAAAGGCTTCGAGCGCAGCGGACCAATCTCAGATTGGCCGCATCGAATTCAACTGTCATTTACAAGTATCGGCGTGGGGTTGGGAAATGTCGTCGTCAGTGTATGTTACGTGCATTACGCGGTCCTTCTATACGCAATCCGAAATCTATTTATCCAAAGATAAGCTTTTGAGCTGCGACGGTATTTCGTATTTTTTATTTTTAAAAGTTAATATATATGACTTGGTTGTTTTTTTACGCAAACTTTCAATGCAGCCATTTGGCGATGCCCTACTAACCTGCGACGTCACTTCCTGACGCACCTTTAGGTCGTAAAATTTATTCGATTCTGTTTTCAATATCGAGATGAATGCCGTGCTGTTATCTCCCTCAAAAACGCACTGCTCACCTCCTTCCCCTGAATAACCACTAGTAAACAGTCCTGCAAGGATGTTTCTTATGCCTGTGCCGTCAGGCACGTAAAGATTGAGCATTTCCTCACCAAATGGGTTCACACCAGACGAATTTTGTTGTTTTATCCTCAGTCCAAAAGCGAGGTCCTTGCTTGTGACCTTGTAGGCAGCAGTGTCGATATCAACCGTGCGTGGCGAAATTGCGTCTACTGTTGAAACAGGAAAATCGTCGAATTCACTCATTCGTCCTCCAGTAACATCGTCAACCAATATTATTGCTAGTCCGAGAAACCGCTGGTCGTCGTGCTGAGCGACTGTGGATACGTAAGGCGACACTAAAATCGATATTCCTTTCCTTGCAGGCCACGATTTGCACGCCAATTCTAACTGACTGAAATCGAGCAGTTGCCCTTGATGTCTTTCACTGAGCTTTTTTTGATACGCTTCCAAAATCCCTTTTTCAGAGAGGGTACATGCATGCGTCAACGAAGAGATAAACATCCAAACAATGATCACCAAATATTTTTTCATTATTTAACACCATCAAAAATTTTCAGACGTCAAACGATCGTAGCTATTCGTTCTTCTGCTTAGCCACAATATTCGATGAATAATTGCTAGATCCCGCATCAATAATGTTATGCCAACTGATACGCTATTTTATTTATCGCGAGATTAAATCTTTTGTTTGTATCCATTTTCTCAGGGCGCTGCCATCCGATTTTCTGTATTCGACGAAGAGCCAGCCATTCCCGTTGGAATTGATAATATGTACCATATCACCTCGTATCAAATACATTGCTGTTTTTCTTGAGACGTCGGCATCTCAATACAACCACGCTTTGTTCACGAGTACTCGCGATGTTTTTTTATATCTACATTGTGTTTTGATGCATTTAGCTTTTCCATAACATAAATTGAGTGAACACTATTTCCCTCTGCTCGTAGCTGATCTGCTATCAACTTGTATGCTGCTCGATTCTTATCTTGAATCGGATCACATGCCACAAGGTTTGTTATCCCAAGATTTTCTTCCAATCGCTCGTGTAGTTTCGAATAAGTGAAAGGAGTTTTTATTTTCAAAAAATCATCCCAGACTTTAGTTGCATCTTTGGTTCGGGATTGTGTACCCAACATTATTGAAGTTGGATCGTCATTTTCCCCAACAACGGTCCAGATATCGCGTGTTTTGTCCCACTCTCCGGCACACAGTTCTCCGCTCTGTAGGCTCTCGAGACAACCGGATGATGTGTTAAGAACCGGGCAGTACTGCCGACTCGTGACCTTTTTGTCTTGCGGATCCCCAATTAAGCCGGCGCGGAGAACGACCAAAACCGCGAATCTTCCGGACGGAGAAATTCTCCAATATTCAGGAGGTGAGAAAATTAAACCGCCGGCCGACGTAAAGTGCTCACCGGGAAAAAGTCCGATTTTTTTTCCATGCGGACTTAAGAATTCGGCTGCTCCCCATCCTGGCTCGAACAACTTACGATTCGCCGCTCCGAGGGGCTCTGAGAGACGAATTTTGGAGTTATCCGACAATTCAACATACGAGTCTTTAGCACTAACCAGTGTGCACAAAAAGCAGCTTGCGAATGCGACGAACGATACTCGGCTGACACGAAATTTAATTATCATTTGAACTTAACCGAGATTGCAAATTCCTTATCGAATAAATGATGCAGGAATTCCACTTTGCTACCAAAAAGCCGAGCGGGCTACTGCGACTGAGTATTAACTTCAATTTTTGTAGAATGTGAGGCGTGCCACACACATATTCTGATCTTCAGCCAGTAATGTAGACGTCATCTTGCAATTTTGTGCAACATAGCTTCGCCAGTAGCTATCTTTTGAAGATGCGAATTTCGAGGTGAGCTTCTCGATCACTATCTCTCGATTTACCGAGTCATCTGCGGCCTCAAAAGCCAGATGAGAAAAAAATCCAAACATGCCGATTCCATTGCTGAGATAGCTCAGTTCGTCGGACCTCAGTTTGGAAAGTTTTATAAGGCAGCCTAGTTTGTCTAAACTGGCCTCTGCGCCAGCGTTACCATTTATCTCACAAGATTTCTCCTTGTAGTTGATCCAGCTCTTCTCCGCCAAGATAAGGGCTTTTTGTGTGCTGCCGTCGCTTTCCTCCATTAGCTGATGATATTTTTTCCCAAGGGCTTGATCGACTATTCGGTAGTTTCTAACGGAGCACGCTTCTAATTTTGAAATGTCCGTATCCGCACAAACTTCAGCGTGAGCGGGTGTAAATACAAGTTCCAATACGAGTGCAAAAATCAGCAATACAGATTTCATCCGTGTCACCTCCAACAGTTGCATTTTAGACCGCGCTCAAAGAGGTCTGCCTCTTGATCGCGACGCTTTAGTAACCCGCGTTGGCCGGTTCCTTCCCAAAAGCGTTTCATCTCTCTAATTTTCTCGGGAACGAGATTTTCCGATCCGGCTTCGAGAGCGTTTTTTATTTCTCTCATTTCCCGACGCCGATCTTCCTCCTCGACGCTCTTTCCGTGGAGACCGCTTCCCCTGTTATATATAAGACTTAGCATCGCTCCCTGACAATGAGGGTGAAGGTTGATTAACTGAGGAAATACATTCACCGCTTGCTGCGCATAGCTTCTCATAGAAGACAGAGCCAGCCTTTTGGCGTTTTCCTCTGATATTAATATGCCGTACACATCGCTCGAACTCTCGCGCGCGAGCGCACCATGAAGGCCGGACATCATTTTCAGCTTAGTTATTTCCTGCGGCGTGTAGTATTCCGCTAAATCTCTCTCTATGGCCTCCTGCTTCTGTTGCCCCAAGTCGTATCCGTATCCAACAGTTACCCCGCTAGCAGCGCTGTTTGCAGGAACGTTCGGATGCGGATCAAACCCCTCGTTAGATAAGATCAGTGAAAACGAATCCTTTGATATCCTGTAAGCTCCCTGACTCAGCGAATATTCGAATATTTCTGTCAAACATTCATTGGAGCAGCCAGACGCAAAATTCCCCACCAATCCCACCGGATGAATATGAAACGCATCCGCTGACGCGGGAAACCCCCCAATCTTCCCCGTCACCGCATTGCCGTCCGATTTCTTGAAAGGGAATGCAAAGTTCAGCGCTGCGGGTGGGCTGTCATCTGTCTTTTTTGGCGGCAAAGAAGTGTTGCTTGGGCTAACAGGCGTAGCAGTCGTCATTTCCAACCCAGTCAGAGTTAAGCGTCAAAGCGCACTTCGACATACGAAACGCGCTCGCACATAATTCAGGGTTTTGAAGTAACAGAGTGCTGCGTCAACCTAATTTGACAGTTTTGCAAACAGGCCAATGAGACAAACCAGGAAATGGCGACGGCTTGCAAGAAACATCTCAAATATGCGACGGGGAAACGAAGAAATTTAAGACTAGCTGTCACTAATCAAGGTCAGCGCGGGCGGTTCGGCATCCAGCCAAATCGCGCTTGCGTCATGTCGCCCGGCATCAACACCGCGCCGCCGATGTCCTCTCGCGGCGCGTCGAGATTCAAGAAATCCACCGTATTCGTCACAGGCTCCACGCACAGCAGGTCTCGGTGAGTTGGCGCGTACCGAACCAAGTCGCCGTGACAATTTATGTGTAATGGAATGGCCCTTAAACCACCTTCTTCTCCCGCAACCTCTCGATCAACTCCCCCGGCACGTTCCAGTCCCGCAGGATCGCGTCGGTATCCTGCCCCGGACTCGAGGGCGGTGAACTCACCGCCGGTACCGTGCGGCTAAAGCGCGGCGCCGGGCCCGGTTGCGTCACCCCGTCCACGTCAATAAACGTCCCCCGCGTCCGGTTATGCACATGCGCCGGCGCTTCGTCCATATCGAGCACGGGCGCGAAGCACACATCCGTCCCTTCCATCAACTCGCACCACGCCTGTCGCGATTTCGTCGCAAAGATGGCCGCTGTTTTCGTTTTCAGCGACGGCCATTGCTCGCGATCCATCTGACGGTCAAAGGCCGCATCGTCGATACCGCACAGCTTCAACAACAAAGCATAGAACTGCGGTTCGATCGCCCCAACCGACACGAATTTCCCATCCGCGCATGCATAGGTATTGTAGAAATGCGCGCCGCCGCCAAGCATGTTCGAGCCTCGCTCATCCGCCCACGCACCAAACGCCTTATAACCGTAGATCATCGCGCCCAGTAGCGCAGAGCCTTCGACCATCGCGGCATCGATCACCTGGCCCTTGCCCGACCCACGCGCTTCCAGCAGCGCGCACAACACCCCGAACGCGAGCATCATGCCGCCGCCGCCAAAGTCACCGACCAGATTCAGCGGCGGCACCGGCGGTGCATTGCTACAACCAATCTCGTGCAGCATGCCGCTCATCGCGATGTAATTCAGATCGTGCCCGGCGGTCTGGGCCAGTGGACCGTCCTGCCCCCAGCCCGTGACACGACCGTACACAAGCTTCGGATTGCGTTCCAGGCACACGTCCGGTCCAAGGCCAAGCCGCTCCATCACACCAGGGCGAAAACCTTCGATCAGCGCATCGGCCTGAGCAACAAGATGCAGCGCCAGCTCACGTCCCTCCGGTTGCTTGAGATCCAGCGCGAGCGAGCGCCGCCCGCGCGCCATCACATCGAATTTCGTGCCTTGCATGGGATACGGCGTGGCGCCACCGGTCTGCTGACGATCAATGCGGATCACTTCCGCGCCCATGTCGGCGAGCATCATGGCGGCGAACGGGCACGGCCCGAGCCCGACCATCTCGACCACGCGAATCCCCTTAAGCGGCCCACTCATCGCAACGCCCCACCTGATAAACCATCCCGGCCCGGCAACGCATGAATGACGGAAGACTTCATATTGGTTTTCCCTAGCGGAAAGATTGTTCACGACCAGCGTTTCTCTTAAGCACCTAAATTGCCAATGCTCTTCGATTCGAGAAACTTTACACCTCACCCAGTCGTCAAGCGGTGCAGGCCTTCTCAACTTACGTTTAATACCGCGCCCTCGCACCAATGTCCCCACTCATCTTTTCTAGCCGGGTACCATTGAATAGAATTGAATTGCAATGAATTGACTCGATTGCTGCTCGTGCAGCACGAAGACCAGGCGGTCCGCGATCATGCCCATGGGAGTCTGCTAATGAGTCTTCAGAAAATCAAACAGGCGAGCATAAGCGCCGCTTGGGTTCTTCTTTCCGTGTGTGCGACGGCACGGGCTCAAACGGCCAGCAGCGCAGCCGCTGCGTCCGCACAAACAGAAGACCTCACGCCGGTCGGCATCGTGATGGCGCCCGGTTTCACGGGCGACGATCCGGCTGCCGTCAGGGACGCGCTGGCGCGCAAATTCACCGATAGCAAGGCGCTCTCGTTCACGCATCGAGTAGAAGATCTGGTCGGCGACGCTTTGCCGAAGACGCTGCACGACTCCGCGTTGATGGACGCCAAGCTAAGCCGCGATCTCGCGTTCGTTGTGCCCGCGCCGTATGGAATCCGCTATCGGTCGAAGGTCCGCGTGATGACGGTAGACGTGGATCTGTCGGATAGCGACCACCCCGACACCATCGTCCTCAAAAGGACCGTCACCGGACCGCGTGGCCGAAAGCTGGTGGTCGCGGCCGAAGCGAAATCGAAGGGCTATATACAGAACATCGATATCATCGAACTGGATGCCGTCAACAAGCACAACAGGACCACGGTGCATGGACGCTTCGTGCTGTCGCCGGACGCATTTTCCCAGGAAGACGGCGATCTCGCGCTCGTACTGATCTGTCGGGTGGTGCCGCCTTATCTGACGCAGACCAAGGACCATACCGACCCGAGCAACGAGGAGCCGACCGACATCACCACGCGCACGGCAACGCTGCACGCGAACGTCGGCGATATCTGGCTGATCAACCGCGAAAAGGGCGTTGTGCTGGCGAAGGGACTGCACCTGGTGAAATAAGCGCGGCGGTATCCTTACGTGAATCGCATGCACCGGCTGCCGCGCTGATTTTTCGCCTAGCTCGACAGCAGGACGCCAAGCTGATCGCGCAGCCGGCCGGTTGCTTGCGTCATCGGCGCACGAAGTTCCTGGCGAATCATTCCCAAGATCTCGAGCGCACACTTCACAGGTGCCGGATTAGGCTCGGACATGAGTGCTTGTATCAACGGTACGAGTCGATGGAACCGCTCGCGTCCTTCATCAATACGACCGTCTTTGATGGCTTCATAAACCTCAACGAAGTCGGCCGCGCGCACATGGGCACTCGCCGCGATCGCACCGTGGCCGCCAAGACATAACGTGCCGAACATATTCAGGTCCTCACCGGCCAGTACTGACAAACGTCCATCGAGGATGAGTGCGAGCGTTGTTTCCAGCGACCCGGCGCAATCCTTGATTGCGTGAATGTTGGGATGGCCGGCGAGCGTCAACAAGGTCGCGAGATCCAGCCGCACGCCTGTCCGATACGGAATGTCGTAGACAATCAAAGGGACTGTGCTGATATCGGCGAGGGTGGTGAAGTGGCTCGTCAAGCCAGCCTGCGAGGGCCGCACATAGTAAGGCCCAGGAACCAGCAAGCCGGCGATCGGCAATTCATTCAAGTGCAGCGCGCGCTCGCGAAGGTCTGCCGCGTTATTGCCGGCCAGCCCCGCCACGACGGGATGGTTCCTCGCCTCGTCCAGGATGGTCGCGAGCACCTGTGCCTGCTCAGCGTGATCGAGCGAAGACGGTTCGCCCGTTGTTCCCAGCGCAACGAACCCCGCTACCTTTGCTTCAACGTAAGACCTGACCAGGTTTCGCAGCGCGTTGTGATCCACACGTCCGTTTGAAAACGGCGTGACCAACGGAATCCAGATACCAGAAAAAATCGACATTCCATACTCTCCTCTTTGACCGATAAAAACCGTCAGGGTGTCGGAGAACAGGAATGGAAATCGAGTGACCGTATCTGTTCCGTCGCACCTGACGGAACAGCGCTCCAGTCAGATGAGCAACGGTTTTTTGCTTTTGGAACCTGCGGCCGCGAGTAGTCGGATCACGTTGAAGTGACCGACTGAATTGCGTGGAAATACGTAAAGCGGGTTCATAACGGATAGTGGACGTAACAGCTTGCAGGATGTGCTTGTTGATCGGGAAAACCGCTTGACGACTGGCTACTCCAAAGCTGCTCGTTCGCGCGGCGTGAGTTCCCATCCCAAAGTAGTCCCAGCGGCCGCCAGCAGAATCAGCGCCGCGCCAACAATCTGCAGCCATCCTAATCGTTGTCCGAACGCGACCCGGTCCACAATGATCGCCACAACCGGATAGATGAAGGACAACGCGCCCGTCACTGCAGTCGGCAGTTTCTGGATGGCGCCATAAAGCAGCACGTACATGATGCCGGTGTTGATCACGCCGAGCACGACAAGATCCGCCCAATGATTCGGGGTGGTGGGTAGATTCTGGAAATCGACGAATGGCGCAAGCATGATGATGCCGAACGCCACATGCAACAACGCAATCAAGTGGGGCGGCGTTCCCTTGAGCTGCTTGGTCACGATCGAACAGATCGCATAGAGAAATGCCGCGCCGAGCGCATAGCCAATACCTTCCAGATATTCACCGGGTTTGGCCAACACCGCAGGCTCCACTCGCACAACCAGCACGAGGCCCAAGAACGCGACAATGAGCCAGAGAATCGTGCGCAAGGTAATTCGTTCGCGAAACACCACCGCACCGAGCAGGACAAGCATGAAAGGCTGGGTGTTATAGACGGCGGTCGCCATGGATATGGAGGCTCGCGAATAGGCCGCAAACAGCAGCACCCAGTTGCCGACGATCGTGGCACTGCCGAGCGTTACCAGGCCAAGCATGCGCCATGAAAACAAGCTTTTGCGCAGCATCCCTTTTAGCGCGCAGATTGCGAGCAGCGTCGCCGCCCCAAACACGCAACGAATGAACACGACGTTCAGCGGCGTTTGCTGCGACGACACCACGAGCCAGCCGACCGTGCCGGATATCAGCATCGCTACACTCATTTCCACGCAGCCAACGCGCATGTCTCTCGAGCTCATCGCCTCGCCTTTCAAGTGGTGCCAGTTCTATCTGTATAGTTAGTTTAGTAGCGCGGCAAGCTTGATTCCATGCGGAAAATGAGTGGACATCGACGTTTTAACTTCAAATCGAAGGCTCAATTGAAAAATCGCCTTTCTTCCCCGCCAGGTCTTGTCTTACTCGACCAGACCGACCGAGAATTGCTCGCCGTTCTCTCCGAGGACGGCCGGATCGCGATGAGCGAACTCGCGCGCCGGATTGGCTTGTCGGCGCCCAGCACAGCCGAGCGCGTGCGCCAGCTCGAAGCGCGTGGCGTGATCCAGGGGTTCGCGGTCAGGCTCGACCCGCGTGCGCTGGGATACACGCTTCAGGCCATCGTTCGAGTCAAACCACTGCCTGGTCAACTGCACCTGGTGGAAGAAGCCATCCGACGCATTCCCGAATTCGTCGAATGCGACAAGGTCACCGGCGACGACTGTTTTGTCTGCCGGCTCTTTCTCAAGACGATCGAACAACTCGACGAAATTCTGTCGAAGGTCGCAGAGCGAGCCGAGACAAGCACGGCGATCATCAAGTCAACCCCTGTCGAACGCCGGTTACCGCCCCTGGATTAAACGGCGCGCCGGGACGTTCAACCTTAGCGACGTCACCACGTCCTGCAAACAATCCAGCAGCAACGAGGCGGCCGGTGTCAGCGGACTATCGCGGCGAGTCACTACGCCGATTGCTATCGGCGGCGGCAGGTCGGCTACAGGCAACACGGCGATACCCTCGCGCACCCACGGTTGGTCCAGCAAAGGCTCGGGCAACAACGCAACGGTATCCGAGCCACGCAACAATCCGTGCGCAATCACGAAGCTCGGACACTCGATAATTTTCTGCGGCATCGGCAAACCGTTCGCCGCGAAGAAGTCGAGCAGTCCGCGTGTCGAGCTTTCGGGCGACGGATTCAGCAGCCATTCCGCATCGACGAGTTCAGCCAGGGACGAGCATTGCGCCAGCGGATGATCTTTCCGCGCGACGACCACCGAACTGATTTTGTAGAGCTCGATGTAGTCGAACGCGGGATCGAGATGTTCCGGCACAACCACGGCCACGACGAAATCAAGCGACCCGTCACGCAGACGCGGCAGCGCAACACCCGGAAATCCTTCGATAAAACTCACGCGCGCATGCGGCATCTTCTTTCGAAATGCGCTGAACGCTTTGGGCAGGATTGAGAGCGCGGCGGTTGGCGTAATGGCGGCCGCCACGCTGCCGGTCACCGCGCCTTTCATATGCGCGATGTCGTCTTCGGCGCGACGCATCTCGCTCACCACCATCTGCGCCCGAATCCTCAACTGCAAGCCGAACGCGGTCAATTGCACGCCGCGCGCAGTACGCAGCACGAGCGGCACGCCCAGGTCCTGCTCGAGTTCTTTCAACGCCTTTGTCAATGCGGCCTGCGACAGATGCAGGCTGCGCGCCGCCGCGCGGATGCTGCCTTGCTCGGCTACCGTCAGGAACGCGCGCAACTGATGGTATTTCATCGGGAAATTCAGGGTTTATACCGACAACCAAAGGTAGTCGTAAATTTAATTAACTGTCTTTTGGTTTTCCTTTTGACTTTATATGCTTGACCGAGTGCTGTCACGCCGAATATCGAAACGTAATAAGGAGTTAGTCATGCTGTCAGTCGATCCCGTCATTCCCGGAATTGCCGCCATTGCGCCGGACCTTATCGCCGTGCGGCGCCAGATCCACGCAAATCCCGAGCTCGCTTTCCAGGAGCGGGCAACCGGCGACCTGGTCGCCAGCCTGCTCACGCAATGGGGCTACGAAGTGACACGCGGCCTAGGCAAGACTGGCGTGGTCGGCGTGCTGAAGCTGGGCAACGGCAGCCGGCGCATCGGCTTGCGCGCCGACATGGACGCGCTGCCCATCGAGGAGGCGACCGGCCTTCCCTACACCAGCGCAGTCCCGAAGACGATGCACGCCTGCGGTCACGACGGCCACACCGCGATGCTCCTGTGCGCCGCGCGTTATCTCGCCGAAAGCCGGCAGTTTTCCGGCACGCTGACGTTGATCTTCCAGCCGGCCGAAGAAAGCTACGGCGGCGCGCGGGCGATGATTCAAGACGGTCTCTTCGAGCAGTTTCCCTGCGACGCCGTGTTCGGACTGCACAACATGCCGGGCTACGAAACCGGCGGCATGAACTTCTGCACCGGCCCCGCGATGGCCTCAGCCGACCGCGCCACGATCGTGCTGCGCGGGTTAGGCGGGCACGGCGCGTTGCCACACCTGTCACGTGACCCCATGCCCGCGGTAGCGGGCATCATCCTCGCGCTGCAGAGCATTGTGGCGCGGGAAATTGATTCGCAGAAGTCGGCGGTAATCTCGGTGGGCAGCGTGAAAGCCGGCGACACCTTCAACGTGATTCCGCAGACCGCCGAGATGAAACTGTCGATCCGTGCGCTCGATCCCGCTGTGCGCGACCTTTTGCGGCAACGCATCACGGCGCTTGTGCATGCGCAGGCAGCGTCGTTCGGGGTAGAGGCGGAGATCGACTATGAATGGGGTTATCCCGTGCTCGTCAATCATCCGGAACCGACCGCGTTCGCGGCTGAAGTCGCGCAGAAGATGCTCGGTACGCAACGGGTGGATACCCAGGCGCATCCGCTCATGGGCAGCGAGGACTTCGCCTTCATGGCCGAAGTCGTCCCGGGTGCGTACGCCTGGATCGGCAATGGCGTCGAGGGCAAGGGAAGCTGCATGGTCCACAACCCCGGCTACGACTTCAACGACGACATTCTTGCCATCGGCGCGAGCTACTGGGTGCGCCTGAGCGAAGCGTATCTGGCCGACTGACTCGTCCGAACCTCATTTCAAACCCGCCCCCACCTGCAGCACGCACCGCGTTTCGAGAGAAGACATGAGCATACCGACCGTATCAGGCCTCGACGTTGCGCCGCGCGCGGCCCCAGGTCACCGCAAACAAAGCCGCGCGCGGCTTGTCACCGCTGCAGCAGTGGGTAACGCGCTCGAGTTCTACGACTTTACCGTCTATGGGTTCTTCGCCTTGCTGATCGGGAAGCTGTTCTTTCCCGTACACGATCCGGTCGGGCAGTTGTTGCTGGCGGTCGCGAGCTTCGGTGTCGGCTTTTTCACGCGGCCCGTGGGCGGGCTTGTGATCGGCATGTACGCGGATCGCGCCGGACGCAAGAAGGCGATGGTACTCACGCTCGGGCTGATGGCAGTCGGCACGGCGATGATCGCCGTCGCGCCGACGTACGGACAAGCGGGGGTCGCAGCGCCCATCATCCTGGTGGTCGCACGGCTCATTCAAGGATTTTCGGCGGGCGGCGAAGTGGGGGCATCGACTACGCTGCTACTCGAACAAGCGCCGCCCAACCGGCGCGGCCTGTATGCGTCGTGGCAGTTCGCGAGCCAGGGTCTCGCCGCGCTCGCGGGCGCGTTGACCGGCGTAGCGCTGACGGCAACGCTTACGACCGCACAACTCGAAAGCTGGGGATGGCGCGTGCCGTTCCTGATCGGCACACTGATCGTGCCGGTCGGCTGGTGGTTGCGCAAGACGCTCGAAGAAGAGCCCATGCCCACCCCGCAGCAAAAGGCACCGAAGCTACCTCTGCTCGATGTACTCCGCGATCACAGGCGCGCCGTGCTAATGGGCCTGGGACTGACGATTGCCGGTACATCGGCGCATTTCATCATCGTGTTCTATCTGTCGATCTACGCCGTCAAGACGCTCGGCCTGCCGCCTGGCATCGCGATGCTGTCAGGTTGTGTATCGGGCGCGATTATTTTTGTGCTCGCACCGGTCGGTGGATACCTGACCGACCGCTTCGGACGCAACACGCTCGCACAAGGCTCCCGCGTCGTGCTGTTGCTCGCGATCTATCCAGCCTTCGTTGCATTGAACCGATGGCCCACGACCAGCACGCTGCTCACGGTCGTCACGCTTCTTTCGTCGATCCACGCGATCAACGTCGGCGGCGTTGGCGCGATGCTCGGTGAGCTCTTCCCGCGCTCGGTGCGGGCGACCGGCGGGGCCGTGGTCTATAGCATCGGGGTCGCGATTTTTGGGGGGTTCGCGCAATTCTTCGTGACTTCACTGATCATCGCGACCGGTAGCACGCTTGCGCCCGCTTGGTATGTGATCGGCTGCGGTCTGCTGGGGTTGATCGCCGTCGCGTTCATGGATGAAAAGTCGCACAAGGCGCTGGATTGATTGAGCAGGCGAGGAGCCCGCAGACGTCGTAAATGTCTACGCGGGCCCGACACACAACGACGAATCAGTGCGGCGTCTCATTCAGGTCGTATTTCATGACCCGTCCGTGGCGTCCTTCCAGATCTCGCTCGCTGCTGTAAACATCGCCATCAAGTAGACGACGCTGGGCCAATACGGCGTCGAGTGCCGCCAGATCGGTTGGATCGAGCGTTGCCTGCATGACGCGCAAGTGATCGGGCAAGTGATCGCCACGTCGGACACCGACAATAATCGCTGCGACCTGCGGTTGCTGCAGCACCCAGCGCATCGCGATAGTCGGGATGGACACCGCATGGCGCTCCGCGATTCCCTTCAGCACAGACAAAAGCTGCTGAAACAAATCCCAGCCCCCGAAGTCATCGATCATCAGTTTGTATTTGACGAGCGACCGGTTCTCGAGATCGTCGGTCGGCTCGCTCTTGGCCAACCAGCGCTCCGAAAGAAAACCTCCCGCGACCGTGCCGTAGCACAGCAGTTGCATGCCCGCGCTCGCACAAAACGGCGAAAGCGTCGGCAACGGACGCTGATCCAGCAACGAGTATTGAACCTGCATGCTGACGAGCGGCGTTCCGCCTTCAACAAGTTCGCGAGTGTGCGAGGTATCGAAATTGGTGCCGCCAAGATGCGCGATCTTTCCTGCCCGCTGCAACTCGGTGAGCCAGTGCGCCGTCTCGAGATAACGCGGCACGTTGTAGTCCCACCAATGGAACTGCACTAAGTCGAGACGTTCGACGCCCAGGCGAGCCAGCGACCGGTCGATGGTCCGCTCGACCTGCTGGCGATCGAGCGTGGGCAGCGTCGCGAGATCGGGCACGTACTTGGTATGAACGCGCAAATCGCGAAGGCTGTCCTGGCCATTGCGAGCCAGGTAATCGCGGCGGAATTCACCGATCATTTCTTCTACGCCCGTGTAGATATCCGCGCAGTCGAACGTCGTGATACCGGCTTCGTAGTAGGCCGCCATGTCGGCGATTGCCGCTTCCCGATCGACCGAACCGTGACCACCGGCGAGTTGCCAGCCGCCTTTGAGAAGACGCGAAATCGTGTAACCGGGGGCGAGGTCGATGCTGTACTGCGAACTCATTGCTGTTGCTCCGTAGAGGAAAGTTTGACGGCCGTGGTATCGGCGTGGCTAAAGCGGCGCAGACCTGAGCGCACGATCCTGAAACGCGAGGGGCAGTTTGGATCGGGACAGGCGACCTCCGCGTCGGTGCTCATCCAGTCGTTCGGATGCAGCCGCCGTTGCTTGGACGCGAGCAGCGGCAGCAGCGCAGCGAGCGAGTAGATGGAGAAACCCTGACCGGGCGGCAGATGAAGCATCTCGCCCTTCAACTCGAAGTAGTCACCAACCTTTGCGCCGCAATACAGCTTCGCCCCGTCCGGCGCGACGACCTCGACACGCAGGTCGTATAACTCAAAAACGTCGTCCGCGGAGCCAGTCGGGTCTTGGATGGAAGGCATGGATATCTCCTGGAATAGGGGTGGCGATAAACGGCTCAGCCGTCGTGCCGCATCGGCATGTAAAGTATTTTCGTGCAGGCTGAACATACAGTTTTGTCGAGTGTACGTATCGTTATTTTGTACGTCAATACTGCACGACTATATAGAGTCACCCGATTTTCTAGGCGTTTTCCCGGCCTTATAGCGAAAATATCCCTCATTTATTTTTGACATGCTTGAATTTGTGTGCTGCCTGAGTGCACACTTCACCTCACAATATGTGCAGTCAGAACTTACAGGAGGTGGCATGGACAGCAACTTTCAAGGTGAGCGAAGTCGCCCTCGTTACTGGTATCGATGGATGCTGGTCATTCCGTTCATCTGGCAAGCCGCGTTGGCGCCAGCGGTGAACGACATCGCCGCGAGGCCGTTTGGACTGCCCTTCCCCATGTTCTGGCAGATGGCCGGCATTGTCCTGGCGAGCATCGTCATAGGGCTGGTGTTCTTCATGGATCGCCGGGCCGGCGTAGAAGACGAAGAAGCCGCTTTCCTGGAACAAACCTCCGCTTCCACGGGAGATGCGCAATGAAAATAGCCATCGTGCTGTGCATCCTGCTCGCAACCGTAGTCGGCGCAGTCGCTTACGGGCGGCGTACCCGCAAGAGTGCAACGCTCGCGGAGTGGGCGGTCGGCGGTCGCAGCCTGGGCACGCTGATCTTCTGGTTCATGAATGCCGGCGAGGTCTACACCACCTTCGCCGTGCTCGGTATTTCCGGCTATGCATGGGCGCTCGGCGCGCCGGCGTATCTTGCGTTCTGCTCTGTATCGATGAGTTACGCCGTCGGGTACTGGTTGATGCCCCGGATCTGGAAGGCCGGGCGGCTCGGCAAGCTCGTGACGCAAGCGGACTTCTTTGCAGCGCGCTTCGACGCGCCCTGGCTCGGCGTGATCACCGGCTTGATCGGGATAGCCTCGCTGATCGTGTACGTCCAGATCCAGTTGGTGAGCCTAGGGTTGATCGTGCAGCTCACACTCGACAACGCCATCTCAAGCAGCGCGGCGACCATCCTGGCGGGGCTGCTCATGATTGCGTTCGTGTTTGTCGCGGGCATCCGCTCGGCTGCGTTC
Source organism: Caballeronia sordidicola (assembly GCF_002220365.1). Lineage (GTDB taxonomy): Bacteria > Pseudomonadota > Gammaproteobacteria > Burkholderiales > Burkholderiaceae > Caballeronia > Caballeronia sordidicola_C. The sequence goes on along the minus strand of NZ_MTHB01000262.1, from coordinate 109,364 downwards.
GCCGCCGGCGTGAAGGACGTGCTGATGATCATCGTGGTGGTGTTGCTGAGTGCGACCGTGGCAAGCAAAGTAGGTGCAGGGTCGCTGCTCGATATCTTCGGCATGGTCGAAGCGAAGCATCCGGGCATCGGCAAGTTTCCGGGACTCGACCCCAGTTCGCCCACCACCGCCATCTGGTTGATGACCTCCGCTATCAACATCGCGCTCGGCAACTGGGTGTTTCCGCATCTGTTCCAGATGTCATATTCGGCGCGAAGCGCGACCTCCATTCGACGCAATGCCATTTGGCAACCGCTGTATTCGCTCGCGTACTTCTTCATTATCCTGCTCGGCTTTGCCGCGCTGCTCGCCAATACGCATCCGCCCGGCGACAACCTGAACGCCGCGTTGCTGCAGTTCGTGTCGGAGCGATATCCGTCCTGGGTGATCGGGCTGGTGGCGGGCACCGGATTTCTGCTTGCACTTGCACCAGGCGCCCTGCTGCTGGTCGCGGCGGGTTCGATCTTCACGCGAAATGTCGTGCGGCCGTTTGCTCCGCGCCTGAGCGAAAGTCAATCGCTGGCGTTATCGCGGGCCTCGCTCGTGTGTTTTGCTGCGGTGGCCGTGTACTTGTCGCTCGCCCAGAAGGGATCGCTGGTCAAGATTCTCCTCGATGCGTACTCGGCTATCGGCATGCTCGCTCCCGGGGTGTTTCTCGGTTTCCTCTGGAGACGCACAAGTGCAACGGGTGTTCTGGCCGGCATGCTGGCGGGTTTTATCGCGTTGCTCGCGCCGTTCTCCGCGCATTACTGGGGTACGCACTGGCCGCAGTGGGAGCCTGGCTTGATCGCCATGGCGATCAACGCTGGCGTGACCATTCTTGTCAGCCTTGTCACGCCGGCACCTGCGCCGGCCGCCGTTGGAATCGGCCTGCTGGACAGCGCCGCGCCGCCGGCTACGTCGCGCACCGGCTACAAGGTCGGCGCCTGAGATGCCATACCTGAAACGCGATCCCTGACTCGCGTTCAACCCTTCATTCGACTTATCCGCGCTCGCCCCGGCCGCCATCAAAACATGGCGAACGCGTCCCGCTTTGCACCCTCGACACGCCTTCTGGAGATCGCCGTGAAAAAGAGCTGGTTCTGTATTGGCGCGTTAATCGCGTCGCCTCAAGTCGTATTCGCCCAAAGCAGCGTGACGCTTTACGGCCTCGTGACGGCTGGGGTTACCTACGTCAATAACACTGGCAAGGGGCCTGTGTACGAGACCGAAACGTGTGCACCGCCCGGATGTAACCGATGGGGATTGAAAGGCCGTGAAGACCTGGGCGGCGGCAATGCAGCAATCTTCACTTTGGAAAACGGCTTCAACATCCAGAACGGGCGGCTGGGCCAGGGAGGCACGGAATTTGGCCGTCAGGCGTTCGTCGGATTGACGAATAACTACGGGACCATCACGCTTGGACGCCAGTACGATTCGCTGTCGGATACGGTGGGGATGTTTCCGTCGAGCAATAACTTTGCAACCGGCTACGGGTCGCACTTCGGTGACCTGGACAACCTTAACCAGTCGATCCGCATCAACAACGTGATCAAGTATGTGAGCCCGGTCTGGAACGGCTTGCAAATGGACGGCATGTTCAGCCTGGGTGGTCAGGCGGGCGACTTCTCGACCAACCGCGTGTGGGCCCTGGCGGGCTCCTACACGGCGGGACCCTTCGCGTTTGCGGCCGGTTACCTCGATATCAACACGCCCGCGACCAGCGCAAACGGAACGGGTGGCGTGTACGCGTCCAACGGAAATTATGTAGGATCGCTGAGCAACTACGTCGCGCTCCAGGACGCGAACGCCATGAAGGTCCTTAGCGCGGGCGCGTCGTATTCCATAGGAAATGCGAACGTGGGGTTGGTCTATTCGCATACGCTTCTGAAGAACAGCCAGTATTTCGTGGCAAATGGTTTCGCCAATGCCGGTAGCGGCAGCGATTTCAAACTCGATAGCTACGAAGTCACTGCCACGTATCACATCACGCCTGCCCTGCTGGTGGGAGGCGCTTATATCTACAACGCGGGCAAGGCGGATTACGAAGGGTTGAAGCCGACGTTCCAGCAGATCAACCTGGGCACGAACTATTCGATTTCCAAGCGCACCAGCCTCTTCGCCGTAGCCGTGCTCCAGAAAGCCGGCGGGGATGGCATAGCGCCGGTCTTCAACTCTGCAGGCGCTAATGTGGGGAGGACGGCAATTGCGGAAATTGCCGGCGCCGGAGTGGACTCCAGCTCGGCGAAACAGGTCCTTGTATCAGTCGGGATTACGCACGCGTTCTAAAGCGCTACTGTCGAAATTCGCCTGACATCGACTCTTGTTCGTTTCACTTTGCGATTGCTGAAGCAGGCCTTTGTCGACGTTCCCAGGCACTGGCTTTAGCTTCAGGGAACCATATGCTGTCTCGGCGACAGCGTCATGTCTGGGGTTTCATCATCTTCACCATCTGCTTCAGCATGAATTGCGGTGCGACCCGGCTCATCAGCTTCAGCACATTGCTAAGGCCCGGCCGGGATTTGTCCGAGCAACGGATGCTGGCAGTGCACGATGGCCAGAAAACCTTCGGCAGCGGCAATATCGTGCTGAACAGCGGTGGCCTGATCGACCTCAGTCACGGCGGCGGCCTGTCCGCCGGCAACCTGACGCTCCTCGCCGGAGGGACGCTGAACGCCAATGCTTCGGCGCACCTAAATTTGGGCGGCACGTCATCAAAAACGACGTGTACGACATGGATCACCCGGAGAAGGACAAAGTCGCCATCCGCGGTTAACGGCGGTCTGCGCTCGGTCACCGGCCTGATCGGAAAGCGCAACCATGATGCTGTCAGCTTCGAGACGCCGACGGGCACCATCGGCGTACGTGGCACCAACTTCGGCGCGCTGTTCTGCCAGAGCAATTGCGGCAGCATACCGACGTCGAGCGGGAACACGCCCCAGAATGGTCTTTATGTCGACGTGTCGCAGGGCGCCGTAGTGGTCAGCAATGGAGCAGGCCAACAGGTATTTCAGACCGGCCAGTTCGGCTATGTAGCCAACCTGAACACTCCGCCGGTAGTGATACCGCCGACACAGGGCATACCGGCTACGATGCCGCTGTCGATCAGCAAGAATGCACCGGCGGCGCAGAGTTCCAGTGCGAAGAGCGGTAGCGTGGATTGCATGGTGCGGTAAATGCCGCAAGCATTCTGGCCCTGTGTTGTAGCGCGAACCGGGCGGCAGGATCAAATGCAAACCGCTGAAACTGGATTCAACCGATGATCGGGGGCTCGCGGCCCCCTTCAGCGTATTGACACGCAAAACTCACTGGCCGTTTTGCAGTCTGGTCCGGCCTTTCGGCGCGAATGCCGACTTTCCAGCATCTCGTCTCATGCCTGATCTCACGGCTTCAGTGATGACTGCCGCCAGCCGCTTCGCAGCCTCCTTCATTTGCTCATTGCTGAACCCGCCGAACCCGAGCACCAGACCGGGCCGGCCGTTCCCCGGCGAAAACATCGGCGATACCGCTCGTACCGCTACTCCGGCTCGCGCCGCCATTGCGACCACCTCGCGGTCGTCCAGGCTTTCCTCGAGCCAGAGAACAAGATGCATGCCCTGGTCGCCGGGCTGAACCCACGCGACCTCTGGAGGCAGCAGCGTGTCGATAGCGGCAATAAGCTGTGCGCGATGGTTCGCATACACATTGCGAACCCGCCTGATGTGACGCTCGAGATGTCCATCCGCCATGAAAGCCGCGAGAACGTGCTGATCCGCATTCGGCGGGTGCCGGTCCATCAGGACACGCGCGCCACAAAACGCATCGGCCAGATCGTGCGGCACGATGACATAACCCAGTCGCAGCGACGGAAACAGGACCTTGCTGAACGTACCAAGGTAGACCACCCGGTCCGGCTCCGAGCTATGCAGCGACGGGAACGGATGACCCTCGTACCGGAACTCGCTGTCGTAGTTGTCCTCGACCACCCATGCGTCGTTCGTGCGTGCCCACGCGAGGATCGCACTGCGTCTTGCCATGCTCATCGGCATACCGAGCGGATATTGATGCAACGGCGTCACGAACGCCACTTTCGCGTGCGGCGCTTGCCTGATGCCTGCTTCGACATCGATGCCCTCACCATCCACCGGCACCCGAATCATTGCACTGCCCCGTCCGTTATTCTCGAGCGTGGCAGTGATACCGCGATATGCGGGATCTTCCACCCACGCCTGATCCTTCGAGCCCAACAATACCTGGCTCGCGAGATACAACCCCTGCTGCGTTCCGCTAGTGATGATGACCTGGCCGGCTTCACAGTGCACCGACCGCGACTTGCGCGCATAGGCAACAATCGCTTCACGCAGCGGCAGCGCGCCTCTTGGAGCGTCATAGCCGGCGGGCGCGCCCGGCCCTTTGGCGCGCACACGGTTGCCGAGCCGCCGCCAGATGTCGGCAGGCGCCGTCAGGCCCACCGGGACCGAGACGGCAAATGGCACCGGCGGTAGTGGACTGAATTCGCGCGCCACTTGGGCAAAGCGCGCCGCGGGTTCAGGCAAACGCGTCCGCGATGCTTGCCCGCGAGCCGACTGCGCTCGGCGAACTCGCGCCCCCGCCACCGACAATGCCTCGGCAACGCGCGTGGACGCACCTCGTTGCGACTCGAGGAAGCCCTCGGCGATCAGTTGCTCGTAGGCTTGCACCACCGTTCCTCGCGCGACCTGCAAGGAAGCGGCGAGCAGCCGCGTGGACGGCAACGCGTCGCCGGGCCTGATTTCTCCCCTGTGTATCGCCTCTCGCAGCAACTGCGCCAACTGACCGGACAGGTTTCCCGCACCGCGCTCGAGTGCGCCGAGCGCGGGAACGTCTAAAGCAAGGGGAGTCCGCGCCATTATTCTGGTCCAATGGAAATGATTCAAATTGGCTCTACAGAATAAACCAGTTTTGGCACACACTGCATGCAAGACGAATCCTCTTCGCAGAGGTGAACGACAGAAACCTACTGGAGCAAGCATGTATATACCCGCCCATTTCAACGAGTCTCGCAAAGACGTGCTGCACGCACTCATCGCGGAAAATCCGTTTGGCAGTCTGATTACCCATGGCAAGAGCGGTCTGGACGCCAATCACATTCCACTTGACCTTGCAGCGAACGAAGGTGACCTGGGCGTGCTGCATGCGCATGTCGCGCGGACCAACCCCTTGTGGCTGGACGTCGCCAATGGCGACGAAGTGCTCGTCGTCTTCCGTGCTGGTGACGCGTATATCTCCCCCACGTGGTATCCGAGCAAGCATGAAACGCACAAGCAGGTGCCGACCTGGAATTACATCGTCGTTCACGCTCATGGGCGCATCACCATTCGTGACGATGAGAAATATGTGCGTGGCGTAATCGCCCGTCTTACCCGCACGCACGAGGCAACGGAGCCCGAACCTTGGAAGATGGGAGACGCGCCGAGGGAATTCATCGACACCATGGTCAAATCGATTGTGGGTTTGCAAATCGATATCACTCGGCTCACGGGCAAGAGCAAGCTCAGCCAGAATAAGGAAGTCCGTGATATTCAAGGCGCCGGGGAGGCGCTTAAGGCACGCGAAAATCGGATTGGCAATGCGATGCTTGAGCGCGCAGCGGAGAAGCAGCGATAGTCCATGTCCTTTGGCGATATTCCGGCGAAATTTTGGGCCAGAAGGACGGCTACGACAGCGCGGAAGGGCATTACGCTCGGGACGCTTCCAGTCACCGATCGCTCGCGAGACTGAAATTCATCTTCCGCTGAGCGCTCACGTAACGGCTGATCTCCGTCAGCAGGTCTTTGGGGGCGGAGGACTTGCGCAATAGCACGAACGGCTCGGGGAAGTCGCGAAGGACGTGATCGGAGAGCAACTCGCCGGTGATAAATGCGACGGGAATAACGCCCGCCCAGGCGAAATGACGCCTGATTCGATCAGCAACCTCCATACCTGTGACTCCTTCGCGCAGACGGATATCGGCGACGATGAGATCGGGAATGCGGCTGTCATCAGCAAGGATGGCTTCGAATCCAGCCATCGACTCGGCGGCGTGCACGAGCGCGCCCGCGCTTGAGAAAAGACGTCTGAGGCCTTCGAGGACGGTAGGTTCATCGTCGCACACTAGCATGAACGTGCCAGTGAGATCGGGCGTGTAGACGTCGTCATCCTGAGCATTTGCCTCAACGGGCGGGGTCGATGCCGAAACTGTCGCGTAAAGGGAAAAGCGCGATCCGCGCCCTTCCACGGAGGCGAAACTTATGCCGTGACCCGGCAGAATATGGATCGCACGATGCACAATCGACAGCCCTAGTCCCAGCCCTTTCGAACGGTCGCGTCCCGGATTGTTGATCTGATAGTACTCGGAGAAGATCGCGTCCCGATGCGCAGGCGCAATGCCGGTGCCGGTATCCCATACATCGACGCGCAGCCGTTCATTCAGTTGCACCCAGCCAAGCACAACGCCACCCGATGACGTGTTCTTGATCGCGTTCGATACGAGATTCGATACGGACCGCTTGAAGAGCGATCGGTCGGTCTCGATGGACGGCGGGCACCGTCGGCGCCCCGCGATTCTTAGATCGATGCCACGCAACCGGGCCGTCTCCCGGTATTGCTCGAAGACCTCTGTCAACAGGCCGTGGGTATCGACCGGTACGACATGGGGAACATATGAGCCCAGCTCGCTGTAGTCCTGAATGTCCTTGAACATGTCGAGGATGTCGGACGCGGTCTCCTCGATGACATCGAGCTCGCGATCTACTGCGTATCCGTCCCTGATCCTCGTCCGGGCGCTTCGGATGAAAAGGTTGATTGCGGCGAGAGGCTGCTGGATGTCGTGATACGCCGATGAAAAGAATCGCTCTTTCTCCCTGCCGAGCTCCTGCATGCGTCTGTTTTGCTCGTTGACCACGCGCGACGCCGCTTCGACGCGCGCCTTGGCCGCGCGCAAGGTGCGCCGGTGTACGAATTCGCGCCTCGCGGCGCGTTCCAGCGGAATACTGAGCAGCACGCCGACGACAGACATCATCGGCAGCATCGTGGCATGCGCAGTCACCAACTCCACGCGCAGTTCGACACTTCCGCCGACGGGTTTGAAATAAAGCATGATCAGATAACTGACAACACATATCCCGATCAGCCAAGCCGCCGTGATCACCCGAAGCCGAAAGGCCATGAATATCACGAAAAGAGAAAATAAGAGCACCGGATAGACTTCCCGCCAGCCAAGGTCGCCCGGATAGAACTGCAGCATTCTCAGGGCGGTGAACCAGCAACTGATCGTCCAGACACTGAGCAGCCCGACGGCCCAACGTTCATCGAGTGCGCGCGGGGTCCAGAGCAGCACGGGAATCGTCATTCCGATCGCTCCGGCGACTCTCAGAAAAATCAGCTCGTTGTGGTGCAGATGGGCGGGATCGAGTACGTTTAACCGGCAGAAGTCGCGGATGGACCATACGACCCACAACGCGGTGAAGATTGCGATGGCGAGCCTCCGTTGTCCGGAGAACCGTCGCGCGTAGTCCCACCGGAACGCGCGTTCCTGAGCCGCCGAGCTGAACCTGCGCACCTTGAGGCCTGACGATCTCATGACAACGCTCGATCAGGAAATTCGCCGTCCGCGGATAGGGCAGCGTGCAATTCAAACAAGATAGCAGCCCGCCATCCAAAGTTATACACACAAATGTAGCGTTCCGGATGCGGCGGCCAGATCAGGAGCGCCTACATCTTTCCGGACTCAATTCCGGCCGCCCACCTACCTACGTGGGTGGCGACGGCGTCCAGGCCGACCGAGAATCGATATGACAGCACCGGCAAACGAGAGTCGAGGTTTTTCGTAACTGTTATTCGCCTCGGTACGCCGTCCTCTCCCGGACTTCGTTCCCATTGTTTTTGTTCTTGAGGCGGTCCGGGTTTGTCTCGTCCCGTCGCAACCGGATGTTGCGGCAACGCTCGTTAAAGGAGATTCTCATGAAAACAGTCTTGCTCGTCGCTGGTGGACTACTCTGCGCGTGCGCCTTGCACGCCAATGCGCAGGCAACCGGCGCAAATCCGACGACTGGGGTGCAGACCAGCGCGGACAATTCGGAAGGTTCGGACATATCTGGAAACTCCATGTCTGGCGCTCCTGCCACGCTCAATGGCAAAACCCGCGAGCAAGTCTATCAAGACCTTGTGCGCTCACAGAAGAGTGGCGAAGCGGCGCGGCTGCAAGAACTCTTTAAAGGCAGTTGAGCTTCCCTTAATCATGCGATCGGGGCTGCGCGTGAAAAGGGAAGGTGATAGCAATGGGCATTCCCTAAATCACCGTTCTCTATCGAACGGCGAATACACCCAGGCGTAGTCCCGGCCGCATCTGTCAACCCGCTCCGTGTTTTTGTCCTGTTTCCTACAGGACTCCATCGCTTTGCGGGTAAAGATCGGCTTTAACAGATGACCGCATGTAAGCGCAGCTACCCGGTGCCTCGGGATAAGCGTGCCGCTACCTCTCGGCACGTGGTCGGCACCGTTAATCCGAACCAGGCCCGGGACGCCATGCTATCTATTTCGTCAGTGAGGGGGTTGCGATCAATGCGTCGATCTTGCTGCTTTTGTTTTACTGATCGCACGCGTCGCAAAGCTTAAGAGTCTCCACGTCCTACGCAACTCGGATACGGCGGTTGTTCCCCGGGTACGATCGAGCAAAGCTTCAAAGGCATGAGACCTTTCATCCTCGCGGCCCACATCTTCACGTCGATATCCATTGGGGTCGGCATTGCATCGCCTCTCTGAGACCATTGCAAAGTATAGAAATCCTTTTCTCCTTTGACCACGGCAATCATGGCTGTCTCACTGTGTCCTGCGCTCGCCGCCGCGTTACCGCAACTGACGACCATGATGAACGCGTCCCGCGCGTTCAACTGCCCCTCATAGAGTCCCTTCACGGCGAAGGACGACGGACAGGCACGTTGAAACCCGCTGGCGATGCTGGTTGCGAACACTTTAGGCGTAGCGTCGGGATGCTTTGCGCTGAAATCTTGCGCCCCTGTGACCGTCAGCATCTGCGTCCAGTTCGAAACACTCTCGCCTGGCAAAACCCATTCATGGATGTAGCGATCCCCATGCGTGTTTTCGAATACCGAGACGAAGTTAGCTGGCTCGTGGAAATAGACAAGCTGACTGAAAATCGGTGCGATTACACCAACTGAACCTCCTCCACCCTCTTTAGGGGAATTCTCAGGCTGCGCAAATACACCCATAGAAAGTGAAAGCGCAACGAGCGAACTCGCAAGCGCGATAGCGGATCGTGGAAGGTTCATATTTTCCTATTTGCGATAGTGCGGACAGTCTAGTTCGTCTGGAATGACTCTGCGGCAGGAAAGCTCACACATGAGCAAATTTCCATCTCAACGTTGGTTATACTGAATTATTCTTCGTGGCCAAATAGCGCAATGCGTAGAGAGATGGGAATTCAAGGATGCCTGAATTTCCACACCTGCATCGGGTATCGATTGAGAGAGGCTCGCCTGACGCGAGCTTCGATTGAATGAAATTCGTCCTGCGCCATTCGTGTAACGCCCCGCTTAGGGATTCGGCGGCGTCACCGACAGGATGATCTCGGTTTGCTTGTCCGACTCATTCCGATATCGATGAGGAAGGCGCCCATCGAAGGAAACACTCTCGCCACCGACCACGGTGTAGTCGACACCAGCAATTTCCGCGATGAGTTCGCCCGCGACCACATAGACACACTCCGTTGAAGCGTGACCCCTGGGTTCTTCGGCTGATGTTTGGCCGGGATCGAGGACTGCGCGCAGCACTTCTAGCTGGCCGTTACCCGCGGTGAGCCGTTCATAGGTCACTTGCCCCATGGGCGCGATCAATCGTGCGCGGTTGCCGGGCCGGCTGATCCACACAGACGGCGCTGCTGTCGCGGTAAAAAGCGACGCGACGGATTCACCAAAGACGCCGGCCAGTCGCCGCATGGTTTCCAGGCTGGGATCAGTAACAGATCGCTCAACCTGGCTCAACAACGTCGCGGATACGCCTGCCTGACTGGCCAGGTCCCGCAACGACAGGCCGTGTGCGGTTCGCAATTCCTTGAGTCTCTCTCCGATCACGATGTAGCCACCCGCTTGTAAAGTCTCAATTAACAAAAATAAGTATATGGAGCGTACCGCGAGTGGTCAAGCCAGCGGCCAAACACCTTGGCAAAGCCGGCCCAAAGCCCCATCACGCCTGCCCACACGGGAGTGCACGGCGGTCAGTATTTGACGGAGCGCCGGCCGGGCAGCTTTAGAAAGTGCGATGAAGCGACATTGCGTGTGCAGTATTTCTTCACACCGGGCTTTGCGCGAGCGACCGGATCTTTGCCCGAGGGCACGGGTGGTGAAGCGTGGCGCGAATTCCAGACAGGACCACAACCACCGCCAAGGGACAGATCACTTGAACCGGTAATTCACCGCGGCAAGAAAATTCAACTCAGTTCGTTGCTCGGTGATCGGGCTGTGCCCTGCGTTGTGCTCCAACCGGCCGGCCGTGAGCGAGACTGATCCCACCCATTTTTTCGAAAAATCGTAGCTGACGTAGGTGTTGAGGTGAACGTCCCGGATGCCCGAACTCGTGTCATAGACCGGCAAACCAGAAGCAGCACTTTGACTGGCGGAAACGCCAAACAGCGTCCGGTTATAGACGGCATTAGCCCACGTCACGCCGGGCCCAACCGACACCAGCAACTTCGAAGTAAGCGGCATATTCGCCACCAGATCCCCACTGACAAGCAAACCCTGCCCCGTCCCCGCTATGTCCTGATAGGCCGCGACCGAGCCCGTCAACAGCGACAGGGAATAATCCGCAAACACCTTCAGCTTCGGACCATAGTGCACATTACCCAGGCCGTGAAGACGCGGATCGTCGGACTCATTCCGCGATTGAAAATCGAAGCTGATTGCCGTGCCGAAGTGATAAGCCGGGCCTTTCAGGAGGTTGATGCCGAGTACGTCGAGACCTTGCGAGAAGATCCGGTCGTCGTAGGAAATATCGAGCGACGGCAGCGGCAGGACCTGGAACGCACGAGAACCGGGGTATTTCGGCGACACCATCAACGCGGGGCCGATCGAGACTTTCCATAGCCCGGCGGCAGCGGGGCTCGCATCGGGGGACGCGCTGGCATCAGGCGCAGTACTTGACTCGTCCGCAACGGCGTTCGTCAGCCAAACGCAAGTGAACGAGACTACGGTGCAACGGCAAAAATCGGCAAACTTCACTGCGGGTTCCCTGGCATGTCGAGTCCTTCGGGCTCGTGTGGATTGAACGTCCTCGGCGGCTCGGCCTGGTCGCCTGCAATGCTCGCCGCTTCGTTCAGGCGCAAGAATACGCCATTATCCCTGCGTCAATCTCCCGCACGCCGATCTTCGCTAGCCGCTAATCACAATGCGCGACCTCGCGCCGCTCGGCATTGTGCATGGGAAAGTCCGCGAACGCGCAACCCATGAGGTTGTGCAGCGCCGCGCCGCCGGCGGGATCGCGATCCGCATGGATGACGTTTACCTGGTAACTCACCGCCCCGCTCGTCCGCTCGACAAACTGGATAGTCAGTGCATGAACATAGTGCTTGCGCCCAAACCATTCCTTCTGCAGCGCGACGTCGTCACATGCGCTTTCGGGTACGCCGGTGCACTCGGCGTGCACGCGCACGGCTTGCGGACGCGTCGCATAACCCAGCTTGACGAGATAGTCCGCGCTGTTCAGAGGCGCCTGGCGCAAGCCCTTCGCGGCCAGCGCTTCATCAAGCCAGCGAGCGGGCGCAGCATCGGTCGCAACGTCACCCTGTGGCTCGACACTTGACGATTGCAACGCATAGGTCTTGACGCCCTCGGTCGAGAAATCCCCGCCGTCCGCACTGTAGGCGCTGATCCTCACTGGCGGCTCACTGGCGCAACCGCACAGGAGCGCGAGAAGGAAGATGGCGCTTGCCATCGATCGTATGTTCACTTCGTTCCCCAAAAAACGTTTATTGCTTCTGCGTAGCGGGTTGTTCGCCGCTCGCTTCGCGCGGTTCGATTGTCTGTGCACGCAAGGTGATCGTGACCGTAGTCCCTTGGTCCGGCGCGCTTTGAATTGCGATCTCCCCCGCGTGGCGGCTGACCACCGTCTTGACGAACGCCATCCCCAGCCCGGTTCCATCGCTCGGCGGCTGGCCATCGAGATGAAAGCGCCGGAAGCGTTCGAACAAATGCGCCTGCTGCTCAAGCGCAATACCGTAGCCCGCGTCCCGCACCACACACACGATTGCGCCCGGCTTCTCCGTGACGATACAGTCGACGCGCGTGCCAGGCGGGCTGTATTTCACCGCGTTGCTGAGCAGGTTGATGAGCGCGCGCGTCATCAGCGACCGGTCCGCCAAAACCCAGTAAGCCTGACCTTCGCTCTCGCAACGCACCTCAATGTTCTTCGCGTTCGCGAGCGGCCAGATTTCGTCACTGGCGTCGATTGCGAGTTCATGCAGGTTCAGCAGTTCGAGGCTATAGTGCTGCGACTCGGCGCGGGCAAGCTGCACAAAATCATCGGCCAGTGCGAGTGTGCGGCGCGCATAGCGTTCGACGCGCTCCATCAACTCCATCGCCGGCTTGGAGTCGATATGCGGCCGCTCGGTATCGAGCAACGCGAGAATCGACGCCTGCGGTGAGCGCATGTCGTGCGACAGCAGGTGCAGCATGTCGTCGCGCTGGCGCTCGGAAGCATGCAGCGCGGTGATATCGACCCAACTCGCAATCCACCCGAGCGATTCGCCCGTGCTGGTCGTGCAGGGCGCATACCGCAGCATGTGATCGCGGCCATGGCGATCGCGCACTTCAATGCCATGCATCATCACGGCGGTGTGCCGCTCGACGCGTGGGTCGAGCATCTCCGGCCATTGCATGCCGGTTGGCAGCGAACCGCTGCTGCCTTCGTCGACCAGACGCACGAAATGGAACTCGCCGAAGAGCTGCATGATCGACAAGTCGGCGAACTGCAAGGGACCAAAATGCAGCCGCGCGGGATCATTGACCATCAGGATGCGGCCATCGCGATCACAGACCATGATCGGCTCGGGCAAACTGTTCAGGCTGTCCCAGATGAACTGTCGCATGTTGCGCTGGCGCTGCACGGCCTGGCGTGTGAGTGCGATCAGGCGTTCCAGCACGTCGCCCGCCGTGCCCTGCGGTTTGGGGTGGGGACCCGGCAGCAGATTCGGCTCAGCGGCAAGCAGACGCATTTCCTGTCCGAGATACGACATCGCGACCTCGAGACGCCGCCAGCTCCACAGCAAATAGATCAGCGCCAGGCCGCCGAGCGCCGGTACCGGCGAGAGCCAGCGAGAGCGCAAATACACCAGGCAGGCGCTCGCAATCAGGCAGGCGCAACCCAGCGCGATCGTCAGCATGAGTGACTGCAGCGGCGACACCACCAGCAGGGCCGCGAGCAACATGCCAACCGGCACGACGCTCGCCCAGCCGGCCGCCTCGTCGCCTATCGGTTCAATGGCGCGGCCGTCGAACAACGCGTCGAGGATAGTCGCGTAGATATCTACGCCAGGCAGCTCGCCCACTTCGCCCGAGATCGGCGTGGCAAAGCGGTCGCGCAGGCCGGCCGCCGTTGCGCCAACCAGCACGATCTTGCCTGCGAAGAATTCAGGGGGAACGGCTCCCTGCATCGCGGCCGCGAACGACACCCGCGGATAATCCAGCGACGTGCGCGAGAACGGAATCATCATCCGATGCGCGCGCTTCAGATCGCCCACGCCCGCCGGTCCCGATGATGCGAACGCCGCGTCAGCCGCCGCCGTTTCGATGCCGGGCAGCACGGCATCCGGCCCCCGCAACGCCTGATACACCGGCACCGTGATGCTCGGCCACCAATCCTTGCCGCTGCCTTCGAACAGCGAGACGCTGCGCACGATACCGTCGTGGTTCACTTCCAGGTCGATGTGGCCCACGCCCGCCGCCGCCGCGCGCAACACCGGGGCAGGTTCGACCACGGCGGGCTCGTTCCGGTTGACGGGCAGCCGGTCGACAAGTAGCGGCAGATAGGTCGGCACATGTTTCATGGCCTCGGCGAAAGCGGCATCGCCGGGAGACGGTTCGGTGAACAGCACGTCGTACGCGACGCTCGCCGGTTTCGCCTTCGCAAGCTGCGTCAGCAGCGCCGCATGGGTCTCGCGCGGCCACGGCCAGCGCCCGAGTTCCGCAATGCTTTCGTCGTCGATCGCGACGATCACAATGCCGCTCGAGGCACGGCTCGCGGCGTGCAGCAACAACTGATCGTAGAACAGGAAACCGGCGCGTTCCGTCAGCGGGCTCATCACGCCAAAGAGCACCGCGGCGACCCCCACCACCCCGATCAGCGCCCATTCAAGGAAAAAGCGCTTGCCAATGGACGGCCCCAGCCAGCGCCAATTGTGAAAGGGGAAGCGCCATGGCATGGGTCGCGCCTACCGCGTTTGAGTGAACGACCGGACTTCGCTCGGTATCGACACGACCCGACCGTTCTCGAAGGTATCGACAACAATCGTCCAGTAGTACTTTCCTGGGCTCAGATGCGCCACCGACATCTCGCCGCCCGACACGTCGAGCAGGTCGATCAACGGCGCGCTCAGGTCCGCATGATTCGACAGGATGAACCGATACTGCGCCCTCGACGCCCCGCCGTCGACATGCCAGCGGAATGCGTAGCCATTGCCTTCGATAGGCGTAGCCGCCGCGTTGGTGGTGTCGAGACGGCGGCTGAAGGTGAACACTTGCGGCAAGCCGTCGATGCCGTGCGTGTCAGTGGCCGAGACGCGCACGAAATAGTTGCCGTCGGGGAGGTTGTCGAACGCCGCGCGCGGGCCTGTCGTGCGCTGGTCGCGAAGCAGGTCGAGGAAATCGGCGTCGCTGGAAATCTCCGTACGGTATGCGAGCGCGCCGTCGACCGGCGTCAGGTCAAAGGTCACTTGCGGAGCGCGCTGCAACTTGCCCGGATCGACAATATCCGGCGGGTCAAGCAGCCGCACCGACGCGCCTGCGGCGTCGCCCGTGCGCGTCAGGTTGCCGTAGCCGGCCAGCACAAGCGTCTGCGCACCGCCCTTGACCGGCTGCGGGCCGAAAGCGTCACTAACCTCGCCGTTCACTGCGCCGTCCACGCCGATCTTGCCTGCCAGCACCTCGACGCTGGTCGCATCTTGCTCCGCCAGGTAATTCACCCGGAAGCGCGTGCCGCGCACGCCTGCCACCACGGACGGTGTAATGACCCGGAACGAATCGCGCGGGTTCTTGAACGGCGTGACGTCGGTCGTGACCTCGCCTTGCTTCAGGTCGAACTGACGGTCGACCGCGCCGGTCAGCAGCGTGGTACGCAAGCGTCCGATCTGGATCCGGCTGCTCGACGGCAGCACGACATGCGAGCCGCCGGGTAGCAGCATGGAAACGAACGCGTCGCGGCCGGTGCTGATTTCATCACCCTCCATCAACAGCGTCCCCGCATTAACCGGCATGGCTGGCGCGCCCGCCGTGCCGAGCTTGTCGACACTGCCGCGCACCGCCACCACTCGAGCCGTCAGCAGCGTCTGCCTGAGCCGCGAGGTGGGCATGAAGAGATGAGCGTCGACCTGCAGGTGCCGCGGATTCGCAACGTGATTGATGTCGCGCAACAGCCGCCAGTCGGAAGGACTCTGCATGTAGCGATCGGCGAGCGTGTAGAGCGAATCGTCCGCGCGCACCACATAGGGCGTCATGTCCTGCGACGGCACGTGTCTGGCGTAGACCGGCTGGATCGAGCAAACAATGGCGATGATGCCGGCCAGCGCCATTGAAGCATCCAGCCTCGAGCGTGGACCTTGATGCGCTGCCAAACCGCGCCTGTTTTTATGGAACCCGTTCACGACGATTCATTCCCCACTTTTTCCAGCCGATAGCCGTAGCTATAGATGGGTGTTATGCGGTAACCGTTTTGCGGTCGCAACACCAGCTTGGAGCGAATCTGCGAGACATGGGTATCGATTGTTCGCGACGGAATATCCACGTCCTGCCGCCACACCGATTCGCGCATATGGGTGCGTGACAGCGGCCGTGACAGGTTGCGAAAGAGCAGCAGAGCGAGTTCAAATTCCTTCTGCGTCAGCGTAGCTGCCACTTCATTGACCAGTGCGGTCTGGGTAGTCAGATCGAATCGATAGATGCCGTAGGTTTCCTCGGTCACCTCGTTCTGGTGCATGTAGATCCGCCGCAGCAAAGCTTCCACACGGGCGAGCAGCACAGGCCGCGACACCGGCTTGAGGATGTAGTCGTCGGCGCCGGCGTTCAGCATCTGGACGATGTCGCTTTCAACACTGCGGCTCGTCAGGAAGAGAACCGGCAGGTTCGTGGTGAGGTTTTGCCTGACCCATTTCAGCACGACGTCGCCCGGCATTTCCGGCATGTTCCAGTCGAGCAGCAGCAGATCGTACGGCTGACGCCTCAGCTCATGGATCAGGCTCTTGCCTTCGGTAAAAACCTGGCAGAAGTGCCCGGCGGCAGTCAGTGTCTGAGCCACGAACGCCGTCTGGCTCAGGTCGTCGTCCAGCACGCAAATCCGCATTGCCTGATATCCCGTTAAATAGTCAAAACGGCTTTGTCATTTATTTTGCTTGGGCGCCGAATGCCGGTGGCAGATTATTTTGTATTTTTATTATACTTTTTTATGCGAAATCAGCGCATTTGAATCAGCATCCGGTCAAAGCTTTTCATGACGTGATCCCACGCCGCATCCGAGTGATCCTCACGTGCCCGCGCGCACATGCACGCAAAAGCAATCAAACGCCGCGCCGTCTGTTCGCAATAAGTCAGCGGCATTGGAGCGACCTGATCTTCCTGAAGTCCCGCTTGATGTCCTGGAAACCGATCCTGAACGCGGTCTACCGAACGGTTTAATCTCTCCAGCCGTGATCGCAGAATATCCGCCAGCCAAGGTAACTCTGCCGCGCATGAATCGGCATAAGCCTCGATTGCCGCACGAGCATGCGGATCCGACGCAAGATCCAGCGTCAAATAACGCAATCTGTCAGCCGACTGCTGCGGTCGGATTTTCGACTTCCATGCAAGCGGGCCGCCGCTGGATTTATTCAACATTCAAAGCACCCTGGTCTAGTGACACTCCACGAGATCGCTTAAAAGCGATTGCACGGCGACGTCCTGTGTGTGGCTCAGGCCGCAATCGCGCAGCGTCAATAAACGGTTGCGCCAATAGTTCGCGTGAAAAATCGCGCCACTGGCTCCCATCGCGAGACAACGAGACATGATCGCTTCAATATGGACTATTTCCGCATCGATTATTATCGACGCACGATTTCCTTGGTATTGCGTTTTGGTATTCACTGATATCCCCGAAAACTGACGTCTAGTGCGCGGCGAACCAGCCTCTCAACGCTAATAATACGATTCGCCTTCATGGGTTTTCATTCCTCGGCGCGTAGCGCCGGGCATGCTTTTTCCCACTGATATTATTGACCTAAGGACAAACCAAAAATGTCCTTCGATGACGCACTCTACCGCCGATCACCGTGCTATCTAACGTACTTTTCAGTATTTAACAGTTCAACGAGACGACCCCAACAGGTATGGCCGAAGGCGTTGAAAGTGCAACGTTTGCGTTCGCGGTAAGTTAATCGTCAGGCTGAGCCGGAAATCGTTTGCGCGTCGTTCAGCGCCGAATAACACGGGGTGTTCCCTAACGACCATCACCCTCGATGCGTTTAAACTTCGTCGGCGCAAACGTTATCGACTCATCCACTTTTTACGGTCATCCATGAAATCGTTCTTGCTGAAGCTTTCCACATTCGCGTTCATCGGCGGCACGGTAGCCGCGACCACCGCGCCTACCGTGCATGCCGCCGAATTGCATGTCATGAGCTCAGGCGGATTCACCGCAGCTTACAAAATCCTCGGTCCAAAATTCGCCGCGGCAAGCGGCAATACCCTCGACACCGCCCTCGGGCCCTCCATGGGCAAAGCCCCCGAAGCAATCCCGAACCGGCTGGCCCGGGGCGAACCGGCGGACGTGGTGATCATGGTCGGCTACGCGCTCGACGACCTCATCAAACAAGGCAAGGTGATTCCGGGCTCACGCGTGGAACTCGCCGATTCGGCCATCGGCATGGTCGTTCGCGCCGGTGCGCCGAAGCCGGATATCAGCACGGTTGCGGCGTTGAAGGAGACGCTGCTGCACGCGAAGTCGGTCGCCTACTCCGACAGCGCGAGCGGCGTGTACGTGCAGAACGAGTTGTTCAAGCGCTTGGGGCTGGAGGACCAGATCCGTCCCAAGGCTACGATGGTGCCTAAGATTCCGGTGGCGTCGGTGGTGGCCAACGGCGACTACGAACTTGGCTTCCAGCAGGTGAGCGAGCTGCTGCCCGTGCCGGGCATAACGTTCGTTGGCAAGATTCCCGCGTCCGTGCAATCGATTACGCGATTCGCCGCCGGCATTCCGGTGGGCGCGCAACATCCAGCCGAAGCGAAAGCGCTGCTTGAGTATCTGGCTTCGCCGGAGGCGGCGCCGGTCGTCACGCAGACGGGGCTCGATCCTGTCACGCCGCACTAGTCACGTTAGGTTCAGCCGGGCCTGCTAATGTATGGGCTGAACCCGGATCATCGAAGGAGCGAAGCATGTTGACGAGCGTCGAGCAACTGGAAGATATCTACGGCAAGCCGAACGAGCGTTCGGTGCGCAAGGAGATTTCGTTCATCAGCGAAGACTACGCGGCGTTCATCCTTGCGTCGCCGTTCGTGATGCTGGCGTCGGCGGGAGAGGACGGGCTCGACTGTTCGCCCAAAGGCGATGCAATGGGCTTCGTCCGGATCCTCGATGCCCATACGCTGGCCATTCCCGACCGCCCGGGCAATAACCGTATCGATACACTCAGGAACCTCGTGCACGACCCGCGAGTGGCGTTGCTGTTTCTCGTGCCGGGCGTGGGCGAAATGATGCGCGTGAACGGCCGTGCATCGATTGCCGACGACAGCGAGCTGCTCGCCTCATTCAGCGTGAACGGCAAACCGCCGCGTACAGTGATCCTCGTGCATGTGGAGTCCGTGTATTTCCATTGCTCGAAGGCGGTCGTGAGATCGGACTTGTGGAACGGCGAGAAACACGTCGACCGCTCGAGCTTGCCCTCAGCCGGCGACATGCTGAAGGGCGTAAGCGACACCACTTTCGATAGCGACGCCTACGATCGCGCACTGCCCGGACGCCTCAAGACCGACCTGTACTAAACGGCGCTGTTTTCGACCTGCTACGCCCACGCTTGCGGCGAGTCACCGCATACCACCGTGCATTGCAGGCCCGACATGCGGCCGGCTTCGTCAATAGCCGCTTCCAGTGCCGCGAATGAAAATGTCTTCAGTTCGACGGACGCGAGCGGCAACTGGCGCGATGCGGCTAGCGCAACCAGCACGAGATAATCGGCGGGCGTGTACATGAAGTGGCCGATCAACTCCCAGTTGTTCTGCAGCATCTCGCGATAGGGAATCGGCAAATCCACCAGCATGCTGCCCATCAGCACGAGGCGCCCGGCGCGGCGCAGGCTTCTGAGCGTAGCGATCGTGGCGTTGGCATCGGTTGCATTGCCGACCATATCGAAAGCCAGGTCCGCACCTCCACCCGCCGCCGCGCGAATCGCGGTTACGTCGTGCGCCGCGTCGCCCGACAGCACGACCGGCACCACGCGGCCTCGTCCGAGTTCCACCAGCGTTTGCAGCGGTTGGGCGCGCCTGCCGAGCGCAACCACCCTGCTCGCGCCCATCGCCAGCGCGGCGAGTACTGCCGCCGAGCCGAAGTAGCCGGTCGCACCGTTGACGATCACGGTTTCACCCGCTGCCAGCCGTCCGCGCCGCAAACCGCCGAACGGCACCGCGAACTTGCCCAGGATCGCGAGGCGCTCGGCCGGGAGATCGTCGAGTCCATCGAGCGGAATCAGCGTCGACGCCGGGAATTGCGCCACTTCGCGCAAGCTGCCATGTGGAAATTCGGCGAGCATCGGCCCGCTGTCGGCGCCAAGGCCCGTCAGCGCGATCAGCACTTGCGCCGGTTCGCGTACCGTTTCGTTCGCGATCCAGTACGGGTTCACCGCGACACGCTGACCGACGTGAAACGAGATCACGCCCTCGCCGACCGCTTCCACGCGGCCAACGCCATTTGTCCCCGGCGAAAACGGTCCCGGCGGATACGCATAGGGCAACTTGCCCTCGACGTGAGCGCGCGTATAGCTGAGCAGCGGCACCGCTTCCATCCGGACTGTCACCGCGTTGCGGCGTGGCGCCGGCGGTGCTTCATTGCGCAGCGCCAGCGGCGTACCGGGTTCATCGAGCATCCACGCTTTCATCTGTATTCCCCTTAAGGTCGGTTGGACAGTTGAACTCTAGGTGCCGGGTACGTATTCTTGAAATCAATTAATAGAATGCGACCTATCAACGTGATTGATCTTCGCGGTATCGACTTGAATCTGCTTGTGTCGCTCGATGCGCTGCTGGCCGAATCGAATGTCACGCGCGCGGCGCTTCGGCTGCATTTGACGCAACCGGCTGTCTCGACCCAGCTTGCGCGGCTGCGCCAGATTTTCGGCGATCCGCTGCTGATTCCCGCCGAGACCGGCCGGGGCATGACGCGCAGCACGCGGGCGCTCGAATTGATGGAGCCGTTGCACCTCGCATTGAAGAATCTCGAAGCGGTCGTGCGCCATCAACCCTCCTTCGATCCGCAGACGGACCGGCGCAGTTTTGTCATTGCCGCGAACGACAACGCCACGGCGGTGCTCGGCCAGCGGCTGATGGAGCAGCTACCGGCGCTGGCCGGGCCGGGCGTGCGGATCGCGTTTGTGGTGGCCGACCAGCCGTCGATGGCGACCCGGCTAGAACGCGGTGAAATCGATTTGCTGCTGGGCTCGGAGCGGATGGTGCCGGCGTCGATGAAAGCCCGCAAACTCTTCGATGAGCATTTTGTCGTCGTCCAGCGCAAGGGGCATCCGCGCGGTACTGCTGCGCTCGATCTCGACACGTATTGCGCGTTGAGCCACGTGCTGGTGTCGACGAGCGGCGGCAGTTTTCACGGCTTCATGGACGAACACCTGGACGCGCTGGGGCGCGAGCGCCGGGTCGTATTATCGGTGCAGCATTTCACGCTCGTGCCTGAATTGCTGGCGCGCACGGACTATGTTTCGACGCTGCCAGCCCGCTTTGCCGAGCGTTATCGCGAACGCCTCGATATCTTCGATCTACCGTTCGAAGCGCGCGGCTTTACGCTGTTCGCCGCGTGGCCGCCTCGCAGTCAGGCCGATCCGGCGCACGTGTGGCTGCGTGACACGCTAGCGGCACTTGCCTCGATGTGAGGGCCTGACTCGTCCTCTTCGCGCAGCGCTTGCGACCTGCCGGTACCTGCTCATACCTTCGACATTGCGTTCCTTCTGTACGTCGGCGGCCCGGGCCCGACATACAAAATGACTTATCATGTTGCCCCAACGGCGACATCAGACATGGCGAGCGATGGCAGAACCAATCGAAATTCCACGCTTCGACGCAGAGACGAATTTCAAACTTGACCGCCTATGGTCCGAGTTCGAAGACGCGTCAGTGGAAAAAGAGTTTCAGCGCCATCATCGGATTGCAAACCATACCTCGCTGATGCGCACGCTTGTCTTCTGCACCCTGTTTTACGTCGCTTTCGCGATCACTGACATAGCCGCCCTCGGTTATTCCCGTACAACCTTCGTGCTTTTCCTGGCGCGCTGCTGCGTTGCGTTGACGGGCGTGGTCAGCCTACGCGTCGTAAGCTTTCCGCAGGTTTCCCTCGCCTCCGTGCGCGCGGCCGCGAGCGCGTTCGAAGTCGTCGGCTTCACTGCCTTCATGTTGATCACCTGGCTTCGTCCCACCGGAATGGCGGCGCATTGCATGTCCATGTGCATTCTGTTGATCGTGGTGTACAACTTCATTCAGAACAAGCTGCTCTGGGCTTTGCTCATATCCCTGGCCGCGACGATCGCGTTTATCGCCATTTGCGCGGTATCGAAGATGCTCGACTCGTCGTCGTTGCTGACGTCGTCGATGCTTCTGGCCTTCACCAACGTGCTCGGTTATGTCACAGCTCGCCGCCACAACCGCCTGGTCCGCGATGAATTCTGCCAGCACGCCTTGTTGCGCAACCTCTCCGTGCGCGACTATCTCACCGGCTGCTTCAACCGGCGGTATCTGACCGACGTGTTGTTCGACGCAGAACTCCAGCGCACCCGGCGGTACAAGCTCAAGCTCGCGGTCATCCTGTGCGACATCGACTACTTCAAGCAGATCAACGATACCTACGGGCACCCCGCAGGCGACGCCGTCTTGCGGACCTTCGCCGCCATGCTGCTTGCCCACACACGGCACCGGGTCGACAGCGTGGTTCGCTACGGCGGCGAGGAATTCCTGTTGCTGCTTCCACAAACGGATCTCGCCGGCGCGACAGTGCTGGCCGAGCGCATGCGCCAATCGTTCGAGCTGACCACCACGCGTGCGTGGGATGGCCGCGAAGTGCGTTCCACTGCAAGTTTCGGTGTAGTGGCTGTGAATTGCGCGGGCGAATCAGGTCTCGAGACCGAGGAAGGCCTGGTGGGCGCCGCCGATGCGCAGTTGTATCGCGCAAAAAATGCGGGGCGCAATCGGGTTTGCGCCAGCGCGGCGCCGGCCGTGTCGGGTGCTCTGGACTTGGATGACGGGCAAGAGGGCGTATTCGCCGTCACGCAGCCCTAGTTTTCGAGGTGCGGGGTTTATCGGTTCGCGGACACCAGCAACATCATGGGACGCTCCCGCTCCTCCGCGAGTTCGGGCCGCGCGGCGACCTCCCCATCTGTCGGTCCCCATTCCTGCACGTGGGCGATCGTAAAGCCCGCTCCAATCAGGTGATTCAACAACGTGCCCATTGTCCGATGCTGCTTGACCACGCCATCGGCGAGCCAGTTGGTGATCCGCGCACCTTCGCGTTGATAGCTGTCGATAGGCCAGGTCTTGCGGCCGTTCTCATCGGTCAACCATCCAGGATTTTGTGGCGCCATATAGATCGGATGCTCGATCGAGAAGACGAGCCTTGCGCCCGGCACAAGCGCACGATGGATGTTTGCGAGCAGCCCTCGCAGGTCTTCAATGTAGTGAAACGCAAGTGAGCTATAGGCCAGGTCGAAGCTGGCTTCCGGCAGATCGAGTTTTTCCAGATCAGCTTTTGCGTAGGTGATTACCGTGTCAGCAGACGACGACCTAGCGCGTTCGAGCATCTTCTCCGATACATCGAGACCGAGAACGCACGCCGCGCCCTGCTCGCGTGCCCAGCGGCAGAACCAGCCATAACCGCAGCCGAGATCCACTACCCTGAGGCCGCGCATGGCCGCAAGCAAAGCCCTGAGCGCCGGCCATTCCGCTGCACCCGCCAGCCCCTCCACCGAGCGGCCCAACTTGCTGTAACCCTCGAAGAACGCGGGATCGTCGTAGATGTTTTGTGTCATTTGCCAATGCATTCCATCGCTTGGTTTCGCCGGGGAGTGCTTGCTTCGCGGCGAAACGGGTGGGTACGGCACCCGCGTCAAGGAGCGGGGGCGCGTCCAGAATAACGCATGGAGCAAAGACAAATGTGGAACGCCGGCATCTCGGCGAGAAGGCGGCTTATCGGACGCTGCCGGTGCGCGACAGCGTCAGGGTGCGAAGCCGAGCCATGCTGCGTGAACAGAAGCAGCAAGGCCCATTTACCCGCCTTCAGGCGGCCGACGAACAAACGAGATCGCCCTCTACCAGCCGCAGAGTCTCCAATAGATAGGTTTCCTCACAATTCGCCTCCTTCCCGCCACGATCGATCACGATAAAGTCCGCCGCCCTATCCAGCACGATCAGCGGATGATGCCAGACGCCCCTCGCATAATTCACGCCCTGCCAGCCGCGCGTGAAAAACGCGCGCAGTCTTGATGCATCGAATTCGCCTGCCGGCGCGACCACCACCAGATACGACACTGCGCCCAGCGGCAAGAACGCCTGGCTGCCCAGCGGGTGACGCTCCATCATCGAGATCTCGACCGGTTGCGCATGCGGCTGGCCCCGGAACACGTTAATGAGCGGCCGGCCCCCTTCGTCCGCGCCAACATCCACGCGCGCCAGGTCGTGGAAGCGCTCCGTCGTGCCACCGTTGATCGGGAAATGCTGCGCGCCGTCGAGTTCGATTACATCGCCGAAAGGCTCGAACGCCGCGCGCGTCAAGGGTTCGAGCGTAAGCGTGCGCATCACTGCTTACTCGATCGCACCGAACAGGCGCAGTCGCGACACGCCGCCGTCCGGGAACATGTTGAAGCGAACGTGCGTGACGGGCCCAAGCGCGGCCACTTCGCTTTCGAATCGATGGATATTGTCCGCCGACAGCTTCTGTTGCGGCAGCAGGACTGGCCAGAACATCGCCTGTGTGACGAGCGACTCGTCCGTGCCGCCTGCGACCCGTGCGGCCTGCAGTGAACATCCATCGGGGAAATTGCCCTTGAAGTGGGCCGTATCGACTTCGATGGCGTGGATGACACCGGGGTGCGCGAGCGCCACGATCGCCCAGTCGTTGCCGGGCTCACGGCGCCGTCGCGTCTCCCAGCCGTCACCCATGTCCACGCCGCGTCCAGGCATCAGCATTTGCGACGCCGGTCCGAAATGCTGGTTGTTCGCCGCTACCAGATAAGCGCCGTTTTCAATCGCTGCAAGGTCCACTCGCGACCCGCGTTCAACACGCGTCCAATCCACCTTTGGCTGGCCATACACACGCAAGCGTGCGATGCCGCCGTCCGGGTAAATATTCACGCGCAGGTGCGTGTAGGCACGGGCATCGGCAATGGGGAGATAGTGATGCTGGTTGCCCTGCAGCGTGGTCGCCGGCACGATCTCGCGCCAGTCGGCGTCGTGTTGCGGCGCGGCGCTGTCGCTCGTGCAGGCATCAATCGACGCTGCCGGCGGGAAGTTGCCGGTGAAGTGGCTCGTATCCAGGTCGATGCCGTGAATGGTGCCCGGCCGCGCCAGCTTGACGATGCAGAAGTCGTAACCGGTGGTGCGCTTGCGGCGCGTTTCCCAGCCGTCCATCCACTTGCCGTTGTCGTCGTATTTGCCGGGGATGAAAACCGCCGGCTGCGGCTCGAGCATCCGCTCCTTGGGCGCGAAGAATTCATCACTGGCGAAGAGCGCTGTGGCACCGAGACGCGGATCGGCGAGGTTCATGAAGCGGCGGGTAAACGCCGGAGCGTTGGGGTCGAGAACTGGACTGGCCATGAGGTGGTTTCCTTTAAGACGATTCAGGGAGTGGCGACGAAGCGCGCGCGCTCAGACAGCGTGCGCGGGCTCGTGGCCATGGCTTGCGCCGGCGTGATCGGCCGGGACGAAAAGCAGTTCGGCATCCTGGTTCAGCACGCGCGTGGCGCGGACACGGTCAATATCCTTCTCCCACACGGCCACGACCACCGTCGCGACGCAGTTGCCGATCAGGTTGGTGACGGCGCGCGCAATGCCGACGAACCAGTCCACCGGCAGGATCAGCACGAGGCCGAGCACGGGAATGGCGGGGATCGCGGAAAGCGTGGCGGCCAGGATCACGATGGCTGAGCCAGGAATGCCATGCGCGCCCTTCGACGTCACCAGCGACACCAGTACGACCACGATCAGGTCGTGGATCGACAGCGGCGTATTGGTGGCCTGCGCGATGAAGATGACGGCGAGCGTGAGATAGATCGAGAAGCCGTCGAGGTTGAACGAATAACCGGTCGGGATCACGAGGCCGACGGTGGAATCCTTCACGCCCATCCATTCGAGCTTGCGCATGATCTGCGGCAGCACGGCATCCGACGAAGCGGTGCCAAGCACGATCAGCAGTTCCTCGCGCAGATAACGCACGAGCTTGAAGATGCTGAAGCCGGTGAGCCGCATCACCACGCCGAGCACGACGAAAACGAACAGGAAGCAACTGGCATAGAACACGATCACCAGCATGCCGAGTTGCTTGAGCGACTCGACGCCATAGGTCCCGGTCGTGAACGCAATCGCACCGAGCACGCCGAGCGGCGCGAGCTTGATGATGAAACCCATGATGCGAAAAAACACATGCGACAGTTCATCGATAAGACTCGTCACGTGCTGCGCCTTTGCACCCAGCAACGAGAGCGCCGCGCCGAACAGCACGGAGAACACGAGAACCTGCAGGATGTCGCCCTTCGCGAAGGCGTCGGTGGCGGTATCGGGAATGATCTTGAGCAGGAAGCCGGCCGTGTCTTTCAGGCTTTTCGCGTGTTCGGTGTAGGTGGCGAGCGAACCGGCGTCGAGCGTATGCAGGTCGATATTCATACCTGCGCCCGGTCGGGTTGCGTACGCGAGCAAGGCGCCGATCACGAGCGCGAGCGTGGTCATCACCTCGAAATAGACCACCGACTTCAGCCCGACGCGCCCGACCTTCTTCAGGTTGCCCGCGCTTGCCATGCCCGAGACGACCACGCAGAACACGATCGGTCCGATCACCATCTTGATGAGCTTGAGGAAGCCATCGCCGAGCGGTCTCAACGATTGCGCGAAATGAGGGAACACCGCGCCGATCACAATGCCCGCGACCAACGCGATCACGACCCGCCCAAACAGGGAATTAAGAAATCTCAACACAGTGGTTCTCCTCGGTGTCGCACGGCACGGGATGATGACCATGCTAACTGTTCAGACTGGTCCGACCAGTTGCTGATGAGGAATATTAGAAAGCCGATATAGTGGAGTCAAGATCCGATTGATACCGGTTTACCCGGCATCCCGGGGTGTTATTCGTCAGAAAAATCGTGATGAAGCAGACGCTTGGCGGCGTCGCGCCTACAATGGTGGTCAGACCGCGCCACTCTTATACGCCCTATGAAAAATGCTCCGCATACCGTGACCGATGCCGCCATCGCGACTATTCGTGAGCGCATCGAGACGATGGTTTATCCGGTGGGAAGTCTGCTGCCGGCGCAGCGGCAGTTATCGGAGGAACTGGCAATCAGCCGCGCCTCGCTGCGTGAAGCGCTGTCGACGCTCGAAGCGCTCGGGATGCTGAATATTCGTCCCGGCAAGGGCGTGTATGTGAATAGCGCAGAAGCGGCCGGTACGCACGCGTGGCGTTTTGCCGATCAGGCGTCGCTGCCCGATACCTACCAGATGCGCTTCGCGCTCGAGGGTTTCGTCGCGCGGCTGGCGGCGCCGGCTATTGGGGACGCGGACATTGTCTGGCTGCAGGACAACCTCGACTCGCTGCAAGGCGCGCTGACCTGCGCCGAACTCGACGAAGCCGCACAACTCGACTTCGCGTTCCATATGCGGATCGTGAGCCTCGCGGGCAATACTGCGATCGAATCGATCCTGCGCGGCAGCGCCGACATCATGAAAGAGAGCCAGCGTTTGCCGTTTTATCGGCGAGAACTGGTGCTGTCGACGTACCACGAGCATCTGGCCATTGTCGAAGCGTTGAAGGCACGCGACAGCGAACACGCCGGGCGCGCGATCGAAGCGCATATCGTGAACGCGGCTCAGCGGGCCGGCGTGCATTTTCCGATTCCGGTCTAGGCTGGCAGAACGTGTTCGCGCGGCGACATGACGAAGCGAAACGGGCGCGCGGGTTATTCACCGTTTATGTTGGCAACCCTGTGGATAACGTGTCTGGCTGTGATCTAAGCGCTTGATGTATCTCGAATTTGAGGCGCTGCTTCGCTGCGGTCAGCGTCGCGTCGGCCGGCGACAATCCGCTGGCTCCCGTCCTCGGCAACGAGAATCACCCTCCCCGCGGTGCCGGCGCGAACGACCGGCATCGAGCACGATGGGACACGTGCCGCGCGGGCATCGCCTTCTACAATGGTGTCCATGCCGCCACCTATTTCCAGACCGACATCCGATCGCCACGCCGAGTTGATTGCCCGTGCGCTGGCTCATGCAGAGAGTCATCTCGTTGAACCGCTGAGCGCCGACACGCTCGCCGATTGCGCGGCCATGTCGCGCCATCATTTTCATCGGGTGTTCCGCGCTTATACGGGCTGCACCGTGGCGAACTACGTGACCTTGCTGCGGCTTCGACGCGCCTGTGCGCTGCTGGTCAGTGGCCACGAGCCGGTATCGGATATTGCATTGACGGTGGGCTACGAGTCCGCGCAAGCACTCGCCAAAGCCATGCGCCGCGATCTCGACACCACGCCGACGGCTGTGCGTCGAGGCGATGTCTCAGCGTGGAAAGACATTTTTTCACGCTGTCGTGAGCCCGATTTTCCCTCTGTTTTCAAAGGAGCGGATGCGATGCAAGCCTCTCGAATCACCCACTTGCCCGAGGGCATCGTCGCCCTTACCGCCACAGGGCGCGGCATGGTCGACAACAATATGATGCGTGCGGCGCAACAGGCGTTTGGCGAGTTGATGCAGGCGCTGAATGGTGCGGGCCTTCGCGATCAGGTACGGAGTTATATGAGCGTGGTTCCTGACGACCCCAAAGGTCCTGATGATCCACACTGCCGTTTTATCGCCGGCCTGGTGTTCGGTTATTCCATGGCTACGAACAGCGGACAGTGCGAGCAACCGGACGGCTTGCCGCTTTCCGGCACGCTGAATTGGCAACCGATCGCGAGCGGCCGCTATGCGGTTTTCACTCACGTCGGCCCTTATACGACGCTGCATCGCACGTGGAAGGCGGCGTATCGGGACTGGCTGCCGTCCTCGGGCGAACAGCTTCGCGATGAACCGCCGCTGGAGGTCAACCTGAACCGGCCCGAAGTCACTCCTGCGGAAGAACTTCGGACGGAAGTGTGGTTGCCCTTGGTGTAGCGAACAGGTTTCGCTCGCGCCGATGAACCGATCAAGGCTCCAACGGCGCGAGCCGATTGAACGCTCAACATGTCAACGTTGCCGACGTTGTCGATGTAAGCCCGCTTACCAAAGCAAAGCATACGACTTGAACAGTCAGCGCGAGCAACGCCGCAGAAGCGCAGGGCAACTCCCCGGCGCCATACGATCCGATTCGATCGCTGTGCCACGCAACGCTCCGCACGCAACGCTCCGCACGCGGCGATCACGTATTGGCGCTCGCGGGCGCTTAAGCCGCTTAAACAGGACGAGGCGCCTGTAAGCCGGGCCAGGGCACCACGCGCCCCTTCACGGGAACAGTCAGGCGCCGGTGTTAATATCTGCCGCTCAGATTAAAGCCCCACCCCGCTCATATCCGATACCCGCTTAGGTCCAGCCACGCCTCGGACGGCCGCCGGAATTTCCACCCAGCACCTTCGTTCGAAGGAACCCGCAGTGATCCGATCGCACCCGCCGGCGCATTCAGATGCGTCCGGAGATGACCTGCATCGTCATATTGTCGATGCCGTTCATGAGCATGGCTGGTCGGAGCAGGATATTTTCTTGCCGCCGGATCTGACCCTCGCGCTGGCGCTGGAATGCGCGGCGCTGGCGGCGGCCGGCACGCTTACTCCGGCGCGGGTCAGCCAGGGCGCGGCGCGATCGCTGCAGCCGGGCGTGCGCGGCGACCGGATCCAGTGGCTGGAGGCGGGTCAGTCGGACGCGTGCGACCGTTATCTCGCGATCATGGAAACACTGCGCGTGGCATTGAATCGCGGGCTGTTCCTGGGTCTCGATGAATACGAAAGCCACTTTGCGTTCTACGCACCCGGTGCTTCATACATGCAGCACCGCGACCGGTTTCGCGACGACGACAGCCGCACCGTGTCCGTCATCGTCTATCTGAATGCAGACTGGCTGCCCGAGCACGGTGGCGCTTTAAGGCTGCATCCGGAAGGCTTGAGCACGCGGGATATCGCGCCGGTCGGCAACCGGATCGCGGTGTTTTTATCCGCCGACATGCTGCACGAAGTATTGCCCGCGACGCGCGACCGCTTGTCGCTCACGGGATGGTTCAGACGCCGCGCCTAGTGCTTAGTGCGCTTAAAGCGCGTGACGTCGCGGCTGGACCGTTTCCGGTTCCAGCCGCGATTCGCATTGACCGCTCGTTTCAAGTGCGAAGGCTTAAAAAAGCGCGTTCGTCAGCCCGGGGCATCCTCACCCAGGGTGCGTTGTTCACGGATCCACTGCGCGAACGCTTCATCTTCAAAGCGATATTCACCATGCGCCAGTTTGGTCACGATGTTGCCGGCCTGAAGCCGGCGCAACGAATGCGCGGGCGTGTTCATCGGCGGCGCTTTGGGCAAGCCGAGCAAGGTCCCCAGTTGCTCCCGTGCCGCCTGGCTATGAAAGTCTGAAACCATGCCGTCGGCCATCATGCCGAGCAGCGCACGGTCGGCTGGCAACAATCCGGTCCACTGCCGCTTGAATTGCTCGTTGTTGAACACATGCTCTTTCGTGAATTGCAATGCCGCGTCCGGGCCATCGAACGGATACGTGAGATGCCGCTCCAGAAAACGCCGGAAGAATTCAGGCGTGCAGTTGAGCTGATCGAAAGCGGCGACAGCATGTTTCATCGAGAGCTGATGCTTGGCAATGGTGTTGACCTTCTCCACCATGAACTCGAGGAAATCGCGGCCGAGCAGCGCAAAGGGTTCAAGCGGCGCCCAGTTGAAAAACGGCTCGGACGAGCGTCCGAACATGGTTCTCAAGGTCGATTCCGAACTGCCGGCAAAGATCACTTTCAGCCGGTCCTTGCGAACGTCCAGCCCCGCACGCAGCGCGTGCGCAAAATTCGAGTGAGCCGCGGCAGCTAGAACCTGCGCTTCGTCTATGATCAGAAGCAGCGGCTTCGGCTGGGAATCGAAGGCCTTGAGCGCGTCGGATAACAGCGTGCCGGCATACTTCTTGTCCTCCGCCGATAACTCCGCCTCGACCGATGCTTCACCGAATGCCGGAATCTTGCCCGTGGCCTTGAGATTCTTGACTGGACTGCGGGCGCGACGCGCAAGCCTGCCCCACCAGTTCGGCTCGACGGCGCCGTAGAGCGCACCCACAAGCGCGCCTGCGGGTTCCTCGTCGTCGTCCCACAGGTTCACGTAGGCTGTCAGGTACCCGGCTGCCGTGGCCGCCGGGATCAGGTCCTTGAGCAAGAATTCCGTCTTGCCCATCCGCCTCCGCGCGAACAACGTGCGCGCGGAGGACAGACCCAGCCCGAACAGGCTCAGATACCCTGCAGCGAGCTCCGGACGCGAGAAATGCCATTGATCGGGTTTCATGTTTCAAACTATATCATCTGATTTTAAATATATCAAACATGATGATATAACTTGACAGTCAGTGCCCCTCAAGCCTTTTCAGGATGCCCTTCATCCTCCAGTCTCCTTGCCGCCTCGCGCTTTAAAACCGCCCGGTCGATCTTGTTGGTCGACGCGAGTGGAAACGCATCCATGAACCAGACTTGCCGCGGATGCTGATAGGCCGGCGCATGTTCCAGCGCGAACGCTTTCACCTCTTCCGCGCTCAATTGCACCCCAGGTTTTAGCACGACAAAGGCCACGGGTTTTGTACCCTTGATCGCATCGTCGACGGGAATCACGCTCGCTTGCTGGATCGACGGATGCCGCTCGAGCATCTTCTCAACGTCACCCGGGAAGATGTTTTCGCCGCCGGAAACGAACATGTCGTCGCGTCGTCCGATAAACGCATAGAAGCCGTTTTCGTCGCGGCGGAATACATCGCCGGTGCGATAAAAGCCGTCCGGCGTGATCGGCGTCACCAGGTCCGGGCGATTGTGATAACCGTTCATCAGCCCCGCGCTGCGAATCTCCAGTTCACCTTCGCTCGCGAGCTCACCGTTCGTATCGATGAGGCGAAGTTCGACTTGGGGGTGCGCCGCGCCGATCGCTTGCGCGGGCGTGGGCAAACCGTCGGGATGTGGCCCGAACACGACCGGCCCGCCCTCGGTAGTGCCATACGCGTTGATCACCTTCGCGTTCGGCAGCAGCGCGTGAGTCCGCTCGAGCAACGCGCCACTGACCGGCGCCGAGCCCATCCGCACATAACGAACCGACGACAAATCCGTGCGCGCGAGCAGTTCGCGCTCCTGCATCATCATGGCGATCATCGGCGGCACGGCAGTGAGCCACGTGCAGCGATAAGTATCGATAGCGCGAATGTAATTGCGCGCGTTGAAGGCCGGCATCAACACGGTCGTGGCGCGAGCGGCCAACACAAGGAACACCAGCGCAAGCGCGTTCATGTGATAAAGCGGCGCGGCGATCAGCACGCGCTCACCGCTCAATGGCTGCGCCTTTAAGCGCGTCTCGACCACCCAGAGATGGCTCGCGTGCGAGAGGACGACGCCCTTCGGCCGTCCCGTGGAACCTGATGTATAGAGGAACAACGCGGCCTCGTTTTTGTGAGGAACTATCGGCTCAAAGCGCCGCCCTTGCGCTTTTTCTGCCGCAATAAACGATTGGAATCCTTGAGTGCCGGGGGCTTGTTCCCGCCCATCGAACACCACGCGCGCAAGGCTCGCCGGCGCGTCGCCCACGCGCTGCGAATCCGTGAACACAAGGCGTGCTCCGCTATTCGCGATCACATCAGCAATCAGCGCGCGCGGGAATTTATAGTTGACCGGCACGGCGACCAGCCCCGAGCGCATGATGCCCAGCATCGTCGCGACATAGTCCGCCGAATTGGCCGCGAGCACGGCAATGCGCTCGCCTCGCGCGTACTGAGCGGCGAGCGTATAAGCCACAGCGTCAGCGAGCGCATCGAGTTCAGCGAAGCTGTATTGACGCTCGTTGAACCCATCGTCCAGGCCAATGATCGCAAGTGTGTCAGCGCCTCGATCGCCACCCTCGCCGCGTGCAATCAGCGCGCCGAGATTCGTCGGGAAAGTCATGGTATGAATTCCAGCAAGGTATCGAAGCGAGGCAAAGCGACGAGCGCTCGTTGCCTCTCGATGAACGCGGGCAAACCTGCCGCTTCGGCTCTCTCACCCGCCAGGCGCCAGGCTGGCGTACGCACCGTAATCGCGGCATAACGCGGGCCGTGCGCAGCAATGTACTGCGCCGTCGTGCCAAACCGCGCGTCGAAATCCGCACGCGTCCAGTACACCAGTTCGAAGCCCGCCTCGATCTCGCCGAGTTGCACATACGGTTCGGGCGCAACATCAATCAGATGCAACGCGCTCAACCCCGCCGCGCCATTCGGATGGCTCTGCCATTCGCTGCGGAAAACGAGCTCGGGCGTCAGGTGCTGGCAAAAGTAGACGCGGCCTCCGTCAAACTGGCCTGGTTTCAGCCGCACCGTGGTGAACCGCGCGTCGACCGGGGGCGCGCCGTCAAGCTCGACCGGCCGTGAGAAGGTCTGCGGCGGCGTGGCGTGAAAACCGGCTTGGCGCAGGGTATCGAAGGTCGCAGCCGGATCGTCGATGCGGAACACCAGGCCATCAGGGCCTAGCGGACTCGACACAATCTCCTCGCGCACGGTCTTGCCATCGGCAGGCAAGCCGATGAGTTCAAGATAGTGGTCATCGAACACGATCGCGTGATTGATCGACCCGAGCGTGTGATACCCGCGCGGCGCGACCGTGAAGCCGAGTTGCTCGAAGGTGCGCTGGGCGGCGTCGGTATCGAAACGCGTGTTGATGACGAGATGGTCGAGCTTCAGCATCAGGTTCTGGCCGGCGCCGGGGTTGGGGTTGCAGCCGCCGTTGAATAGGCGCCGCGGCCGCTGGCAACGAGCTTGCCGTCTTTGTCGAAGACCTGTGCTTCGGACACGGACACCTGCGAGCCGAACTTGATTACCTTTCCCTTCACTGTCAGGTCACCCCGAAACGCGGCGCGATGATAGTCCACGCGCAGGTCGATGGTAGGCACGCCCCGTCCGGTCTTCGTTACCAGCGCCCAGTCCGCCGCCAGGTCCACGAGTGCGGCGAGAATGCCGCCGTGCGTGTAGCCCTTCTCCGGATTCACGACCCATTCTTCGCGCCACGTAGCGCATAGTTCGATCTCGCCCTCACTCACCGATACCACCTTCAAACCCAGCCATTCGTGAAACGGGCCGCGCCGCAAACGCGCCTCGATATCCTGCGCGCTCGGCAATGTTGCTTCGCTCATGATGTTTTCCTCAGCTTTTCTAACCGGTGTATCAGGGGTTGACCACGACCTTGCCCAGCACTTCGCGGTCTCGAATCAGGCGCAGTCCCTCGGCGGCTTCCTCCAGCGGCAACACCCGGTCGATGGCCGGCACCAGTTCTCCCGCCGCAATCTGATCGAGCAATGCGCGCAGGTTTTCATCGTAGAAACTGTTCGAGCCGATGATCTTCAGTTCAAAGCTCCAGATGTATCGAAGGTCTTCGGCGGGCGCGTGGCCAGCCGTTGCACCACATACGAGCAACGTGCCGCCGCGCTTCAGGCATTTCAGCGACGGCACCCATGTTTCGCCGCCGGTGAAATTCACCACCACGTCCACCCCACCCTCGTAAGTCCGGCGTTGCGGCTTGCCGTACTCGCCGATCGCCCACTTCGAGAAGTCCGTGGACTTGTAGTTAACCGTATGATCGGCGCCGAGCGCTTTCAGTTGCTCGCACTTCTCGTCGCTGCCGGCACACGCGATCACCTCGGCGCCCAATTGCTTCGCGATAAGAATGCACGCCGTGCCCACCCCACCGCTTGCGCCCAGAATCAACACGCGATCGCCTGCTTTCACGGTCTTGTGCGTGACCAGCATGCGGTGTGCCGTGCCGTACGCTACCGGCAACGCGGACGCGGCGTCGTAGCTCACGGCATCGGGTAACGGGATCAACTGCCCGACCGACACGAGGCAGTATTGCGCCATGCCGCCATCAAGCATTTCGCCCATCAGGCCTTTCTCAGGATAAAGCGGATTCACGAGCACACGATCGCCCGCCTTCCAGCCCTCAACGCCCTCACCCAACTCCGCGATTTCACCCGCCATGTCCAGGCCGATCACCACCGGGAACGGCACCTTGATGCCCGGCATGCCCTTCACGGTGAACACATCGTGATAATTGAATGACGACGCACGCACGCGGATCACCACATGCCCGGGCGATGCCTTCGGCACGGGTTTGTCGTTCACCACGTGGAGTTGATCGAGGTCGCCGTGCTGGTTCAGCACGAGCGCCTTCATGGTTGATGCAATGCTGGTTGTCACAGTGTCTACTCCGTTTTATTGGATCGATTTCGATGCGGCATATGGGCCGGTGTCGAAGAGATCGGCGGGCAGCGTGCCTTTGATCACACCGCCATCCACAAAGATCTGGTGCTCGCGCTTGAGGGTCTCCAGATCAATCGGTTCAAAGGTGACGCGGTTGATATCCGACCAGCGCGCGGCGTACGCTTGCGCGTCCTCGGCAGGCAAATTCGCGCTCTTCTGCAGGATTGCCGCGACGTCGCTCTGATGCGTCGCGCCCCATTGCAACGCGGTGCGCATGCCTGCGATCAGCTTTGCCACGTCTTGCGGATGCTGGGCGAGGTAATCTGCACGGATCGCACTCACGCCTATATAGGGGGTTGCGTCGGACTTCGTCAGCTTCTTCCACTCAGCGCCGAAACTTCCGAGCTGCCTGACCTTCAGCTCCTTGAGTTGCGCGATGGTTACCGAGCGCAATGCGGCGGCATCGACCTGTTTTTGCACGAGGAACTGGGCGAGCCGCGCTTCATTTCCGGGGACGATGGAAAAATCGTTCGCCTTGATGCCGTCGTTACCCTGCAACACCGCGGTGGCAATCGCGGCAACCGAGCTTCCCGGCGGCGACATGCCCACCTTCTTGCCGCGCAGGTCTGCGAGTGACTTGATCAGCGAGTCCTCGGGTGCGACGAATTCGACATCGGCCGGTTGTGTCGCAAGCACGATCTTCAACGGCACGCCCTCGGCCGCCGTGCTGAATACAGCGGCTGCCGGGGCGGCAAACGCAAAGTCGATCGCGTTCGCCGCCAGTGCGCGATTGGGCGCGTTGACGTCGGAGAAGCGAATGAAAGTGACATCGAGGCCGCGTTGCTGCAGGAATTTTTGTGCCTCGAGTACCGCGCCGAAACCCAAGCTGACGCCGCTCGTCCAATAGCCGATGCGCATGGGTTCCGCGTGCGCCGTTTGCATGGCACCGAGCATCGCGGCGGTCGCAACAACGGTCGCAACCCCCGCTCGCCTGAAGAGTGAAATACCTTTCATGGTTTCTTGTTTCCCGTTAGATCAGTCGGTCTTTTTCCAGCGAAACAGGCGGCGTTCAAGCGGCTTCAACACGCCCGCTTCGAGCAGCAACATCAGGACAACCAGCGTGACGGTCCACGCGAAAACCTGATCGGTCTGCACGAGATCGGCCGCTTGCCGCAGGCGGTAGCCAACGCCGTTCGACGACCCGATCGTCTCCGCCACTAACGAGACGCGCCAGCCAAAGCCGAACGCGAGGCGCGCTCCGGCGAAGAAATGCGGCAGGATGGTCGGCAGAAAAATCTTGCGCATGATCTGCGTCTGCGACATGCGAAAGCTGCGCGCGAGCTCGACAAGATTGATGTCTACTGTCAGCGCGCCTTGCCAGACGTTCGTCAGGATCAGCGGCATTGCCGTCATGAACACGACGAAGATGGTGGTCGCGTTCGAGATGCCGAACCAGATGATGGCGAACACCGCCCAGATCGCCGACGACACCGTGTTCACAATCGACAGCAGCGGCTCGAAGAAATGCGCCACGCGCGGATTCGAACCGAGCGCAATACCGAGAGGCGCACCGGCCGCGGCTGCCAGCAGAAATCCAGCCACGACGCGATACAGCGTGATGCCGAGATCGTCGAAGAACGTACCGCTTTGTAGGAGTCCGACAAATGCGTGCGCCACGCGCAGCGGTCCTGGCAGTACAAACTGCGGCATGCGCAGCGCCGCGAGCCACCACGCCGCGAGCAGCAGGATGACGAGCACAAAACGTTGCGCAACGGTTGAAGCGAACGAACTACGGGAAACAGTGGACATGGATCAGATCAGAAGACGCAATTGGCGGATTGCCTCGGCCACGCTCGGATCGGTGGCGGTACGCGGGCGCGGCAGCTCGACATCAACAATCTCGCGCACGCGGCCGGGCCGCGGCGCGAGCACCACGACTCGATCTGCAAGCACGATCGCTTCCTCCACGTCGTGGGTCACGAACAGCACGGTCATGCGCTGCATCGCGTGAATGCGCAGCAGTTCGTCGTGCATTTGGGAGCGCATCTGCGGGTCGAGCTTTGAAAACGGTTCGTCCATCAGCAGGATGCGAGGGCCGGTGACAAGGCTTCGCGCGAGAGCAACACGGCTGCGCATGCCTCCCGAAAGCTGATGCGGGTGAGCATCGGCGAAACCTTGCAGTCCGACCAGATCGAGGACCGCGTTCGCGCGGGTATGGCGTTCGCGAGCGGGAATCGCGGGGCTCGCTGCTTCAAGGCCGAACTCGGCATTCGCACGCGCAGTCCGCCAGGGTAACAGCCGGTCTTCCTGGAACATATACGAGAGCGCATTGCGATCCTTCGTCCCCTCGGTCCGTTTGCCGTCGATCCAAAGCTCGCCTTCAGTTGCTTCGAGCAGACCTGCAACCATGTTGAGCAGCGTGCTCTTGCCGCATCCGGACGTGCCGAGCAGCGCCACTATTTCACCTTGCGCGACATCGAAGGAAACATGATCCAGAACCTTTAGTGATCCGAAGTTCTTCCCTACGCTGCGTAGAGAAATAGCAGCAGAAATAGCGCCAGAAATAGCAGTGCTCATCGGCGAAGCTCCGCCACCGTGTACAGCGGCAGCGATGCCCCCGCGCTGGAAAGACTCGCGTAGACCTTGTCCATTGTCATACTCTGGAACGTCTCTATGTGACGGCGCGCAATGGTCTCTGCACGACGTCCATCGCCCGCGATGAACGCATCGATCATCGCGTTGTGATCGTGCTTGATCTCGGGTTTTGTCCCCTGCACGCCGAAGCCAAGCGCAACGAGACGCGACATTTCGTCGAGCAGGCTCGCGAGCGTTCGATGCAACCGTTCGTTACCGCTTGCCGCGGCTATCGCCAGATGAAATTCACGGTTCGCGTCGAGAAATACATCGATTTGCGCCGACAACGCCCGCTCCGGATGCGGCACGCGGCACGCCGCTTCGAGCCGCCGCAGCAACTCTACGTCCACACGGCCGCAGGCTAGCCGCGCTGCCAGTGGTTCAAGCTGTACCCGTAGCGCGAACACCTCTTCCACGTCCTTCAATGTGATGGCTGCAATGCGGTAACCCTGTCGCGGCAAAGAACGCACGAAACCTTCGTGCACGAGCCGCACGAGCGCAATGCGGCAGCTCGTTTTACCGATGTCGTACTCCGACATCAACTGGCTTTCGGTAACGGTTGACCCGGGCATCAGCTTGCATGAAAGCAGGTCCCGGCGGATGCGGTCATACGCGTCATTGCCGCGCAATACTGCGGGGGCAGAAGATACGAGCAGATCTGGTGAGTGCGCAGGGGATTCGTCGTAGGTCATGGCCGTTGGGTTGTGAGCTGCTCACGACATGTAGTTGAGACGTTCAAAAAACTATCGTAGGCGTTTACGACATTTTTCATAAACAAGTTATTCAAATAAGGAAGTCCGGTAGGGAGATATCGTGGGAGGCTCAGTGGTTTGTGACGTCCGGGGCTCGTGCAGGCGCGGATCCGTTGCCTGAATTATCGAAGCTGATCTGCAGCATTTTCCTTTCCAATCCGATGTAATGCTGACCATTGTCGGTAATCCTCATCATGACTTTTATTGCCTGGTTCGCAACTAAGTGACGTCGGAAAGGGCGCGAGCGCTCGAATTGTTGTTACTGGCGGGCGAAATTAACCAAAAAAATTAAGCGCCCGCTGATCTGGCCTGCAGTTTGCGTGTATCTCCTTAGCAAACTTCATTGGAGATCAATCATGCTCAAGGCTCTGATTCCTGCAGTTGTTATCGCTTCAGCGCTCGCCGCGCCCACATTCGCGTTTGCTCAGGACAACACGCAGGTGCCGCGCTCCGCGGTAAAGACCGACCTGCAACAAATGGAGCAGTCGGGCTATAACCCGGCGGCGGATCGCACCACTTATCCAGACCAGGCCCAAGCCGCCGAGCAGCGCGTGGGTTCAGAACGCGGCATGGCCGCTACGTCATATGGCCCTTCTATGAACGGTACTTCCGCTTCAGGCATGGGCTCGCAGATGACCCAGCCGAACGGGACGCATTCCGTCTATTTCGGTCATTGAGTCGCCTGGCTAGAATTGAGTTTGTCTGAATGCCCATGGGTGGAAAAGGCGGCGGCCAGTGATGTTGGGTCGCTCTGCCTTGCGCGGGCCGTTTGTGGGAGGCAAGTGCATTACGAAAGAGGCCGTTTCCAACGTGAATTGGAACGGCCTCTTTTTATGGTTCAGCTCGTATTGTTTGTTGATTGAAGCTTCTGTTGCTCGAAGCTCGCGCGTTAATATGCGCGCCCTTTCCCTTTTAACCTACGCACCCTATTCCTGCTCTTCCGCCGTTTCGTCGAGCATCCGCATTGCCGCTTTCTCCGCGTTTGACACATGCAGCCGTGCGGCCGCGCCGGCACCTTCCGCGTCGCGCGCCTTCAATGCTTTGAACAATTTGTCGATTTCACGAAGGCTGGCTGGAAGGCGATCCGGATGCATCAGTGAAGTCGCGCGCAACAGGTTGACCCGCGAATACAGGCTCGTCAGTATCTCTTTCACCAGCGCATTGCCGCAGTTATCGAGCAGTACATCGTAGAGCTCGGTCTTCGCTCTGAGCACGCCCGCTTGATCGTTAGCCAATGCTTGCGCACGCAGCAGCTTCGCTTTTTCGCCGAACTGCGCGATAGCCTCGTCGTCCGCAATTCGAGCGAATTCTCCAGCGGCGAAACCTTCGAGCAATCCTCGAATTGCATATAGCTCAGTCGCCTCATGCTTCGACATGATCGCGACCACTGGCCCCTTGTGTGGCACGCTGCGTACCAGCTTTTCCGCTTCCAGCCGACGCAACGCCTCCCGAACCGACGTCCGGCTGACTCCCAGGGTTTCACACAATTCACGCTCGATGAGCCGCGCGCCCGGCGCGAAGCGCCCTGACATAATGGCCTGTCGAAGCACATTCTCCACCTGATGCCGCAGCGTTTCCGGCCGCACCAAACCCATTTCGGATGTCATTATTGTATTCCCGTCTGACAAAGATCATCCTGGGATGATACTTGATACGGCATCTCAAAAAGAATGATCATGAGGCCAGCTTTACGCCGCTCTGGAGTGGGTGTCCGAGCTTACCGCTCTGGCATCCGATTGAATGATTGTCGTACGAATTGGAATACGGTGTCAGATGTTGGCCAGCCCCTTAGAACCTTTAGTCGTCGACTTTTTTTGGCCTACCTTTTTGATCGCGCAACGTGAGCGTCTGGAAGGATAAGAAGGCAAGTTCACACCTTCGTATGGAAAGGTTGGCGACAAACCATGCGGCGCGCTACCCCGGCGGCGATCTAAGAATGACCGAATCTATCCACGTTGGCTCTTTGGAAGCGGATTCTGTGACTTCGGCCGACTGGTAGGCCGTAGGCTGAGCGGAGGGCAGATGGGTAGCCGATAGACCGTTAGTTGCGACTAAGCGAAATCCGTTGAAACGGCTATAGATCTCGAAGCCTCGGTAATGTGTAAGGATCCTTATTTTGTTCGAATGGATTTCTAGGCGTTGCTGCATTTCGCAGTTTCCTGCGGCGCGAGTGAGCGTGATGTTTGCCCACAAAATGAGGCGACGCGCGTAAGCCCCTATCCGACGAGCGGGAATACAGCTATCGAGTTCATACGGAGACTTGATGCCGCTCGTGTGTCGATACACGCAGGTCATGCCAGATTGAGCAGGTCCAATCCGTGCAGCGCGAGCGGAAAGCATCAAATTTTCAGAACTTCGCAAAAATGGACCGAAGCGCTTCATCAAGCATTGACCTTCGAACCTTGCCCTGAACTCTCTGCAAGCCGCGCTTCACGTGTATCCAAGGAAACGCCGGCACACGTAGCCCGGAGCATCTTCTTCATCTCGTTGAGGCGGTTGTTGATCGTTGATGTCCGTGTTCGCGGTATTGCTTGTACGGTCGTCTCGGTACCCTTCGGCTGGACCGCGTGATTGTTCTCGCACTTTAATCGGAATGCCGTGACTTGATCGGACGTTGCTCGGACGACTTCCCTTGCATTCAGCGCTGCGACGAAGGCGACTGTCCATTGGCCGGTCGATACACGCGGCCTTGCTTCCCGGTAGTCGTGGACGGAGATCGAATCAGCT
Organism: Caballeronia sordidicola; assembly: GCF_002220365.1. Taxonomy (GTDB): domain Bacteria; phylum Pseudomonadota; class Gammaproteobacteria; order Burkholderiales; family Burkholderiaceae; genus Caballeronia; species Caballeronia sordidicola_C. Next base: position 68,152 of record NZ_MTHB01000262.1, on the reverse strand, counting down.
GTGCTGGAGATCGTGATGAGGCGGGTATTGGCAATATCGATAAACACATGTCCAGCGCACTGAAGCACTGTGGCATCGATATTCGCAGCTTGAGCTTTCTCTTCGGCAAGTCGTTCTGCAGCGAGCCGCTTGGCCCGGATTTGATGTCCAAAATCAACCGGGGAACGAAGCAGGGCGCGGAGGTAGCTGATCGGGCGCTTCGCATTTCGCAGATGCTCCCAGGTTGCTTCGACTACGTCGGACAGCAGCTTCGCTTGTGCCTTCGCTTCTCGCATGAGTTTAAAAATCAAAAATTGACGAAAACCCAAACTCAGCAAGCGCTGGAGATCCGCTGGGAGCTCTCCTGGTTGTCTCTTTTGATTCTTAGGGAATAGATCCTTATATATAGCTCCGTCTGCCACCGTGACACACGGCGGGCTAAATGAATGGCCAAGTGCGCTGGGGGTTTCAGCGTCCAGCGAAGCTGACTCATCGAACGGAGTGGCAGACAGCTGGCGCGCGGGAGATTGCGTGTCAGACGACTGAGTTTCGGACAACGGTGACATGTACCCGAGGACGATGGCGGATTTCTCTGTGAGATGCAGATACGCGCGACCAAATAAGCCTGCTGTTCCGAAGCGCTTCTGCGGCACGCGTTCAATCAGACCTGCTGCTTCGAGGTCGTCCAGACTCCGATAGAACGTACGCATCGATTGCATGGCGCGACCGGTCAGAAGTTCGCGACGAGCGAAAATGGCGGCGTACGGGCGATTGGCGTCAACGGTACGTGCAAGTGCCGCCAACACCGCGCGAGCGCGAGCAGGGAGTGCCGGGAAGTTCGCAGCACGATGCGCTGCCCGGAATACGACCCAAGGGAGGTTTGATTGACCGGCTAGAAATTCATCCAGCGCGGTTTGATCGATATTGACAGAGTCGTCAGGGGGTGGAAGAGGGTACAGGTCCCCCTCGCCAGCAACGGAAAGTTGCGCGATAAGCATGTCACACGTCCATTTCTTCAAAATGGAAGAGAAACGCTTGACTGCCGATCGCTATCCGCTACACTTCGAGGTGTTGGGCCTTTATCCGATTCCCGTCGGAGAAATGCAGCGGTGGGCAAGCGACAGCGAAGCCCGGTTACTCAAAAGCCTTCGGTTCCCGCCGAAGGCTTTTGTTTTTCCTGCATTGAAATCAGTTCATGATCATTCTCGGCCGTTTGGTTAAGTCCATGATTTTTAACGATTCCCTATTAGGGAAGTCCTGAGTCGCATTTCACCACTTCAGGGTGCTGACGTGGTGCGCGCTAAGTCGTTGATTTAAAGCAGTTCCCTACTAGGGATCACTGCTTTTCGAGTTCCGACTCAATGAACGCGTGAATTCGTTCTGCCCATTGCTCCGCTTCATCAGCAGCCTTGCCAGAGAATGAAACGCCAACTACCCCATTTCGAGCCGAAATCTGGCAAATCTTCTTGGCGCCACGTTTTACAACCAGGGGTTCGTGCTTTTCACGGGGCGCCCGGTCGGGCTTCGTCGCCGCGACTGCTTGCGCCTGGGTGTACGTGTCATCAGCCATCAGCCGCTCGATCGCTGCTTTCACCTTGTCCGCCCGTCCCTCCGCTACCGCTTTAGCCATTTGCTCTGCTGCATTACTTCCCAGTCGTTCGGGTCGAGTTGCCAGCAATTCTTTGCATTCGTCAGGCAGAAGATCGAATTTCATGATCCGCCCGACGTGCGAATCGCTAATGCCCGCAGCCTTCGCCAAATCCTCTTTCGTAATTCCCGTTGAGTCCTGAAGCGATTTGAAGCCCCAGAATTTCTCAAAGTCCGAAAGAGTAGGTGATAAGAGGTTCGAGAAGAAAGCGGCGTACTCGACCATCGACGCATCGATGTCCAGCACGATGCCGTCAATCTCGGTGCGCCCCAGTTCGCGATACACCGAAGCCCGGTTATGGCCGGCCACGATGTCGTACTCGCCGTCGTGGCGCTCACGCACCGTAATAGGCTGGGCGAGAGGGTAAGCCGACAGGTTTGCTTTAAGTTCTGCGTACTCTGAGGACGTAAGACGTCTGCGGCGGCCCGGAATCTCGTGAAGCTTGTCTAGGGGGAGTTTGCCGGGTGCACGTTGTTCCAGCGCACGTTTCAGCTTGTCAATTTCAGCCTGCTGGCTGTGAACCCGCCCTTGAAGACCAATCAACTGCCCGGGCGCGGTGCGAGGCGCGACCGGTTCCGAAGGCGTATCGAGACTATCGTCGTCCAATCGAATACCTGCTGCCTTCGCCTTTTGTTTCGCTGCTGTAGACATGCTTACTCCTTGTCCCAGAGGTAACAGACCTTACTGTCGATCAGATCCACAACCTGGTCATAGGGCACGCGGATTCGCCGAAGCGTCGCGGCATTGCCGTCGTAGTTCGGGAAGTCGTACACCGTCGAAAAATCGTTGGTGGTCGTTCGTGCAAGATCGGTTTCCGGGATTTCGACCGGCAAGACACGCTCGCCATAGGTCGTAATGACCCAGTCGCGAACAATGGACGCATTCGCCTTATTCGGCATGCGCGTCACCAGGATGTCGATGAAATCGAACACCTTGGCTTCATCGGCTGACTCCCCGAACTGCTTCATGCCGGAGACCATGTCGGAAAAGAGAGACCAGAACTGGACCATTGATGCGAACGAGAGTGTGTCCGGCATTACCGGCACGATGACCCCATCTGCCGCGAAAAGCGCGTTGATGGTCAGATAACTCAACGTGGGCGCGGTATCGATGATGATGTAGTCGTACTCGTGCTTGAGTTCCTTGAGTCCGTCGTTCAGCACGTTCCAGAACTTTGCACTCGGCGACGCGTGAACGCGCGCCGGGAGCATGAATTCGGCGTTGAACAAATCCGTGGATGACGGGATCAGGTCAAGGTTTTCCCAATACGTCTGCATCGGCAAGTGCTTCATGTCGAAGGTTTCGCCGCTGACGTAAGCTTCGATCAAGGGCAAAATAGTCTGGTCGCCATTGATTTCTGCGTGCGGGTTGATCCCGTACAGCGTGGTCGCACTGCCCTGCGGGTCCATATCTATATGGAGGACCCGGCGCCCGTGTCGCAAGGACAAGCCTTGCGCCAGCACCATGGACGTCGTGGTCTTGGTCACGCCGCCCTTGAAGTTGCCGATCGCGATGACTTTCCCGTCCTTGCCTGCCGGACGTTGTCTTGGCTTGCGTTCCGCCTTGACCCATTCGATCGTTTCGGCGAGCGTAAACTGCCGCGCGGCCCCGGGCTTTTCCTGGGTGCCTTGAGGCAGTTCTCCTTTCTTGATCAGATAGGAGAAGCGGGCTTTGTCGATGCCGCACAGTTCCTGCAGTTTGCCGCTCGGGAACACCGGGGCAACCTTCCGCGGGAAAGGCTGAAGCATCTGAGTACGAATTCGCTCGAGCATTTTCGCGGAGCGAGCCGCCAAATTGACGAGGTCGTCCGGCGTCACCTCGATGGGTGGCGTCGAAAGGTTAATATCCATGCGTTCTTCCCGGTGGCTCTTGTTCTACCTAAAACGTGGATTCTCCCTTAAAAGGTAGAACCGACGGTAAGCGAAGACTAAGAGGTATACGGAGTAAACGCAAGTAAACTTTGCCGGACCAGGATAGCCGCAAAGGCACGTGGTTGTTGGGCTTCGAGCAAAAAGGTGAGAAAAGACTTGAGGCAAATCGGGGAGGCTGCGACGCTTTAGGTCTGTAGATTCAAGCGTCGGCGAGGAATTTCTTGCTGTTAGCGCGCCGGCAAAACGCCGCTTTTACCGTCTGCGAGCGAACCGTGACGGCGGGTTTTTACATAAAGAAGCGTGGTGGACAGGTTCGCATGGCCGAGGCGGATCTGGACTTCCCTACAATCCGTGCCGCTTTCGAGTGCGTGATGCGAGTGGGTGTGCCGGATCCAATGAGTGCTCGCATTGAAACAACGACGTGAATCAAGCAGATTTTGCGGGGTTGAAAGAACTGAGGTCCAGGCGAAAAGCCGCCGGAATACCTGCCCCATCCCATCGGGTGTCAGTGAGTCGCCGGTGCGAAAATGCGCCAGCAGCGGGGTGTCGGCCGGACAAGCGCCGGGATCCCTGGGCAAACCGCGGGCTCGCAGGCTCTCAAACACCAGTTCCATTACGGCCTGTGGGACCGGAATGGTCCGTGCCGCATGGCGTTTCCCGGGGATGCCCAGTTGCCAGCCGGTAGCCGACGCGCTCCCAACGTCGGTTTCAAGTCCATTTTCCAGCGTGGGCCGGATCAGCCGGCCGGTTGTTGCATGCGCCAGTTCTGATCGCCGCAACCCGGTCGAGTAGGCAAGATTCAGTGCCAAATAGTCGCGCAATTCCCTTTGAGAATACCGGTCCCGAGCGGCTGCCCCGACCACGCTCTGCCACTGCGCGTGATTGAGAGAACGCCCTGAAACGTCAATCCGCGCGCCGATCGCTACCGCCGGAGCATTCGAAAACGGGTTGTGCGCCCAATAGTTCTGTTCGACCAGCCACTGGCCCATTGCGTGAAGGATTGCCCGCGCGGTTTCCCGGCTGCGATTGGAGAGGGCGCCGACAAACGGCCGCCAATCCACGTGAGTTCGCTCGATTTTCGCGCGTCCGACCCAGCGGCCGGCCGGCTGCGGATCGGCCAAAAACGTCCCGATATACCCCGCGCAGTCGGCGCCATCCAGCGACGACATTGCCTTTTTCTTTTCGTTGATTGCCCACAGAAGCAGGCGTTCGGCCTCCCGGCGATAGGCGCGGGCGGTGTGCGGGCTATGTTGCCGGGTGGCAAGCCACGCATCGATTGCCTGTAAATCCGTGTCCAGCGAACACGGCAAACCGTGGTTTTGCGCCCGGTTATTACCTGCTGACCCGTCTATTTCAGTGGGTACCGCCAGTGACTCGATCGGCACAATGCCGCTCTGGCGCGGCCGAACAAGCGCCGGATCGCCTTGGACCAAGCGTCGGCGCGGAACGAGCGCACGTTTGGACAGCATATGACGGAGCGAATCGGCGTGAAGAGCAAGCCAGTCAACAATCCGGCGCGCTGCCTTTGGCCCGACACGCTCGACGCTCGCATACCAGCGGTGGCCGCGCTGCTCGATGAATCCGAGCAGATCGGCGAGCGTGTGGATACCAGTGTGCTGTAGACGGCCGGCGATCGCGGGTTCGAGCCAGCTCGCGACCGGGTGGTCCGGCTGCGGCGCCTGGACCAGACTGGCTTCCATGCGAGCGAGGGCGTCGATCTGACGTCGGCGCAGGCGGGCATTCCGGGTCGAACGCCGATCAACGCCCAGGCTGTTTTCCTGCGGAAATTCCGCTTGATAAAGCTCGAGCAGATCAGCTTCACTATGGAAACCGTCTGGATCGACGGATTCCCGATAAGTCTCCAGCGAGGGCATCTCGCTGGCTGCCAGCGGTCGTGCGTCGGGAATGCTGCCTGGTCTCAGGCGCAGAAGATGGGTGGCTTCGACATCACGGGTGCGGCGTGCGGCGCCAGACAAGGTGTCGCGTAATAGCCCGATCAGACGTCGGGTCGCGCGGATGTCGGTAGTCGCGTCGCCGTAAGTCGCATGCAGTTGCTCGACCGCCACGCCATCCAGATATCCGCGATAGAGCGCGAAATGTTCTCGAGTAAGCCGCTTGATTGAGGTGCGGTTCTCGGGGTTGCGAACGGATGATGGTGGTAAAGCAGCCGGCATGAGTTATTTATGCTTTCGTTTCAATAGCTTGGAGGGAGGCTACCAGCGTAGAGGCGGTTTGACAACAAAAAACGCTACATCTGATAAGTATACGAACACACGCCAGTGTCGACGCTGCGTCGCCGCGCCGGTTGCAGTTTGCTGACGCTTTCCGAGATGAGACAGGCGACGATCGAAATCTGAAGCGCCGACGCGTGCACGCTAAAAGCAGTGGAAGCAGCTGATGAACGAAGCGGCGTCGAACGTCGATGCTGAGGACAGTTTTTCAGGTTCAGCAGGCGAAGAACAATGAGGACAATGCAACGCCGTCGTCACATTGAACGGATCGTGCGTGTCGATCCCAGCGGCTGACCCGCACGCACCATGGCTACAAGCTATAAGAAACTTGCGATCACGCCGCGAGCGCGTCGGCCACCACGGTGGCCAGGGGAGTAGTCGGCCGGCCAAGGAGTTGACTCAACTGATGACCGTCATCGAAGAGTGCTCCCTTCGATGCACCCGTAGCCGAGTCCGACAGCAGCGCAGCCACGACTTCAGGCAATCCCACGCCAACCAGGGCGGCTTTGTAGTCCGCCTCGGAAAGATTCCGGTATTCGACCGTCTTGCCCGATTGCTTCGTTACTTCGGCAGCGAGCTCAGCGAGGGTATAGGCGGAGTCGCCGGCCAGTTCATAAACGCGTCCCGCCTGGGCGTCGCGAGTCATCACCAGCGCGGCCGCTTGCGCATAGTCCGCGCGTGCGGCCGAGGCAATCTTGCCGTCGCCCGCGCTGCCGAGGATCGCGCCGTGTTCGAGTGCGGAGGCGAGGCTGCCGGTGTAGTTCTCGGTGTACCAGCCATTACGTAGCAAAACGAACGGTACGCCCGACGTGCGCAGCGCCTCTTCCGTCTCGCGATGTTCACCGGCCAGTCCCAGCGGCGATGTGCCGGCTCGCAGCACACTGGTGTAGCCAATCAATTGCACGCCGTTGCGCTTCGCGGCATCGATTGCGGCGCGATGCTGGACTGCGCGTTGGCCAAGTTCATTCGATGAAATCAGTAGCAACTTGTTCGCGCCCTTGAAGGCGGAGTCGAGCGTGGCGGGCTCGTTATAGTCGGCGCGCCGGACTTGCACGCCCAGCGCGGCGAGATCGGCCGCCTTTTCCGGACTGCGGACTGCGGCAACAATGTCGCTTGCCGACTGGGTCTTCAACAACGCTTGGATAACAAGCCGGCCAAGTTGGCCGGTGGCTCCGGTAACGACGATCATGATCAAACTCCTGGGATGAATGCGACAGAAACCGTACCGTATCGGATAAACTAACTTTTCGTAAGTACGTACGCCGAGGTAAGTATCCATGGACTCAAATGTTGGTTTGGCCCGCGACGGCGTGCCGCTGTCGGATCTGTTGCGTCGCGGTGAACTGCTGTCGGCGGACTGCCCCTCGCGAGAAGTGCTCAAGCACATCACCAGCCGGTGGGGTGTTCTCGTGTTGATGGTCTTGCTGGAGCAGACCTGCCGTTTCAGCGATCTGCGCCGGAGAGTGGATGGCGTGAGCGAAAAAATGCTCGCGCAGACGCTGCAGTGGTTGGCGGCCGATGGCTTCGTCATACGCACTGCGTATGACGAAGTTTCGCCGCATGTGGACTATCGGCTGACGTCGCTGGGGGAGGAAGTCGCGCGTCAGGTCGCGTCGTTGGCGGACTGGATCGAGGTGAATCTGTCGCGCATCCTGAGTGCGCGGACGGTGGACGCGTAGAAGGCCGCCACTGATCGGTGATCGCGTGCGGTGTTGCGACCTTCGCTCGATGGAAACACTGATGCCGAGGCTGGCGCGCTGCTCGACCACTTGCGCGCCGCGCAGAAGCGTCCGTTGCAGCGGCTGAAGGTGCTGGTCGTGCTGCCCGAGCCGGATCCGGCGGGTTATATGCAGTGGATCGTTCGAGTGCCCGGGCAGGACGGCCGAGGTTTTTACCGATGTCCAGCGTCCGGCAGCGCCACGCTTTCGCTTGCCAAAAGATTGGCGCGCATCCAGTCCTCAAGCCCACGCGCCGCAATGCCACTTTGGGCATTGAACGTCTGTGACTTGTCCCATGCCACGCCTTTTCCTTCGGCGAATACCGCTCGATATTTCTTGATTGAATTGTCGGGATCCGCGGCCAGTTCGCGTTTCAATTCCGGCACGCTCCACTCAGTGCGATGGACATTCAGGTCCAGTAGAGCATCGACGGCATCGGCGAGTTGTCGGTAAGTAATGGTGTCGCCGGCTATGTACACGATCTGATCGACGATACGTGGCTCCGTGAATACGATCGCGGCGGTCAGCGCGCCGATGTCGTCGGCCGTTGTCACGGTCACGCCGTTGTCCCAGCTTCCCAATGCATTCACGGTGTTTCGTTCGAGGTCCACCACCCCGAACGATGGTTCGAAGAGAAAGCTGGTGAACATGCCTGTCGATACGATCACCCACTCCGTCTGATCTTGCGAGCGCAGCAGGTCGCGCACGTCGAGCTGCTCGTCGAACAGATTCTGCGGGCTGCCCCGGCCGATGACATCGTAGTCGACGCCGAATTGCCAGGGGAAATATCGCTCCACTCCCGCCTTCAGCGCGGCGCGTGCGAGCTTGCGCTGAACGCCGCTGCCGCCCACGAATCCGGTGCACGAGATGACTGTGTGAAAGCGTTCAAAAACAGCGGCCAGCGATTCTTCCGATTGCTCCGCCAGATCGCCGGCGACCAGTTCGATGCCAAGCGAACGCAACTCGGCAATGTCCTTTTGCTTCGCGGGATCGCGCGAATCGATCGTTGACTGCCGCAGCAAAGCCGCGATAGAAATGCCCGGAACCTGCGCGGCCCGGTGCGAGAGACTGCGCAACATGGCCATGCCGAGTTCGCCGGCGCCCAGGACGAGCATAGAATTAGCATGCGACATACAAGTACCCTTTTTAGCTTGAGAAAAGTTATCGGAAGCGCGTGCTTGTGCGGTCCGTCAGCACCGGCTCAAAACTCCGCAGTGCATTAAAGGGAGGTCAGCCGGACAATCGGAAGTCTAGTGGCGGGTGCACGCGGTATTGTTCGCCGTCACGGAAATGAGAACGCGTGCGCATCGAACGGTCCGGCGGGAGAGGCCGGAGATCAATGTAAGATGAACGCCCACTTCTGAACTGCCTGCAGACGGCGAAATACGAACCGGACATGTGCCCCGTTCATGGACAAACTTCAAGCGATGACAACCTTTGCGCGGGTCGTCGAAACGCAGAGCTTCAGCAAGGCGGCGCAGACTTTGTCAATGCCCCGGTCATCGGTAACGACGCTGATCAAGAATCTTGAGCGGCATCTGGGCACAACACTGCTTCGGCGAAGCACACGGACGCTCAGCCTCACCGATGCGGGCGAGCGCTACTACGCGTCATGCCGGGCAATCCTGTCGGACATAGCACAGGCTGAGAGCGGCCTGTTGGCGGACGCGACGGCTCCGCATGGGCGAATACGAGCGGGTATGCCGGGCGTCATAGGCCGCGCGATCGTGTTGCCGCGACTGCGGGAATTCGAACAGCTTTTTCCCGGTATCGAACTGACGCTGGTTCTTAGCGATCGTCCCGTCGACCTGATCTACGATGGCATTGATTGCGTCATCCGCACAGGCGAGCTGGCGGATTCCTCACTGACCGCGCGCAGGCTAGGTCAACTGAGCTGGCTGACCTGCGCGGCGCCGCGATATCTGAAGGAGTATGGGGAACCTGATAGCGTCGAAGCGCTGAGTGCTCATCGCGCGGTCAACTACATAGCGAATGCTACGGGCCGGCCGCTCGACTGGCGTTTTAACGTCGATGGTGAAAACGTCACCGTGACAATGCCAAGCCGCTTTGCCGTCAACGAAACAGAAGCGTATTTGCAATGCGGCCTGGAAGGTTTGGGGCTGATCCAGTTGTCGGAGTTTGTTGCGTCGCCGTACCTCGAAACTGGGCGTCTGAAAGAAGTTCTGGCGAGCGCAAGAAGTGCTCCCGTATCTATTTCAATCGTTTATCCGAACGGTAGGAATGCAGGCGCGGCGATCAAGGCTTTTGTCGATTGGGTCATCCGGATCTTTCCGCAAAGCGGAGTCAACCCGGATTGAGCATCGAGATAACAAGCCGCTGCAAAACATCGTCATGGCGCACCGAGTACCGGGCCGTTGATCTTTTCTCCTTTCATCGAATGAGCGCCTGATTGAACGTCGCGTTGGAAAAGGGGCCGAGATCCGTTGCTGACAGCCGGCCGTTTGTATCGTGGAACGAATTGCGCAACAGCCAACGCTACCGCGACACTCAACAAGAAAAACAGCGGGTGCAGGGTAACGCGATCGGGTCCATATGCAATTTCATCCCCATGCTTCTTGCCGTCTACAGCGGCATCAAGCTATATCCATCGTGTTGCAAAACAGTAATGGTCGTGAGCGCTGAGAGTGAGCGCGTTACACCGGGGAGAAGTCCATCTTGGGAAAAACCATTGCCGATCAGCGCCTGCGCGCAAACCGATACTTCAACGCCCGCAGCCTGCAGCGCGGCAATGAGACGCACATTCGGGTTTGGCCTTGAATCGAGGGCGTGGTGTTGCTCGTCGTTCAAAACGCTGGATGTTGCTTCGCCATGGATAACGGCGACACAGTGAAGGCGATCGGGTGTCACCCCGGACATGCTGTACAAGTTCACCGCTCGCGCAACACGTTCGAGTCCGGCATTGGGTGCCTCCGGCGTCTTGCCAGGCGCGCTGACTGAGAAGACGATTTTGTATGTTGCATTCGCCTCCGGAACATGAACCGCACCATTGATCCAATGCGCTTTGCCGAATTGCTCGATGACCGGACTTGCGGCCGCGAAGTTATCTTGCGTCATGAGTTGCCTGTATCGATTGAGGTATTGAGTTGATCCAGCGTCAGCGCTCCGGCGCGGTGCTTGCCGTCCGGGAAAAAGAAGGCCCTCGGACGCAAGCGGTCGAAAGTCATCGCGGCTGCCATGAGTGATAAAGCATAGGATGATCGAACATCTTGCCGACGGTCGAACCCGGCGTCTCGCCAAGCATACCGCTCACCACCAACGCCGCGATCCCGATCGCGATGTGCGGGTTGTGAACGCCGACTACGTAGAGAATGAGCGGCACGGCGAGAATCGAACCGCCTGCGCCGACGAGGCCGAGGGAGAAGCTCACGAAACCGCCGCACAGCGCCGCGGCGATAGCATGTGTCGCCGGGGTGGAAGCCAGGGTCATCGATCAGCCCTGCAGCCTGGCAGGCGAAGTTAGCTGACCACAAGCCAGGTTCGCCGGTATGGCGACATCCATCATCTTGGGGTTTGGAAGATTCAAGCCCCTCATGATCTCCACATATTCGCTTTCGGTTTTCCCCGCCAGCCTCGGATTGAAATGCCTCTCTTCGCCGATGCTTGAAGCGCTCCATCCCTTGTAATCGTGGGCGGGATAAAGCGTGGTCGCGTCGGGAAGCTTGAACAGCTTGTTGACGATTGAATCCCACGACCGATGCGGGTCTCCGCCCTGAAAGTCCGTCCGTCCGCTGCCGCGAATGAGCAGGACATCGCCGGTGAAAACGGCTTGCGGTGCCGCAGGGTTCAGGACGAAGCTAAACGATTCGTCGGTGTGTCCCGGCGTATAGAGAGCGCGTAGCTCGATGCCGTCGACACACAAGATTTCGTCTTCGCGTACGTGCTGGGATAGGCAATGCGCCTGCGATAATTCGCCCATGATCGTGGTGCAATGCGTGGCGTCCCGCAGGTCACCGAGTGCGGTGATGTGATCGGCGTGCGTGTGGGTGTCGATGGCGTGAACCAGCCGCAAATCCAACTGCTCGATCACCTTCAGATAGTGCTCAAGCTGCTCTTTTACGGGATCGATGATCACCGCCTCTCCACCAGCCCGAGAGGCGAGCAGGTAGGTGTAGGTGCTCGACTGACCATCGAAAAATTGCCGGAACAACATTGCCTCATAACCTCGGAAAAACCACTATATTACGTTTGAGTATAAGCTTATATCTATATAGAATATAGTATCGAAGGCATCGAAAGTCAACGGGTGTGAGGCGGCGAATGCGGGTAAAAGGCCGGAAGGCGAGGTGGAAAATGCTCGCGGAGCAGTCCGTTAATCTGCAACTGAAAACGAAGACGGGATGACAAACGATGGTTGTTGACTGGGCGAATTTCACACCGATCGAATCCCTGCTGGGAAGCGCGATGATCGGCTTGTCCGCGGCGCTTTTCATGCTGCTCAACGGGCGTATTGCGGGGATCAGCGGGGTTCTTGGCGGCCTCCTGACTGCTGATGGATGGCGTGACGGGTGGAGAGTCTCCTTCGCTGCCGGGCTGCTTGCCGCGCCGGTGCTGTATGTTTTGACGAGACCTCTACCTCCGATCGTCATCCAGGCCAGCGTCCCGCTTCTTATTCTTGGCGGTTTGCTCGTTGGATTCGGCACGCGCGCGGCAAGCGGTTGCACGAGTGGTCATGGTGTGTGCGGAATATCGCGCGGGTCGGTCCGTTCGGTTGCCGCGACCTTGACATTCATGGTGGCGGGTTTCGTGACGGTCTTCGCAATCAGACATCTGTGGGGCGGCTAGCATGCGAAACATGAGCTCGTTTCTGGCCGGTCTGCTTTTCGGTGTCGGCCTGATCGTCTCCGGTATGGCAAACCCGGCGAAAGTGCTGGGTTTCCTGGACCTCGCGGGTCACTGGGATCCTTCGTTGGCCTTTGTCATGATCGGCGCGATTGCGCTTGCATCAATCGGCTTTTTTGCCAGCCGGCATACTGGAAAGCCGCTTCTCGACGACACCAGGCATCTCCCCACGAAGAAAAAAATCGATGTGCAATTGATTGTGGGAAGCGCGATTTTTGGAGCCGGTTGGGGGATAGCAGGATTTTGCCCGGGGCCGGTCATGGTAGCGGTGGGCGCGGGGAAAACCGAGGCTGTGGTATTTCTTTCAGCGATGCTTGCAGGCATGCTCGCTTTTAACTTGTTCGACGCCAGGCGAACAATCCGGGGCAACGCGGATGCGCGTTAAGCCGTCATCGCGTACGCTAACCCGGACGGACGAACGGTTTGAACGCGGTTGACACGCTTTCGGAGGTAGTGCCATGAAATCCCTGGTTGACCAGCTCGGAAAATACGCGATGTATCACCGCGACTCGCGCAACATCGTTTCGCACCTCTTTGGCATTCCACTGATCGTGGTCGCGGTTGCCACGTTGCTGGCGCGTCCGGCGGTTGGTGTAACGGGCACGCTGAGCGTGTCGCCGGCAATGCTGCTCGCCGCCGCGGTCGCCGTGTTCTATCTCAGGCTCGACATACGATTCGGTATCCTGATGACTCTCTTGCTCGCGCTGAGCGTGTGGGCGGGGAAGCTACTCGCGATGCAATCGACCGGACTGTGGCTCGCCTGGGGCCTGGGCCTGTTTTTTATCGGCTGGGTGATCCAGTTCATCGGACACTACTTCGAAGGTAGCAAGCCGGCCTTCGTGGACGATGCAATCGGGCTGGCGGTCGGGCCGCTGTTCATCGTGGCGGAGCTGGCATTCTTCCTGGGCTTGCGCGATCCGGTTCGCCGCGCGATTGAAGAACGCGCTGGCCCCATTCACGGCGGCACCGGTAAAAGAGCCGTTCGGTGACCGTTAGCCGTTTGTATGGCAGCGTTATCGCCGCGCATTCAGGAGTCTAGGGTTTACACCTAATTCGACAATAATCCCTTGCGCAGTCTGCTATTAATCTTAAGCGCGTACTTACCTACACTTGAATCACTGAAACGCGAACAGGGTTGTTCGCGAAGAAAATCAAGATTCGGAGGTAGGTCATGAAACTCGTTCAATCGCTTATTGTTGCTGCCGTCCTGGCTGTTCCGGCCGTGTCGTCTTTCGCTCAATCGAATGCGCCTGTCACTCGCGCCGAAGTGAAGGCTCAACTGGTCCAGCTTGAAAAGGCGGGTTACCAACCCGGCCGTGATGATCCGAATTACCCGGCTGATATTCAAGCTGCAGAAGCACGTGTTGCGGCGCAAAACGGCGCTGCTAACAGCTTCGGCGGTGTGACCGATGGCACGTCGGCATCAGGTGCCCGCGCCGTGGTGAGTCCCGCGCTGAACGACAACGCAAAGTCGGTTTACTTCGGTCATTAATCAAGATTAGTCAATCGCGTTACGAAACCGCCCAGCCACCCTGGCGGTATTGAAGACGGTTCGACGATGGTTGATGAGCGCGCAGCGATCCTGTGCGCTCATCCATTTTTCTCAACTATGTCGAATCAACGAATAGCACCTCCTCCAGCGGGGTTGCTCCGATCCCGATGGAATTTGCCCAGCTATAAGTTGGGCTTTTTTTGCCTTCGACGACCTGCAATGTCAAGTGACGGGTACGGGCGTCTTCAACCGAGTGTGCTGAGTGCGGCCGCGAATCGAGGGTCCTTCAGATACGCGACGTTAAACCGGCAGTACGGCGAAACGCCTTCCGCGTGCGGCGAGAACACGGTCCCCGGCGCGAGAATGACGGATTGAGCGAGCATCGCCTTGGCAAACTTGATTGAGTCTTCGCCATGGGGCAGCGCTGCCCAAAGATAGAGGCTTTGCTCGCTCACCTTGTAGATCTTCGCGCCCAGTGCGTGGAGCGCGTTGACGCCCGCTTCGGTCGCCCGCCGAAGCTTCTCCTGCATGTGATTGGTGTGACGCAGGAAATGGCCATCGCTCAGAATGGCCTCCAGCGTGCGCTCGCAATACTCCGAACTGCTCACGTGCGTCAGCATTTTCACATCGGCGAGATCGCTTGCCAGCGCCGGATCGCACGCAAGAAAACCCACACGCAACGCGGCAGAAACCGACTTCGCGAAGCTGCCGATATAAATCGTCCGGCGCAATTGATCGAGCGTCGAGATGCGCGTCAGCGAGCGCGGTTTCAGGTCCGCGAGCGCGTCGTTCTCGACAATCGTGAGGTCGTAGGTTTCGGCCAACCTGAGTATGCGATGCGCCTTCGCAGCGCTTGTGTCCGTCGCGGTAGGATTGTGTCCCACCGACTGCGTGAAGAAGAGTTTCGGCCGATAGGTTTTCAACTGCTCCTCGAGCACCGCAATGTCAGGGCCGTCGATCTCCCTCGGCACGCCGACCATGTTCGCGCCGCTCAACTTCAACTTCCCGAATAGCGGGTAATAACCGGGGTCGTCGACGAGTACGGTATCTCCCGGGCGCACGAAATATCGCAGCACCATGTCCATTGCCTGATTGGCGCCGTGCGTGAGCACGATCTGCGTAGGCGCCGCTTCTATCTCATACGCGGCCAGTTTTTGCTGAAGGTGCTGGCGCAACGGCAGATACCCGAAGCGGCTGCCGTAGCGAAACAGCGATCCCACGCCGGTACGAACCACGCGCTGATGAAATTGATCCAGACGGGTTTCCTCCAGCCATTCCACCGGCGGAAATCCTTCTCCCAGATTAAGAAACTCGGGCTTGTTCTGCAGTTGTTCCCGCATCAGCCAGACAACGTCCATCGCCCGATCCAGGGTAGTGGGTTCGTCCCCGACCGGCTGTACCTCGACCGAACGTGACACGAAGAATCCCGACCCTCGCTTCGGTTCGATCAGGCCGTTCGCCGTCAGGATGTCGAACGCGCTGATGACGGTGTTCTTGGAGCAACCGTTCCCCTCAGCGTATTCCCTAATCGATGGCAATTTGGCGCCGGCTTGCAGCAGACCGTCTTTGATCTGTCTGGCCAGATTGTCCGCGATGGATCGAGGCAGGCCCGTCTTTTCGCGTTGCATGATCGTGGTTACTCCGTGTTCGACTGAATTGTTCTGGGTACAGTGATTTCACTGTCTCGTGAAAGTGTGCCTTTTAATAGGGTACAGCCGGCCTATTATTCGCTCGATCAAGAAACTTCCGCAAGCCGGGCACGCGGGGCGAATGAATGACAGAGAAAAGCCAAGGAGCATTGCAAGTGAACATCGATTCGAAGTTGCCGAATTTTCGTGGGCTGTCGCCGGCGCAACGCCTGAAGCACATCGCCCAGGCGGCGAATCTGAGCGACGCCGATCACGCGTTACTCGGCAATCCGGGCGCACTCTCGCTGGAAACCGCCAACGGCATGATCGAGAACGTAATCGGGACGTTCCAGTTGCCGATGGCCGTGGCCGGCTACTTCCAGATCAACGGACGCGACGTGCTCGTGCCCATGACGGTAGAGGAACCATCGATAGTCGCCGCGGCCTCGTTCATGGCGAAGATGGCGCGCGAGGCTGGCGGCTTCATCACGTCGAGCACCGGGCCGCTGATGCGCGCGCAAGTGCAGATCGTCGGCGTGAGCGACCCCCATGGTGCACGCTTATCGATCCTCAAGCACAAGGAGGAACTGGTCCAGCTCGCAAATAGCCGCGACAAGGTGCTGATCGGTCTCGGCGGCGGTTGCAAGGACATCGAGGTTCATGTGTTTCCCGAGACGCCGCGCGGGGCGATGGTGGTCGCGCACCTGATCGTCGATGTACGGGACGCGATGGGCGCCAACACCGTCAATACGATGGCGGAGTCGGTGGCGGGTCGTATCGAGGAGATCACGGGCGGTAAAGTTCGCCTGCGGATCTTGTCGAACCTCGCGGATCTCCGTCTCGCCCGCGCGCAAGTTCGTTACTCCGCCGAAACGCTGGCGACCAAGGAGTATTCGGGTGAGCAAGTGATAGAAGGCGTGATCGATGCGTGTCTGTTCGCGGCCATCGATCCGTACCGCGCCGCGACGCATAACAAAGGGATCATGAACGGCATTGATCCGGTGATCGTCGCCACGGGTAACGACTGGCGCGCGGTCGAAGCGGGCGCGCATGCCTATGCGTGCCGGAACGGTCGATATACATCGCTGACCACCTGGGAGAAAGCGGGCAACGGTGATCTGGTCGGCACGATCGAGATGCCGATGCCCGTGGGTCTGGTCGGCGGGGCCACCAAGACGCATCCGCTCGCCCGGCTCGCCCTCAAGATCATGAATGTGCACTCGGCGCAGGATCTCGGCGAGATTGCTGTCGCCGTCGGTCTCGCGCAAAACATGGGCGCGCTGCGCGCGCTCTCCACCGAAGGTATCCAGCGTGGGCATATGGCGCTTCACGCGCGCAATATCGCGATGTCTGCGGGCGCGACAGGCGCGGACATCGATTGGGTAGTCAGAAAGATGGTCGCGGCAAACGATGTCCGTACCGACTACGCAATGACGCTGCTAGCAGGATCTCGCGACGCCTGATCAGCGACCTGACTGGCGGCCGAAACGCACGACGGCGGTACCGAAACAAAAACTTCCGCAAACGGAGGAGACAATGGAACATTCAGTATTGGACGCCGACGAGGCGTTAAGCCCGGCGTCCGTTGGCATGACCGCCGCAGTCGACGCGCAGACTTCCCACCTGGTTGAAGTCTGGGGAGACACCGTCGATATCCGGCATCTCGCGTGGTCGGTCGCGCTGGGCATAGGCATCAGCCTCGGCGCTTTTTTCTCGGCCAATTATTTTCTCGCGCTTTACGTACACGACGCCGCGATGACTCGCGCTTACGCAATGCTGGTGGGTCTCGCCGGCTGCCTGATCGCGGGCGCCGTGTGCGCGAAGCTGTTCAAGCCGAAACGCGTAGTGGTCGACCAGTCATCCGACACGGCTCGCCGTGAAGAAGTGCTCGACCAGCTTGCCGCCGAGGCGGGTGGCCTGGGGTTTGTTTCGGACTTGCCGCTGGCGGTTGCCACGGAGATGAAAGAGCTTGGTCTCTACGATGTATTCCTCAAACACGAGCAGCGCATCGACGCGTCAAAACGGGCGCTCGATGAGGGCCGTGTTACCACAGACGCCATTGAAGAAAATACAAGCAAGGAGTCCTCCTGATGGATGCTCTTGCTCACCAGGTGCTCGTTGCTGTATCCATGGGCCTGATTGGCGCCATCGTGTTCGCCGGGATCGGTCTTATCTCCGGGACGGACGAAACCACGACTCTTGCACCGCTCACATTGCTGGTTGCGCTACTCGGCGTGCCGCCCGCGGGCGTTTTCACGTTCTTCATGGCCGGGGCCGTGGCAAAGCACATGACGCACGCCATCCCGACCGCCCTGCTCGGCATTCCAGGCGACACGCTTGCGGCCCCCTTGCTTCAGCAGGCGACCATGCTGCGCAATCTCGGCGTGCCGCACATTGCGTTGCGAAAGATGATTTCGGGTGCGATTATCGCGGCCTTCGTCGCGGTGCCATTGGCCGTGCTCTTCGCTGTGTTGCTCGCGCCGTTCGGCCCGTCGATATCGAAAGCGGCGCCATGGGTGTTCCTTGCTGCAGCCGTTGCAATCGCGTACTTTTCATCGGGCCGATGGGCGTCGGTGTTGCTGCTCGTGCCGTTCGTGCTGGTGATCGTCGGGCTGCAGGCGTTGACCGGAAAATATGGCGTGAAACTCAGTGTCAGCTATTTTCTGGGCATTGCCATCGGTCCCTTGATAGCGGACCTGTTCTCGATCCTTTCGCCTGCCGATCGCGCGACCATGCGCCGCGATCGGGTCAAGACGTTCTCGCTTGCTCCCGACGTCAAGAGCTGGAGCGGCTACTTCCCCAACCCGCTCAAGGTGCTCGACCGGACGCAGCGGAACTGGACCATTGCGACGGCGGCGGTATCGAGCGCGACGTTCGTGTTCAGCCCGGTCGCGATGACCGTCGTGATGGGCGAACTGGTCGGCTCGCGGATCAAGCACGCGTACCATCGTTTGACTACGGTCATTGCTGCACGAAACGGCGTCACCGAGGCAACGTATATTGCCGAGGCGCTGATTCCACTGATCGCGTTCGGACTGCCTTTGAGTCCCGTGGCAGCGGGTCCGGCTGCGCCGCTTTTCAACGCGCCGCCGCGTTTTTTCGTCGATACAGCCACGGGGCACATGAACAATCTGCACACGCTGATGACGAGCTGGGAATTCCTCGGCTACGGATTAGCGTCGGTGGTGCTGGCCGCGCTGATTGCATATCCGTTTTCGATGAACTATGCGCACCGGGCGGCTTCGTTCGTTGCTCGACGGCTGAGCCACGAAGCGATTATCGCGACGTTCGCTGGGCTGATCGTGGTGATCAGCGTGTGGGAAGGGCAGTTGCTGGGATTCCTGGTGATCGTGACGATCGGGCTGCTGGGAGGACTGTTGTCCCGGCGCTTTGGCTTTAACACCGGCGTTCAGTTCATGGGGTACTACGCGGCAGTACTGAGCGTTCCGGCGTTGACCAAATTGATCGCTTGAGGCGAGCCGGGCAGGCGCTGAATGGCTCCGCCGGCATGCACGAAAACCAGTCTCATTGCTTGAGGCTCGCCTTGATCTGCGAGGCAACGTCTGCGCCTGAGCGCGCAGCGTTTTCGCCGTGCTCTATGGAAATGTTCGATCGATCCAAGCGACACCTGCCAGCGCTCAGCTCCCACAGAGAAGTGGGCGATTACGCCCCGTCCTTCGGCGGCCACCCGCTTGGCGAGATGCGGTGCGCTGTGGCGTGATGGTATGGTGATCCAGGCTCGCGGCGAGCATCAAGCCGCCTCAGGAGGCAGTCGGCCAGCCAATAAGCGCGGCGCGACGCATGCTTGATCGAACCACCATTTCATGGAACGGCGTGATCAGCAGGATGTAGGTACGTCCCAAAAGATTGTGGCATCGCACGACAGTCGATACCGTCAGGTAACGCCCACCGCCCGCGGTCTCTGCCCGCGTCTCCTGAAAGACGGACACCCTGAAGTCGAGATGCTTGTCGTCCTCGCCAAGGACGATCTCGTCGACGGTGCGCTCGTAGATCCTGAAAATGGAGATGTGCTTTTCACGCTCGGAACGCGCGAATTCCTCCAGGTGCTTTGCCGTCTTCAGGCCAAATCCGGCAACGAGCGTGTCGCGTACTCGAAGGAGCTGTCCAATCCACGCGGCCTGATGCGAAAACATGAACCGGGCGAGTAGTTCGGGATCGGTGGTCGCGTTGTCCGGCAAGCGGATGGTATAGGCGTCCGCGAGGTTCGGGTGCGCATACATTTGCGTTACGCGCGAGCTGGCAGGTAGTGCGACGGAGGTCACGGACACACTTGGATTTTGCATGGGTAAGCGACTCCTGTGAGCGGCCCGGGGATCAGATAAGCGCGAGCCTTATTTGCGACTGTACACCCGCCGTGCATGTCACCTTTTCTATGGCTGAACTGCACTTTCCCATGCGAACGGAAACACCAATGCGTTGTGGTACGACCCTTCCGATCAGCGACCGTGCGCTGACGCGATCCCGCGAAGGATGAGATGGATTCCGGCGAGAAAATCGACACGGTCATCGTGAACGCGCAGCAGTCCGGCCACGCTGAGGGTGAAAGGATACTCATTGGGATCGAGCTCGGACCACACGGTCGACACCTCGTCCAGGAAGTTAGACCTGTCAAGGCCCTGCTCCCGAGCGATATGCGCATTCGCCGCGTTCTGCCCGCTCACGCCAAGGATGTAACTCAATAACGCGGACACCGCTGCCCACTGAGCGTCCTCAGGTACGCCGAGGGCGCGGACCTGCTGGCCTATGCGTTCGAGAATACGCACCATGGGCAACTGCCCCGGGGCACGTGTGAGCGCCGAGCCAACCCACGGATGTGCATCGATCGCGTCGAACATGCCTAGCGCGAGCGCGCGAATGGCCGCTTCTGGCTCCGCGCTGATCGACGGCGCGTTCATCGCGCTAGCGATGATGGCGTCGCAGGCGGCGATCAGCAGATCGCTCTTGTTGTCGATGTGCCAGTAAATAGCGCCAGGACCGGTGGCGAGCCGCTCGGACAGGGCGCGGAA
This sequence comes from Caballeronia sordidicola, assembly GCF_002220365.1. Lineage (GTDB taxonomy): Bacteria > Pseudomonadota > Gammaproteobacteria > Burkholderiales > Burkholderiaceae > Caballeronia > Caballeronia sordidicola_C. Next base: position 47,698 of record NZ_MTHB01000262.1, on the reverse strand, counting down.
CGTCAGACCGCGCTCTCCGCTACCGTCCAGGAGCGCGATCGACGCCTCGATGATCCGATCCCGCGAGAGCGATTCCTCCCGTCGTTGCGTGCTACCTGCTTTTTTTACCATGCCGCTTCTTGACACCTCTGGAATGTTGTTCCAATATTACTCTGGAATGATGTTCCAGAGTATGCCAGCAGCAGATCTTGTGGCGACTTCCGACCACTAGGGAATAAGAATGAATACTTCAGTTGCAATCATCGGCGCGGGGCTTGGTGGACTGACTCTTGCCCGTGTCCTTCACGTCCACGGGATTGCCACGACGATCTACGAGGCGGAAGCCTCGGCGAACGCGCGAGCGCAGGGCGGCATGCTCGATATCCACGAAAACAACGGACAGCTCGCACTCAAGGCGGCGGGGCTCTTCGATCAATTCCTCGACATCATCCACGCTGGCGGTCAGACAACGCGAGTTCTCGACAAAGACGGCAATGTCTTGTTTGAAGACCCCGACGACGGCACAGGCGGTCGACCCGAGGTACCTCGAGGAGACCTTCGCCGGATTCTGCTTGACTCACTTCCCGCCGGCACAGTCCGATGGGGACACAAAGTCACAGCAGCGTCTCCACTCGGCGGCGGGCGGCACGTGTTGACCTTTGCTGACGGCTCAACGGTGACTACCGATCTCCTCGTGGGTGCCGACGGCGCTTGGTCGAGAGTTCGTCCGCTTCTATCGGAGGCTAAGCCGGTGTATGTCGGCACGTCATTCATCGAGACGTACCTGTTTGACAGCGACACCCGCCACTTTCGAGCGCACGCCGCGCCGCCTGATGGTCAAGCGTTTCAGCCACCGACAAGGCTATTTGCAGAGTGCCATCGCTTGGCGGAAAGAAGTCTTGCGATGCGATCCACACCAGGTCCCTCCCAGCGAATCACCTGCTCCAGGTTCCCCTCTGGGGCGAGCGACACCAACGCCACATCTACGCGGCGCGCATCGAGCATTTTCTCGAGCAAGGGCGTAGGCGCGCATACGACTTCAAGTGCGACCCGCGGATGCTGCGCCGCTATCGCGCGCAGCACGGACGGAAGGAATTCAGTGCAATAGTCCTCGGGGCATCCGAGTCGAATCGACCCAGTGAGCCCGCGGCCGGTCACGTCGACCAGCGCCTCGTCATGGGCTCGCACCAGCCTTCGGGCGTGCGACAACAATCGATCTCCGCGCGACGTCAGTTCCACGCCGCGTGCGGTACGTACGAGCACCGCACCATCGACGATCTCTTCGATCCTCTTGAGTTGCATGCTGATCGCGGATTGCGTGCGGCCGACTTCCGCCGCCGCGCGCGTGAGCGATCCAGCGTCTGCTATTGCGACGAACGTCCTGAGCAAATCGAAATCCAGCTGCAACATGATGACATCAGCTCCTCGAATGGCAGGCATGAGAACTTTTCATTTCCACCCGCCGACTTAGTTCGCTTACATTGACCTTCGGCACACCTGCCTTCCACTCTGGACACAGTCATGTCAGCACAAACCGATCAGGACTTTTGGTCAAACGCTCAGCGGCACCTGATCCGCTACGGTGGAACATTCTCGCCCGTCATAATCGAGCGTGCCAGCGGCAGCCATGTCTATGATTCCACGGGCCGGGCGATACTCGACTTCACCTCTGGACAGATGAGCGCCATACTTGGCCACTCTCATCCGGAAATCGCCGAAGTGATCGCGGAGAGCGCGCGCAATCTCACTCACCTTTTCAGCGGGATGCTCTCGCGCCCAGTGGTGGATCTGGCAACGCGCCTCGCCGGCATCGCACCCAAGGGACTCGAACGTTCGTTGCTGCTCAGCACCGGTGGAGAAGCCAACGAAGCAGCGATCAAGATGGCAAAGCTCGTGACCGGTCGGCACGAGGTCATCAGCTTTGCTCAGTCGTGGCACGGCATGACGGGCGGTGCAGCTTCGGCCACTTACAGCGCCGGTCGCAGGGGTTACGGTCCGGCCGCCGTGGGGTCCTTTGCCATTGCGGCACCCTATCCGTACCGGCCACGATTCGAACGCAATGGTGCGTATGATTGGGCGGCTGAACTCGACTACGCATTCGACCTGATCGACAGGCAGTCCTGCGGCAGCCTCGCCGCGTTCATCGCTGAGCCAATCCTGAGCTCGGGTGGCCTGATCGAACTGCCGCAAGGCTATATGCGCGCGCTGAAAGCGAAGTGTGTCGAGCGTGGGATGCTATTGATCGTGGACGAAGCGCAAACCGGCATGGGCAGAACCGGAACCCTGTTTGCGTGCGAGCACGACGGCGTGGTGCCCGACATCCTGACCTTGTCCAAAACGCTCGGTGCGGGTCTTCCGCTCGCTGCCGTGCTGACGACCCAGGAAATCGAGAATCAAGCACACGAACGCGGGTTCCTGTTTTATACAACGCACGTGTCGGATCCGATGCCGGCAGCTGTCGGCCTGAAAGTCGTCGAGATCATCGAGCGGGATGGGCTGGTTGAACGCGCTGGTGTGCTCGGTGCTCATTTGCGCGACGGTCTGGAGACGCTTCAAAGCCGCTTTGAATGCATTGGCGATGTGCGCGGACGTGGGTTGATGCTCGGGATTGAAATCGTTGGCAACAGATCGACGAAAACTGCAGCCCCGGCGCTTTCCGCTGCGATCACACGTCGCTGCCTCGAACTCGGCTTGCACATGAATATTGTTCAGTTGCCGGGACTTGGAGACGTCTTTCGTCTTGCTCCGCCGCTTACCATTGCCGAGGCTGAGGTTGACAGGGGACTATCGATCATCGAGCAAGCTATCGAGGAAAGCGTGAGCACGTGACACGCATTGCCAGGTTGCAAAGCCCATGAGGCTAACGCTGTCAGTGGTCGAGCCGGCTGAAGCGGGAACAGCTTCTGCTGAAAGGTGCGAGCGGCCGAACTCCGCCGTTCAGCGGCCATTCACTTTTGAGCATCGAGGGATGGGTTATGGCCGCCGGACAGATAACCCATTTATCGCCGCCCCGAAAGCGACGTCAGTTTGCAGCCAAAATCGTAACTCACGGATGGCGATCTGGCACAAAGCCACAACTCGAGAAAAGCCGCTCCGACGCGTGGTTCCCGACAGTGACCATTGCGCAACATTGAGAATAACCCAGCATTGCCAGCGACCGTACAGCTGCGTCTAATAACGTGTTCGCGTCCCCCCTTTGCCTGAACTCTGGCGCGGTTGCGACGACGGCGATGACCGGGCAACCATAGGGCTTGTAGTCGCTTACAAGGCATACCGACCGAAGCGTTCCATGGTCGATGAAGTTCCATGACGCCGCGCAGACCCAATCGCCGTAGCGGCCGTCCAGGATAGCCTCCACTTTTTGAACATAGTGCATTTCGCGCTGCCCCGCGTCATCAATTGTTCCGCTAAACGCTTCGAAAAGCAGCGCGCCTAAAATTTCGGCATCCTTTCGATCGACCTCGCGCATATACGGCGGCGTTTGGCCAAGCGACGGATTGCTGGGAAGGATGCGTCGCCAAAGCCGCGCGGTTCGCTTTCCCGCTTCTTGCGACATGCCTCTAGCCTCCTTTCCGGCGTGATAAAAAGCGCGTGAGTTCGCGTGATTATCAGCGATACAAAATCAGGCATCTACGTCCGTAGCGGTCAATCAAAATGGTGCATGAGCACTCGTGAAACCTTGATTGCGGCCTCGAGCCGACATTCGTCATTCGCGCAAACAGATCGTTTTAAAGTCATGCCCTTGGGGATCCCCGTTTTTAACGAACTATCTTTAATCGATCGTTTTCCAGATCATCAGCGGACCGTAGATAACCTGGCTGCAACGTTTGGGCCGATCGCCCGCTTCATGCCTGCCCTGCTCGCAGACTCAGCGAGTCACCTTCGCCTTGCGTTCGAAAGCGCTTTCTGTAATCCCCTGGAGACAGTCCGGTCAGCTTGATGAACACTTTCCGGAATGATCCGACATCCTCGTAACCGACTTTCCAAGCGACCTGGTCGAACGACTGTTGGCTCGTTTCAAGCATCTCACGTGCTTTGCCGACCCGAAGATGCTGGCAATACTCTGTCGGGCGAAGACCGGTCGCCTTCTGAAATCGACGAAGAAATGTCCTTTCCTCCAAGCCGGCGCGCTGAGCCATCAAAGCAACTGTGGAATGGCGGGCACCGTCCTGCTGTAACCAGCGCTGCACTTCAAGAATCGTTTTGTCGCCGTGATTGAGCTTCGGAGAGAAGACACTGTAGTAACGTTGTTCTCGTCCCGGGGGATCGACCAAAAGGAAACGAGCAGTCTCTACCATTGCTGCAGAACCGAGCAGACGGTCGACTATCCTGAGTCCCAGATCGGCCCATGCCATCACGCCTCCCGCAGTAAGAATGTCGCCATCGTCAATCAGGAGCTTGTCACCATCCACGTGGATGTCGGGAAAGCGCTCAGCGAGGAGTTGCGTCTGCGACCAATGCGTTGTTGCCGAGCGCCTCGCGAGCAGACCAGTCTGAGCGAGAAGAAACGTCCCGACACAAACGGACGCCAGCACGGCGCCTCTCGCATGGCAGTCGTTCAGCCATTTCACGATTGGAGCGAAAGCATCGCCGATGGGCATGGTCCCGAGCGCGGGCGGAACAATCACGAAGTCAGGTGCACCGTCTGCCCATGGCGGGGACGAGTTGCCAGCGTCAAACTGAATGTGGCTGACTCTGAGCACCGGGTGTTCAACAGCGTTTGAACGCTGAGTCGACCGCTGAGTTGACCGCAGATATAAGCGCTCGGCAATGTGGAACAGGTCCGTCAGCCCATGAACGGCAGCCAGCTGGCTCCCCGGATAGATCAGCAACGCTATTTCCACGGGTGCTATTTTCTTCGCCATTGTCAGTTTTGCCTCGTATTTTGTCAGATCCGCCAATTCGCCGAGCCGTCGCGCAAGCTTACTATCGAGTCTCACAGAATGCTTTTGTTTCTCGTCAATATCAGGAGATAGACATGACCAAGCGTGCACTCATCATCGTAGACCTGCAAAACGATTACTTCCCAGGCGGGAAATGGACATTGACGGGCATCGGGGCCGCTGCCGCCAACGCAGCGCGACTTCTTGAATCAGCACGTGCTGCCGGGCATCTCGTCGTTCACGTTCGCCATGAATCGCCAAAGAGCGACGCGGCGTTTTTTGTCGCGGGTTCCGAAGGTGCGGCGATCGCTCCGCAGGTGCTCAATAAAGAAGGGGAGCACCTCGTCCTGAAACATCAAATCAATGCCTTTCGTGACACCGGTCTCAAGAATATTCTGGACACTCACAGCATAGAAGAAGTGGTTATCGCGGGAGCAATGAGCCACATGTGTGTCGACGCCATCACGCGGGCATCGGTCGATTTTGGCTACAAGGCAACGGTCATACATGATGCCGTTGCCACGCTCGACATGGAGTTCGGCGGCGTGAAAGTTCCGGCTGCGCACGTGCATGCGGCCTTCATGGCAGCCCTTGGCTTCGCCTATGCAACGATGTTGTCCACGGACGAATACATCAACGCTTAGTCCGTGTCGAAAACGGTCTCGCGCTTTGGGCGGGGATGCGAAAGGCGCTCCGCTTATCCAGTGCTCACTCGCCGCGTAGATGCGCGATGACCAGATCCGCCACCGCGTCGGGTGCTTCGCGAGGCGGAAAGTGCCCCACACCGTCCAGCACGACCCGCTTATACCCGCCCGTGAAATGCCCTTCCATCCCTTCCGATGATGCCGGTTCATCGCAGAAATCGGCGCCCTCCTGGATCATCAGCGTGGGTGTCGAAAGCTGGTCGATGGTCGCCAGTTTCTCCCGCAGCGCGGCATACGCCGGATCGGATACCTCGCCCTCACGCCAGCGCCGCCGATAACCGTTGAGCGTGATGGGCACCCAGTCGGGGTTATCGAAGGCGGCGGCGGTGATCGTGAATTCCTCGTCGCCGAACCAGCCGGGCGGCGACCACGTATCCGACTGCAAACGGGCGAAACCTTTGGGATCGGCGGCGACCGCTGCGGGAGCGGCATCGAGTGCCATGAACCACTGATACCAAAACTTCCGCGCCTGCGAGAAGTGCGGCAATTCGAGTGCGCCTTTCGGCTGGAAGGCCAACGCGAGTCCGGCAATACGTCCAATGCGCCCGGGAAACAGCGCCGCGAGCGTATAGGCCGCGCGTGCGCCCCAGTCGTGGCCGACGACATCGAAACGATCGATTCCCAAGACATCGGCCAGATCGATCACGTCTTGTGCGAAGCGCCACACCGGAACCGTCGCGCACCGTGTCGGCCGACAAAAAGCGCGTGTTGCCAGCGGAGGTTGGGTTTTGCACGATGCGCCGTTTTAAGAAAAAGCAACTAACAATCTGCCCCGCGACGCACCCGGGAATTTGTCATCGGCAATCGCCCATTCAAAACACCTTGGAAACTCATCAAGGCGAGTTCCGCAGAAAAGGGGGCTTCCGGCGTCCTATATGAACCGTATGAGACGCGCCCGGCATCGCGTAAAATTCCCCTTCGCTACCCACACAAGACGCGTCGCTCACGTCGCTCACGTCACATAGCCCATGCAAACGCCCGAGATCAAACCTGGCCCGAAAGAGAGCGAAGGCGTTGCCGTCATCGACCGTGCTTGCGCGATCCTGTTCGCATTCAGACCGGACGATGGGTCACTGACGCTTGCCGAGCTCGCGGCGCGTACCGGACTCTATAAAAGCACGCTGCTTCGCCTGGCGGGCGCGCTGATCCAGCACCGCTTGCTGCTGCGTCTCGACGACGGCCGCTATCAACTCGGCGCGGCCACCTTCATGCTCGGCGCGTTGTATCAACGCAGCTTGAATCTCGGCGATATCCTCGTGCCGTTGATGCGAGAGCTCGCCGAAATCAGTGGCGAAAGCGTGTCGTTCTATGTGCGTGACGAAGCGGTGCGCGTCTGTTTGCATCGAGTGGATTCGACGCATGCCGTGCGTTATCACGTGCGTGAGGGCGATGTCCTGCCGCTGGAAAGTGGTTCAGGAGGGTTGGCGTTACTCGCCTTCGGCGGGGCCGAAGGCGAAGCATTCCAGCGCATTCGCGACGACTTCTACTGCGTCTCCATGGGCGAGCGCGACCGCGAGACAGCCGGTATTTCGATGCCCGTCTTCGGCGTGCGCCAGACTGTGCGCGGCGTGTTGACGCTCGCGGGTCCGAGCTCACGAATCGATATGGCGTTCGTTGCGCGCAACATTGGCGCGTTGTTCGATTGCGCCGCCCGCGCAACTGACGCGCTCGGCGGCGACGCGCGCGCGTTGCGCAACGCGCAACGCGCAACGGCACGCAGCCAAGGTTTAGAGTAAATGAGTCAAAGCAAATGACGCTCGGCCTTGCCTGTGTATTTGTAGGCCATCTGACGCGGCATCGGGCCTTTATTACGCTCGTTGCGCCCGCGCTGTTCCCACGCATGCGACAGGATCCCGACCGCACGCGATAAGCAAAAGACGCCGCGCGCCAACTCCGGCGCGAAGCCGAGTTCCGCGTAGATCACGGCCGTTGCACCGTCGATGTTCATAGGCACCGGCTTGTTTTTCCGCTGTTTGAGCAACGCTTCAATACCGCGCGCAACCGCTGCGTATCGTCCACTGATTGAGCCTTGCTCAACGCTGGCATCGACTAAGGCAAGCAGCTTGATTGCACGCGGATCGACGGGATGAAAACGATGTCCAAAGCCCGGCAGATACTTGCCCTTCGTTTCAATAAACGCGTCCACGCCTTGCGCCACAGCATCGGTCTGTGCGGCGCCCGCGTCTTCGAGCGCGACGATCGAATCGTATAGCTCAACCGCTTGCTGGCCGGCACCGCCGTGGACGTCGTCCAGTGCATTGATGGCCGATGCCATTGCGCCGTTCAACGGCAGGCCGCAACTCGTCGCCATGCGCGAGATGGCAATGGACGGCGCGTGCGGGCCATGATCCACCGACGCCACGAGCGCCGCTTCAAACAAACCCGCCTGCGCTTTATCCGGCAATTCGCCGCGCAACATCAGCCAGATCATCTGCGGGAAACTGACCGCGCCGATCAGTTCCTGAATCGGAAAGCCGCGGACGTTGATCGATCCCGGATGGATATCGATGATCGACGTGCTCCAGTAGTCCGCGGCGAGCGTGGCGGCGTCAAATGTTTGCGTCATGGTCAGATCACTCCTTCGGCGCGCAGTTCGTCGATTTGTGTGTCGTCGAAACCGAGCGTGGCAAGATGCTCGCGCGTGTTGGCGGACAACGTGGGCGCGGGTGCAGAAGGTGCAGTGTCGGCATCGGAAAAACGGAAACCGGCGCGGGTGACGCGTTGCCGGGTTGACGCGTCGTCGCTGTTGAACTCGTGCACGAATTCACGTGACACCAGATGCGGATGCGCGAGAATTTCCGGCACCGACATCACGCGTCCTGCCGGCACGCCGGCCTCGGTCAACTTAGCATCCCAATTCATTGCGCTGTCCGTCGCCAACGCCGCTTCAATCTCCCGCTTCAACGCCGCGCGATTCACCTTGCGCGTGTTGCGTTCGGAAAAACGCGGGTCGTCGGGGAGATCCGGCCGCCCGATCAACTTGCACAAACTCACGAACTGCTTCGTTTCGTTTGCCGCGATGTTCAGCAAACCATCGCCCGTTTTGAACGTCCCCGAGGGCGCTGCAGTAAAGTTTTCGTTCCCCATCGGCGCGGGTGTGACACCGGCGTTCAGGTAGTTCGACACGACCCAGCCCATGGTCGAGAGCGTGGCTTCGAGCATCGATACATCGAGCATCCGGCCGCGTCCATTCGCGCGGGCATCGACCAACGCCGCGCAAATGCCGAATGCCGCAGTCAGTCCGCCGACCGTGTCCGAGACCGGATAGCCGACGCGTAGCGGCGCACTGTCGGCATTGCCCGTCACGCTCATTACGCCGGAAATGCCCTGGATAATCTGGTCGTACGCGGGCCGCTTCGACAACTCGCCGTCCTTGCCGAAACCGGAGATCGCACAATAAATGAGCTTCGGATTGATCTCGCTCAAAGCTTCGTACCCCAGGTCCAACCGCGTCATCACGCCTGGCCGGAAGTTCTCCACGAGCACATCCGCCGTCTTCACGAGCGAGCGCAAGATCTCCTTGCCGCGCGCATCTTTGAGGTTCAGCGTGATCGACTGCTTGCCCGCATTGACTGCCACGAACGATGCACCCATGTCGCGCGCCGACGCATCTTTATCGGCGCCCAGGCGCCTTGCCAGATCGCCGCCTTCCGGGTGCTCGACCTTGATCACTTCGGCGCCGAGCAACGCGAGTTGATACGCGCAGAACGGGCCGGCCAATACATTCGATAAATCCAGCACCCGCACGCCAGCTAACGGAAGCGTCATGTCAAAACCTCATGTCCAAAGCTAAAAAGCCGATGCAAGACGTCATTGCGAAATTTCGTCGAGATTGCGATTGTTGGTACGCGGCCCGAAGATGCCGATCGCGCCCATCACCATCACCATCGACACGCTGATCAAAGCGAACACGCCGCTCACGTCGAAGTGGCGCAGCGCGAACGCGATCATGAAGCCGGAAAACATGGCTGAAAGACGCGAGATGGAATAGACGAAACCCACTGCGCGAGCGCGTAGACGCGTGGGGAACAGCTCGGTCTGATACGCGTGATAACCGACGGAAAGCAGGGTGCCGCAGAGCGTGATCAGCACGCCGAGGATCATCAGCATGACCGGCGATGTCTGGGTCGCGAACAAGCTGCCGAACACTACGATCCCGAACGCCGACAACACGATCAGCGTCTTGCGCTCGATCCGGTCCGCAATAGCCATGCCGATCAGCGGTCCAAACGGATTCGAGATCGCGATGACGAACGAGTACAACAAGCTGTGCGTGATCGTGACGCCTTTGGAGACGAGCAGCGTCGGCACCCAGGACGCAAAGCCGTAGAACCCGATTGCCTGGAAGAAGTTGAAGGCGAGCATCGTGATCGCGCGCTTGCGATACGGCGGCTGCCAGATCTCGCGGAACGCGGCTTTCGTTGTCACCGGTTCGACGGTCGCAACGGGCGTCGGTAATGCGCGTCCGTACTGCGCAGCGACTTTCGTCTCGATCGCTTGCAAGACCTTCTCCGCTTCCGCGGTGCGGCCTTGTTGCGCGAGCCAGCGCGGAGATTCAGGCACACGTCGGCGGATCGCCCAGACCACGATCGCACCCAGTGCGCCGATGATCACGACCCAGCGCCACCCGTCCAGGCCAAGAGGCTTTTGCGGCACCAGCCACCACGCGAGAAACGCGACCGAGGGCACCGCCGAATATTGAACCAGGTGCACGAACGCGAACGCGCGGCCACGCAGATGCTTGGGGACGAGCTCGCTGACGTAGGTATCGATGGTGACCAGCTCCACGCCCACGCCAATGCCTGCAATCAGCCGCCACAAGTTGATTGCAGGCGCGGTGGTTTGCAGCGCCATGATCAGCGTTGCCGCCGAATACCAGAGCAGCGAGACGGTGAAGACGGTGCGGCGGCCGTATTTGTCGGCGAGTCCTGCGAGGAAGAACGTGCCGATGAACAAGCCCGCAAACGATGCAGCCACGAACGCGCCGAGTCCCGAGACGCCGAAGAAGGACGCTGTTGTCGTGGAATAGAGGCCGCTTTTGACGAGGCCGGGACCAACGTAAGCGGTGAAAAACAGGTCGTAGAATTCGAACCAGCCGCCGATGGACAGCAGGAACACCAGCATCCAGACGGAACGCGTTGCCGGCAGCCGGTCGATGCGCGCATTGACGCCGAATGTTGTGTCGCCCACGCCGGCGCTTGAATTAGGCGACCCGTGTGTCACATCGATTGGCACGCTTGCCATTGAACCCTCCTATGGGCGTCTCGCTTTGTGATGTTCTATCTAACAGAACGTCGTTCTGTTTATCGGTGACGCGAGAGTAGTGCGTAGGAGGTCACGCGAAATCAGGGGTTTTACCTAGACAGGAGAGGAATACCGCGCGCGGCATAGAAGGGGCGGCGCACGCGGGTGTGGCGACCGGCTTAGTGACGTGGCTGCTTAATGCTCAGGCGCGCCGGCGAGAATCCAAGCGATAACGGTACGCAGGTCGGCGTCGCTAATACCAGGGTTCGCCGGCATAGGGACTTCTCCCCAAACGAAAGCCCCGCCATTGCGGACCTTAGCGAACAGCTTGTCGGGCGCCGTAGCGTCGCCGTGATATTTCTTCGCGATTTCTCGATACGCCGGCCCGACGACCTGCGAATCCACGGCATGACAGGAGAGACAGTTGTTCTTCTGCACGATCGACAAGGCAACTGCCGCGTCCGGGGCGGCATGCGCCGTCTGTACCGGCAGCACAAACGCCGCGAACAGCACGCCCCAAAACCATTTCACCCCTGCACGTCCGGTCATCGGTTTTATCATCGATCAGCCCGCCACCTTATCAGTCGTCGCCGCTGCCACATGGCTGCGAAAATCCATCGATGCGTTCGCCCTCAGCCCTTGATATCGAAGACAGGTGACGCGCAGGAACGACGCAAAATTCGTCGTTTCGCCCAAATGCTGCGTGATCTCCTCGTGCAACTTCGCGATCAGCTGGTTGGTCGTCATGTCGTTGTCGGCGGCGAGTTCGGACAGCGTTTGCCAGAACAGGTTCTCCAGCCGGATGGTTGTCGTCACGCCGCTGATGCGCACCGAGCGCGCGCGGCATTCATAGAGAATCGGATCGGTTTGAGCGTAGATCCTGCACATGGACAGCTCCTCACAATGAAGAAGGAACCGCCGGGCGGCGATTCCTGCGGCTCCTTTCGCAAGCCTCTAGATATTACGGCGTTTCATCTGGTCCGCGATGTAATCCGATTGCCGGATCGCCAGCGTCACAATAGTCAGCGTTGGATTTTCAGCCGCGCTCGTGGTGAACTGACTGCCGTCTGAGATAAACAGGTTCGGTACATCGAAGGTCTGGCCGTGCTTGTTACAGACGCCGTCACTCGCTTTCGCGCTCATGCGGCAGGTGCCCAGATTGTGCGTGGACGGGTAGGGCGGTGTGCGCAGCGTCTTCACTGCCCCGGCTGCCGCGTAGATGGCCTCACCTTGCTTGAACGCATGATCGCGCATGGCGATGTCATTTGGATGATCGTCGTAATGGACGTTCGCCACCGGCAATCCGACCTGATCCTTCACGTCATGATTCAGCGTGACACGGTTGGACTCACGCGGCATGTCCTCGCCGACAATCCACATGCCGGCGGTATTTGCGTAGTTATCCATATAGTAAGTAAAGTCCGATCCCCATGCGCCCGGATCGAAGAATGCGGCGGCGAACGGCAAGCCGAGCGAGATGGTTTCCATTTCGTAGCCGCCCGCAAAACCGCGCTTCGGATTGAATTCCGCTTCGTCCGTGATGATGCCTGCCATCACCGTGCCGCGATAAAAATGCACGGGCTCCTTGAACACGCCGAATACGGAGCCCGTGGTGTGCCTCATGTAATTGCGGCCCACCTGGCCGGAGCTGTTCGCGAGGCCGTCAGGATGCTTCGACGATTCCGAGAGCAATAACAAGCGCGGCGTTTCTATCGAGTTTCCGGCGACGCAGACCACGCGTGCGCGCTGACGCTGTTGCTTGCCGTCGGCATCCATGTAGACCACGCTGCTGGCTTTGCCGGCTGCGTTCGTCTCGATGCGCATCACATGCGACTCCGGCCGCAATTCGAGCTTGCCCGTGGCTTCGCCCGCGGGGATCTCGGTATAGAGCGTCGACCATTTTGCGCCCGATTTGCAGCCCTGGAAACAGAAGCCGAGTTGCATGCAGCGGCCGCGTCCGGCGCGCGGCCGGCTGTTGATTGCCATATGGCCGGTACTGCAGTTCTTGTAGCCGACCTTCGTCGCGCCGTCGTACATGATCTTGAAGTTGTTGTTGCCCGGCAGACCCGGAATGTTGTTCGTACGCGTGACGCCCATCTTGTCTTCGGCGCGCGCATAGTAGGGTTGGAGATCGGCGAGCGTGATCGGCCAGTCGAGCAGGTTAGCCTGATCGATGGAACCATAGGTCGTACGGGCTTTGAACTCATGCTCATGGATCCGCAGCGACGCGCCCGCCCAATGCGTGGTCGTACCGCCCACTGTCTTGCAGATCCACGCTGGCAGTTCCGGGAAGTCCTTGGCGACCCGCCAGCTACCCGATGTGGTGCGCTTGTCGGTCCAGGCAAGTTGCCCGAAGGACTTCCATTCGTCGTTGATGAACGTAGCCGACGACTGGCGCTTGCCTGCCTCCAGCACCACCACTTTCACCCCTTTCTGACATAACTCATTCGCCAGCGTCCCGCCGCCCGCGCCCGAACCGACGATCACGACAACGGAGTCGTCGTTGTAGTCGAACTTAGCCATGCTTGCCTCCTCGGCAGTATCAGATGTGCGCCACTGTTCCGACTATCACGCGACCGGCGGACTTGCGTCGGTGGGCGGATTGGGCAACCAGGTCAGGTCGTTAAAGCCGCGATACACGTAGCCGCCCTTGCTGAACGCTTCACCTTCGTAACCGAAATGGGCAAACGCCAGCTCGTTGTTGTAGAGCGAGGTGACGCACTGGCCACGCACGAGCAAGACGAACGGATCGGTCTGGTTGGCCTCCACAATGGCAGTTCGCTGCGCGTCCGAGAGGCTTGCTGTGTCGTTCCATTTACCGGACGCGGCATCGTTCAGTTTCGCTACGCCGGTCTTGATGACATCGATGGTCTTCGGATCCGTGGCTTTTGCGTCCACGTCCTTGACCGCGAGCGCATAGACCGCATCAGGCAGCGTTTTGTGCGGATAGAGCGTGCGCGCGAGCATCATGATGGCGTCGGCCTGGTTCTGGTCGATATGACTCAGTTCCACCGCCCAGGCGCGGCTTGGCGCCAGCAGGGCGATCGGGGTGCCGGCCACCAGCAAACCCGTCAGCACGACGGAACCTTGGAGGAAGTGCCTGCGGCTCACGCGCGCAGACGACACAGCGGGGACCGCGTCGCCCGTCGATCCAGTGATGGTCTCGGCGACGACTACGGCAATGGGGATTGCCTTGGGCATGATTTGTCTCCTTTTATATTGTGTACCGCGCCAACGTCAGTTCATACGTAGTGACCCTCCCTGGATAGCACCTCGATCTTGTAGCCATCGGGATCGGTGATGAAGAAAAAGCGTGCGGCGATGGCGCCGTTGTGCGTCAGCGATTTCAGGTCGCCCGGTTGTAGCCCTTGGTTTAGCAGACGGTCGCGGAATGCTTCGATGTCATCGACGGCGAATGCGACGTGGCCGTAGCCCGTGCCGTGCGTGTAAGGCGTTGTTGTGCCTTTGTTCAGTGTAAGTTCGATCTCGGCGCCGGTCTCGGGATCGCGAAGGTAGACGAGCGTGAATGTATCGAAGTCAAGACGGTGCGACTCGCGCATGCCAAACGCGTCTTGATAGAACGCAATGGAGCGATCCAGCGATTCAACGCGAATCATGAGATGAAGGAATTTGGACATGCGAGACTCGTGTCATAGCGTCGCTTCAGTATGCAACGTTGACACAAAAGCGGGTAATAGCGGGTTATTACGGCAGCAGAGTTTGCTCGGGTGAAACACCTAGTAGGACGGTCGTCACGCTCATGTTGGGGGACGAGTGTCGAGTTTGAGCCGGCGGCGCGCTTCGATACCAGTGGCTGAGACAGCGCAAGGGACACACATGTTGCGCGTTCAACTGCGTTTCATGACCATGTCAAGGTAACGGGTTCCGGCCCGCTTTGTCGTCACGTTTTTCTTGGGTTAGCGCTTGATGTCGACCAGGTGGCGAGCGCCACACCAGCCACCGCAAACACCATTGCGCCCCATGCCAGCGGCGGCATGACTTCGTCGAGCAACAACCACGAGAGCACAGCCGCAACCGGCGGAATAAAGAAGAACAACGATGCGATCTTCGACGCCTGCCCCGCGCGAACCAACGCAAGCAGCAAGGTGATCGCAATCAGCGAGTTGCCAATCACGAGATACCCCAGCGCAGCGACGAACGTCCCGGTCCATTGCACATGAACGTCTTCCAGCAGCAGCGCCAAAGGTGCGCAGAACACAAGGCCAATCGAATACTGGATCAGGTTTGCCGTCACTGGATGTTGCCCGACACCGAACCGCTTTTCATAAAGCAACGCGGCGGTCATTCCAATCAACGCGCCGATGACAAGCAGGAGACCCGACACCGAATGCACCGACAGGCTCGATCTCGCAACAATCACGCCGGTCGCCCCAATGAGTCCAAGCGTCAACCCCAGCCATTGCCGGGCGCCCACGCGCTCGCCCACGAGTCGCGGTGCCAGCGCAGCCACGAGCACAGGCTGTAGCGACACGATCACCGCCGCCACGCCTGCTGACACCCCCGCTTTAAAGGCGAGGTAACTCAGGCCAAAGTAGACCACCTGCACGAGGAACCCGACCACGCACGCATGTGCCCAGGCAGTTCGGGTCTTCGGCAATGCAGGTTTCATGATGATAAAGAGCGGGATGAGCAAGCAAACGGAGCATCCGTAGCGCAACGCCAGCAAGGTTAGCGGCGGTGCATATCCGACGGCCATTTTCGCTATTGGAAAGCCTCCCGACCAGAGCAGCACAAAAGCCATCTTGGCGGCGAAAGTCTTAACGCTTGCATGTTGCGTTGAAGCATTGGCTTGCAGCATTGTTCCTGGCTCGAGTGTTCAGCAATCCCGCGTTGCACGGGTAGCGTTTTTGCCCATGCTTCAGGCGCCCGCGGAAGCGGGCGCCTGGTCGGGAAGGCGAATCTTCCAAGCGCGCGGCGCGGGTGCGAGCGACGCGAAACCCGTGATGTTCCGGTCGCCGCTTGGGTGTTCCTGCCGGCGTGGATCCGTGCCACTGGCCGCTGGCGGCGAAAAATCGCGGCTAACCGTGCGGCTGCTGGTTGTTTCCACCGCCGCGGCCGCCTTGTCCGCCACCTTGTCCGCCACCGCCGTGGCCGCCACCATTGCTTCCTCCGCCGCCACGGCCGGGCGGTGGTCCCGGAGGGCGCCCGCCGCCGCCTGGCTGCCCGGGAGGGCGGCCGCCGGCGCCATGACCCGGCTGTGGTCCGGGAGGACGTCCGCCCGCACCTTGGCCCGGGGGTGGTCCGGGAGGGCGGCCGCCCGCACCTTGGCCCGGGGGTGGTCCGGGAGGGCGGCCGCCGGCGCCATGACCCGGTTGTGGACCAGGAGGACGACCGCTGCCATGACCGGGCTGTGGTCCCGGCGGAGGACGACCGCCATAACCGGGTGGACGGCCGGGACCGGGACGAGGAGGCGGACGATTCGCCCAGCGTGATTGCTGGTTATACCAGGGGCGGCCGCGGTAATAACTGCCCCAGTACGAACCGATGGAAAACGTCACGATAGGCAAACCGATCGTGGTTCCGTAAGTCAGGATCGGTACATTGCCACCCTGATACGGATAGCTGAGACGCCCCGCGTAGACCCAGCCGCGCAAGTTGGGCGCCACGACGTCGCACCAGGTGTAGCCGCTGATGCAACCCATGACCGTGACGGGCACGCCGCCTGGCAACTGAGTCACGATCGGGTAGTCGCCCGCTGGCCCGGCGCGCATGTTGACGGGGCTATTCGTGTAGGCCTGCTGCTGCGCGAGCGTCACGCCGGGCAGTGCCAGCAACCCGGCAAATCCAATACAACCCCATTGAAGCAATTGTTTTCGCATATGGCCTCTCATCGTGGGAGTGCGCCTTCCGATGCTTATCGGTAACCGTCCCCGCAACAGCGGTCTTCGACCCCGAAATTCCGAAAACTGGACGGATTAAGCAAGTATGGAGTTCACGCTTCATGGAGTCTATGCGGGTGAAACCTGTCGGAACAGGAAATTTGGATAAACTTGAATCCGTCCCTGTGATCTGTCGTGATTGAGGACTGCTCAAGCATAGGCGCAGCGATCCGACTCCACCGTTGACGCAGAATGGCGATGACACCTGTATGTAGCCCCTTCCGTGCGGCGGCGCGGGATTGACGCGGCCCTGGTCGATGCGCTCCTCCAGCGTGCATCAGGAAGCTTTCGGGTCGTCCGCTTGACGACTGACACGCAAGCAGGCGCCGACTTTTATCTGCGATGTGGTTTTTCTCAAGTGGACGATGACTCGGCCACGCATGCGAAGCCGATTACGGATGCGCTTGCCAAGAGGCACCCCGGCAAGTAAGAACGTTGCGGGCAGGGTGGGCCTGATCGCGCTTGCGCAGTTGAAAAGCCGTGCCGGCGCCATGGTCGCCGTCAACATCAACCCAGGGACACGGCATGCTTGTTGAAATACGCGAGGCTACGGTCGAAGACGCGCGGGCTATCGCCACGATCCACGTGGACTCATGGCAGGCGGCTTATCGGGGAATCTTGCCCGAGGCGTACCTGGCCAACCTGGCTGTGACGCAGCGCAGGGAGGCATGGCGTAAGTCGATCATCGCCGGAAGGCCCCGGGTGCTGGTCGCTCACGCCGACACCGATGCCGAAAAACCCATTCTCGGCTGGGTCGCGTTTGGGGATTCACGGGACGGGGATAAGGATCATCGCTGGGCCGAAGTGGAGACGATTTACATTGCGCCGGCTTTATGGCGTAAGGGTGTCGGCAAGCGATTGATGGACGCCGCACGACACGCCCTTCAGTCCGCCGGATACACGGACGTCGCCCTGTGGGTCTTGCTGGACAATCGTCGCGCGCGCGCTTTTTATAAACGAAGCGGCTTTGTCTGCGATAACTCGAGCAGAGGCGTTCAACTCGGCGGCAAGTGGCTGACGGAGCTTCGTTATTGCTGCCCGCTTGGCGCAACATGAACGACCGCTTCGTCATCGTCGGGCAAGCGCGGGCAGCAAGTCCTCAACACACAAATAGATCGGGTTGTATTCAATAGGCCGAGAGGGAAACGGCCCACGTTGCGTAGCAACGCCATTTGACGCAACACGGCACGAGGGGAAGTCATACAAACCTGTGCATGTTTTACATCTAAGATCAATTACATTCAACATCACGCATGCAAGCCGACAACCGACTCCCCCGATACCAACGCCTGCGCGACGAACTTGCGTCGAAGATAGCCGAGCGCCGCTGGCAACCCGGCGAGGCCATTCCCACTGAACAGTAACTTGCCCAGAGCTTTGGAGCGAAGGCGCTCGGCCAGTCTGCCGACGGGCTTATGGTCCATGCGCAAGCCCGGTCGTGGCTCTAGCTTTAATGGCTCTATTGGATCTATGAATGGTGCCAGCATCGTTTTATTCTTATATCCAATCTCACGAGCCGGAGGGACACGATGCGAACGACTACACGACAGCTTGAAACTCGCGCTTTCGCGTGGACTGTGGTTCGGCTGCTACTTGCCCTGTCGCTTATCGTGGCGCTCATGTTGGCTCATCCCATTCGCCGCATCACTGACGCATCGAAAAGAACGTTTGATTCTTGCGTAGCGAGCCGTAACGCCGATGCGCAGGGAAAACAAACACCTGCCGAGCGCTACGCCCGGCTTAGTGATTGCGCTGCTTCTACCTGAAGCTTGCGGCCGCTCAAGCGCGATCCTCCAATCACGACAACCGTCCGATATGACCGAAGCCATTCACGTACGTCCCGTCGTGTTATCCGATTTCCCCGCATGGAAGGTTCTCTGGGATGGCTACAACGCTTTTTACGACCGCCATGGCGACACGGCGTTACCGCTCGAAATCACCCGGATGACGTGGTCCCGTTTCTTCGATGTCTATGAGCCCATGCATGCGCTGGTGGCTGAAAGCGCGGGAGAGCTGGTCGGATTGACGCACTTTCTTTTTCATCGAAGCACGATCCAACTGGGCCCGAGTTGTTATCTGCAGGATCTGTTTACCGCTGAGGCAGCCAGAGGAAAAGGGGTGGGCCGCAAGCTGATCGAGGAGGTTTATCGGCGTGCGCAGACATCAGGTGTGGAGCGCGTGTATTGGCACACGCGAGAGACCAACACCACGGCAATGCAACTCTACGATAAGGTTGGCGAGAAGCAAGGCTCGGTGGTGTATCGCAAGTCGCTGTAAAGCCCGCTCCCTAAGCAAGCCCCTTTTCTGCGAGACGTTGGTAAAACAGCAAGTCAAGTTCCGGCGCTCGTCCTGCCAGACCCGTCAGCAGCGCGTGCACCTGGCCACGGTGATGCGTCTGGTGATTGAACCAATGCGCGAGTGCAGGCGCGAGAGGTTGCGTGATCGCTTCCGGCGTGGAGACGCGCCGATACGTAATCGTACCCTCCAGGGAAGCATCATCGAGTCCTGTTATGTACCGCACGATCCGTGCATCCTCCGCCTCACGCGCATGGCGCAGGGACTCAAGCGGTTCGAAGAGGATCGCATCGAGCCGATCAGGTGAATGCCCCTCGCCGGTGAAACGAAACATCCATACGTGGTCCGTCACGAGCAAGTGATTGAGTGTGCCGTGTACAGATCGGAAAAACGCACCGCGGTCCGCTCGATAGTCGGCGTCGCTGAGGAGGGCGGCGGAATCGAAGAGTCGCGTGTTCGCCCAGGCGTTGTAGCGCGCGAATGTGTCGAAGTGCTGTTTTAACAAGCCTTGCATGTCGTCCTCCTTGCGGCTCCAAAAGGTCCATACCGTACCGATATTAATATTGATAAAGTTGACGTCAATCTTGATTCAATTCATCAATGTGAGATCCCCATGGCATGGATGACGGCCGCCGAAGCCTTGAGTGTGATGAACGTCCGCGCGCAGACGCTCTATGCAAACGTGAGTCGTGGAAAAATCCGCGCGAAGCCCGATAAGGCTGATCCTCGCCGCAGCCTTTATCACCGCGACGATGTATTGAAGATGGCGGAGCGCCGTAGCGGCCAGCGCAAGGTCGAAAAGGTCGCGGCGCAGACGATCGACTGGGGCGACCCCGTTTTGCTTTCTGCCATCTCGACGGTGTCGAACGGGAAGCTTTGGTATCGCGGGCGGGATGCCATCGAGCTTGCGAATACGGCGTCGTTTGAGGAAGTAGCCGGGCTGCTATGGGAGACCGATGCGGTCTTGATCAGACCGTCAAACACGCGCAAAGCTGCCAGCGCCGACGATCCTTTGACCGCGAGTCTCGTCGCGTTGGCCAGGCGTAGCGCGCGTGATTTGCCATCGAGTGGACGCACGCCTCTTGTGCTGCGCGACGAGGCCGCCAGCGTGCTTTCGACGCTCGCACAAGCCATCCTTGGCGGTACGGCTTCTCCGCGTGCGGGAGGCACGTTAAGCGAGCGCTTGGCCGTATCGTGGGGATGCAGCGAGGCGCAAGACGCGATCCGGCGCGCCCTCGTTTTACTCGCCGATCATGAACTGAATGCATCGACCTTCGCGACGCGCGTCACGGTCTCCACCGGCGCGTCGTTATCGGCTGGCGTGCTGGCCGGCCTCGCTACGCTCACTGGACCGTTGCATGGAGGGGCATCGTCGTCGGTTCGCGCGCTGAGCGAGTTGGCAACCGACATTGGCCCGGAAGCGGCCGTGCGCAACTGGTTGGCGCAAGGCCGTGCATTTCCGGCGTTCGGTCATCCGCTATATGCCGATGGGGACCCCAGGGCAAGCGCGCTGCTCAGCACAGTGAGCGTGCCGCCGCTATACGCAGAACTAGCTGCGTGCGTGGAACGGGCGGTTGGCGAGCGGCCGAACGTCGATTTCGCGCTCGCTGTTCTCGGGGCTGCTTTCGATCTGCCAGCGCAGGCGCCGCTGTCGCTGTTCGCGCTTGCACGCTGTGCTGGCTGGCTCGCTCACGCGTTGGAGCAAGCGCAGACGGGCCGCCTGATCCGGCCTCGCGCACGTTATGTCGGGCTACAACCGAAGCCCTCGGAGTAAGTCCATCCGAGCAGCAAATTAACCGTCAAGCATCCAGGTCGATGGCAACTTTCCCGAAGTGCGCTGCGCTTTCTAGGAAGCGGTAAGCATCGACGGTTTGCTCGAAGCTGAAGGTTCTATCGATCACCGGTTTGATGCCCGTCGTAGCGATTGCGCGCACGGCATCGGCGAGATTCGCCGTCGATCCCGTGTTGCTGCCCATAATATTGAGCGTCTTCAGGTTGATGGGCAGGATAGGGATGGAGAGCTCCATCCCGCCGACAAAACCCACCACGAAGATCGTCGCCGCCACGGCTGCCGCGTTAAGTGAGCGCGCGAAAGTCGGCGCACCGACCGTCTCGACAATCAGGTCCGCGCCCGAACCGCCGGTTGCCGCGAGCACCGCTTCGTCCCAGGCGGGTGTCGTTTGATAGTTGATCGTCACGTCGGCGCCGAGCGAGCGGGCGCGGGCCAGCTTTTCATCCGATGACGACGAAATGATCACGCGCGCCCCTGCTGCCTTGGCGAACTGCAGGGCGAACAGGCTGACACCGCCGGTACCCAGCAACATGACTGTCGATCCCGGGCGGACACGTCCCATGACCATGGCGTTCCAGGCGGTCGTGGCGGCTATCGGCAGCGTGGCCGCTTCTATAAAAGAAAGCTGGTCGGGGATGCGGACCAGCGACGTCGCGGGAACGACCGCGTAGTCGGCGAGCGAACCCGGCATGCTCACGCCTCGCAGGCGCCTGGTGCTTGCCGTAGTCAACGGCCCGGCTGACCAGTCGACCATCAGTCCGGGGACGACCCTGTCACCGGCTTTCCAGTCCTCCACGCCGCCGCCTGTCTCCACGATTTCGCCCGCGCCGTCCGTCCCGGGGATGAACGGCATGCTCCCGTCGCCGAAGCGTCCCCATGCAACCATCAGGTCGAGGTAGTTCAGGCTCGCCGCACGCAGGCGGATCAGTACCTCATTGGGCTTCGGGCGGGGTGTTGGGGCTTCGACAAGCTTCAACGCATCGAGCGAGGCAGCGCTCAGGTGGAAGGCACGCATGGCAATCTCCAATGTGAATAGTGATGCAACGGAGAAAATAGTAACCACGCCCTGACGCTATAATTCATCTCGAAAACATAACACTACTGCGTGTGGTGCATGAATGGATAGCGTGGAAGCAGACCAGACGGCGGCGTTTCTTGCCGTCGTGGAATCGGGGAGCTTTTCGGCCGCCGGCCGCAAGCTGGGTCGCGATGGCTCGGTCATGTCGCGGCGGGTCGCGGCGCTCGAGGCGCGGTTGGGGATTCGACTGCTCGAGCGTTCGACGCGCCGCGTGTCTGCGACTGAAGCCGGTATCCGGTTCCGGGACCGGATGCGCGATGCCATGGAGATGGTGCGTGCCGCCGAGGACGAGGCACGCGCAATGGCAGCTGCGCCCACGGGCCGTTTGCGGCTTACGCTGCCCGTCACGTTCGGGCGCATGTGGATTGCGCCGCGGTTACCGGAGTTTCTTGCGCGATACCCGGCCATTCGCGTCGAGGCGCTTTATGCCGATAGATACACCGACCTGATAGACGAAGGATTCGATGCCGGAATCCGGGTTGGCGAGCTGAAGGACAGCCGGCTCATCGGCCGCCGCCTGGCGATGACGTGCCGGCTGCTTTGCGCGGCGCCCTCTTATCTGGATCGACGGCCCGCGCCAAGCGAGCCGGACGACCTGCAGCGTCACGATTGCATCTGCTTCACGCGGCTGACGACCCATCCGGCCTGGCATCTGTATCGCGACGGCAAGAACCGTACGGTCAGGATCATGGGGCGGCTGGAGACGGACGATGCCGAGGCCGCGCTCCAGGCGGCGCTAGCGGGCACGGGCATCATCATGGCGGCTGACTGGCTGGTGGCGCGGGAACTGGCCGACGGCCGGCTCGTGCCGGTACTGACGGACTGGACGGTGGGCGGGGAGTCGGGGGTCAGCGTCGTCCGGCCTTCCGTTCAACATGAACCGGCGAAGACCCGCGCGTTTGTGGATTGGGTGGTTGGGATCTTCGCCGACCGGCCGTGGCAGGATCCACGATAGCGGGCGACGGCTCACCGAGGTTGCAAGCCCGTGCCAGTGTCCGCGCCCAGGGATCAGCGCTCGTTCTCCCGTCTCCCCCCGATTCACGCCGCCGTTTGTTTCAACGCGTTCGGCCGTAGGCGCTTGGCCAGATCCTGTAAAAGCCGTTGCACACGGTGTTGTTGCACAGCCACGAGGTCGCTCTCGTTCACCAGGGCGTGCAGCCGGCTTTCCCAGTACTCCTGGTCCATGCCGTGGACGGGTCTGGCCGAGTTGGCGCGCACGATGGACCTGACCATGCGCTCGATATGGTCGAGCTGGCGATCGGCTAGACTTGCGGGCAGCAAGTTGCCGGGATTAGGCGACGGTGCTTTCTTTAAAGCGCTCATTTGCTGATATCTCGTCGTGCTTCACTGAGCTGTCTCAGGAAGGGTATGGCGTTCAATTCGTCCGGACATCGCTGATCAAGCCGCTCGTTTCGCCAATGCAAATGCAATGTCGGCGATCGAGCGTGGCGGTATCGTTTTCCGTTACCGCCGCCTTTTGATGGAACGAGCCTGCGTTTCCCGCTTGCAATGCCGTAAACCAGGCATTGCCTCTCACGATGCGGAATGGACGGCGAAGTTATTGATCTGAAGATATCGCACTGTTTTTGGCAGGCTTTACCCTATGTCTCAATTCTCGAAAATAAATTGATCACCGCGACCCGGGCCGGATAAGTTGGCCGTTTTGGGGCGCCATCAGGTAAAAACAATGGCTTCGCATTCCCGTCCAGACGGGCTCACTCAGGCTGCGGCGCCGGACGCTGGCATCGTCCGCAGCAGTTTCAGCACGTACGCCTCGGAGGTGGATCAGCAGATGCTCGCCTGGCGCGACCGGGTGGGGCATGTCGTGGATGCCTTGCCTTCGAAGGCCCAGATCACCGGCGGCTTTCACGGCCGTATTGACCGGCATGCTGTCGGCGATTTCGTCTTTACGGATGCCGTCACCGACGCCATGTTGCTTGAACGCTCGGTCGCGAGAGTGTCCACCGACGTACGGCGCAACTACGTTTTCCACATCTTCGTGCGCGGCGAGGTGGACACGGGAGTGGGCGTGCAGAAGAAACGCAGCGCCCCGAATTCGGTTCAGGGAATAATTGTTTTCGACATGGATCAGCCGTTTCGCGTCGAGCGGTCTGCGTGCCAGGTGTTGACGATGTTCGTGCCGAGAGCGGTCGTGGAAGCCACGATTCCAGACGCGGATTCAATTCATGGCCGAGTGGTCCAGCACGGCGCCCCTTTGACCCAGCTCGTCGTGAACCACGCGTTGGCGCTCAGCCGCGATCTGCCGACAATGGGCGCGGCGCAGGCGGCGCGTGAACTGGATGCCGGCGCGCAGTTGCTGCTTGCCGCTTTCCGTAAGCAGGCGAGTTTGACCGGCGATGCCCGCGCGGCCGTTCAGGCGGCCGTGATGAGCCAGGTCCGGCGGTTTGTTGAAGCGAATCTGAACCAGCCGGATCTTTCGCCTTCGAGCGTGGTGGAGGCGCTGCAATTGAAGCGCGCCACGATTTATCGCTGGTTCGAGCATGAGGGCGGACTCGGAGCGTATATCCGCAATCGCCGCTTGCGCGAGGCCGCCGACGAACTGGTCCGCTTCCCGCATCTTCACGTTATCGATATTGCCTACGGACTGGGGTTCAATAGCGCGTCGGATTTTACGCGGGCGTTTCGCCGCGCTTACGGCATGAGCCCGCAAGACGCGCGCGCTCGCGCACTCGAGCTGCAGCAGGCGAGCAAGCTGGACCTGCTGTCATCGTATGGACCCGGCGGCAGATAACGCGCTAACCTGGTGCGATCACCCATTCACTCAGGCGTGTTTTCCGGAAAGCGTTGCAGGGCAAAAAGCGTGATGCAAATGGCGACGATCAGATACCACGCGGGCATCATCGGATTGCCGGTCTTGGCGATCAGCCACGTGACGATGAGCGGAGAAAAACCACCGAAAATCGCGACGCCGAAGCTGTACATGATGGACAGCGCGGCGGCGCGATGCTGTGGCGCGAAGGCCTCCAGCATCATCACCGTGCTCGCGCCGGCATTGCTGAGCGCGACCGCCACGTACGCGAGGATGATCAGTAGCGCGGTGACATCGCTTACCCCCATCCTCAAGGCCAGGAAGGCCGGATAAGTCAGCGCAAGACATACCACGAGCGCCAGGTACTGGATTGGCTTGCGGCGTTTTTGGCCGTCGGCGATCCGGGCCACCAGCGGGTTCACCACCAGGATCACGAGACCGGACAGGCTGGCGGTCAGCAGGCTGATGACCGGGGGCCGATGCAACGTCCGCACCAGATAGCTCGGCATGTAGAACACCGTGATGTAAATGCCGATCGACGGTGCGGCCATCATCAATGTTCCGTATACGAGCGGGCGCGCGTGCTCCGAAAACAGGGTCGCGAGCCGGGGGCGCTTGGGTACTTCCATGACGATCGACGGCATGCGCCGGCGCAGATACCAGCCGACAGGACCGATCAACCCACCGAGCACGAATGGAATCCGCCATCCCCATTCAAGCATGTCGGCCGGCGCGAGTAAGGCGGTAGTGATGGCGCCGACCATCGCGGCGGCAAATGCAGCCGCACCCTGGCTGGCACCACGCCAACTGGTGAGATAACAGCGGCGGTTGCGCGGGACTGACTCCATCAGCACGGCCGACGCCGGGCCGATCTCGCCTCCTGCCGCGAGCCCCTGCATGAGTCGCGCGACAACCATCAACACCGTAGCAGCCGGGCCGATGGAGGCAACCGTTGGCAGGCAGGCGATCAGCCATGTGCCGAGTGTCATGAAGGCGAGCGACCACGTCATGCCGGCGTTGCGTCCCCGGTTGTTGGCGATCTGCCCGATGATGATCGCCCCGAGCGGGCGCATGACGAAGCCTGCGCCGAAGGTGGCCAGCGACAGCAGCAGTGAAGACAGCGGGTTGTGCGACGGGAAAAAAAGTTTGCCGATAATGACGGCAGAGAAGCTGTAGACCGTGAAGTCGTACGCGACAAACGCGTTACCGATGATGGTAGCCAGGACGATGCGGGCGGGTCTTGCTTTTGGGGCGCGGGTCAGGTGGTCTGCTGCGGGGTGCATGGGTGCGGTCTTGGGAGCGGCAGTGCCAATAGGGTTGAGCCGGGTTGAGCCGCTATCTTTGGCTTGGTTTTGGCTTGGGCGATGCCGGGAGAATGATAAGGCAACGCAAATACTTGTGCTTGAGGCCGCATCGGCGCTGACCACGGAACTCAGCATCGACCCAGCCCCAACGCCCCTCACCGGCCGCCGGCTCCAAAACCTGTCCAGCCCCTATGGCAATTGCTTGGCCAACGCATCAAATTCGCCTGGCCACTGGGCTCTCCACGCGTCGCGCGTTGCGTCATCGACCCAAGCTCCGTCAATGCCGTTCAGCATGAAACTCCGCAAATCGCTGATGCCAAAGCCGAAATGGCTGAACATCAGTTCCCACGCTTCACTCGGATTCACCTTGTGCAGCGCCGGGTCGTCGGTATTCGGATGGATCTTCAAACCAAGCCCGGGCATGCGGCGGATGGGATGAAGCTCCGCCCATTTCTCCGGCGGCAAGGTGCGCAAGTAATAAGAGTTGGTCGGTACGACCGTGAACACCAGGCCCGACGCCGCATATCTCGCGGCCAGCGCGGGATTGTCGACGATCGTATAACCATGATCGACACGATCGACCTTCAGCAACTCGACCGCCGTCTCCACGTTGCGCCAAGGCATGCCGAACTCGCCCGCATGCGCGGTGGTCTTGAAGCCCGCATCCCGAGCGTTGCGATACGCCTTCCAGAACAATTCCGGCGGCCGGTCATTCTCGCGATAATCCACGCCAATGCCCGCGACTTCATCGGCGCGATTCGCTTTCATCCACTCGACCAACGTCACCGCTTCGTCGGGATCGGCCTCGCGGTCGATACTCGGAACCAGCAGCGCGGACATGCCAAAGTCCCGCGATGCATCGCGGATCGCCGCGACAATGCCCGCTTGCGCATCGCCGTATTCAATCTTCGATACCCTTACCGTGCCGGTTGGATTCCAGAAAAATTCGGCATGGCGCACGTTGTGCGCGGCGGCGTCTTCCAGATATTCGTAGGTGATGCGGTGCAGGTCATCGGCGTCGGTGAGCAGGTATTCATCAAGCGCGCGCAGCACGCGCAAGACGCCAACCGGCTTCTCGCCGCGCGTATAAAACGCGTCGATCTCAGCTCGCTCGATCGGCGCATGGCTTTTTTCAGCCAACGCGATAAACGTCTCATGCCGAACCGCGCCCAGCAAATGGCAGTGAAGTTCGACCTTCGGGATTGCCTTGAAAAATGCCCGGTGCGCAGGCGTGATCTTGATGCCGGTGCGTGAAGCGGGCACGTTGCCAAATGTCTCGTTCATATTTTTCAGTTCTTGCGGTAGTGCGGAATCAATGGTGCATGGGTTAATGGTGCTTAACAACGGTCCAGAAGTAATAACCGAGCGGAATGGCCAGCACGACAAGACCCCAGGGGACTTCTTTAAAGCGGCCCGCAAGCAGCTTCACAATCACGAAACACAACAAGCCGCCCGCAATCCCTGTGCCGAAACTATTCGACATCAGCGTGAGCAGGACCATGGAAAGGACCGGGAAAGCGTCCGTGAAATCGTCGAAATGCGCGTGGCGGATCGTGCTGAACATCGACAGGCCGATCAGGATCAGCGCCGGCGCGGTGGCTTCCTTGGGGATCGCAAGCGCGAGCGGCACGAACAGCAGCATCAAGGCGAACATGCCGGCAGCCGCCAGCGATGAGAGACCGCTGCGCCCGCCCGCTTCCACGCCCGCCGCCGATTCGACCAGCGCCGTGAGCGCGGGAATACCGAACACGGGGCCGAGCGTGGCTGCGATCGAATCGACGAGGAACGGCCGGTTGATATTCGGCAAGTTGGCGTTTTCATCGAGCAGGTTCGCTTTGGCGCCGACGGCGAGCGTCGTGCCGAGTGTCGAGAAGAACTCGGCGGCGAAGAACACGAACAAATAAGGAATGGCGGCCACGCTCAGCGCGCTCGGAATATCCAGCTTGAACGCGACGGGCATGATGTCGTGCGGCAACGAGATCATCGATTGCGGCAGATGCGTAACGCCCAGCGGAATGCCCGCCGCGGCTGCGATCAGGATTGCCCAGAGAATGGCGCCGGGAATGCATCGCCCCTGCAACACCACGGCTGCGGCCAAGCCGATCAACGCGACGATCGTGCCGGGTCGCGAAAAGTCGCCGAGCGCGAGCGCATTGGTCTTTGCGTTCGCGATCACCATGCCTGCGTTACGGAATCCAAGCACCGCGATAAAGAGCCCGATGGATGCACCGAGACCCAGCTTGATCTGAGCTGGAATCAGCCGCACGACCAGACTGCGTGCGCCGACCAGCGTGAGGATGAGAAACAGCACGCCGGAGATGAACGCAATGCCGAGACCGGTTTGCCAGGCGACGTGTTCGGTCGCCGCCAGCGTCACGCCAAGGATCACCGATCCGCCAATGCCAGGCCCGACGATAAACGGCAGATTCGTATAAAGCCCCATGAAAATGGTGCTCAAAACGAAAACGATGATGGTCGACGTGGTCGCCGCGCCCCGATCCATGCCGCCCGTTGCGAGCAGCGACGGGATCACGACCAGCAGATAAGCCGCCGCGAGAAACGACGTAATGCCTGCAAGCGTCTCAATGCGAACGCTGGTATTGCGAGCGCTCAATGCGAAGCGGCGATCCAGCCATCCGCTCGATGTTTTGGGTGCGGCGAGGTCGTTCGATGCCATCGAAGATTCCTTGTTCACTATTATTTCCTTTGCGTATCCTGGCTTGGTCGCGCCTTATACTGCGGCGCATCTGTCCACACGCGGTGGCGCTCAATGTCCGATCGTTCGTCCCTTTTGCCCGCGCTTACGCTGCGGCAAGTGCAGTACTTCGTTGCGCTCGCGCATGCGCGCAGCTTCACGCAAGCGGCGCAATCGCTCTCCCTGACGCAACCCGCCCTGACCGCCGCAATCCGGCAGATCGAGTTCCTGCTCGGCGGCCCGTTGTTCGCGCGTTCCGCTCACCGTCTCACGCTGACCGCTGCTGGGGCAAGCATACTGCCGCTCGCCGAACGCTTGCTCAACCATGCGCGCGGCACCTTCGACGACATGGCCAGCACCTTCGCGCAACGCCTGCAAACCGTGCGCATCGCGATGATTCCATCGGTGGCGGGACGGCTGCTGCCGGTGTTGAACGCGTTCCGCGAACAACGGCCATCGCTGCGTTTCACGCTCACCGACCTGCCGAATTCCGCGCTGATCGACGCTGTGCGCGATGGTGTCGTGGACATCGGCATTGGCGTGCATGAACCGGAAGCGAACCACGAGGCATTGCGGTTCAAAGACGTCTTCGAAGACGAAATTGTCGTGGTCCTCCGGCGCGACGACCCGCTCGCCAGACGCAAGACCTTGCCGTGGGCGAAGCTTGTCGGCCGAGACCTCGCAGTGTTTGTGCGCGGCAGTGTGAGCGACGCGTTGCATCGTACGAGTGGCGATGAAAAGCTGCGTCTCTCGGTGGCCTACCGGATGGAATACTCCGAGCCGTTGTACGCGCTGGCACGCAACGGACTTGCGATAGCGGTGCTGCCGAGCCTCTATACGCTGCATCTGCACGATCCCGAACTCGTGGCGCTGCGTCTCGACAAACCGCGCGTCACGCGTGCCATTGCGTTGATCTCGCTGGTTGGAGAAGATCGCGGCCCGCACGTGAAAGCGTGCTGGGACTATATTGCTGCGCACATCTGAACCATTGGTCAGCCTGGGCTTAGGGCAGCGTAGCAATGCTCGCCCGTAACGCGGTATAAAACGCGTCGGCATCCACTTCGGTGATCCATGTCGCGTTCGGTGCGCGGCCGCTATGACCGCTCCAGTCGACCACCGTTTCGCCAAGCGTCCACTGCCCGGTCGTCTCCACTACGACGTTGACCAGACGACCCTTGAACAAGGTCGGATCGACAAGATAACCTGCTGCGGTGGGGTCATACATCGGTGCTTCTTCCACGCCGCGCCGGCCCTTCTGATACTTCACTTCCGCCGCCATGATGTCCGCGACGACCGCGCCGCAGCGATTACCGATGGCGCGTATCGGCGCGATGCGTGCAGGAGTGATGGGCGCTTTCACGGCGACATCGCGTGGCAATACGACAATCGGCACGCCGCTCGCGAACACAATGCTCGCCGCTTCCGGATCGACGTAGACGTTGAATTCGGCGGCCGGCGTGATGTTGCCGCGCTCGAAGAATGCGCCGCCCATCAGCACGATTTCGCGCAGGCCGTCGCGGATTTCGGGTGCTTCGGTGAGTGCAGTCGCCAGGTTCGTCAGCGGTCCGATCGCGCAGATTGTCACGCTATGGGGCGGGGCTGCTTTCAAGGTTTCGATGAGATACGCCACCGCGTGCTGCTGTGCGACCGGCCCCAGCGGTTCGTGCAACTCCACGCCCTCAAGGCCCGTCTTGCCATGTACGTTCGCGGCGGTAATCAGCGGGCGCATCAGGGGACGCGGGCAGCCTGCGTACACCGGCAACGTCTTCGTCTGACCCGCCCAGTCGCGCACGATGCGCGCGTTGCGTTCAGTCAGATCCAGCGGCACGTTGCCCGCCACCGCGGTCAGCGCACGCACATCCAGCCGGTCGCGCGCACCGAGTGCGAACAGGATGGCGATGGCATCGTCCTGACCCGGATCGCAGTCAATAATTACCGTGCGCCGCTCGTTTGCCGCGTGCGCGAGCGGGTTGAACAGCGCACCGGCAGCCAGCGCCGCCGATGCCTTGAGGAACGTACGACGGGGGACATTAAAAGTTTGGCTCATTATCAGAATACGTGGCGCATGCCGATGGTTGCGACCAGCTGACGTGTGGTGGTCGACTGCGAGAACGCGAAGATCTGCGCATGCTGCGCGTCGCCGGCAGCTAGCTGGCCGATTACCGTCAACGCGATGTCAGTACGTTTAGAGAGGAAATAGTCTGCCTGCAAGTTCACTTGATGCCACTGCGGCTTCTGGTTGATGACATCGTACTTGCCGTCCGTGTAACCGTAGGCCGCGCCGAGGAACAGCGAAGGGGTCATGGTGTACACCACGTTCACGCCGAAGTTCTGCAAGTGCAGGTGGGAGTTGTCGAGGTAATCGTAGTGGACATCGGTGAAGAGCGCAGCGAATTGCGCCTTCCCGATGGTGTAGAAACCACCTGTGCCGGCAATGCGCTGTTTGCTCGCGAAGACGGACGGGTGGGTCGCGCTCTTATCGAAGATCAAGATGGGTGAAGCGTAGTCGTTGGAGATCGCGCCGTCCGGATTGGTGGGGCTGTCCGGGTGGTTGTACTGTGCGTAGACTGCGCTCCACTTCAGCGGGCCATTCTCGTAACCGACCCCGAAGCTGTACGCGTTGTTGTCGCCGAAGCCGGTCGAGTTGCTGAAGCCATAAATGGCGGTGGCCTTCAGCCCGCGATAATCCGGGCTCACATACTTGACCGAATTCTGGACGCGGATGTCGTTATAACCGTTGTCGTTATCGCCGATGTTCACGCCGTTGCTCGCAATGATCACCGGGCCGATGTAGTCGTGAATTGCGTCGTACTGGCGGCCGAGGGTCAGCGTGCCGTAGGTTTTATCGGCGAGGCCGACGTACGCCAGCCGGCCGAATTCGCGGCCGTTCTGCGACGCCGTGCCACTCATGATGTTGAAACCGTTCTCAAGCTGGAACACCGCGCTCGTGCCGCCGCCCAGGTCTTCGCGTCCCTTCAAGCCCCAACGCGGATTCTGGTTCGTACCGCTGAGCGCCTCATAAGCGTTGTGACCGCCCTGGTTGGTCGCGAAGCCGACACCGCCCGAAATCAGGCCGTAAAGGGTGACACTGCTCTGTGCATACGACGACGCCGTGAAGGCGCCCAGCACCGCGAGAGGGGCAAGCTTGAGTAGTTTCATGATGGTCCGGTGGCGAGTGGATGTTCTTGTCGCGCTCGATTTTTGTTGCATGGCGCGTTGTGACTGCACCGGACTGTACAAAGCCGAAAACCATAAAAATAATTGTGTTTTCTTATAAACCCATCAATTGGATTTATACAAGGGGCATCAGATGTGGGGAATGTGTGCGGGTTCAGGACGTGCTGATGGGAGCGTGCGAAGGATCAGGCGATGCCTTGCTCCAGCATCGGCACGGTGCGTAAGCGTGCCACGTCCCGGCCCGGCGGCGCGCCGAACAGGCGGCTGTATTCGCGGCTGAACTGCGACGGGCTGTCGTAGCCCACCTCGAATCCCACCGCAGCGACATCTCCCGATTCCGCCAAGAGCCGCGCACGCGCCTCCTGCAGACGTATG
This sequence comes from Caballeronia sordidicola, assembly GCF_002220365.1. Lineage (GTDB taxonomy): Bacteria > Pseudomonadota > Gammaproteobacteria > Burkholderiales > Burkholderiaceae > Caballeronia > Caballeronia sordidicola_C. The sequence continues at coordinate 15,502 of NZ_MTHB01000262.1, read as the reverse complement.
CGCTTCTGATATTGGAGCGGGCTCATCGAAGTAACTGCGCGGAAGTGCCGATGAAATGACGAAACGCTCATGCCAGCCAGCCCGGCGAGCGCTTCGGTCGCGAGCGTCTCGGCGTAGCGGCTGCGGATCCAGCGGATCGCATGGCTGATTTGCGACAAGCGGCTGTCGGCGAGACCGATCTGCCGCACCATCGCACCCTGTTCGCCCGCGAGCAAGCGCCAGAGAATCTCGCGCTCGATCATGGGCGCGAGCACCGGGATATCCTCAGGGTGATCCAGCAGGCGAAGCAAGCGCACGATCGGATCAAGCAACTCCGGCGATGCATGGCTGATGGCCAGGCCCAGGGGTTCGGCGGCATTTCTGTCGCCGGCCGCAGTCTCCAGCAGCAGCGTGGCAATGTTCGGCGGCTTTAGCACCAGTCCCATCGCGAGAAAGGGTTCGCGCTCGCTTGCCTCGACTACGTGCCCGGTGATCGGTAAATCGACGGACACTACCAGGTACTGCCCCGCGCGGTATTCGAACACCTTGTCGTTCAGCACCGTCCGTTTGGTGCCCTGGGCGATAACGGCAAGCGTGGGTTCGTACACATGGTGGATCGGCTCGGTGGTTGTGTCGGACGCCATGATCGCCACGCCCGGCAGCGCTTCGACCATCATGTCGGCGCGGGCATGGCGGGTGATCAGTGTGCGAAGTTCGGCGAGATGTTCCATCTTTCCACGGTAAGCGGCGAATGCACAAACTGCAAGCACTGCACGCATGATTCGCTCAACGTTGGCAGGATTGTGCAAGAGCTTGCGAGCATTGATCTATCGCCGGGAAGGCGCGCGGTGGTTTTATTGACGTCAGGTCAACCCGTCAATTTTCAGGAGAAACATCATGTCGCTGGATTCCTACGTCACGCTCGGCCGCTCCGGCCTTCGCGTCAGCCCGTTCTGTCTCGGCACCATGACCTTCGGCGAAGACTGGGGCTGGGGCTCGAGCCCCGCTGAGGCAGAAGCCATCCTTGCGGAATATCTCGACCGGGGCGGCAATTTCATCGATACCGCCAACATCTACACCGTCGGCCATTCCGAAAAGATCATCGGCGACTTCTTTGCGCGGCAAAAAGGCCGCCGGGATCGCACGGTCATTGCCACGAAGTTCTTTGGCAACCTGCATCGCGGAGATCCGAACGGCGGCGGGGCCGGGCGCAAGGCGATCGTCCAACAATGCGAGGAATCGCTGCGCCGGTTGCAGACGGACTACATCGACCTGTACTGGATGCACAACTGGGACCGCACGGCTCCCATTGAAGAGACGATGCGCGCGATGGACAATCTTGTGAGCGCCGGCAAGGTGCGTTATCTGGGGTTCTCCGACGCGCCCGCCTGGAAGGTCGCGCAGGCGCAGATCATTGCGCAGTTCCGCGGCTGGACGCCGTTGATCGCGATGCAGGTCGAATACTCCCTTCTGCAGCGGACCGTGGAAGGCGAACTGACGCCGATGGCGCAAGAGCTCGGCATCGGCGTGATGCCGTGGAGTCCTCTCAAGAACGGCTGGCTGTCGGGGAAATACAGCCGTGAGAATGTGAGTACCGTTGCGTCGGATCGCGGGTCTCTGGTTGGCTTGCCGGGCGAGAAGGATTTTCAGGTTATCGATGCGCTGACGGCCGTTGCCAAGGAAGTGAACGCCACTCCGGCAGCGGTTGCGCTCGCATGGGTACAAAACCGTCCGGGCGTGACATCGACGATCCTTGGTGCACGCCGGATTGACCAGCTTCGGGCGAATCTTGCCGCGCTCGACCTCAAGCTGACTGACGCACAGATCGCAACCCTCCACGAGGTATCGAAGCCCGTTCTCAACTTCCCCGCGGATCTCAACCGCGACCTTTCGCCGAGCTTGGCTTTTGCAGGCGCAACCGTCGACGGTCAACGGACGGCGGTCTTGCCCTTGCTGTCCGAAAACGCGCCTCGATATTGACCGCGTGTGAGTAACGGCGCCGGGAATTTGTGGTTTCGAACCCCGGCGTTTCAACCCGGCGGCGCGTCCGGCAGCGTGCCGCCCTCCGAGCGCGTGCGCAACGTCGTCATGGTCCTTTCGGCCAAAACCGCATCGCGCTTGGCCAGCAAATGGCCGCGCAGGACAGAAGCCATGCGCTTGCCGTCGCGTGCTTCCAGGGCCTCGATCATGGCTTCGTGATCGCGGATCGCGCTGTCCCACTTTACCGTCTGGAAGTTGGACCGAAACCGCAGGGCCTGCAACCGCCGGTTCACCGATATATAGGTCTGCCTCAGGGCCGAATTACGCGCGGCGTCGTTGATCTTGTCGTGAATGGCCTGATTGCGGCTGTAGTACCCCGACAGGTCGTTCTGCTCCCGACACGCCAGCATGGCGTAATGCAGCGCCTTGATTTCGCTCAGCTCAGTGGACGTTATCCGCTCACAGGCGAGTTCGCCCGAGAACGCTTCCAGGCCGCTCATCAGTTCGAAGGTCTCGCGAATCTCCGCCTCGCTCATCTGAGAAACCGACGCGCCCCGGTTCGGCAGGATGTCGATCAGGCCCTCGGACGCCAGCACCTTCAGCGCCTCACGCAACGGCGTGCGCGAAATGCCCAGCGTCTCGCACAACGTGCGTTCGTTGAGCTTCACGCCCGGCGCAAGCATGCCCTCGACGATGAAATTGCGCAGGTGCTCAACCACCGTGTCATGCAACCGCTGCCGCTCGACTTTTGGAAGCGTGGCCGCGACTTGCGAAATCTGCGCGATCTGTGAATCCTGCAGATGATCATTTTGCATTCAATACCTCTACCCATTTTGTTGACACGATTTTACCGTATGGCGCCGGTAAATTTGGAGGGACGGGTTTCTACCTAACAAAAACAAGCATTTATCGCTTCCGGTCATCGCGATGGTGCGATAAAGTATTTTGCATGCAAAATTCAAAGGACGCATCATGTTAAAACTCGATTTCCATCCCGCTGGTCGCCATTTCCTGCAGATTCCGGGTCCCAGCCCGGTCCCGGACCGCATTCTACGGGCAATGAGCTACCCGACGATTGACCATCGCGGGCCGGAATTCGGTGCGTTGGGCCTGAAAGTCCTGGACGGCATCAAGGCTATCTTCAAGACGGCACAGCCGGTGGTGATCTATCCGGCCTCGGGCACGGGCGCATGGGAAGCAGCGCTCTGCAACACGCTCAGCCCCGGTGACACCGTGCTGATGTTCGAGACCGGCCACTTCGCGACGCTCTGGAAAAAGATGGCCGAAAACCTCGGGCTGAAGCCTGAATTCCTGGGACTGCCGGGAATCGAGGGATGGCGGCGCGGCGTGCAGGCGGACATGATCGAAGCGCGGTTGCGCGAAGACACACAGCACTCGATCAAGGCGGTTTGCGTCGTGCATAACGAAACCTCGACGGGCGTGACATCGGATATTGCAGCGGTGCGGCGAGCGATCGACGCTGCCGGGCATCCGGCGCTGTTTCTCGTCGATACGATCTCTGGCCTTGCGTCCGCGGATTATCGGCATGACGAATGGGGTGTGGATGTTACCGTGTCCGGTTCGCAAAAAGGCTTGATGCTGCCGCCCGGGATCAGCTTCAACGCGGTTTCGCAGAAGGCGATCAAGGCTAGTAAAGACGCCAGGTTGCCGCGTGCGTTCTGGGCGTGGGACGAGATCATCGAGATGAACAAGAGCGGCTACTGGCCGTACACGCCGAACACCAATTTGTTGTACGGCTTGTCCGAAGCGCTCGAGATGATCGGTGACGAAGGGCTCGACCAGGTCTTCGCGCGGCATCAGAGACTGGCTGCGGCTTGCCGCGCTGCGGTCAACGCATGGGGACTCGAGATTCAATGCGCCGACCCGGCGGTTTATTCGCCGGTGCTGACGGGCGTGATGACGCCCGAGGGCGTCGACGCGGACGCAATCCGCAAGACCATCTACGACAACTTCGATATGTCGCTCGGCACCGGCCTCGGCAAGCTCAAGGGCCGCATGTTCCGCATCGGGCACCTGGGCGACTGCAACGACCTCACGCTGATGGCCACGCTCACAGGCTGCGAGATGGGCCTGAAGTTGTCCGGCGTGAAGCTTGCGGGCAGCGGCGTCCTGGCGGCAATGGATTACCTGACGAGTCACACCGCGGCACCGGCATTGAAGGCGGCGGCGTGACACGGAGCCGGTCCGGCGGCAACGCATGACCGGCTTTCCTTCTCGGACTCCCCATTTACTTAACCGCGCGTAGACGCCGATGCTGACTAAATCATCCGAAGCACTCGTCCAGCCGATCCACTTGATGCCGGCCTCGGCGCGCGCCACGCTGTCGCCGCTGGCCATGCGCCTGCGTCAAGAGTTGAGGGGCGATGTGCTGTTCGACCGGGCGGCGCGCGGACGCTACGCGACGGATGCATCGATCTACCAGATCATGCCGCTGGGCGCAGTTGTGCCGAAAGATCAAGCCGACTTGCTGCTCGCGTTGCAGATTGCAGGCGACGCACATGTTCCCGTGCTTGCACGCGGCGCGGGAACGAGCCAGTGCGGGCAAACGATTGGCGAAGCGCTGGTGATCGATACAAGCAAGTGGCTCAACAACATCGTCCACTTCGACCCTGAAGCCCGCACGGTAACGGTAGAGCCGGGCGTGGTGCTTGATCATCTGAACGCGTGGCTGAAACCGCACGGCTTGTGGTTTCCCGTCGATGTATCGACCAGCGCGCAATGCACGATCGGCGGCATGGCGGGCAACAACTCGTGCGGCTCGCGGTCGATGGAATACGGGATCATGGTGCACAACGTGGCGTCTATTGACGCCGTGCTGGCCGATGGTCATCAAGCCACGTTCGCGGCAATGCATGCGATGTCATCCGACGCTCGCACGCGTTCGCTGGTCGAAGGCGTGCAACGCATCGCGCAACGCGAGCGCGATGAAATCCGCGAGCAGGTACCGAAGGTATTGCGGCGCGTAGCGGGCTACAACATCGATCTCTTCGATTGCCAGAGCCCCTTGCCCTTCAGCGCCGACGGCGAGCCGAATCTCGCGCAATTGCTGGTGGGCTCGGAAGGCACACTCGCGTTCAGCCGGCAGCTCACGTTGAAACTGTGGCCCTTGCCCGAACACAAGACGCTTGGCGTCGTGAACTTCCCGACGTTCTACGACGCAATGGACATGACGCAGCATATCGTCAAGCTGGGGCCGGTCGCGGTGGAACTGGTCGACCGCACGATGATCGATCTGTCGATGTCCAATCCGGCGTTCCGTCCGGTGATCGAGCGTGCGCTGGTCGGCCAGCCGCAAGCCGTGTTGCTGGTCGAATTTGCTGGTGCGGACCAGGCCGTGCAACTTGCGAAGCTTGCGCAACTCGTGGAGTTGATGGGCGATCTCGGCTTGCCGGGCGCGGTGGTCGAGATGCCCGATGCCACGCAACAAAAGGCCTTGTGGGAAGTACGCAAGGCCGGCCTCAACATCATGATGAGCATGAAGGGCGACGGCAAGCCGGTGTCGTTTATCGAAGATTGCGCCGTGCCGCTCGAACATCTCGCGCAGTACACCACCCGTCTTACCGAGGTCTTCCACAAGCACGACACTGAAGGCACCTGGTACGCGCACGCGAGCGTCGGGACGCTGCATGTGCGGCCGATTCTGGATATGCGCCGCACCGGTGCGCAGAAGATGCGGGCGATTGCGGAGGAAGCATCGGCGCTGGTGCGCGAGTACAAGGGCGCGTATTCGGGCGAACACGGTGACGGTTTGTGCCGCGGCGAATGGGTAGCGTGGCAATACGGACCGCGTCTCAACGAGGCGTTCCGCGAGATCAAGACGCTTTTCGATCCCGAGAATCGCATGAGTCCGGATCGCATCGTGAATCCGCCGAAGATGGACGACGCGACGAACTTTCGTTTCCCGCCGACGTATCGGGAGCGTGAGATCGCGACGCAGCTCGACTGGTCGCAATGGAACGTGACACGCGATCCTTTGACCGGCATCGAGACCCCGCCTGGAACCGGCGACGATCACACCGGCGGACTCGCGAAGGCCGTCGAGATGTGCAACAACAACGGCCATTGCCGCAAGTTCGATGCAGGCACGATGTGCCCGAGCTATCGCATCACCAAGGACGAACAGCATGTCACGCGAGGCCGCGCGAACACGCTGCGGCTCGCGATCAGCGGACAACTCGGTGAGGGCGGCCTTGCAAGCCAGGACGTGAAGGATGTGCTGGACCTGTGCGTATCGTGCAAGGGCTGCAAGCGTGATTGCCCGACGGGCGTCGATATGGCGAAGATCAAGATAGAAGCGCGTGCGGCGTGGACTGCGGCGAATGGCCTGCGCATGCGCGACCGGCTGGTGGGCTTCCTGCCGCGTTACGCGCCGTATGCGAGCCGCATGCCGTCTTTGTTCGGATCGGTCGAGCGTTTGCCGCGTTTCGCCGGCTGGCTGAAAGCCCGCCTTGGGTTGGCGCCGCAACGCGCGTTTCCGCACTTCGTGAAGTCGTTCTTATCGACCGCCGAGCAGCCCTTGCCACCCGTGCAGGGCGACAAGGAAGTGCTGCTTTTCGTCGATACCTTCAACAACTATATGGAACCCGACAACGCCCGTGCCGCGAAGCGCGTGCTCGAGGCGGCGGGCTATACGGTTCATCTGAACGTCAAGGCGGGAGAGCGGCCGCTGTGTTGCGGGCGCACGTTCCTGTCGGCGGGACGGGTTGACGAAGCGAAGGCTGAAGCGCGTCGCACGCTGGACACATTGCGGCCTTATATAGAGCGCGGCGTGCCGGTCGTCGGCCTTGAACCATCGTGCCTGCTTTCCTTCCGCGATGAATTTCTCGACTACGGTTACGGCGATGAAGCGCGCAAGCTCTCGCAGTCATCGTTCCTGTTCGAGGAGTTCCTGGTCCACGAAAAAGAGGCGGGACGCCTGCGACTTTCGCTGAAACCCCTCGCTCAGCCGAAGGCACTGGTGCACGGTCACTGCCATCAAAAGGCCTTCGACGTGTTTCGTCCCGTGCAGGCTGTACTCGGCTGGATTCCTCAGCTGGAGGTCTCGGTGGTCGAATCGTCGTGTTGCGGCATGGCCGGGAGTTTCGGTTACGAAGCCGAGCACTACGAAGCATCGAAGGCGATGGCGGAGCTGTCGCTGCTGCCTGCCGTGCGGAAAGCACGGAAGGCACAGGACACCGTGATTGTCGCCGACGGCACCAGTTGCCGTCACCAGATAGCCGATGGCACCGACGCAAAAGCGCTGCATGTCGCCCAGGTCCTGGCTGCGGCGCTAAGAGATTATTGACCGGCACGGGTTCACATAAACAGCGGACGGCGTCATGTTCCGCGCATTGGAGACCAGCATGGCACGACCGCGCAAACCCAGGATTCGTTACTTCGCTTTAACGCCCATTCAGTAAAGCCTTATCGAAGTTCCGGATGCAGTTCGCTTCAGGCGCCCCTTAAGCGCCTTTATGAAGCACGCACTACTCAAGGAGACGATGATGTTCCGTCGAGCTACGACGCGCGTTCTGTTGCTGCTGTGCGCAATGTATTTCATCACCTACGTCGACCGTGTCAACGTCAGTACCGCCGCCTCGCAGTTCGGCGCGGAACTGCACTTGTCGCATATCGAGATCGGCTTTGTATTTTCCGCGTTTGCCTATCCGTATCTTGTGTTCCAGATTATTGGCGGATGGGTGGGGGACCGTTTCGGGCCGCGCCGGACGCTTGCTGTTTGCGCCGTGATCTGGGCGGGCGCCACGATCATGACCGGGCTGGCTGGCGGTTTTGTATCGCTGATCATTGCGCGCTTGTTGCTCGGGCTGGGCGAGGGCGCCACGTTTCCCACCGCTACCCGCGCCATGTCCAACTGGATGCCAGCGGACAAACGCGGCTTCGCGCAAGGGACGACGCATGCCGCGTCGCGTATTGGCAATGCGGTTGCGCCGCCGTTGATCGTCTGGTTGATGATCGCAACGAGCTGGCGTGGTGCATTTATTGTGACGGGGATCATCAGTTTTCTGTGGGCGATTGTCTGGATCTTCTATTTCCGCGACAACCCCCGCGAGCACAAGAGCATTACCGCCGACGAGTGCGCCACGCTTTCGTCGTTCTCCGGAGTCAAGCAGCGCGTGCCAGTACCGTGGCGCGCATTGCTGGGACGGATGGCGCCGGTGACTGCCGTGTACTTCTGCTATGGCTGGGTGTTGTGGCTCTTCCTCGGCTGGATTCCGCAGTACTTTCTTCACAACTATCACATGGAGTTGGGGAAGTCGGCACTGTTTGCATCGGGCGTTTTCTTTGCCGGCGTTCTTGGTGACTGGCTCGGCGGCTCGGTCACGGATCGCATCCTGCGACGCAGCGGCAACCTGCGCATGGCCCGCAATGTGATGGTGGGCGTCTGCATGTTCCTGACCATGCTTTCGCTCGCACCCATCATGCTGGTTTCGAATATGTCGATCACGTTGGCCGCCGTTTGCCTGAGCGGCGGGTTCTTCTTCAACGAGATGACGATTGGACCCATGTGGGCCGTGCCGATGGACATCGCGCCCAAACACGCCGGCACCGCTAGCGGCATCATGAATTCGGGTTCCGCGCTGGCCGCGATTATCAGTCCGGTTGTTGGCGGGTTCCTGATCGACAGGACCGGCAACTGGAACCTGCCTTTCACGATTTCCATGATCCTGATGGGCGTTGGCATTGTGCTCTCGTTCACCATGCGGCCGGACCGGGCGCTGGACGACTTTGCTGCGGGCGCTGAAGGAAAGGAAGGCGCCAAGGCGGCGAGGAAATTTGTTTAGAAATTTGCTTGGAAATGTGCTTGGAAGCGCGCTCGCGCCGGAAGCTGTTATTTCTCTCTCCAGGAGACGATGTGGCTGAACCATCCATCTTGATCGAACGCGAGGGATTTGTAGCGACGGTTGTCATCCATCGGCCCGCGAAGCTCAACGCGATGACCAAGCCGCTTTGGCAGTCGCTGGGCGAAACCATTGATGCGCTTTCCGCCGATGACTCCATCCGCTGCATCATCCTTCGCGGCGCCGGCGAGAAAGCCTTCTCGCCCGGCAACGACATAGCCGAGTTCCAGACGGATCGCTCCAACGTCGAACAAGCCCGCGCTTATGGGGCGATCATGCATCGCACGCTTTCGTCGCTTGCTGCTTGCCGGCATCCGATTGTCGCCATGATTCACGGCATCTGCGTGGGCGGCGGACTCGAGATTGCAGCCATGTGCGATCTGCGCATCTGCGGGGAATCCAGCCGCTTTGGCGTGCCGATCAAGAACCTCGGCCTGGTGATGGCGCACGCGGAACTCGATGCGCTCGTACAACTCGCAGGTCCTGCCGTCGCGCTCGAAATCCTGCTGGAAGGTCGCATCTTCGGGGCGCAGGAGGCATTGGCCAAGGGGCTCGTTACGCGGGTCGTAGCCGACGATCAGGTCACCGCTGAAACGCTTGCTACTACGCGCCGGATTGCCGAGGGCGCGCCTTTGGTCGCGCGCTGGCACAAGCAGTTCGTGAAGCGCGCGATGAACCCGGCCCCACTCACGCCCGAGGAACATGACGAAGGTTTCGCGTGCTTCGGCACGGAGGACTTTCGCACGGGTTATCAAGCTTTCCTCGACAAGGTCAAACCGGAATTCAAGGGGCGTTGAAATGCTCGAATCAGAAACAAGCAGCAAAGGCCCGCTTAGCGGGATGCGCGTTATCGAACTGGCTCACATCATGTCCGGACCCATCTGCGGAATGATGCTCGCCGACATGGGCGCCGATGTCATCAAGGTCGAAAAGATTCCCGGCGGCGACGACTGCCGTCGTTTCGCCCCCATCCTGGAAGGTGGAGAGTCGGCGTCGTTCATGATCGTGAACCGCAATAAACGCGGCGTGGCGATCAACCTCAAGACTGACGGCGGCCGAGAAGTGCTGCGCAAAATGCTCGCCACCGCCGACGTAGTCACCGAGAATTACCGGCGCGGCACGATGGAAAAACTCGGCATGGGTTATGAAGCGCTCAAGGCAGAAAATCCCGGCTTGATCTATTGCGCGATCTCGGGTTTTGGCCGCAGCGGACCCATGGCCGACAAGGGCGGTTTCGACCTGATCGCGCAGGGTATGAGCGGTCTCATGAGCATGACCGGCGAACCCGGTCAGGCGCCGATCAAGGCGGGCTCGCCGGTCACCGATATCAACGCGGGCATTCTCGCCGCGCTTGGAATTTGCGCGGCTTACGCCGGCAAGCAAAAGACCGGGCTGGGCCAGATGGTGGACACCTCGCTCTTCGAAGCCGGTTTGCAGCAGATGTACTGGGCCTTCGCCAACTACTTCGCCGACGGCACGGTGTTGCCCAAGGCAGGCTCTGCCAATCCGACCAGTGCGCCGTATCAGGCATTCCGGACTCGCGACGGGTGGGTGAATATCGGTGCGGCGAATCAGAGTAACTACGAGCGGCTGGTCGGCGCGCTGGATATTCCGGGGCTTGCCGAAGATGAGCGTTTCAGGACCAACGCGGGGCGGTTGAAGCATCGCGGTGCGCTGGTCGACATCCTGACAGCGCGGCTCGTTGAGCGAACGACGAACGAATGGCTCGCGGCTTTCGATGCGATCGGCCTGCCGTCCGGGCCGGTGCTCGGCGTGCCCGAAGCGGTGACGCATGAACAAGCGCTGGCGCGCGGAATGATTGTCGAGACGACGCATCCGGTAGCGGGGCGCATGCGTGGTCTCGGTTTGCCCATTCATTTCTCTGACGGGATCGCCCAATCGAGCTTGCCCGCGCCGCTGCTAGGCCAACATACGGCGGAAGTGCTGCGGGAATATGGTTTCTCCGACGAACGCATTCATGCGCTAAAAGAGGAAGGCGCCATTATCGCCAGCGATGTAACGGTTTGAGTTCGTGTCTGAAAAGACGTCTGGCTCGCTGGACGTCTCGGAGCTAAATTAGCTTGGACTGGACTTCACCCATGACGCCAAGCACATTCCTGTTATGCAGGGATATCTTAAGCCGCCAGCAAGATGGTTTAATCCGTCATCGCCCGGAAACACCGTGTCGCATTTGATCAATATCGTGAGCATAAGCATCACCTGATCCCCAGTGGTCCGGTGATAAGCTACGCGATGTCCAAACACCCGGTTCTCGTCTCGGACTCGCCCGACTCAGCGTTTTCGCATGGGCCTTGGCAGCTATACGGTCACGGCTACGACAATCGGCGTTATCCAGGACGCTTGCGCGGGGACGCCGCGTTTCCTTCGGATCATGAATCACAATGCCTGCAACCATTGCCCAAAGCAGAGCGGTGCCGCTGCGCAGCATCACGCAAATCCTCGCGGCCATGCTTTGCTTTGCTGTGGTCGATGCCCTGGCAAAGTCGGTCAGCCTGAAATATCCCGCTAACGAGATCACGTTCTTTCGGATGATCTTCGGCTTGTTGCCAGCGTTTGCGATGTGCTTGCAAGGCAAACCCTTAAGCGAGCGGCTAAGGACACTGGATATTCGGGCGCAGACACTGCGCGCGATTACCTTGCTTTGCGCACTCGGACTGTTCTTCGCGGGGTTGCCTTATGTGCCTTTGAGCGAAGCGGTTGCTATTGTCTATTCGGAGACGATCTTCGTGATCGTGCTGGCGCCCTTGCTTCTCAAGGAAACGCTAAGACGTCGTGACGCCGGTGCGGCCGCGATCGGTTTTATCGGCGTGCTCTTAGTCGTGCGTCCAAGCAGCGACCAGACAAGTTGGCTCGGTCCCGTGCTCCTGGTGGCCAGCGCGATTTTCGGCGCGTTATCGATTTTGCAAATCAAGCGCATCCGCGCATCGAACGATTCAAGTGTCACCGTGCTTTACTTCACCTTCATCGGTGCGCTCGTCAGCGGGCTTTCGCTCTTTTTCGCGTGGCAAACACCGACGCTGGATTTCCTGGCCGTCATGGGCTTGCTCGGTATCCTCGCCGGCACCGGGCAATTGTTGTTGACCATGGCGTTTCGACAAGCCGACGCAAGCGCACTCGCGCCGTACAACTACACGAGCATTGTCTGGGCAGCGATCTTTGGTTATGTGGTCTGGGGCGAGACAGTGGGCACGTTGTCGCTGATCGGCATCCTGTTGATTGTCGGCAGCTCGATACTGGTTGCGATCAGAAGCAAGCAAGCCGACGGCCCGCTGGTTTGACCAAGCAGGCCGAAGTCTGTCTTACTCAATCGACAACCTCAACGCAAACGCCAGCAAGGCAACGGAGAGGGTCCAGCGTTGCACGACCTGAGCGCGCGGGTGACTGCGCATCCAGCGACACCATGAGCCAACCTCCATTTCGAATGGCTTGATATTGCCGTTAATCGACGAGCGTTTTCTGGCGTAGTTAGGGAAAAACGCCAAGCTCCCGGTACGCAGGCTATGCAGTCGCCGCGGCGACGGGAATATCCGCCGTATTTCTATAAACCGGCAAACCGAGTTCTTCAGCCAGGCGGACATCGGCATCGGCGCCGTGCGACGCGCCTTCGATTCGATACACCGCGTGGCACTGCCTTATCAGGCGATTCGCGACAGGGTACAAGATCGTTTCGCTGATCGGATCGCCCACCGCTTTCGAGCCTGCCGCAGCCGCTAGCGGAAGCGCTACCCACTCGCCGATCATCGGCATATGTCCGAGCTGGTAGACCTGCAACGCGGCCTCTTCAAGCCGATGCAGATTGCCGGCAATCAACGCGGCATTCCCATTGGTGCCGCTGCGGTACGGTCCCGCGATGAGTATCAGTTGAGGACTCACGACACACGCCTTTCAAGCACAGGGTTCAAAGCGGCGAACTGCAGAAGCATGATGGTTTTCGCATCGACGATCTCGCCACGACGCACCGCGTCCAGCGCATCGTCGAGCGTCAATTCGATCACTTCAAGATCCTCTCCCTCCGCCTCCACGCCGCCGCCGCGTCCCACGCGTGCAGAGGCGTCGTACTCGGCGATGAAGAAATGCAGCTTCTCCGTGACCGAACCGGGGCTCATGTACGCTTCAAAAACCTTCTGCACGTTATCCACCCGATACCCGGTTTCCTCTTGCGCTTCGGCCCGGATTCGCTCCTCGGGCGTCGCGTTGTCGAGCAGCCCGGCGGCCGCCTCGATCATCATGCCGTCGTGACCGTTGACGAACGCGGGCAACCTGAACTGCCGGGTCAGCACGACGGTTCGCTGGTCGCGGCTGAACAGCAGGATCGTCGCCCCATTACCCCGGTCGTAGGTCTCGCGGCTTTGACGCTGCCACACTCCGTCGCGGCGCTGGAAGTCGAACGTCGTCTTCTTCAGCACGTACCAGTCGTTGGACAGAACAGTCGTGTCGATAATGCGAACCCTGTCTTTTGTGGCCACCATCTCGTCAGCTCCATATCGCGCAAAAGGAGTAGTCATGGTATCGTGCAGATTCGTGCAATATCAAGACATTTCGTGCAAACACCATGCTGACCTCTCAACGCAAGAAAGCGATCCTCAAGACTCTGGGGCGTGATGGACAAGTGCTCGCCAAGGAGCTCAGCGAGACGTTCGGGGTATCGGAGGACACGGTGCGGCGCGACCTGCGCGAGTTGGCCGGCGAGGGATTGCTGCAGCGCGTTCACGGCGGCGCGCTGCCGGCTTCCACGGCCGTGGCGCCGTTCGCCGAGCGGCGGGCCCTGGAGTCGACGGCCAAGCGCGCGATCGCCGCAGCGGCGGCGGCCATGATCGAAACCGGGCAGGTGGTGATCATCGACGGCGGCACGACTTCCGCTGAACTCATCCGCCAGATCCCGCACGATTTATCGGCAACGGTGGTGACGCATAGCCCGAGTGTCGCCGTCGGGCTGGTCGATCATCCGTTGATCGAGGTGATAGTCATCGGTGGCCGTCTTTTCAAGCATTCGATCGTGACGGTCGGCGCCGCCGCCATTGAAGCGATGTCGCATATCCAGGCCGATATCTATTTCATGGGCGTGACCGGCGTGCACCCGAGCGCGGGCTTGAGCACCGGCAATTTCGAGGAGGCGTTTGTGAAGCGCGCGCTTGCCGCCCGGGCGGCAGAAACGGTGGTGCTGGCTTCATCCGATAAGATCAATGCCGCCTCGCAGTACGTGATCGGTGGCATCACGCTGGCTCAGACGATCATTGTCGAGCGGGAAACCGAGCTTGCGCTAACCAAGCCGCTAGAGGACGCAGGCATTACGATCGTGCGTGCTTGACTAAGCGACACGCTAAGCCGGCGGCCGCTCACGACTAGAGCTGTCCGCTTGCAAGCATGGCGTCCAGGCACGCTTGCGGGTCACCTACGACAATACGGGCGGTGCACGCCAGCATCAGATTCATGTTCAAGCCGAAGTCCTCGACCAGAAAGCCGTTTGCGCAATACGCAGCGGATCCTACCGTCTTCACCGATACACGATCGAGCAGCGAGCGGTCGTTATCGATATACGCCCATATCGGCTTGCCGAGCGCGGCGGCAAAACCAACTTCGAATGCGGTTCCGCTGTCCGGTTCGCCGGCTCCGCGAAAGTCGTTCAGGTTGGCTAGGACCACATCGGCTGAACGAATAGCGTCCATGTTCGCGCGGCAAATCCACTGCGCCTTGGCGCGGGGCTCGAGTTCGTCAGGAACCTGTCCGTCGAGCGGATAGAGACCGATCATTCCGCGGGCCTGGCAGAGCGCTTTCAAATGCTGGCCGTGACTGAGCGCATTGTCGCGGAACACGTCGAAGCCCGCGAGATAGACGCGCGGGGTGGCCGCAGCGCGCTCGATGGGTAGCGGGGCGGGTGCAAAATGCCCTTCGCGCACTTTGCGTCGAACCCGGTTCAGTTGCTTATGAACCGACGCCACCAGTTTCCCGGTGCGCGTCGCGATTTCCTCGACGCTCAAGCCCTGGTCGACTAGTTCGATTAAAGTCAGTTGCTTCTTGGTTGGGCCGCGCATCGCTCTCCTCATATACCGCTTCCGGCAGGCATTCCCCGCCAGGGTTCCCGTAGGGGCGTAAGTAGAATAGCGAACGCGGGTCAAGTCAAGAACCCCGTTGTGCGCGCTCAAAACAAAGGATACGACAGTACCGGGAAAGTCGGCGACCTCGACGCAGTCCGCTTCCGGTTAACACCCTTTAGCGGGATAGCGAGGTCGAGTGTCGGGATTCATTAGTTTGAATGAGTCATGCGGCTAGAATCGGGCTTCCCGCGCGTTGCTCAGCCAACTTTGAATTTTTCTGCCGGCGTGCAGGGGCAGCGTGGTGCCCGAATCGCCGATGCGTGGCGTGTCAACGCAACTGCGGATGAACGCCTTTCATCGACGCATCCCGGTCGCTCACTTCAATGTATATGACTGAACGCAATCGAGGCGCTGCGGCCATTCGATTTTCCAACGTATTCGACCTTACGTCGGCCATTGCGGCACTTAAGCTCTTGCGTTGCGAAGGGCAAATAAGTCGCCGATAACGGCATTCTCGAGGTCCGCGCTTCGGCCGATTTGGGACCATGCTCTTCAGCACGACTCCCCATCAACCGACAATAACCGCGAATAACCGCGAATAACCGCGAATAACCGCGAATAACCGCG
>NZ_MTHB01000049.1 GCF_002220365.1 Caballeronia sordidicola | reverse complement strand
GCGAACGAGGTTCGCGGAGCGCGTTTGACTCAATAAACCCATTCAGCCGATCAGAAAGTTTGCCAATCACCGGTAGCCGCAGCCGCGACCGGTCGTGTTGTCGCCGGCCGCGCCGCGACGGGCGCTTTAGCCAATGTCACAGCCGGCGCTGCGCGCCGCGGTCTCGCCGGAATGGCCAGGCGCGACTTGGCTGCGGCGGATGATCCGGGCCTCGCCGCCGCGTGGCTGAAACCCGCTTCGACCGCGCTGTCGTCGTCGAGTTGAAAGACTGCCACGGCCTGCCGCAGCTTCGCTGCCTGATCCTCCAGCGATTGCGCCGCCGCCGCTGCTTCCTCGACCAGCGCCGCGTTCTGCTGCGTCACTTCGTCCATCTGCGTGACTGCGCGCGCCACCTGTTCAATGCCGCTGCTCTGCTCCTGCGACGCCGCCGCGATGTCGCCCATGATGTCGGTTACACGTTGCACCGCGCCGATAATCTCGTTCATCGTGCGGCCGGCCTCGTCGACCAGCGAGGTCCCTGATTGCACGCGTTCGACCGAGGTATCGATAAGACCCTTGATCTCCTTCGCCGCCGCCGACGAGCGTTGTGCCAGGTTGCGCACTTCGCCTGCCACGACTGCGAAGCCACGCCCTTCTTCACCGGCCCGCGCGGCCTCCACGGCCGCGTTCAGCGCCAGGATATTGGTCTGGAACGCAATCCCTTCGATGATCGTAATAATGTCCGCGATCTTCGCCGAGCTCTGGTTGATATCGCCCATGGTGTCGACCACTTGAGCCACCACGCGGCTACCCTTGTTGGCGATCTCCGACGCGTTGGCCGCCAGCGAACTTGCCTGCCGGGCGTTATCGGCGTTCTGCTTAACAGTGCCGGTCAGTTCATCCATGCTCGACGCGGTTTCCTGCAGCGCCGACGCCTGTTCTTCCGTACGCGACGACAGGTCGATATTGCCGGCTGCGATCTGCTTGGTCGCCGTCGCGATGGATTCGCTGCCCGAGCGTACGCTGCGAACCGTGCCGACGAGACTGGCCTGCATCCGTGCAAGACCTTGCATCAGCAGGCCCATTTCGTCCCGAGAGGTGGCAACGACCTTGCCGCGCAGATCACCGGCTGCGATAGCTTCGAAGTGCTCGAGCGCGGCGTCAAGCGGGCGGCCGATCGCACGGCGCAGCGCGACCCACGAAAACGCGGCGGCGGCCAATCCGGCCAGGATGGCGATCAGGCTCAACGTGCGAAAAGTCGCCGCGGCCGATTGGGCTGCGTCGTAGCCCTGTCTGGCACCGTCGAACTGAAATTTGCGAAGCGCGTCGTTGGCCGTCGAAAGCTCACCGTACGCGACCTGCATCGCTTTGGCTGTTTCTATGATGTGGGGTTGGTCATTCGCCCTGACCGCGTCATAGCCGCTGTCGATCACCTTTTGCAGCGCGAGGCGTTTGGCGTTGGAGGCGTCGGCGAGTTGCTTTTCGTTCGCGTCCTGCGGCAGCTCGGTGTATTTTTTCCAGTAATCGTTGGCGCGGTTGCGCATCATGCCGCCGCGCTCGATGGTCGCCGCTACCTCGGGTGTTCCGGCAAGGAACGCCGCCCGGTCGAATATGAGCCGTTCGCGGGCCGTATAAAGCTCCGCGTTGCTGACGGCATTAGCGCTCGGCATCTGGTTCTCGAACGTGTTGCGATAGGACTGGTTCGCCTGCGTCATCCCGTAGAGTCCCAATCCTCCGATCGCTACCAGAAGCAGCCCCAGAAATGCCATCGTCAGACCGAGACGCGCCTTGATCGTTAAACTCATGTTCATGATTTTCCTCGGAGCTGCTTATACAAATGTCGGCACGGTGCGGTTCTGAAATCGTCATTCGGGGCAACACCAGATTCGCCTGCTTGGACATCTTTTACGGCGTGCGCACGACGCACTTGAGGAAATTCATGAAATGTTATTTCGTCTAATGATTTACCCTGAGAACTTTAGATGCGGGTTATTAAGCAACAGAGCGCATTAATGCAATTGTTGTAAACGGTTCACGATAATAGATGCCATCGGCTTGGCGGCCGCGGGTGGAACCGGTTGCGTTCGATTCAGGGTGAAAGCGGGAAGAATGAGGAAGTGAGGATGCTGCCAGCGCGGCGGCCCGCGGAGGTTGAATTGTTTCTCTGGTTCTTAGCCTTGCTGCAAGCGGTTCGCGCGCGCCGGCGCACTGGCAAACGGGGTTTTGCCGACGCCGGCAAAGCCCCGTTTGCGAACGTCCTCGGTCTGCTTCAGGCCTTCTCGGTATTGCCTTGGCCCAACGCCACGGCATTCACCGCAGCAGCGGATCCGAGCACCGCATCTTTCCTATAAGCCAGCGGCAGCACTTCCGGCACGACCGCCGTCGATTCACGCAAGATCATGCGCGGTGTCACCACACGCCGCCGCGTGGTCGCAGGCACCGTGCCCGCGATCCGGTCGATCAACGTCTGCGCCGCCAGCTCCCCGAGTTCGCGTACCGACTGCCCAACCGTCGACAAAGCCGGATAGGTGTACCGGCTCAATTCGATATCGTCGAAACCGATGATCGAACAGTCACGCGGCACGTTGATACCCCGCTCCGCTGCCGCCCGCAATGCACCAACGCCCATCATGTCGTTGCACGCAAAAATACCGGTGGGCTTGAGGGTATCGAAGAGTTGCGACGCTGCCTCGTAACCGCCGGTGGCCGAGAATGCGCTCTGCTGGATGGCGTTCGGCTCGATCTCGATGCCACGCTCCGCCATTGCACGGATAAATCCGTGGACGCGCATCGCGCTGACCGCCGTGCCAATTGGACCGGTGATACAGCCTACCCGCGAGTGGCCGAGTTGCAGCAAGTGGCGCGTGGCCAGATAACCGCCCTTCTCGTGGTCGATCTGCACCAGATCCGCCGATACGCCTTCAATATTCCGGTCGAGGATCACGAGCGGCTCACGCGAACCGGCCAGACTTTGCGCCAGCACGGCATCTTCTCCAGCCGATGCAATCACCAGTCCGTCGATGCGTTTTTCCTGCAGTACACGCAAATAGCTGCGCTGCTTGGCCGGGTCGTCATCCGAGTTGCAGAAGAACATGCAATAGCCGTTCTTCGCACACCCGTCTTCCACCCCACGCGCCAGTTCCGCGAAGTACGGGTTGGTTGCGTTCGGCACCAGCAAGCCAATGGTGAGCGTATTGCGCGCCTTGAGAGAACGCGCCACCGCCGAGGGCACGTAATCGAGTTCCAGGATCGCGCGCTCCACCTTCAGCCGCACCTCAGCCGACACGGGCCGCGAGTTGTTCACGACATGAGACACCGTAGTGAACGATACGCCCGCAATGGCTGCCACATCTTTGATCGTCGCCATACTTGGTCCTTCTCTCTGACTTGGGTCTTGCTCTTCTTGATTGGCCCCCGCAACGCGCGTCGCACTGCGCTGCCCTTAGCCTTGCGTTTCCGGTTGCCTGCTCGGTCTTACCGTTCTACATCTGCGTGTTTGCGGCCATGACGACCGCCCGCCAGCGTTTTCCCCGCGCCGGCTTTCATGCTTTGAAGGCGCCACAGTTTTTTGCTGCTTTTGTGCCTGATTTCATTGCTTTACCTGCTTTCACCGCCGTGATTCAACTGCTTGGAAGACTTGCATTTTGCCGGTTCAGCGCTTCACTGCCGATCCGCCGCTGCTTGGCTGCGGCGGTGCCTTGGCATCCGGCACGATGGGTTCCTGAAGGATTTCGTCGCGTTTCGCGTAGCCGGCAAAAGCGGCTGCCAACAGCGCGTCCTGCGACCATGTGTTTCGCTCGAAGATCCCGGTCATGCGTCCCGCCGACATTACTCCGATCCGGTCACAAATAAGCATCAGTTCGCGCAGATCGCTGGACACCACCACCAGCGCCCGCCCTTCCAGCGCCAGCGCACCCATCAACGCATAAATATCGAACTTCGCGCCAACATCGATGCCGCGCGTGGGTTCATCGAACAACAGCACGGTTGAGTCCCGCGCAAGCCAGCGGCCGATCACCACTTTTTGCTGATTGCCGCCCGACAATTCCGACACCGGTTGCAACGGACCGGCGGCGCGGATGTGCATCGCGTCGATCTGTTTTTGCGCCAGCGCCGCTTCGCGCCGTCCATCGACAAAACCCTTGCTCGACACCACGCCGATATTGCCAAGCGAAATGTTCGCGGCAATGGGCTGGGGCAGCAGCAAACCCTCGCCCTTGCGATCCTCGGTGATCAGCGCAATGCCGTTCCTCACCGCGTCCGCAGGCGACGTAATCTTCACCGGCATGAGCGCAGCACCTTCGTGCGCTACCGAGACCACGCCGCTATCGGCCCGATCCGCGCCGTAGATCAGCCGCATCAGTTCCGTGCGGCCCGCGCCAATCAACCCGCTGATGCCAAAGATCTCGCCCGCCTTCACCTCGAAGGACACATCGCGGACCACCTGGGCACGGCTCATGCCCGCAACTTTCAGCGCGACGTCGCGGATCTTCCGCTCGCCCAGATCGATCCGCTCGCCTATGTCGCGCCCCACCATGAGGGTGACCAGGCGGTCGCTGTTCAGGTTCTGCATGGCGTCGATGTGAACCAGCTTGCCGTCGCGCAACACGGCTGCGCGCCCGGCGATCCGTCTCAGTTCTTCCAGCCGGTGCGAGATGTACACCAGCGCCACGCCCCGCGCTTTCAAGCGCTCGACTTGCTCGAACAGCAGGTCCACTTCGCGCGCCGTCAGCATGGCGGTGGGTTCGTCGAGAATCAGCACACGGCAATCGCCAATCAGATTTCGCGCGATCTCGACCATCTGCTGATGCCCGATCCCCAGTTCGCCCACGAGCGTATCCGGGTCGATCGCGTCAAGCCCTACTTGCTGCATCGCGTGCCGGGCGTCCTCGCGCAGCGCCGTCCGGTCGATCCAGCCGAATCTGAATCCCTTGCGCTGCGGCAAGCGGTTCAGGAACAAGTTTTCCGCCACCGACAACGTAGGCAGCAGGTTCAGTTCCTGCATCACCATGCGCACGCCGAGCGCTTCCGCCTCCTTGCGGCTGGCCGGCGCGTAATGCGTTCCACCCAAGGCCATGGTGCCGGTGGTCGGATCGACCAGGCCGCCGATGATCTTGGACAGCGTGCTTTTCCCGGCGCCGTTTTCCCCGGTCAGCGCGAGCACTTCGCCCGCGTGCAGATCCAGCGTGACATCGGATAAAACCGGTTCCACGTAGGTCTTGCCTATACCGCTCACCGTGAGAATGGGTGCGGTTTCCACTCTGTCGTCCATCCTTTTCTCCGGCGAAAAGCCGCTGCGCTTTTCAAACGCGCGCCCCTCTCGCTGCGCCCGGCAAGAAACCGGACTTCGCGGACCATGTGGACCTCAATAAAGCGATGCTTCAATTCCTGCACAGGTCCGAGCGCAATCGTTTGCAGCCGGGCCTGTTCGCACAGCCTCAACTATCCCAAATACGGCCAATATCGTCCCACTATCCAGCCTACCAAGTTCGGATACAAGATGCCGGGCTCCGCTTGACCATTCATCGAAAACGAGTTGATCGTCTCATTCTCTCGTTTATCGGCAGCGGCGCCTATTTCTTAAGAAATAAGCAGACAAATCGACCCCTATGCGTGTAATACCTATTTTTTGGTAATCAGGACCACTGGTGTTTCCACTATGCCTGACAATTCCGACTGTTTTTTATGCTCGGAAATCGCCTTCAAAGCGGTATCGATACCAAATACCGCTTGTTTTGCGGCGTATTGATCCGCAGTGGCAAGGATCCGGCCGTCGGCGAGCATCGGCTTGATGGCGTTGATGTTGTCGTAACCGACGACCTGCACCTTGCCCGCCTTGCCGGCCGCCCGCACTGCAGCAACCGCGCCGAAGGCCATGTTGTCGTTGCCGCAAAGCAGCGCCTTGATGTTGGGGTTCGCGTTCAGCATCTGCGACGCCACTGCATTGCCCTTGTCGATTTCCCAGTCGCCGGATTGCAGCGCGACAACCTTCATGCCACCCGTCTGCATTGCGTCCTTGAAGCCGGCCGTGCGCTGCTGCGCGTTGGTCGTGGTCGACACGCCTTCGATAATGCCGACTTCATCGCCAGCCTTGAGTCGCTTGGCAAGATAACCCCCGACCAGCCTTGCGCCCTTCGCGTTGTCCGGGCCGACGAACGGCACGTTCAGGTCCTTCGACTTGAGCACGTCCGGATCCAGCCGGTTATCGATATTCACCACAATGATCCCCGCATCCACGGCCTTCTTGATGACCGGAACGAGGGCTTTTGAATCAGCCGGGGCGATCACGAGCGCATCGACCTTCGAGACGATCATCTGCTCGACAATGCGGATCTGGTTCGCCGTATCGGTTTCGTCCTTGATGCCGTTCGTGATGAGGTCAAACTGACTCGAGTAATGTTTCTGATAATCCTTGGCGCCGGTTTCCATGGTCAGGAAGAACTCATTCGCCAGCGATTTCATCACGAGTGCGACCTTGGGCTTGTGCGCGGCTTGCGCGGCGGCGCCGGTTGAATACAGCGACAACGGCAACGCGGCACACGCGCCCAGTGACAGCGCGACAGACATGAAACGGCGGCGCAGCGCGGGTTTGACAGGTTTGTGATGTGAGTTCATGCAGCAAATCTCCTGGTTTCGTTCTGAGTTGTTGGATGTTCAGTTTTGGATGAAACAGGATGGGCGTGGGGTGCTGGGGTGCTGGGGTGCTGGCGTGTCGGTTACCGGTTCCGGCCGCTTCTTTTCCGGGCAGATTGGGCCCCCCGGACTGCCTCCGGTCGGGATTCGGCAGTCGTGCCGGACATTGAGACACATCCCCTCAAATAGACGGAATCAACATTGCGAGATCCTCGTGCGGGCCAGCTTGTCTCTGGCTTTCATCCAGGTGAAAGCGCGCTTCGCACGGATCGATGGCCGTGGGCGTATGCGCTGCCTACCGCAATCGCTGTCGGCCCTGATCTTTGCGCAACGCGTGATGCAACGATGCCGCCAAGCTTTCACAGCTCATCGACGGACTCCCCTTCCACCTTCTTGTCGATGATCGCCCGCGCATACTCGATGCCCGCTCGTGTCGCATCAATCGGGCTGTTGAACGGCTCTTGCTCCGGCACGCCGAACATCTCCGATTTCCCGCTCTCGCCACTGGAACTGCGCGAAATGTTGACGACGATATCGAAATGGCGGGGGCCGTCGTCCGGCTCGTCGCGTTCTTTCGCGCGGCGCAATGCCTGGACAGTAATCTCGAAACCTTTGTAGTGATCGGACAAGGGGCGGGACATACGCGACTCCTTTAAGCAGTAGAACCACAGGATCGCACGGCTTTGCAACGCAGCGCACGAAGAGTGTAGAGAGAGCCCGTGAAGGCGGTTTGTCGGCGTGATGACACCGTTCACGCGAATGTTGCGACGCTACAACGGAGACTTTCCCGCGTGGATGCCTCTGGGTGGCGGTCGTTGCAGGCCGCGAAAACATCGAGCGTCATTGGCAGTTCAAGCGCGCGAACGAAATGGAAATTGTAAGCCTCTTGCTCAGAACCGTTGCCGTCGGTGAAAGAAAGCTTACAAAACGTGTACCGATGGACTCGGGACAGGCCGAATTAGTTTTAATCGGTTTGATTCGATTAATGCAGGCGTCTTTTGAATGACGCGGACGTCATGTGCCTTTCGAGTCCCGTCAGTTCGAAACCGTACGGCATTTGTATGGCTTTTTGCCATAATGACTTGCCTGAGTTTGCCAGGGTTTGCCTGATTTAAGCCGACTGACGATGGCAATGTTGGCAAAAGCGACGGCAAACGCCGCGGCGGTATTGATACGTGCCTGACCTTGCAGCACTTCACCTCGTTTCACGTCATTCATTTAAAGGGAGAATCGCATGAAGATCCGGGCAACCATGGCAGCGCTCGCACTCGGCGTCGCTTTAAGCGCTACCTTCGCTGCAGCACCAGCGTTCGCCGATAACAGCCAGCAATCGAAGATGACGACCTGCAATGCGCAGGCTGCGGGCAAGAAAGGCGATGATCGCAAGGCATTCATGAAAGATTGCCTCTCCTCGACACCTGCGGCCGCCGCTCCGATGACCCAGCAGCAGAAAATGACGGCGTGCAACAAGTCGGCGACAGGCAAAAAAGGCGACGATCGCAAGGCCTTCATGAAGGACTGTCTCAGCAACAAGGGCTGAACCGGAGCGAGGTGACGTTTGATTGTTGGCGATTGTTAGCTCAAGCCGCGTGCCGTACACACGCGGCTTTTTTTCATGGCTTTCTCGGGGATGAATCGGGGTATGAGTCGGGATATGAATCGGCCATAAGCCGCGCATCAATCGCACATAAACCGTGACTAGGTGAAGTCCCGAACGCGGGAAAACCCCGCCCCGTCTTATTGCAGTGCAGCTACGGTCGTGCTACGCGGCGCGCGGTTTATCTCATAAGATGACGCGAAGGCGGCCCACCAGAACAACTAATGCGCCATCGGTCCGCCACAGTCTAGCCGGCTTGCAGCACTGCAACGGACGGAGGCCCGAGGATGGTATGGCGATATAAAAACCGCTGGTTCAGGCGGTGGCTGGTCTTGATTACTTTTTGGTCGGTTCCGGTCATGATCGTTGCGGCAAACGAGCTTCGCGAGCAGCTCGCCTACGATGCCCAGGATCTTGCTCACTCCCTGTCCACATGGACGTTCACCGACGCGCAACGTGCCTCTCCCGCCGTTTCACGCTGCCAAGGTTCCCTCGACGAAGCGCGCACAGCCGGGTGTCCACCCGACGTAATCGCAGCCAATGCCGCCAAGAACCAGGATGCCCAAGAGGAGTATTCGACTCGCCGAAGCGTGCTGTTCGGTTACCTATGGCACGCGTTTGTCGGCTACTGGGTCGTACCGGCAATCACGCTGTTCTTGTTGGGCGCAGTGATAGGGGTGATCCGACGCTCCCTCCGTCGCCCTCCCACAAAAAATGACAAAGCGAAACAAGCCAATGAATCCACACGGATTGCCAAACCGTAGAAATGCGTTGGCATTGGAGCGCTGGGACAACACCGCTACAGGCTTTTTTGCACTATCTCATGCAATTTTTCATTTTATTTTGACGGGTAATTTTGACCGGAATTTGAGTGGTCCGGACGGGCTGGCCCGCCGTTTGCGTCCTTTGATTTTGTCTGTTGTGAGAGAGGAATGTTTCGCGCAAACAAGCGTTTTCTCACGCAGGCGGCATCCCGGCCAGGCAGGTCAAAATTACCTCATTGCATTTGCCTGACACGGCGCAAGCCAAGCGGGGTAAGGCTTTACGACATTTCAGGACATGTTGCACACGGTCGTGCTGTGTTATAAAACGCCATGCTGCAACACCCGTAGATGGGGTTTCCCAAAAAACCACGATGGAGAAAACGATGCAAAGACGAAACTTCATGATCAAATCGACCGCCGCGCTTGCAATGGGTGGCTTCGCGCTGGCGGGTTGCACGACAACCTCGAATCAGGGCGCACAACAGACGGCGGGCGACGCGGACGCACGCCGTTCGATTGACGCAGATATTGACGCGACGATGCAGCGCCTATATGTCACCGCTCGCGGCTCGCGCGAACTGGTTGGCAAGGCGCGTGGCGTGCTCGTGTTCCCGTCGGTGCTGGCTGCAGGTTTTATCGTCGGGGCGCAGTACGGCAAGGGCGCGTTGCGGGTGGGTGGCAGCTCGGTCGGCTACTACAGCACGACGTCGGGATCGATCGGCCTGCAAGCCGGCGCGCAATCGAAGTCGATCGTCTTCCTGTTCATGACGCAGGACGCGCTCGACAAATTCCGCAATACCGACGGCTGGTCGGTGGGCGGCGATGCGTCGGTCGCACTGGTCAAGATGGGCGCGAACGGCAATATCGATTCGACCACCGCAACGGCTCCGGTCGAAGTGTTCGTGCTGACGAACGCTGGCCTGATGGCTAACCTTTCGCTGGAAGGCACGAAGGTCTCGCGTTTGAAGATCTGATCGGGGTCTTTGGCCGGCAAGAGCCGGCCTGAGTCCTGAATCCAGGCGCCACAAGTTAAAACCGCCGCGCAGCATGACCGGAAGGTCGTACTGCGCGGCGGTTTTCTTTTCGGCTGTGACGCTGGCGAAGCGCTTTTCAGACGCGCTTTTCAGCTCGTCGCGCTGTCGATCAGCTTGAAGCGTGAACGCTTTTGCGCGCGCACGATCACCTGATAGGCATCAACATATTGCTGCGCCATGCGATGCGACGTGAAGCGTTCTTCGAAGCGCTTGCGCACGCCCTCGCGCGACACGGTATGCAGCCGGTTCACGGCCGCCACGGCGCCAATCTCGTCCTCGACGATAAACCCCGTCACGCCCTCGTCCACCACTTCCGGCACCGCTCCGCGATTGAACGCGATCACCGGTGTGCCGCACGCCATCGACTCGATCATGACCAGCCCGAACGGCTCCGGCCAATCGATCGGGAACAGCAGCGCGTGGGCGCCGGAGAGGAAGCTGGCCTTCTGGTCATCGTCGATTTCGCCGATGAATTCCACATACGGCAGCTCCATCAGCGGCGCGATTTCGCGTTCGTAGTACTCACGGTCCGCTGAGTCCACCTTCGCCGCAATCTTGATTTTCATCCCGCACCGGCCGGCAATCCGGATGGCGGTATCGACACGTTTTTCCGGCGATATACGCCCAAGGAACGCAAGGTACGTCGGCTCGACCGGCTGCGGCATGTAGCGCGTTTCCGGCAGCCCGTGATACACGGTCGTGAGCCATTTGGCCTGCGGCAACGGATGACGTTGCGCGTCCGAAATGGAGATGACCGGCGCGGTATCGAACGTGTTGAAGATTGGTTGTTGCTCCGGCAAATCAAGCCGGCCATGCAGCGTGGTAACAAACGGCGTGTCTTGGCGTTTGAACAGCGAGAACGAGTAGTAATCCATGTGGAAATGCAGCACATCGAAGTCGTCGGCGCGGCGCCGCACCATTTCCATCAGCAGCATGTGCGGGGCGATCCGGTCGCGGATGGCCGGGTCAAGGCGCAACGCGCGAGGCCAAACGGCTTCGAGCTTCGCCTTGGTTTGCGAGTCGCCTGAAGCGAACAAGGTCACGTCGTGCCCAAGTTCAACCAACGCCTCGGTGATATACGAAACAACCCGCTCAGTGCCGCCATACAGCTTGGGCGGCACTGATTCGGTTAATGGGGCTATTTGTGCAATTCTCATAGTTCGCGTCTCCACTCGGTCTTACGTCGCCGTGATGTTTGGTCGGTGATATTGATCGGCACGGGCGCCGGTCGCCCTCGCGCGTAATGTTGTTGATGTGCGAAGCGCGCGAGCGCGACACCGTATTATTGGCCGTGGAAGCCTCATTGTTGGCAAAACTTTCACTTTCACGACGCTGTTACAGTGGCGAAACACTCGATTTTCGTCGAAATAGTGCAGTTTTCAGGCCGATATCCCGTTGGCAAGCGGCTTTTGCATCGGCGCTGCATGTGTTGTTATTTGTTGCTCGGCGGCCGTTTGTTCGGCTGTTTGTTCAGTTTCACGCCTCGCAGGTCGGCGAGAAACGAGTCGCGCCAGACGCCCAGGTCGTATTTGCGGAGCATCACCATGTTGGTTTCATACCGCTCGCGGCGTTCGGCGAGCGGCATGGAAAGCGCCCGCCCAATAGCCTCGCTCATGCCGACTATGTCGTGCGGGTTCACCATCAGTGCGCCCTTCATTTCGTCGGCGGCGCCCGCGAACTGGGACAACACGAGCACACCGGGATCATCGGGATTTTGCGCCGCGACATATTCCTTGGCGACCAGGTTCATGCCGTCGCGCAATGGCGTGACCAGCCCGATCTGCGATTCGCGAAACAGCGACATCAGCTTCCACCGGTCATAACGCTGGTTCATGTAGCGGATCGGCGTGTAGTCGAGGCCCGAGTAACGGCCGTTGATACGTCCTGCTTCGTATTCCAGGTTATGGCGGATCTGCTGGTAGGTATCCACGTCCGAGCGCGTGGGTGGCGCGATCTGCACCAGCGTGACATTGCCCCGCCATTCCGGCGATTTTTCGAGGAAATGTTCAAACGCCTTGAAGCGCTCGACCAGGCCTTTCGAATAATCGAGGCGGTCCACGCTCATGATGAGCTTGCGGCCTTCCAGGCTCTGCTTCAGGTCCATCACATCCTGACGCGCTTCGCCGCGGGTGGCTTGCTCGGCGATTTCATCGGGGAAGATGCCGATGCGGTACACGCCGGTTTTAAGCCGGCGTCCGAACGCTTCCACTTCACCATCGGCCGTGGCGGTTCCATGCGCGTGACGCACGATGTAATCGTGGAACGCGGCCTGGTCGCCGGGGGTCTGGAAACCCACTACGTCATAGCAGCACAATGACTTGACCAGTTCCTCATGCGGCGGAATGTTAAGCAGGATCTGCGGTGACGGAAACGGAATATGCAGGAAAAAGCCCATCCGGTTGGTCACGCCTTCCGAGCGCAGCGCCTCGCCAAACGGGATCAGGTGATAGTCGTGGACCCAGATGACGTCGTCAGGTTGCAGCAGCTTGATTGCACGATGCGCCAGCCAGGAGTTGACCCGTCTGTATCCGGCGTATTCCTCGCGGTCGTAGACGGCCAGGTCGTTGCGATAGTGGAAGACAGGCCATAAGGTCGCGTTCGAAAAACCGCGGTAATACTGGTCGTAGTCCTTTTTCGGCAAGCCGACGGTGGCGAACGTGACGGCCCCGTCCTGTTCGAGTTTCGGTCCCTGGTTCGCCACGCTGTCGCTTACCACATCGCCGCTCCAGCCGAACCAGACGCCGCCGCTGTCCTTCAGTGCACCGAAGACACCCACGGCGAGGCCGCCGGCCGAGCCTTTGGTTTCTGTCGGAGAGGCTACGCGATTCGATACAACGACTAGGCGGGTCATTACTGGCTTCCTATTTTTGCGATTCTATTCAGGGTGTGTGTATTTTTTTATGGCCGCACTTCGTGGCCGCACTTCGTGGCCGACTACATGCGAGGGTCGCGGCCGGTTCTCTTTCTTGATGATCTTCATTCGGCTCCGGGCAACAGCCACAGTTCAATTGCGTGCCGCGTTCTCCGATGCCCGGGCGTGCTCCGTAGTCTCGCCTCTTGGTCTCTCACTGTCGCTTAGTGTGAGCTTGTCCGCAATCTCAATGCCACCGAGCCGGCTCAGCGCCGATCGGCGGGTTTAGCCGCGCCGCCGCCGGGCGCACTCGGGGCGGTGCTAGCCGCCGAATTCGCCGATGCCTCCGGGCCGTGCCGCTCTCCCCGGCTCGCCACCGGATCGGCTTCTGTATTGGCTGTCCCGCGGGACACCGGCGGCCTGATCGTTCCGGCCGCGCCGTCATGGCCGTCCGCCATGCTGCGCTCGAGCGGCGCAACAAAATCGACATGCTCCCCCTCCGGCGATATATCCGCACGCGTGCGCGGCAGGAACTGCGGATACGACGACTGCATGAAGTTCAGCAGACCTTCGCGCACCCGGCATCGAAGATCCCAGTTCAAGCCGGAATCGAAGGAACTGACGAGCACGCGCAGTTGCATCGACTTTTCGGTGGCATCGGTGACCTGCAGCACCTGCACGCGCTGATCCCACTCCGGCGCGTTCTGCAAAATCCGCTCGAGCTCTTCGCGCATCGGCGCAAGCGGCATGCGGTAATCGACGAAGAAAAACACCGTGCCGATGATCTGCGAACTGTTGCGGGTCCAGTTGGTGAACGGATTCTCGATAAACCATTGCAGCGGCACGATCAGGCGCCGCTGGTCCCAGATCCGGATAGACACATAAGTGCCGGTGATTTCTTCTACCCGTCCCCATTCGCCCTGGATCACGACCACGTCGTCGAGCCGGATGGGTTGGGACAACGCTATCTGCAATCCGGCGATCAGGTTGCCCAGCACCGGGCGCGCGGCAATACCCGCCACCAGCCCCGCCACGCCCGCCGACGCCAGCAAGCTCGCGCCGACCTGACGCACGGCGGGAAACGTCATCAACGCGCCGCCGAAGCCGATGATCACGATCACCACCATCACCGAACGCGCCAGCACACGAGCCTGCGTGTGAATCCGGCGCGCTTGCAGGTTGTCCTTACTGTCGAGGGGGTGGGCCTGCACCAGCGCTTCGGCCACCGCGCCCACTGAGCGCACGGCAAGCCACGTCAGCGCGACAATCAGCATCACGGTGAGCAGGTCGCGCAGCGCGCCGGCGAACGGCAGTGCATCGGGGGTTTCAACCAGCACGAACCCCAGGCCGAGAATGATCAGCAGCGCGAGCGCGGGTTTGTCGACAAAGCGCAATACCACGCTCATCAACGGGTACGGCCGTGCGATGCGCGTCAGGATGCGGGCGCCCACGCGGTGCACGCCGATGGCGAACAGCACGAAGAGCGCCGCTACGACAAGCGTTCCGGGCCAGGTATTGAGCGGAGCGGAAGCGATTCGCTCGAAGGAGTCGAAAGAGATCATCGTCGTCGTGGGATCCGCCTTGGAAGGTGATATAGGAGGGATACGACGGGATTGTGCGAAACCCGATTGCGTCTGCATGCGCATGGAGCGCAGTGGCGTCAGCAGCTCCCGCGGCTGACCGGGTTGGCCCGCCAGCCGCGTGATGAGATGACTATTCTATTGCATTGCAGCATACGCCGCGCGGGACGGTCGGCCGGTGGCTTGGAGGTTGGCTTGGATGAGCCGTGTCACGCCGAGTGGTGGCTTACTTTTCTGCTTTGCAGGGGAACGCCTTGCCGAGCCCGAGCGACACCATGGTCGTGGCGTTGAAGTTGCCGCGCGTGGGATTGTCGGCGATGAACTTGCGTACCGCGTCTGTCAGTTCCTGCGGTTTGACATCGACTGGCAGGCAAAAATACTGGCCGACCTGCGGTCCTGATGTGCCGCCAATTGCTTCGATGGTGTTGTAGATGCCGTCAGCGGCACCTTCTATATAAGCCGCGCATGCGCTGCGTGAGGCGGTGTCCGTCTTGGTACAAAGCATGTTCAGATCGTTGCCTGTGAACGCGGCCGCGCTAAGCGGAAACGCGAGCACACTGGCCATGACAAAAACCCGCTGCATGATGGTCCTTTCTTATGTTGGCAGTTGCGGGCCGGCCTGGATGCGCAGGTAAAAACATCCTGTGTTGAAGGCCCAAACCCGTCTTTTCAGCGAGCGCATCCGGACGCGCCATTCCTCGGCTCATCATTTCCGGATCACACACGCTGTTCTTCGTATGTTCCTCGTACCGCGCGGTCGGGACCTGTTGTCGGGCTGACCGAAGTCAGACTCGAGTCAGACCCGAGTCACGTTCCTCGCCGTGCGAGCGTCATTTTGCACTGTTTGCGCCGCTTTGCGGTGCCCCGGATGCGCCTGCTGCCGCGCCCTGGTTTTGCATCGATGCCAGCCGTGCCGCCAAGCCTTCCGCCACATCTTTTTCGTGATACTGCTTCGCGAAGTCCACCGCCGTCAGGCCAATCTGGTTCTTCACCCGCAGGTCGGCGCCTTCATCGAGCAACAGCTTGACCGTCGACAGATGACCGCCGCGCGCCGCCATCATCAGCGGAGTCGTGCCGTTGGGTGACCCCGAGTCGATGTAAGCCGAATGGTCGAGCAACACCTTCACTACGTCGTCATGCCCGTTGGTCGCAGCATAGTGCAGCGGCGTCCAGCCCTTCTTGTTCACTTCCGCGTTGTTCGCGATCAGCACGTTCACGAAGGTGAGGTCGTCGTTGAGCGCGGCCAGCATCATCGCGTTTTCACCGGCGGGATCGAGCTTTTCAAGGTCGATGTTCGGATTATCGGCAAGCAGCTTGCCTACCTTGTCCGACTTCTCCCTCGCCGCGATCACGAGCAACGGCGTGCCGGTGTCATCGACGAGATTCGGATCCACGCCCTGTGCCAACAGCTTTTTAACGGCAGATATGTCGTCAAACTTTACTGCCTTGATCATGGAGTCGGCAGGCGTTGCAAAGGCGGGTTGCGCGATGGCGGCGGCCGTCAGCACCAGGCCGGTCACGAGGGTTCGCCACGTTCTGCGCGTCAGGGCGGATTGGCGGGTTGAGGACGTGGAGAGGCTGGAAGAAGAAACCGTCGAAAATGTAGGCATGTGTTCCTTGGGGATTACTTAACGTTCTGATATCGAAATAAAGAATCTGTCAGGCGCGCAATCGGGCGCGTTGCGGCAAAGGGACCATAGTGGACTTCAGTGCCCAACCGGCTGCGGAATCTTGAACAGCGTGAAAAAATTACGCGTCGTGGCTGCCGCCAATGCTGCTTCCGGCATCTCGCGCAATTGCGCGATGAAGCGTCCGACATAACTTACGTACGCAGGTTCATTCGATTTCCCGCGATACGGCACCGGCGCCAGATACGGCGAGTCCGTTTCAATCAGCAACCGCTCGAGCGGCACACGGCCCGCGACGTCCTGCACGTCTTTCGCGCTCTTGAACGTGACAATGCCCGACAGCGAAATGTAAAAATCCTGGGCAAGCGCGGCCTCGGCGACATGCCATGGTTCCGTGAAGCAATGCATCACGCCGCCCGGTACGCTTGCGCGCTCCTCGGCCATGATGCGCAGCGTGTCTTCCCACGACGAACGCGTATGGATGATCAGCGGTTTCGCCGTCGCGTGCGCCGCCCGAATATGCGTGCGGAAACGTTCACGCTGCCATTCCATATCGGCGATGCTGCGGCCTTCCAGACGGTAATAATCCAGACCCGTCTCGCCGATAGCCACTACTTTCGGATGCCGCGCCAGTTCCACGAGATCCGCCACGCTTGGTTCGCGCGCGTCTTCGTGATCCGGATGCACGCCGACCGATGCGTAAATATGCTCGTTCTCTTCGGCGATCTTCAACACCGAAGGCAGCGTTTCCAGATCAACCGAGACGCACAGCGCATGCGTCACCTTCAGCTCGCGCATTTTGTCGAGCACTTCGGGCAGACGGTCGGCCAGGCCTTCGAAATTGATGTGGCAATGCGAATCGACGAACATGGGGGTTCCGTTAAAGCGGGATTGGGATAGGGAGCGAGCTATCGGTCAACCGAGCCGCCGGCCCAGAATCAAGAGGTCTCGTTCAACGCCGTCCAGCACCGCGACGCGCGGCAGCGACCCCCACGTCTGGAATTCAAAGCGCTGGAACAGGCGCAGGCTCGGTTCGTTGTGGCCGAAGATGAAACCCAACAGTGTGTCGATACCCAATGCCGGTGCGCGTTCCAGCGCCACTTGCAACAACTGCTTCCCAAGCCCCTTGCCACGCGCGCTTTCGGCGAGATAAATGCTGACTTCCGCCGTGCGCAGATAGGCCGGACGGCCGTAAAAATCCGAGAAACTCAGCCATGCGATGATCGCGCCATTTTCTTCGACCACCCATAACGGACGTGCGTTCGGACCATGGGCATGAAACCACGCGAGCCGGCTTTCGACCGTGACTGGTTCTAGATCAGCGGTTACGAGGCGTGAAGGCACGGTGGAATTGTAGATGGCCACGATGCCCGGAAGATCGTCGAGCGTGGCGTCGCGGTAATTGGGGTTCATAGTGTGTTCGTATGCAAAAAGAGGGAGTCGGTAGTCAGGCCGCGGTGAACACGTCGCGGTAGCCCAGGAACAGTTCTTCGAACACCAGCCGCGCGTTCAGCGGATGATTTTCCACCGCGCGTTGCCGTGTCACCGTCTTTTGAAAGTGGGCGAAACGCTCGGTATCGATCTGCGCGGCGCAGCGTTCGAGCGCCTTCGATGCGCCCGGGAAGTAGCGCGGACGCCCCGCCGCTTTTTGGGCGAGAAGGTCGTAAAGCCATCGCTGCAGCCAGCCCAGCACCATGGGCACCGGCAGCTTCTGCAGGCTTTCTCCGCACGCGAAAGCGTCGCAGGCGGGGCCGGCGGCCAGTTGCGCCAGCGCGAAATCACGCAGCGCGCGATTTTCGTCGGAGGCGAGCGCCAGCGCGGTCAGCGGCGCGCCGCCGGATTCTGCCAGTACGGCTGCGGGACGCTCCACGCCCTGCTGCGCCAGCCACGCGACGGCGGGCTCGGTGGCCGGGAGGGTCATCGGCCATTGGCGGCAGCGGCTGATGATCGTTGGCAGCAAGCGGTCTATGCGCGCCGTCACCAGAATGAACACCACGCCCGCGGGCGGTTCCTCCAGCGTCTTGAGCAATGCGTTTGCGGCGAACACGTTGATCGATTCAGCCGGATACAGCAACACGACCCGCAAGCCACCCCGGTGCGATCCGAGGCTGAAAAAATTCATCAGCCCGAGCACCTGATCGATCTTGATCTCCTTGCTCAGCACCTTCGTTTTCTTGCCGTCCTCGGCGTCCGCCTTGTCAGCCTTGTCTTCGCTGACCAATTCTCCGGCAAGTGCTTCCGGCAGGACCGCGCGATAGTCAGGATGGTTGCCCTGGCTGAACCACAGGCAGGCAACACACTTTCCGCACGGTTCGCGCGTGTCGGTCGGGGTTTCGCAGAGCAGGCTTTGAGCAAGATGCTGCGCAAACTGCAATTTACCGATACCCGCGCGACCGTGCAGAAGCAACGCGTGCGGCCAGCTTGCACGCAGTTGATCAAGATGGGCCCAGTCATCGGTTTGCCACGGATAGATCATGAAATGTCTTTTGGATCAGATGTTTGCGACAAAATCTTGCGAGTCTGAATTTACTTTAACTTGTCGATTAAACTCAATTAAATCAATTGTTTGTCGACACTAATTGAAGCTTTTTCGAGGCTCGGCAAGAGGTTGTGGCACAGGATGTCAGTGGCTGAAACCGTCATGGAGCAACACTTAAAGTAAATTCTATCTACTAATTTCTATAAACATCAAATACTTGCGATCACTGCTTCAAGTTGTTTCTGGATATTGGTTATCGTTTGGGTGGCATCAATTATCACAAATCGCTCCGGCGATTCCGCCGCCCGGCGCAAATACTCAGCCCTCGTGCGGCTGAAAAACGAATCCGATTCGCTCTCGAACTTGTCGGGTGAGCGAACCGCGCCGCGTCGTTCGCTGGCCACGTCCGTCGGTACGTCGAAGAGCACGGTCAGGTCTGGCTGGAAACCGCCCTGTACCCAGCGCTCAAGCGCTTCCAGCTTGTCACGCGGCAAACCGCGACCGCCCCCCTGATACGCGAAGGTGGCGTCGGAGAAACGATCCGACAACACCCAGTCGCCCCGGGCCAACGCCGGCTCGATGATCTGCGCCAGATGTTCGCGGCGTGCGGCGAACATCAGCAACGCTTCGGTTTCGAGGTCCATCGGCTGATTGAGCAGCAAGTCTCGCAGGCTTTCACCCAGCGTTGTACCGCCGGGCTCCCGCGTGATCACAACCGAGCGGCCCGTGGCAGCGATCTTGTCGTCCAGGCGCTGACGAAACCACGCGAGGTGCGTGGTCTTACCCGCTCCGTCGATGCCTTCAAACGTGATAAATCTGCCGCGCACCATCATTGTCCCCGGATGTACTTGTCGACGGCCCGATTGTGGTCGCCGAGATTGTCTGAAAAGAAGCTGCTGCCGTCGCCGCGCGACACGAAATACAGTGCCGTGCTGGATGCAGGATTGACCGTCGCCGCGAGCGCTGCGACGCCCGGCAACGCGATCGGACCGGGCGGAAGGCCCATGCGCGTGTAGGTATTGTACGGAGTGTCGGTTTGCAGGTCTTTTTTACGCAGCCGGCCGCCGTAGGCCGAACCCAGGCCATAGATCACCGAAGGGTCCGTTTGCAGCGGCATGCCGATGCGCAGCCGGTTTGCAAACACCGCCGCGACCAGCGGCCGGTCGGCGGCGCGACCCGTTTCCTTTTCAACAATTGACGCCATGATCAGAGCCTCGTAAGGCGTCTTGTACGGCAAATTCTGCGCGCGGGTATCCCAGGCCTCGGCGAGCCGCTGCTGCATCAGCTTGTGAGCGCGTTTATAGACGGCGATGTCGCTCGTGCCTTTGTCGAAGAGATAGGTGTCGGGGAAAAACAGGCCCTCCGCACTCGCCCGCGCAATCTCGTCGTCCGGCGCGCCAATGGCCTTCAGCAAGTCGGTGTCGGTCATGCCGGCCGTGTCGTGCTGCAGCGCCGGATTGCCGTCCAGTTCGTTGCGCATTTTCTGGAACGTCCACCCTTCTATCACGGTCGCCACGTATTCATTGACGTCGCCACGCGCGATTTTCTGCAGCATCTCGTAGGGCGTGATGCCCGCCTTGAACGCGTAGTTACCGGACTTGAGCTGCGCCGAAAGACCGAGCACGCGCGTCATGAGCACGAACAACTGCTGTTGGACGTGCGCGCCGCCGCGCTCCAGCTGGAGAGCCACGCTGCGTAACGTGCTGTGGGACTTGATGGTGATGTCGAGTTCGGGTGAGGCCAGGTCGACCGGGCTATTCGCCCACTTGAACATGCCCCCGACGAGCGCACCGCCAACCACGACCGCGACGACAGCCGCGATCAAACATTTCTTCAAAAGGGACATGCGAAACACGCTCTAAGTAAGACCCATATAATACAAGTTCGCCATCGCCCAAGTCAGGTCCATGAATTCTTCGACCGCTTCATCGCTTTCATCTCCGCTTCCGTCCCCGCTTCCGTCTGCCTTCGACGCCGTGCTTCACGCCGGCGTATTCGTGCCGCTGACGCAATTCGGCATCATCGACACGACGGGCGACGACGCCGCTGCTTTTCTTCACACGCAATTGACGAGCGACGTCCAGCACCTGGACGCATCCAGCGCGCGTCTGGCCGGCTATTGCTCGCCGAAGGGCCGCTTGCTGGCGTCGTTTTTGATGTGGCGATGCGGCGAGGCCGTGCGCCTGATGATCGCCGCCGACATCCAGGCATCGGTGCAGAAACGCTTGTCGATGTTCGTGATGCGCGCGAAAGCGAAGCTCGTCGATGCCACGCCGTCGCTCGCCGCGGTGGGTTTTGCCGGCGACGTTCGCAAGACGCTGTCCCATCTCTTCGACGCCATGCCCGACGGCGTGCACGTGAAGGTGGACGGTCCGCTCGGCTCGCTGATCCGCGTCCCCGATGCCGCCGGCCGGCCGCGCTTCTTGTGGGTCGGCCCGAAGGCGGAGGTCGAAGCGCGCCTCGCCGAGATCGAAAAACAGCTCACGCGCGGGCCGGCCGAGTTGTGGGACTGGCTCGACATTCACGCGGGCGAACCGCGCATCACGCAGCCGACTTCGGAGCAATTTGTCCCGCAGATGGTCAACTTCGACGTGCTCGGCGGCGTCAACTTCAAGAAGGGCTGTTATCCGGGGCAGGAAGTGGTCGCGCGCAGCCAGTATCGCGGGACGATCAAGCGCCGCACGTCGCTCGCCCATGCCGAGACCGCTAAAGCCGGTGATGAACTATTCCACTCCGACGACCCGGGGCAGCCGTGCGGCCTCGTGGTCAATGTGGCGCCCGCGCCCGGCGGCGGCGTCGATGCGCTCGTGGAAATCAAGCTCGCGGCGCTTGAACAGGGTTCGGTACACGTCGGTGCAGCGGCGGGTCCCGCGCTGAAGTTCTCGGCGCTGCCCTATGCGCTGCCGAGCGAAGTCTGATTTATTGCGGACGGTTCGCTCATGTGTCTGATTGTCTTCGATTGGCGACCGAACGCGGCGGCGTCTGACGCTGAGCGCCCATTGCTCACGCTCGCGGCCAATCGCGACGAGTTTTTTCGTCGTGAAACCGAGCCGTTGCACTGGTGGGAGAACGCGCCGGAGGTGCTCGCCGGACGCGATCTGACGGGCGGCGGAACCTGGCTCGGCGTCACGCGCGACGGCCGTTTTGCCGCGTTGACGAACTATCGGGCGCCGGCGGAAGTGCGGCCCAACGCGCCGACTCGCGGTACCTTGGTCAGCGACTTTTTATCCGGCGCACCGGTCGCACCGATGGCCTATCTGGACGCGGTGGCCCGCGACGGGCATCGGTACAACGGGTTCAATCTGGTTGTCGGCGACTTCACACGGCGCGAACTGGCCTGGTACGGCAATCGTGCCGATGCCCCGCCTTCGCTGCTCGACCCCGGCATTCACGGGTTGTCGAATAGTCTGCTCGACACACCCTGGCCCAAGCTCGTCGCGCAACGCGACGCGTTGAGGGATCTGCTTCATGTCGATGAACGGCCGTCGCTGGACAGCTTGATTGAGACCATGCGTAATCCCCAACTCGCCGATGACCATCTGCTGCCGTCCACCGGTCTCTCGCTTGAGCGCGAGCGTGTGTTGTCGGCGGCGTTTATTGAGTCAGAGGGTTATGGCACGCGGAGTACGACGGCGTTGCGGGTAGTGGCGGTTGACGGTGACTTGACGCTGCAAATCAAGGAACTCAGCGACGACAATGGTTCACATAACATCCAACGTCCCGGCTCGTTCGAACGAAGCGATGCCTTCACGATCGTGCGGGCGGCTTAGAGCGGCTTAGCACCGTTGAACTTCGAGCGAAACTTTGTGCGCGTAAAGTTCTGGCGCCGGGGTTTAACGCCTTCCAATAGGCACCGTTCCGTCGCCGCGCTCATCGGCATCCTGCAATACGAACAGCGCGCCATCCGATGCTTTTCCGCCATTGGTCGAGACTACTTGTTGACAGTGCCCGGATTCCAGGGTGCTTTCGCGCTCAACGGATTACCAAGCGTTGGTTCCAGGATTGGCACGCCGCCATAAGAATGGCGGCGCGTGCGTTTCCACGTCACGTTTCCCCACGTCTTATGTGCGGCATCGTCGCCGTAGAGGACGTACGTGTTCACCGCTGAAGGCGACGAGGATAAATCGATTTCCATACCGAACTTCCGACCGCTTAAAAGCCGTTAGGCCGAGGGCGTAACGAGCGCGAAACAGCATCCCAAAGGGCCACCGCTTCGCCTTCGGTCAGCGATGCTTGCGTGAGTTGACGGTCTCCGTCGATTCCGGGGAGTCGTCCGCCGTTGTCCATATCAAGGCTAACCATGGGCGTTGCGGTGCTTCCGATTTTCGAATTTGCCTCCAGCACAAAGTAGTGTCCGCGCACCTTCGCGCCAGTTAATCCGTCGCTCAGCCATTCTTCCGCTTGCTGTATTCCTTGTAGTTCGATTCGCCCCTTGCGGATCGTCCGACCGTTAGCCGCTTCGATGGCCGCGTTCATATCAGTGCGTTGCAGAAGGGTGGTCTCTTCACTGATGTTCGAGTATGTATTCATGCTAAAGCCCACATCGTGCATAGATTCCAAAATGAAATCTCTTGAAGTTTTCTCCGCACTGGTAGCCGCACCCGGCAAAAATCCGCCCTTAAAACAAACACCAGGTTCCGTTGGAATGTCATCGTCTTCACGTCCGCGGATTCGGCTCAGCATGGAGACAACGCGCTGGGTTCGCTCAGGTGTGTCGGTCATGTCAGGATCGTCTCTGACGCTCGGCATATTTTTGAAATAGGTCGAATTTTTGGCGTCACTCGCCGAGATCTGCAGCTTGATTTGATAGCCCTGGTCCCATTTGTAGGCTTCAATCAGTCGTTCGCTGTCGGTCGATGCGTAGGGCTTCCCCAACGAGATGAAATACCGCGATCCCTTGATACCCTCGATCTCGCCGTCGGCATAAACAAATCGGTAGCCATTGGTACTTTTCGTGGCATTCAGTTTCTTGCTGAGTGCGTCCATTGCCGTTCCGTACTCCTCCTGCGTTATCTTACGGGTCTCAATCGTGACGCCCTGAACTTCGGTTCTGCCAGCGGAGAGTGCATCCACCGGCATATTGATCAAAAAGCGGCCCACGCAACGAGGTTTTAGACGAGCGGTGAGTTCAGTCACGGTGATGTGTTCCTGCTGGGTTAGCCGTTCGGTTTTGTGGCATGCGCTTAGGCATAGTACGAGGCACGCTGCGCTCACGCGCGATGTCCATTTCATGTCTTGTACGCCATGGACGTTTGCTTAACACGATATGCGATCTTGGTGATCGCCCAAAGGGCGAAGCGCCGGCTCTGTTCGTCCTTGTAGGCACCTTCATGCTCAATGCTGGAATACGGCACGCAAACCTGGACGCCACGTTGTCCGGCTGGTGCTTTGCCGGAACGCACGGGTACGGTTCCGTCGCCGCGCTCGTCTGCGTCTTGCAGCACAAATAGCGCGCCATCCGATGCCTTGCCACCGTCGGTGGAGATCACTTGTTGACCAAGGCCCGGATTCCAGGTTGCTTTCGCGCTCAATGGCTTGCCAAGCGTTGGTTCTGGGATTGGCACGCTGCCATAAGACTGCCGGCGTGTGCGTTTCCACATCACGTTTCCCCACGTCTTATGGGCGGCATCGTCGCCATAAAAGACGTACGTGTTCATATGGTATTTCCCACTGATATCGGTATGGAACTTTCTGACGGACTCGTTGATCAATCTCTTGAAATCTTTCCAATCCGCCTCCGTCGTTAGTTTTCCTTTATCAAGCGGGTTAAGCAGCCGGTCTTCAATCAATCCCCACCACACACCTCGCTGCAGATAGACCTCCTCATAGGGGTCTTGAACAGGCACGCTGGTCGAACTGTCAAAATCCCGCACCGTCAGCCAATGCATTCCGTAGTCTGGCCCGGGCAGCAATTGCAAGGCGCCGGGGGCCTGCGCGAAGACAGCGGTTACCTCGGCGGCATCCGCACCTAGGACTGGACCGGCTATACCCTCGGTCCCGGCCTTTACCCTTTTATAAGCCATCGCTGCGCCCGTGGCGGGCATGACTCCGTGAACAATCCCAAGCACATTGGGATGTCCGCCAAGCACTTCAGAATAGTGACGGGCGACGAGTCCACCCATTGAATGCGTCACGAGAATGACCTTGTCGCACATATAGCCAAATTCGCTACGGTAATGCTCCATGAACTGCTCGATTCGATCGCTCAGGCGTTGCGCCGAATCCTCGTTCGACTGCAGCCAGTTGTATCCCACTGCATGAACGGGAAACTGGTACTTGTACGACAGTGCTACTTCGTCATAGGTCAACGGCTCAACACCGGGCGCCTCGGCGACCAACTTCTTCATCAGTTCGGCACGCAATCCCGTGATGCCGTAGTCCGTGCTGGCATCAGCATCGTTCAGGGCGTTCTCCAGCCAGACCAAAAAGCTGCCATAACTCATAGCCGCCACTTCACCCCAACCCCGGCGGCGCAGTTCGGCTTCGGACTTCTTGGTGCCCTTGGCAATCGATCCAGCGCCGTCGACCTCCGTCTTCGCTGGATCAAGGAATTGCTTACGTTGCGCCGGTCCCTTTCCGCCCCATTGGGTGCCAATGCTCCACTTGCTATCGACCGACCACACGGATTTCTGCTTATTCTCATCCGTTGCCATCGACTTTAAATTCGGCCCCATGATCCCCGGCACAAAAATCACCGGAATGATTCGTTTCGGAATCATGTAGCACACACCGGAGCTCGTGTCGGATTCATGCGACATGACCGATGAGTAATGGACCGAGCCATCATCGTGAACAACAGCAGGAATAGTTCTGTCTAGTGCAGCCATTTAATAATCCTAAGTAGTGCGTTCGGCAATGCCCAGTTGAGTATCATCTTGAGAAAATAACATATTTCGCATAGCTTACAATTGATCACGAAGGGAAAGTTACTTGCCCGACCTCGTTGGCGTTCGAAGCGAAAACTTGAGGAGCACGCCCAGCTTTAAGGTTTAAACAGGTGTGGGCACTATGCACTTACCTATTGCGTCGCCTTTTTCCAACCGTCACGGAATAGATGAATATCTTATTGATACACGACGATTCGAACTGACATATTTTGTCGCGTGACGGAGTAAATACTAGAGGTTCGCCATACTTGGCCGCTGCCTTCATATGGCTCGTCTGACGTCAACCCACCTAGCTATTTCCAGCGTCCATGTATCGACGCAATGCATCTGCCGCGTCCGCATGCGCTTTCGCTACCTCCGGCACAAAACCACCCATCTTGAAGAACTCGTGCGTCATGCCTTTATAGCGGACCAGTTCGACTGGGACATGCGCTCTTTCGAGCTTGGCCGCATACGCTATGTCTTCGTCGAAGAGCGGATCGTGATCGGCGGCGGCGATCCACGAAGGGGCGACACCGGTGAAATCCGGCACTGGCCCGCGTGCGTCCAGCGGGGCAAAACGCCAGTCGTCGCGGTCTTCGTCGTCGCGAATATATTGCGCAAAAAACCACTGAATAGTCTTCGCCGATAACACGAACCCCTCGGCGAATTGAGCATGTGATTGGGTATCCTGCCGCGCGCTGACGCCGGGATAAATCAGCAACTGCAAACGCAGCGGGATGCCGGCATCGCGTGCGAGCAAGGCGCACACCGTGGCGAGCGTGCCACCGGCGCTGTCGCCGCCGACCGCGAAGCGCATGTTGTCGAGCCCCAGCGACGCCGCTTGCGTGTGAAGCCACGTGAGGGCGTCGAAGGCATCGTGCACGGCGGTCGGAAACTTGTGCTCGGGCGCAAGGCGGTAGTCGATCGACGCCACCGCGCAACCTGAGTCAGCGGCGAGGCGTCGGCAGAGCGAGTCGTGGGTATCGATGCTGCCGACCACAAAACCACCGCCGTGAAAGTAGACCAGCGTAGGCGTAGGGGCTGCCCAGTTGGGCTCGACCGGGTGGTAAAGGCGCGCACGGATGGACGCTTGATCACGCGTAGGGATGGCGAGCTCGTGGACGTCGAACATCGCGGCCGGCGCGATGTCGAGGATCAGCGCGCTGCGCTCGTAGGACGCGCGCGCGGCGGAAGCGGAAAGCGTGTGGAACGGCGGCCGCTTGGCTTTCGCGATGAGTTCGACGACCTGTGCAATGGCGGGATTCAGCGGCATGGGAGCAGGGAAATTGGCGAGCGTTGTAAGCTCGCCATGATGACATAGGGCTGCGAATTGGGGCGTCAGCTTGCAAACGCCCTCCTCCTACCCCTTCACCTCCGGCTTCAACGACAACGGATCGGTCGGATTGCGCAACTGCTTGATGTCGTCGAAACGTAGTTGCACCGACGCCAGGATCTTCGGGTGCGTCAGCACGTAAAACCGCCGTTCGCGCACCGCGTCGAAGGTCAGTTCCGCCACCTGTTTCGCGCTCAGCTTACCGCTCTCCACTGCCTTCGTGAGCTGCTTGCCGGCCATGCGCTGCGATGCCGTCAGTGGGTCATCGTTGCGCAAGCCTTCGGGCCGCACCCGCTCGGCGTTCGCAATGCCTGTCGGCACGAATGCCGGGCAGAGCAACGAACAATCCACTTGGCCGTCGACAATTTTCAGGTCGTGATAAAGCGTCTCCGTCAACGCGACGACCGCGTGCTTCGATGCGTTATAGACGCCCATCCCAGGCGCAGACAGCAAGCCCGCCACCGACGCCGTGTTGACAATATGTGCCGGCTCTTGCTGCGCGAGCATCAACGGCGTGAACGCGCGCACGCCGTTGGCCACGCCCATTACGTTGACGCCGAACACCCACGCCCAGTCGTTCGCGCTGCTTTCCCAGACGAAACCGCCCGTGCCGACACCCGCGTTGTTGAAGAGCAGATGCACCGCGCCGTAGGTATCGATAGTCGTGCGCGCAAGCGCGTCGACCTGCGCGGCATCGGAGACATCAGTGGGCACGCCGAGCGCTTCAGCGCCCAAATTGCGCGCCATCTCGACCGTTTCCGCGAGGCCTTTCACATCGACATCGGCGAGTACGAGCTTCATGCCCAGCGCCGCCCCCTTCAATGCGAACTCGCGGCCGAAGCCGCTGCCGGCGCCCGTGATCACGGCCACTTTGCCGTCGAACTGGTCCACGCTGTCTCCTTTCAATCCTTTAGATCTTGTCGATCCGAACGTTCAGATCAGCTTGACGAGCTGCTTGCCGAAGTTCTTGCCTTTGAGCAATCCGAGAAAAGCCTCCGGGGAATTTTCCAGGCCCTGCGCAATCGTCTCGCGATATTGCAGCTTCTTCTGCGCAACGAGCCCGC
The DNA here is from genome assembly GCF_002220365.1 of Caballeronia sordidicola. Classification (GTDB taxonomy): domain Bacteria; phylum Pseudomonadota; class Gammaproteobacteria; order Burkholderiales; family Burkholderiaceae; genus Caballeronia; species Caballeronia sordidicola_C. Next base: position 113,235 of record NZ_MTHB01000049.1, on the reverse strand, counting down.
CGAGTTGCGTGAGCGCCTCGGGCCACACTTCCGGCGATTCGCTGACGATAAACCCCTGCACCTTCAAGCGTTGCGTGAGCAGCAGAGCGGGTTTTTTGAGCGGCATCGGCGAACCGTCATAACTCGATATCATCCCGCACAACGCAATCCGCCCGAACGCGTTCATGCGCGACAACACGGCGTCCAGTATCTCGCCGCCGACGTTTTCGAAGTAACCGTCGGCCCCGTTGGGCAACGCCGCCTTGAGGTCGTCATGGAGGTTGCCGGCCTTGTAGTCGACGCATGCGTCGAAACCCAGCGTCTCTGTGACGTAGCGGCATTTGTCCGCCCCGCCCGCAATGCCCACTGCGCGGCAGCCGGCTGCTTTCGCCAACTGGCCGACCACGCTTCCCACCGCGCCACTCGCCGCGCTGACAACGACCGTTTCACCCGCTTTCGGCTCGATGATTTTGTTGAGTCCAAGCCAAGCGGTTACGCCGGGCATGCCGACCGGACCGAGATACGCTGAAAGCGGGATATGGGTGTCGTCGACTTTACGTAAGCCCTTGCCATCCGACGTACCAAATTCCTGCCATCCGTACATCCCGACCACTTTGTCGCCGATCGCGAACTTCGGATTCTTCGATTCCACCACTTCGCCCACCGTCCCGCCGATCATCACCTCGTTGAGCGGCTGCGATGCGGCGTACGACTTCGAGTCGTCCATCCGGCTACGCATGTACGGATCGAGCGAGAGGAAGTGATTGCGCACGCGCACTTGCCCCTCGGCCAGCGGCTCGAGCGGGGTTTCGACGAGTTTGAAGTTATCGACGCTTGCCGCGCCTTGCGGGCGCGAAACGAGGAGGATCTGGCGGTTGATTGAATTGTGTTCTGACATCGTGTTGCTCCTGTGCGGTCCTGGGATAAGCCAAAGCGCGAGGCGCGCCCTGGTAGCGGCTTCAGGCGTCGCTGGGACCGGGTGTGGCGGACGGATCTGAACGGAGGCGTTGCTGCGCAATGTCGCGACCGACGGCAAGCTTACGCATGTATTTGAAGGTACCGAGCGCTTTTGCGACGAAGTGGCCTTCGCTGTCGCGGATTTCGCCTTCGCAATACGCCATGGTGGTCGAGCGATGCAGCACGCGGGCAAACGCGCGGAGTTCACCGCGGCCCGGCTGCATGAAGTTGACTTTCATTTCGACAGTGACCACGCCGATGCCGTTGTCGGCGAGACTGCGCGCGGCCATCGCGAGGGCGACATCGGCGAGCGTCATGGTCACGCCGCCGTGTGCAATGCCCCAGGTATTCATGTGCGTGGCGCTCAGCGGCAGCAGTACTTCGCTTGCGCCGTCTTCGGCGGAGATAAGTTGCACGCCGAGTGAATCGACGAACGGGCTTTCAGGGAGCGTGGAAAAATCGGTCATGGTCTCAGACTTCGTAATCGATGCATTGACGCGATTCACGTACCGCTGCAACGAAGTCCTTGATCGCCAGATGCTTCGGGTGAACTTGATAGGCCTGAAGGGCTTCGGAATTGTCGAAATCGGAGACGAGGACCACGTCGTACGTGGCTTCGAAACCGGGTTGCGCCACGCCCACTTCGAAGTGGCCCTGACCTGAAACAATACTGCGGCAGGTTTCGAGCTTGGCTTTCAGTTTGACGATGTTTTCAGCGCGAGTGCCGCCCTCGGCGCTTTCCTTCAACTTCCACATGACGATATGACGTAACAAGACGGGCTCCTGAATGTAGACGGTGACTCAGTCGATCGCCCAAGCGTATCAAAAACGCCGGGCGACCGGTCAAATCAAACTACTTCAAACAACCCGGCCGCGCCCTGCCCGCCGCCAATGCACATGGTCACCACGACAAACTTCGCGCCGCGCCGCTTGCCTTCGATCAACGCATGCCCCGTGAGCCGCGCGCCCGACACGCCATACGGATGCCCCACCGCAATTGCGCCACCGTTCACATTCAGACGATCAGCCGGAATACCCAAGGTATCGCGGCAATAGAGCACTTGCACGGCGAACGCTTCGTTCAGTTCCCACAGGTCGATATCGCTGACCTTGAGGCCCGCTTTCTTCAACAGCTTGGGCACGGCGAACACGGGACCAATACCCATTTCATCCGGCTCGCAACCCGCGACCGCGAACCCCCGGAAAATCCCCAGCGGCTTCAGCCCTTCTTTCTCAGCCAGCGCAGCGTTCATCACCACACAGGCCGACGCGCCATCGGAGAACTGACTCGCGTTGCCCGCGGTGACCACGCCTCCAGGCATCGCGGTGCGAATCTTCGACACCCCTTCGAGCGTCGTGTCGGCGCGAATGCCTTCATCGGCGGCCAGCGTGACTTCCTTCGTGAACATGCGGCCCGTGGCTTTGTCGGCGACACCGGCAAGCACCGTGATCGGTACGATTTCGTCGTTGAACTTGCCCGCTGCTTGAGCCGCGGCTGCACGCAATTGAGACTGCACGCCGTACTCGTCCTGCCGCTCTTTCGATATCTCGTAGCGCTTGGCGACGTTTTCGGCCGTCTGCAACATCGACCAGTAGATGCCGGGCTTGTGCTCCTTCAACCAGCCATCCAACAGCATGTGCTGGTTCATCTCGTTCTGCACGCACGAGATGGACTCCACACCGCCTGCCACATAGACATCACCCTCGCCGGCGATCACGCGTTGTGCCGCCAGCGCGATGGTCTGCAGCCCCGACGAGCAGAAGCGATTCACGGTCATGCCCGGCACACTGACCGGCAGGCCCGCGCGCAACGCAATCTGCCGCGCGATATTCATGCCGGTCGCGCCTTCCGGATTCGCACAACCCATGATCACGTCTTCCACGCGCGCCGGGTCGATGCCCGCACGCGCCACAGCCGCTTGCGTGGCATGCCCGCCGAGCGTCGCGCCGTGGGTCATGTTGAATGCGCCGCGCCAGGATTTGGCGAGGCCCGTGCGCGCCGTCGATACGATTACCGCGTCAGTCATGCTTGTCTCCACTTCGAATACGAATAGTGTTGGTTCAATTTGGCTTTAACCACTGTTCAGCGTAGCAAGTCCGTCGATCCGATCCGCGATACACCCGCTGCCGTCATCTGCTCCCACGCTCGCGCAAGCGAGCCGTCGAGGTCGATCGCGCGACAGGCGTCGTCGATAACAACTGCTTCGAAACCCGCGCTGCGCGCATCGAGCGCCGACCACGCGACGCAATAGTCCGTCGCCAGCCCGCAGCAATAGACCCGCTTCACGCCGACATCGCGGAGATACCCCGTGAGGCCCGTCGGCGTGATGCGGTCGGCTTCCATGAAAGCCGAATAACTATCGACATCCACGTGATGGCCCTTGCGGATCACCATGCGCGCGTGCGGCACGTCGAGGTCGCGATGCAGCGCCGCGCCGTCCGTGTTCTGGACGCAATGCGCCGGCCATAAAACCTGCTGGCCGTAGCTCAGCGTGGCCATGTCGAAAGGCGCGCGTCCCGTGTGGTTTTCCGCGAAGGAAATGTGCTTCGCCGGATGCCAGTCCTGTGTCGCCACCACATGCGAAAACGCACGCGCGAGGCGGTTGATCACGGGCACGACTTCATCGCCGTGAGCGACCGGCAACGCACCGCGAGGCATGAAATCATTCTGGACATCAATCACAAGCAGGACTTCGTCAGCGCCTTTCATCGCGAATCTCACCGGTTGTGTCTAGCTGTTGAAGCCACGGCCCTCAGCGGCCAGTTCGGTCACGCGCGCCGCCGGCTTCCATGCTTCGCCGTTGGTTTGCGCGGCATATTTGCGCATTGCGCGTTCGACGTTGTACAGGCCGACCGTATCCGCATACAGCATCGGTCCGCCGCGATACAACGGGAAACCGTAGCCGGTCAGGTAGACCATGTCGATGTCCGACGCCTTCGATGCAATCCCTTCCTCCAGGATCAGCGCGCCTTCGTTGACGAGCGCGAGCACCAGTCGTTCGACGATCTCATCATCGGAGATCTTGCGGCGCGTGACGCCCTGTTCCTTCGAATACGCAACGATCATCTCGTCGACGATCTTCGACGGATGCGCCGTGCGATCGCCCGCCTTGTAGTCGTACCAGCCCGCGCCGGTCTTTTGTCCAAAGCGTCCGGTCTCGCACAAGCGGTCCGCGATCTTCGAATACTTCAGATCCGGCTTCTCCTGATAACGGCGCTTGCGGATTGCCCAGCCAATGTCATTTCCCGCCAGGTCGCTCATGCGGAACGGTCCCATCGCAAAGCCAAATTTCTCGACAGCGCGGTCCACTTGCGCTGGCAAGGCGCCTTCTTCGAGCATGAAAAGCGCTTGACGCAGATACTGCTCGATCATCCGGTTGCCGATAAAACCATCGCAGACGCCCGACACCACGGCTGTCTTCTTGATCTTCTTGGCGAGTTGCATGACGGTGGCCAGCACGTCCTTGGATGTCTTCGCGCCGCGCACGACTTCCAGCAACTTCATCACGTTGGCGGGGCTAAAGAAATGCATGCCGACCACGTCTTCGGGACGTTTGGTGAACGCTGCAATCTTGTTCACATCGAGCGTAGACGTATTCGATGCCAGGATCGCCCCCTTCTTTGCGACCTGATCGAGTTTCGAAAACACCTGCTCTTTCACGCCGAGTTCCTCGAACACCGCTTCGATGATCAGGTCGGCCTCTTTGAGGTCCTCGTAGGCGAGTGTCGGCGTGATCAGCGCCATGCGTTCTTCCAGTTTCTCCGCCGTCAGACGGCCTTTTTTTACGGCGCTTTCGTAGTTCTTGCGGATGGTGGCAAGGCCACGCTCCAGCGCTTCCTGCTTCGTCTCCAGCAGCGTGACCGGCAGGCCCGCGTTGACGAAATTCATGGCGATACCACCGCCCATCGTCCCCGCGCCGATCACGCCAACCCGCTCGATCTTGCGCACCGGGGTGCTCGAAGGCACGTCGGGAATCTTGCTCGCCGCGCGCTCGCCGAAGAACGCGTGCCGCAGCGCGCGGCTCTCAGGCGTCTGCACCAGCGCCACGAAACATTCGCGTTCGACAGCGACGCCTTTATCGAAACCCAGCTTCACGCCGGCTTCCACTGCATCGATACATTTGAGCGGCGCCGGGAAGTTCTTCGCGAGCGGCGTGACGCCGTTGCGCGCGAACTGGATAAAACCTTCGGCGTTCGGATGCTCGATCTTGCGATCGCGCACCTTCGGATGCGGGCCGCTTTGCGCGCCCACTTTCTGCGCGAATTTGACGGCTTCGTCGAGCAGATCGCCTTGCGCCATGTGATCGAACAAACCCGTTCCGGCCAGTTTCTCCGACATTACCGGCGCACCCGACACGATCATGTTCAACGCCGTTTCCAGGCCGACCGCGCGCGGCAAGCGCTGCGTGCCGCCTGCGCCCGGCAGGATGCCGAGCTTGACTTCGGGCAACGCGATCTGCGCTCCCGCCGACGCCACCCGATAATGCGCGCCGAGCGCCAGTTCGAGGCCGCCGCCCATTGCAACACTGTGGATTGCTGCCACGACAGGTTTTGCGCTGCCTTCTACGACCTTGATGACCGTATGCAGCGTGGGTTCCTGGGTCGCCTTGGGCGTGTTGAATTCGGTGATATCGGCGCCACCGGAAAACGCCTTGCCCGCGCCGATGATCACGATCGCACTGACGGACGCATCCGCCTGCGCTTTTTCAAGGCCCTCGACAATGCCAAGCCGGGTGGAAAACCCGAGGCCGTTCACCGGCGGATTATTCAGCGTGATAACGGCGATGCCGTCGCGAGTCGTGTAGTCCACTGCCATTTGTCTACCTCCATTCGATGCCTGCGATAGTCAGATTCTCCGGGAAACTCCCGGAAAGCGCTGATTACCGTGTCGCTGGGATTGTGAGTTACCCGAGAAGAATACACAAAAAAGAACGCTCGTTCAATTCTGTTAATTTTGAGATGAAGCGGAGACGGCCGTTAGCCGGGTGCGTCGAAGGGAACGTAAGTTAAATGACAGACTCGGAGCGCTTCAGGCTCGCTCTGGTTGCAATGCAAACATGTTCTCGATACTGAACGAATGTGCCAATTTTGCACATTCCTTTCTTCGACCAATTGCTCATTCTCGAAGGTGTTCTTTAGTGTCTGGAAGTCGAAAACGATGCAAGTGCGCCTCGGTGGGATAACACGTCAGCCGTACTGGTGTTGTTCGACGGCAGCTAGTCTTAAATTTCTTCGTTTCCCCGCCGCATATTTGAGATGTTTCTTGCAAGCCGTCGCCATTTCCTGGTTTTGTCTCATTGGCCTGTTTGCAAAACTGTCAAATTAGGTTGACGCAGCACTCTGTCACTTCAAAACCCTGAATTATGTGCGAGCGCGTTTCGTATGTCGAAGTGCGCTTTGACGCTTAACTCTGACTGGGTTGGAAATGACGACTGCTACGCCTGTTAGCCCAAGCAACACTTCTTTGCCGCCAAAAAAGACAGATGACAGCCCACCCGCAGCGCTGAACTTTGCGTTCCCTTTTAAGAAATCGGACGGCAAGGACTTCATCGATGAGCACCAATTCCACGCGCTGCTCGCGCGCGAGAGCGGCGGCTTCTTCCCCGTTAGTGATTCGGGCATGTGGCACGGTGGCATTCACGTCACCGCCGCCGGTGCGGGCGCATCGCTCGATCTGAACAATGGCGTGCGCTGCCTGGCCGATGGCGAAGTGGTTGCATACCGGGTTGATCGTGCGTATCCAGTGAGCGAGTTGCCGGCGCTCGCGGGCAAACCCGCGATCAAGGCGACTTACAGCACGGGCTTCGCCCTCGTTCGCCACACGAGCGAATTTCCCCGCGGCACGAAGCTGACTTTCTTCAGCTTGTACATGCATCTGAAGAGCTTCGAGGAATATCAGAAAGACACCTCGCTCAAGATGCCGTCGTATTGGACAAAGGTTTGGAAAGTCACGCCGTTCGCGAAGGACATACCGAAACCGGATGTGCATCACGGCAAGGCTGCTGCGGGACAGATTGGATTGAACATTCGTTCCGCACCCATCGGCGGAGCGCCCATCAGCACGTCCGTGATTGGCATCTTGCGCCAAGGCGCTCAGGTGCAGATCGGCGCCCAAAAAGGTTCCTGGGGGCAGATTGCATCGATTGTATCGGGTGGTCCCGTCATTGCCGCGAGTGTTGGCAGTTTCGCCGATCCAGAGGCCAGCACCGGCTGGATATTTCTGGGCAAATCACATGGCCATCAGCTGTTGGAAGCAGTGCTGTCGGAGGCGCACTTCGATCAGGTTGTCGTGTTGCCTAAACCCGTCAAGATCAACGCGGGAGACCTGATCGGGCATCTGGGCCACTACGACCATTTAAGAGAGCCGAGCGCGGGCAACCGGATGGTGCACATCGAGGTGTTCTGCGATGAAAAGGTCAAGCCATTCATCGAGCAGGGCCGCGCATGGGTCAAGAAAAACGCGGGAACGCTCGATCCCACGATTCTGCGTATCGACCGGAAGGTGAAGCTGTATGCGGCGATGGGTCGGGAAGGCGCCGATGCGCCCCAAACGGGTGTGATCCAGATCTATCCGCTTTCGGCGCTTGCGCAGGGTCCGAAAGCGGATCAGTTCGAGGAAACGACCGCCGGTACAGATGGATCGAAGTTCCATTGGTGGAAGGTCGATAGCGCGGATGTTCGTCGCGCACCGATCTCGGGATGGGTGCGCGAACAGAATCACGCGGGTGGCAAGGTGACGCGCGAGTTCGCGTGTAAGTGGGTGGACTTTGAGATACACGAAGAAGCTCATGACCCGATGCACACGATGTTCGCCACGCCCAAGGCGTATCTCGACTATTGGCTGGATGCGGATGAGCCGGATGTGCCTGCGCTCGCGAAGTTGAGTCCGCTCGCGGGGAAGGTGTATCGCTCGGTGTTTACAACGGGAAGCGGTTCACACGCGGCTGACGAATTGCGCAAGGCTTCGCGGGATCCGTGGCTGCAGTTGCGGTTATCGCGGCTGATCGTAAAGCATGAGAGCGAATGGGCGAATCCGGGGAAATGGAAGCAGTTGCACGAGTGGATTGAGCAACGTACCGGACATGATCCGGCGCATGAAGAGGAACAGAAGCGCATTGCGAAGCTGGTGTGGTGGGATGCGGTGACGGGGAAGATTGAGGGGTTTCCCGCGTCAGCGGATGTGTTTCATATTCACGCGGTAGGGTTGGTGGGGAATTTTGTTGCTCGACCCGCAGCTCTCGCAATTTCGGAAAATGGGTTGAGATTCATTTTCCGCCGTGAGGCACAGGCCGGGGTAAGTAATCACCTTCACTGGCCAGGTGGATCTAGCGGCGTAACCCTTGGCCCTGGCTACGATATGAAGCTGCGCGGCCCGTCTGAAATCGCGAAGGACATGACTTCGATCGGGTTAACCGAAGACATCGCCAGTCAGATCTCTCAAGCCTCCGGGAAAGCTGGTACTGAAGCGCGGCAGTTTGCCGCCGATAATCACGCTCTTGTTGATCTAACCAATGAGCGAGAGATGGGGTTGCTGCATCACGTAGTTTCTCATTACGAGGATTTAGTGCGGCATAGGTTAACAGTACTTCAAACGCAAAATCAGTTTGATGCCCTTGTTTCATTCGCATATAACCCAGGAGGTCAGCTGTCAAAAGTCTTGGGGCTTGTCAATTCCAATAACGCTTCGGATGCAATGAACGTCCTAAAATCAGTCAATACTTCAGGAGGCGTCGTTATGAGAGGCTTGGTAATACGTCGAGATCTTGAAGTGCGGCTATACGAAAACGCGGAGTATAATTAATGACATACCGTGATTTTATAAAAATTTTGGTATCAATCTACTTGAGTTTGATACTATCCATGGTTTACGGCGGCTGTAATGCGGCAGAACCGGTCCAAGACACAGAACGCGGGTTGCCCGAAGAATTGCTCGGGCAATGGCAGGTTGTCGAAGTCCATATTGATCACTTCGCTACACGAGCGCGACAATACAACGAAGGGGACAGACGTCTCCTCGGGCATACATTCTCTATCTCTCCGAACTTAATAGTCGACGACACCGAAGATGATGAAAATGGATGTGCAGAAGCGACCTTCAGCCTAAAAAAAATAAGTGCGATCTCGCTTTTTCGCGACAGCTTCGCGAAGCGCTTAACTGGTGATACTGAGGTCCAGCCTGGCGATTTTGGTCTCAATTTTTCCTTAGGAAATATCGTCGAGATTGCCAGTGTCTCGTGCGCGGCGCAACTCTGGAATAATGGCATTGGAGCCGAAAATGGTGTTCAAGGATCCTGGATTTTAATTCATTCTTCGGAAATATTGTTAATACATTGGTATGACGATGTATTACTCGTTTTGAAAAAAATATCAGCCTCTACTACTTCCGGTCCGTCGTACTCTTGTCAATCTGCCGCAACGAAAGTTGAAACCACGGTCTGTTCATCGGCTGAACTTTCGTTATTGGATCGTAGCGTTAATGCAGCATATGAAAAATATCTGAGAGACCTTAATTCGTCAGGCGATTCTTCCGGAAAAATTTTACTCAGAGCGTCCCAGCGGAACTGGATAAAAAAACGGAACGCGTGTGACACGGACGAAAAGTGCCTGTCAAAAGTAATGCGGGATAGATTACAGAAAATACTCGATCATGAATAATGATGAGGGGTGTACAGAGGCAAAGTGCACAACTGAGTTTGCACCCAAAATGGACTCTGGCCTGACGGCGAAAACCCTACCCCAATATCCGGCTCTTGACGGCGGTAATCTGTTGCGCCGGATTTAGCAGCACTCAAGCACGGACTAGGATCAAGGTCGCGGGTTCGTTCAGATTACATGGAAGCAAAATTATGAGAAATTCACTCCAATCATCGGGATTGATCTTGTAGCGAATCCGCAGGCCGCCTTGCCGCTTGACCACGCAGTAAAGCTAATGATTAGCGGCATGCTGAATGGAGCCTTCAGGTCACAAGCTTTCCAGTTACATCAGTAGAGCGAACGCTGACTATGTAGAAGCTCGGCGGATAATCAATGGTACCGACCGGGCAGAAGTAAGCGCCAATTACGCGAGCAAGTTGAAGCAATATTGTTGGAGTGCATATGAAAATATTCGCATTTTTCCTGACGGTAGTGTTTACATATACAGTAAATGCAGCGACTGTCTGCAACCAAATGAGCACTGACTGTCGTTATTTCATCGACGACGCTGGCGCACTAGTGGAAATTTTGAGATGAGGTGGCGATGGCCGTTAGCCGGGTGCGTCGAAAGGAACGTAAGTTAAATGACAGCCTCAGAGCGCTTCAGGCTAGTTCTGGTCGCAATGCAAACATGTTCTCGATACTGAACGAATGTGCCAATTTTGCACATTTCTTTCTTCGACCAATTCCTCATCCTCGAAGGTGTTCTTTAGTGTCCGGAAGTCGAAAACGATGCAAGTGCGCTTCGGTGGGATACCACGTCAGCCGTACTGATGTTGTTCGACGGCAGTTAGTCTTAAATTTCAACGGTTTCGTCGCCGCATATTTGAGATGTTTCTTGTGTGCCGTCGCCATTTCCTGGTTTGTCTCATTTATCTGTTTTTAAAAGTGTCAAATTGGGTGGCGGAGCGCCCTGTCGAGTCAAAAAACGGAATTATGTGTGAACGCCTTTCATATTTCGAAGTGCGCTTTAACACTTAACTCTGATTGGGTTGGAAATGACGACTGCTACGCCCGCTCGACCAAGCGACACTCCTCTGCCGCCTCAAAAGGCGGATGACAGCCCACCCGCCGCGCTGAACTTTGCCTTCCCTTTCAAGAAGTCGGATGGCAAGGACTTTATCGATGAACACCAATTCCACGCGCTGCTCGCACGCGAGAGTGGCGGCTTCTTTCCGGTTAGCGATTCGGGCATGTGGCATGGTGGCATGCACGTCACCGCAGGCGGTGCGGGCACATCACTCGATCTAAACAATGGCGTGCGCTGCATCGCCGATGGCGAAGTGGTTGCGTATCGGGTTGATCGGGCGTACCCAGTGAGCGAACTGCCAGCTCTGGCTGGAAAACCCGCCGTCAAGGCGACCTACAGCACGGGCTTTGCACTCGTTCGCCACAGGACTGAATTTCCGCACGGCACGAAGCTGACCTTCTTCAGCCTGTACATGCATTTGAAGAGCTTCGAGGAGTATCAGAAAGACACCTTGCTCAAGATGCCGTCGTATTGGACGAAGGTCTGGAAAGTCACGCCGTTCGCCAAGGACATTCCTAAGCCGGATGTGCATCGCGGGAAGGCTGCTGCGGGACAGATCGGACTGAACATTCGTTCCGCGCCTATCGGTCGTGCGCCTATCAGCACGTCGGTGATTGGTATCCTGCGCCAGGGTGCGCAGGTGCAGATCGGCGCGCAACAAGGATCGTGGGGGCAGATTGCATCGATTGAGTCGGGCGGTCCCGTCATTGCCGCGAGCGTTGGCAGTTTCGCCGATTCGAAGGCGAACACCGGCTGGATATTTCTGGGGAGAGAACACGGACATCAATTGGTGGAGGGCGTGCTATCAAAGTCGCACTTCGACCAGATCGTTGTGCTGCCTAAACCCGTCAAGATCAACGCTGGAGACTTGATTGGACATCTGGGCCACTACGACCAGTTGGGCGAGCCGAGCGCGGGCAACCGGATGGTGCATATCGAGGTGTTCTGCGATGAGAAGATCAAGCCGTACATCGAGCAGGGCCGGGCGTGGGTCGACAAAAACGCGTGGAAAATTGAGCCCACAATTTTGCGTATCGACCGCAGAGTGAAGCTGTATAAGGCGATGGGCCGGGAAGGCGCCGATGCGCCGCAAACCGGTGTGATCCAGATCTATCCACTTTCAGCACTTGCTCAGGGTCCAAAAGAGGATCAGTTCGAGGAACCGACCACCGGCACAGATGGATCGAAGTTCCATTGGTGGAAGATCGACAGCGCGGATGTGCGTCGCGCCCCGATCTCGGGGTGGGTGCGCGAACAGAATCACGCGGGCGGTAAGGTGACGCGCGAGTTCGCGTGTAAGTGGGTGGACTTCGAGATACACGAAGAAGCTCATGACCCGATGCACACGATGTTCGCCACGCCCAAGGCGTATCTCGACTATTGGCTCGATGCGGACGAGCCGGACGTGCCTGCGCTGGCGAAGTTGAGTCCACTCGCGGGGAAGGTGTATCGCTCGGTGTTTACAACGGGAAGCGGTTCACATGCAGCTGACGAATTGCGCAAGGCTTCGCGGGATCCGTGGCTGCAGTTGCGGTTATCGCGGCTGATCGTAAAGCATGAGAGCGAATGGGCGAATCCGGGGAAGTGGAAACAGTTGCACGAGTGGATTGAGCAACGTACCGGACATGATCCGGCGCATGAAGAAGAACAGAAGCGCATCGCGAAGTTGGTGTGGTGGGATGCGGTGACGGGGAAGATTGAGGGACTTCCGGAGTCGGCGGATGTGTTTCATATTCATCCGGTGGGGTTGGTGGGAAATTTTCGAAAGCTTGGCGGAAAAATTACGTTTCCGATGCTTCGTGCAATCTTCACGGAAGCGTCTTCGGAGCAGCTTCAAGCTGTTGTTGACGAGCTGAATCCACGGTTAAAAGACTTTAAGCTTGGGTCTCGACTTCGGCTTTCTCACTTTTTTGCGCAGATCCGCCAGGAAGCAGGGGCGGGTCTTAACACCACAGAAAACCTGAACTACCGGGCTGATGTTCTTACCCAAAAATTCGGCTATTTCAATTCGCACCGGGCCGATGCGGAAGTATATGGTCGAACAGCGGAGCACTCAGCAGATCCAGAGTCGATTGCGAACCGCGCTTATGCTCACAAGATCGGCAATGGCTCCGTTGAGAGCGGTGACGGTTGGAAGTATAGAGGGCGCGGACTGAAGCAGCTCACGGGAAAGGCGAATTATCAAGCGTTTCAGAAATTTTACCCGTCCCTGTGGACCGATGATACAGCGGACTTTATATCTAATTCCGATCTTGTTGCCGAAATAAAATATGCGACACGCTCGGCGATCTATTTTTGGATAGCAAACGGACTACCGGAACTGGCCGATGAAGGATTCGCTGACGGCGTCGTCGATAAAATTACTGCAGTAATTAATCTTAAAACGGACAGCTATACTGCTCGGAGCAGTAACTTTCATGCGATATGGAAGGCTGGGTTGTTTGATGGAGTTGAATAATGGTTAAAGTTCGGATTTTTTCTGTCGTCTTGTGCCTGGCTATGTTCGCTAATTTTGGTGTGTCGGCTGCCGAAACAACAAAATACAAAATCGCATTTTTGGGTGGAAGAAACACAATAGAGTTCACCGAAATCGAAGGTCAAGACGGCGAGGCCATTGTAGTTAATATGTTTAGTTCAAAAAGACCGAACGGTGGAAAAATTTATGTGGACCGTTATGAACCGGAAGGCGGATCGGTTCCAAAGATAGCCAGCGTTTTTGTCAATGGTTATGCTCCACGAAAGTTATTTGTTATCGTTGATTGGGCAGCTGACGTTTCTTCTATTGGGACAGGCGGGACTCTCTATCAAGTTTACGTTTATGAGAAAAGGTTGAAAACAGGGAAAAATTAACACGACTGATCCCGGATGCAGTGCTTATGAACCGCTTCGGCGTGGGATTTGATGGAACTCGGGAAGGAAAGCGCGTAATTTATAGATTTAAAACGGCGAAGTCGGTCAAGAAGCAACTTGCGGATTGGGGATATAAATGAAGCGACACAAGCGCTATGCATTCGATGTTCGCTAGGCCCAAGGCATGTTTCGACTACTAGCTTGATACGCATGCGCCGTACGGGCCGTGCTTGCAAAGCTAAGTCCGTTGCGGCAACGTCTACGCTGGGTGTTTACAACGGGCATCGGCGCAAACACGGTTGACGAATTGTGTGAGACCTCTCGGGATCGTTGACTTCAGTTGCTGTTATCGCTGCTGATTTGAAGCATGAGAGCCAATCGGCGAATCCTGGGAAGTGGATGTTCGAGTGGCTTGTGTAATGACCGGACAATATTCCATGCGTGCTAAATGGCGCCTTTACAGGTCACAAGCTTCCCAGCTACACCAGTGGAGCGAACGTTGGCCATGTCGAAGCTCGGCGGATAATGAACAGTACCGACCGGGCAGAGCTAATTGCCAATTACGCTCGAAATTTGAAGCAATGTTGCTGGAGTGTCTATGAAGATATTCGCATTTTTCTTGATGATGGCTTTTCCATTTGCGGTGAGTGCGGCGACTGCCTGCAACCAGATCAGGACTGACTGCCGTTATTTCATCGACAACGCTGGTGCACTGGTGCATAGGGAAGCTGATTAGCGGATCGTCGATATCGATTCAAACGGCTCCTTTAGCGATGTATCCGTCTTTAGATATGGCGAACAATACGTTTTAGTAAAATAAAACTTTTCTGATGACAGAGCTTTGGTCGCCATTCCTATTGAGGAAAGGAACGGAAGGCTGGCCTATAGCGCGGCCTTCTATTTCTCAATTAATTTGATCGCTTCAACTGGTCGCTCTACTCCCATTTGGGATGCACAACGGGTTTCTAAAGGAAATGGTATTGTTAGTTCAATAAATGGAGCAACGCCGAACCGGTTGTCCAACCGCGAACCACAAAACGGGCGCCCTCCGTGCTCGCTAATGGATGGCCGTCTACGTCCGTATCTATTATCGGCGATATTAATGAACCCGCGTCGTCAAAATGTCTTGCACCATACTCTAGTGATAGCGACCATTTCCCCATTGCAGATATCGCTTGCCGCTCCATTTCTCTACCTATTCTAAATGGTTCGCATGATCTCTCCGGGATCATCGGGAGGCGGATACTGATTTCCATGCATCTCAAAAAAGAGCGCAAACACATTAGTCGGTTGGTACAAGTACCATTCAAGCGGTGGCGGCCGCATAAAATTAGAGGGCTATATCTCGGATTCGGGGGAATTTAAGATAAATGAGTATGGATCGATCCGTAATCAAGTTACGGGTAGTTTCAGCGGTGAGACCCGTAACGGAGCTTTTGTCGAAAATTGGCAGTCGTCGGACGGCAAAAAAACGTTTCCAACTATATTTATCAGCAAGGTTTCAGCTAGTAGACGCCAGTCGAATGGGTCGACTTCGAGATTCGCGAAGGAGCAAATGACTCGATGCATGATTCCAAACAGCGGCGGCGCTCATACGATTGTATTTTTGCTCAACGGGGAGAAATGCACGGCGGCGCAAACCGGGCCGCATATGCAGTCCGGCTTAAACACAAAGCAAGAGAAACCTAAAAAAATCAAACCACTTTTTCATCAACCGTCGGCAGCACATGCTCGCGATACAACTCGCGCAGGCGAAGTTTCTGCAACTTCCCGGTAGCCGTATGCGGGAGTTCATCGGCGAAAACAACATCATCCGGCTTCCACCATTTCGCCACCTTGCCGTCGTAGAACGCGAGCAGTTCCTCACGCGTGACGGTCGCGCCCGGACGCAGCACGACCACCACCAGCGGCCGCTCCGTCCACTTCGGATGCGAACACGCAATACACGCCGCCTCCGCCACCTGCGGATGCGACATCATCACGTTCTCCAGGTCGATCGAACTGATCCATTCGCCGCCCGACTTGATCACGTCCTTGCTGCGATCGGTGATGTGCATGAAACCATCGGCGTCGATGGTCGCTACATCGCCGGTCGGGAACCAGCCGTCGATCAGCGGCGAATCATCCTTGCGGAAATACCGGTCGATCACCCACGGCCCGCGCACATGCAGATCGCCGAACGAAGTGCCGTCCCAAGGGAGCTCCTGGCCGTCATCGCCGACGACTTTCATGTCCACGCCGAACATCACGTGCCCCTGCTTTTCCCGCAGATGCCGCTGCTCATCCGGCGTTAGTTGCTGCTGTCTCCAGGTGAGCTTGGCGAGCGTGCCGAGCGGCGACATCTCCGTCATGCCCCACGCGTGAATCACCTCGACGCCGTATTCGTCCTCGAAGCTGCGCAGCATGGCCGGCGGGCAGGCCGAGCCGCCAATCACGGTACGTTTGAGCGTATTGAAACGCACGCCCGCCTGCTTCATGTAGTTCAGCAAACCGAGCCAGACCGTCGGCACGCCTGCCGAAAACGTCACGCCTTCGGCTTCCATGAGTTCGTAGAGCGCTTTGCCATCGAGGCAATTACCG
The DNA here is from genome assembly GCF_002220365.1 of Caballeronia sordidicola. GTDB lineage: Bacteria > Pseudomonadota > Gammaproteobacteria > Burkholderiales > Burkholderiaceae > Caballeronia > Caballeronia sordidicola_C. Next base: position 97,145 of record NZ_MTHB01000049.1, on the reverse strand, counting down.
GGCAGCACGAGCTTCGCGCCGACCAGCGGCGCGGCGTGCGGAATTCCCCACGCGTTGACGTGGAACATGGGCACGACGGGCAGGATTGCATCGCGGGCGGAACAGCCCATGGCGTCGGGCAGCGACGCGGCGAACGCATGCAACACGGTTGACCGGTGCGTATAAAGCGCACCTTTCGGATTGCCGGTCGTACCGGATGTGTAGCAAAGAAACGATGCCGAGCGTTCGTCAAGAACCGGCCACGGGTAGTCGCCGTCGCATCTGCCGATCAGCGTTTCGTAGCTGAGCGCGGGCGTGGCCATGTCGGCGAGATGGGTGCTGATGCAGGTCTCGTCACCCAGCGCAATCCAGCCCTTCACGTTCGGACACTGCGGCGCAATGATGTCCACCAGCGTGGCGAACGTCATGTCGAACGCGACGTATTCGTCGTCGGCGTGATTGACGATAAACGCAACCTGATCGGGAAAAAGCCGCGGGTTGATCGTGTGGCAGACAGCGCCCATGCCGGTCACGCCGAAATAACATTCCAGATGGCGGTACCCGTTCCAGGCCAATGTGCCAATGCGTTCGCCCGGTTGCACACCCAGCCCGATCAGCGCCTGCGACAGTTGTTTCGCGCGCTTTTCGCAATCGCGCCAGGTATAGCGATGAATGTCGCCTTCAATGCGGCGCGAGACAATCTCGGTATCGCCGAAATGGCGTGCAGCGTGGGATAACAACGATGAAGCGAGCAGCGGTACATCCATCATCTGGCCGAAAAGCGGCGACGTCATGGGTGAGTTCCTCACAAGTCCGGATGTACGGGTTTTGATGCGTGATCTACGACGGGAACAAATACCTTAATCGATCCTTGAGCCAATGTGGGAGCCGATCGCGCGGGCTCGTGCAGCGGCGCGGGGGCGGATTTACAATATCGGTTAATCATGAGGTGCTCAATATGTCGTTTTCCCCAAGCAGCACCGCCGCAGTTGCCGATCCGGCAGGCCTCGCGCCCCTGGCTGCACCCGTGGATTCGCTGCTCGCATCGATCGAAACCGATCGGCCCGATGCGTTCGCTTCACTCGGTTCCGCCTTTCTCACCCGCCTGCCCGCCACACCGTTGCCTGAGCCTTATCTGGTGGGCATTTCCGCCGATACCGCCGCGCAACTGGGTTTCAACGCCGCTGACGCGCAAGATCCCGCGTTCGCCGAGCCGTTTGCAGAACTTTTTGCGGGCAATCCCACGCGGGAATGGCCGACGGAGAAGTTGCCGTATGCATCGGTGTATTCGGGGCACCAGTTCGGCGTGTGGGCCGGCCAGCTTGGCGACGGGCGCGCGATCGGCCTCGGCGAGATTGAACACGACGGCAAGCGACTCGAGCTGCAGCTGAAAGGCGCGGGACGCACGCCGTATTCGCGCATGGGCGACGGCCGGGCGGTGCTGCGGTCATCGATACGGGAATATTTGTGCTCCGAAGCCATACACCATCTCGGCATTGCGACCACGCGGGCGTTGTGCGTCATTGGTTCGGACCAGCCGGTGCGCCGTGAAACGATGGAAACGGCCGCCGTTGTGACGCGCGTCGCGCCGAGTTTCGTGCGCTTTGGCCACTTCGAGCACTTCTACACGAACGATCGGTTCGATGAATTGAAAAAGCTCACCGATCACGTGATCGACCGGTTTTATCCGCAATGCCGCGAAGCCGACGATCCCGCTCTGGCGCTCTTGCAGGAAGTCACCAACCGCACCGCCGACCTGATGGCGGACTGGCAGGCTGTCGGGTTTTGCCACGGCGTGATGAACACGGACAATATGTCGATTCTCGGGCTGACGATCGATTACGGCCCGTTCGGCTTTATCGATGGATTCAACGCGAATCACATCTGCAACCATTCGGATTCGCGGGGCCGGTACGCTTATAAAATGCAGCCGCAGATTGGCTACTGGAATCTGTTTTGCCTCGCGCAGGCATTAGTGCCGCTGTTTGGTCCGCAATACGACAGCGACAATCGCAACGACAAGGTGATCGAAGATGCGCAGCGGGTGCTGGAAGGGTTCAAGGACCGTTTTGCGCCCGCACTCGAACGCCGCATGCGTGCGAAGCTCGGTCTGGCTGAGATTCGCGAAGGCGACGATAAACTCGCGAACCGCCTGTTCGAAGTGATGAACGCCAATCGTGCCGATTTCACGCTCACGTTCCGAAACCTGGCCAAAATGCGCAAGGCTGACACTTCTGGCGACGCGCCGGTGCGTGACCTGTTCCTCGATCGCGCCGCTTTCGATGTCTGGGCGAACGACTACCGGCTGCGCTTGTCGGAGGAAACACGGAGCGACGAAGCACGTGCAAGCACGATGAACGCCGTGAATCCAAAATATGTCTTACGCAATCATCTGGCCGAAAACGCCATCCGGCTGGCGAAAGAGAAGGATTTTTCCGAAGTTGAACGGCTGGCACAGGTACTGCGCCGCCCATTCGATGAACAACCTGAATTTGAAGCGTATGCCGGCCTGCCTCCCGACTGGGCGAGCGACCTGGAAGTCAGTTGCTCTTCCTGAAAGTACCCCCAAATAAATGAGCCGCCTTTGGGTTTCCGCCTTGGGATCCCTTTTAGGCTCCGCTAAAGATCTGGAGATAGAGAACCATGAACCGAGACGATCTCACTAAAGACCCCGTTGCTCCCCTGCAGAAGGACGACGCCGAGTATCGAAAGGAACTGAGCGATATCCAGTACCAGGTGACACGCCACGCCGCCACCGAACGGCCGTTTACCGGCGAATACTGGGATCACACGGAGCGCGGTGTGTATGACTGCGTGTGCTGCGGCACGCCGTTGTTCGAGTCGGATACGAAATTCGATGCGGGTTGCGGTTGGCCCAGCTACTTCAAGCCGATCAACGGCGAAGTCATCAACGAAAAAACCGATCGTGCGCATGGCATGCTGCGCATTGAAGTGCAATGCAAGAACTGTGGTGCGCATCTGGGCCACGTCTTCGAAGACGGTCCCGCGCCGACCGGTCTGCGGTACTGCATCAACTCGGCTGCGCTACAATTCGAACCCAAGTAAGCGCGTCGGGCAACGCCGGCCGGTGAGCCAATGCGCCGGCAAGTCGGCGTTGGCGCGGCGGGCCACTTCGCCGCGCGCTTTCAATTGCGGCTGGCTGCGGCTATTCACTCGCCAGGCGTCGTGCTGTGCCGGTAGCGAACCGGTGACACGCGGCGCGTGCGCGCTTTTAGATTTGATGCCCTCCTCACCCCTACGACATGAAATTTCTGTTCGATCTATTTCCGATCCTCCTCTTCTTCGTCGCATTCAAGATCTGGGGCATCTACACCGCCACCGCTGTCGCCATTGTCGCCACGCTTGTGCAGATCGCTTGGGTTGCGTTCCGGCATCGCAAGGTCGATCCCATGCTGTGGGTGAGCCTGGGTGTGGTGGTCGTATTCGGCGGCGCGACGCTGGTCCTGCATAACGATACGTTCATCAAGTGGAAACCCACCGCGCTTTACTGGCTTTTTGCCGGCGCGCTGATCGTGTCACAGGTTGCGTTCGGCAAGAACCTCATTGAAGCAATGATGGGCAAGCAGATTGTGTTGCCGCATCGCGTGTGGGGCCAATTGAATCTTGCGTGGGCCGTGTTTTTCGCGATTCTTGGCGTGGTCAATCTGTTCGTGGCGTTCAACTACACCACCGATCAATGGGTCAACTTCAAGTTGTTCGGTGCGACCGGGTGTTTGCTGGTGTTTATCGTGGCCCAGAGTTTGTGGCTCGCGAAGTACATGAAAGAGGACGAAGGGAAATGAGCGATCCTGGTTTTATCGAGAACTTCGTCAACGCGTCGGCCGAAGGCAAGATCGCTTATCTGGAAGCGCGGCTTAATGCGGCACTGGAAGCTTCGTCGGTGCATATCGACGATGACAGCGCAGCGCATGCAGGCCATGCCGGAGCCTCGGCGGGAAGTCACTATACGGTTACCATCGTGGCGGCCCGATTCGCCGGGAAGCCACGCGTGGCGCGGCACCGGCTAGTGTATGATGCGCTGGCCGACGAGCTTCGGCAGGGCATTCATGCGCTTGCCATCAAGGCTTTCACACCTGAAGAGTTTGCGGACCAGTTCGAGTGACCGTCCGTCAGAACTGACCTTCAGTTCAGTTTTGCTTTCAGCCAACAGATTTCAGCCAGATTCCCAGTCCTCGTCCTGATCAGGAACTATTGATGATTTTAAAAAATCCCCGTATTTGGGTGTTGCTGGCCGCGTTCGCGGCGGCGCCCGTATTTGCTCAGAACATTGCCGTGGTGAACGGTACGCCGATTCCGAAATCCCGTGTCGATGCGCTTGTCGCGCAACTCGTTCAGCAGGGTCAGCAGGACACGCCGCAATTGCAGGCGGCCGTGCGTCAAGAGTTGGTGAATCGCGAGATCCTGATGCAGGAAGCGATGCGGCGCGGTATTGCCACACGTCCCGACGTGAAGGCGCAAATTGCCGTTGCTCAGCAGACTGTGGTCCTGCGTGCATTGATTGAAGATTTCGTGAAGAACAATCCGCCGACCGATGCCGAGATCAAGGCGCGTTACGACGACATGGTGAAGCAGGTTGGCGGTGGCAAGGAGTATCACCTGCACCATATTCTCGTCGACAATGAAGCCCAGGCTAAGGACTTGATTGCGAAGATCAAGGCCGGCGCGAGTTTTGAAGATCTGGCGAAGCAATATTCGAAGGATCCAGGATCGGGCAAGAATGGCGGCGATCTGGACTGGTCAAGCCCGCAAGCGTATGTGCCGGAGTTTGGCGCGGCGGCTGAGAAGCTGAAGAAGGGTGAGATGACCGACGCGCCGGTGAAGACGCAATTCGGCTGGCACATCATTCGGTTGGACGACATTCGCGATGTCGCCCCGCCGCCGCTCGAGCAAGTCAAGGCGCAGATTGCGGAGCAGATTCAGAAGGAAAAGCTGCAGGCCTTTGAAGAAGGTTTGCAGAAGAAGGCTGTTATCAAGTAATTGTTCGGATGTTCGACCATGTGAAAAAGCCCCGCTGGCGCAAATCAGCGGGGCCTTTTTATTGGGCTTTGGTTTTGCGCTGCGGTGCCCTCTTCCATGGTGAAAAAGGTGCCGCGCAACTTTATCCCACCCAGCGCCGTGCGTTCTGGAACACGCGCAACCACGGACTTGCGTCTGCGGTCCAATCGGCGGGCGTCCAGCTCATCTGCACATTCCTGTGCACCCGCTCCATATGCGGCATCAGCACCGTGAAGCGTCCGTCAGGCGTCGTCACCGACGTGATCCCCTCCGGCGAGCCATTCGGATTCAACGGATAACGCTCGGTTGCAGCGCCTTGGTTATCGATGAAACGCATTGCAACTAAAGCGTTCGCAGGATCGCCTTGCTGCGAGAAATCCGCAAAGCCTTCGCCATGTGCGACGGCCACTGGAATCCGCGACCCTTCCATTCCGGCGAAGAATATCGACGGCGAACTTTGTATCTCAACCGACGCAAACCGCGCCTCGAATTGCTCCGACTTGTTTCTCGTGAACTTCGGCCAGGCATCCGCGCCAGGGATCATCGAAGCGAGGCTGCTCATCATCTGGCAACCATTGCAAATGCCCAGTGCAAAGGTATCTGTGCGACCAAAAAACGCCTCGAACATATCAGCCAGACGCGGATTGAAACGAATCGTCTTCGCCCAGCCTTCACCGGCACCCAGCACGTCGCCGTAAGAAAAACCGCCGCACGCAACCGCACCAGCAAAGTCCGCCAGCGTGACCCGGCCTTCCAGCAAATCGCTCATGTGGACGTCATGAGTGTCGAACCCCGAACGGTCGAACGCGTAAGCCGTTTCCAGATGCGAATTGACACCCTGCTCTCGCAGGATAGCGACGCGCGGACGCGCACCCTTGCTCACGAATGGAGCCGATACATCCTGCGTCGGATCGAAAGTCAGCACCGGCGAAATGCCCGGATCAGCAGGGTCGAGCAACGCATCGTATTCAGCGTCGGCGCAGGCGGGGTTATCGCGTAACCGCGCAATGCGCCAGCTCACTTCGCTCCACGCCCGCTGCAATTCATGCCGAGGAGATTCATAGATCTTCTTGGCATCGCGATAAATCTCGATCGCATCACGCTCGTTCGGCTTGCCGATCACTTCGCTACACGCGGACAACCCGTGCTCGCGCAACACAGCCATCACGGCATCGCGATCCGCCAAAGGCACCTGGATCACGCCGCCCAATTCTTCAGCGAACAACGCGCGAATGGTCCGGTCCTCACGACGGCCGCTGGTCTGCTTCGCCCAGTCCTTGGCATCGCCGTAATCGGATTCATGGTTGGGATCGAGGATCAGCATGTCGACGTTCAGCGACACGCCCACGTGACCCGCAAACGCCATTTCGCAGACAGTCGCCCAGAGGCCGCCATCGGAACGATCGTGGTACGCGAGCAGCTTGCCCGCGGCATTCAGCGACTGGATCGCGTTGAAGAACCGCTTCAGGTCCTCGGCGTCATCGACGTCGGGAACCGTATCGCCGATCTGCTGCGTCACCTGCGCCAGAATGCTGCCGCCCAGACGATTCTTGCCGCGGCCGAGGTCGATCGAGATCAGCACCGTGTCCGTGCCACGCTGCAACTGCGGCGTGAGCTGGCGGCGTACATCTTCAACCGGCGCAAACGCCGAAATGATCAGTGACACCGGCGACACCACTTCCTTCGCTGCACCCGTCGCGTCCTGCCATTTGGTGCGCATCGACAGCGAATCCTTGCCGACAGGAATACTGATGCCCAGCGCCGGGCACAACTCCATGCCAATGGCCTTCACGGTGTCAAACAGCGCTGCGTCTTCGCCGGGACTGCCGCACGCGGCCATCCAGTTGGCGGACAGCTTCAGCTTGTTCAACGATTCGATCGGCGCGGACGCAATGTTCGTCACCGCTTCGCCCACTGCCATGCGACCCGATGCGGGTGCATCGATCACGGCAAGCGGCGTGCGCTCGGCAATGGTCATTGCTTCGCCGCGATAGCCCGCGTAGTCCATGGTGGTGATCGCGCAATCGGCGACCGGCACTTGCCACGGGCCGACCATCTGGTCGCGCGCCGTCGTGCCGCCCACCGAGCGATCACCAATCGTGATCAGAAACGATTTGCTGGCGACCGTGGGGTGCTTGAGCACGCTCACCGCGATCTCCGACAAAACCATACCGGTCACATCGACGGGTTCGAACTTCAAGACCTCGCGCTTCACGTCGCGATGCATCTTGGGCGTCTTGCCGAGCAGGACTTCCATGGGCATATCGACGGGTTCGAGCTTTTCATCGGCGCTCTTCAAGTCGTCGATCAGCTGCAACTGGCGTTCTTCCGTCGCAACGCCCACCACGGCCACCGGGCAGCGTTCACGCGTGCAGATGGCTTCGAAGGCCGGCAGGCTTTCCGGCGCGATAGCCAGGACGTAACGTTCCTGCGCTTCGTTCGACCAGATTTCGCGCGGCGACAAACCGGATTCCTCAAGCTGCACGCGACGCAATTCAAATCGCGCGCCCTTGCTGGCCCCATCGACCAGTTCAGGGAATGCGTTCGACAACCCGCCCGCGCCCACGTCGTGGATGCTCAGGATCGGGTTATCAGCGCCCAACTGCCAGCACGCATTGATGACTTCCTGCGCGCGCCGCTGGATTTCCGGGTTGCCGCGCTGGACGGAATCGAAGTCGAGTTGCGCGGTGTTTGCGCCGGTCGCCATCGAACTCGCCGCTCCGCCGCCCATGCCGATCCGCATGCCCGGACCGCCGATCTGGATCAGCAGCGATCCCGCCGGCAAATCCATCTTGTGCGTGTGCTGGTCAGAGATATTGCCGATCCCGCCCGCGATCATGATCGGCTTGTGATAACCCCGCACGCGCCCGGCAGCATTCTGCTCATACGCGCGGAAATAGCCGCCCAGATTGGGCCGGCCGAATTCGTTGTTGAACGCGGCCGCGCCGATCGGGCCATCGATCATGATCTGCAGCGACGATGCAATGCGCTCCGGCTTGCCGTACGGCTCGTGGGCATCCGATGGATTGCGCTGCGGCACCGGCACAGCGCTGTCGCGGGCGTTTTCCCACGGCTGGCGTGCATCGGGCAAGTCCAGGTTCGATACCGTGAAACCCGCCAGGCCCGCCTTCGGGCGCGCGCCGCGGCCCGTCGCGCCTTCGTCGCGGATTTCGCCGCCCGAGCCTGTTGCCGCGCCGGCGAACGGCGAAATGGCGGTCGGGTGGTTATGCGTCTCGACCTTCATCAACGTGTGCGTCAACTCGGTGTGGCGGCCGTAATGCTCATTCGAACCGCGCGGGAACCAGCGCTCGGCCGTGCCGCCTTCCATGATCGCCGAGTTGTCCGAATACGCGACGATGGTGCCGGCGTGGTTCAGCTTCTCGGTGTTGCGGATCATGCTGAACAGCGAGATGTCCTGCGGCTCGCCGTCAATGGTCCACTGCCCGTTGAAAATCTTGTGACGGCAGTGTTCGCTGTTGGCCTGCGCGAACATCATCAGTTCGACGTCGGTCGGATTGCGCTCCAACTGCTTGAACGAATCAACGAGATAGTCGATTTCATCGTCCGCCAGCGCCAAACCCAGTTCCGCGTTCGCCGCTTCCAGCGCGTCGCGGCCATGGCCCAGGATATCGACGGCTTGCAGCGGCTGGGCCGGCAGTTCGTCGAAGAGATGCAGCGCGTGATCCCGCGACGGCGCGACGCTCTCGGTCATGCGGTCGTGCAGCGCGGCCACAACTGCTGCGCGCTCTTGCTCGCTTAACGCTTTCTTGCCACCAATGCCGCTGCCAAGCAAGCCGCTTTTCAGGATCACCGTATATTCGATCCCCCGCTCGATCCGCCGGACCTGCGTCAGGCCGCAGTGATGCGCAATATCTGTCGCCTTGCTCGCCCACGGCGAAACGGTGCCAAAGCGCGGCACGACCATGAAGGTCTCTTGCGCGCCGCGCTCAGTGCTGGCCTCGAACGGCGCACCGTAGTGCATCAGCGCGTGAACGCGGTTGCTGTCCTCATCGGAGAGCGGTTCGGCCGAGTTCACGAAATGCAGATACTGGCCGCGCACGCCGACAATTGCCGGGTCGATGCGCGTCAATGTTTCGAGCAGGCGGGTTTGACGGAAATCGGAGAGGGCCGAAGCGCCGGGGAAACACGAGAAGTGGGCCATTTGTCGCGGTGCTTAAAGGACGTCAAAAACGCCGAGGCAGACGTCGAGACGAGAGACGTCGGAGCCATTTGCGGCAGTGCCGCAAATGGCGGTGGGAAGACCCGGATTATAACCCGGAAGTGTCTCGAAAACGGACCCCGGGCCAAGCCGCGAAACGGCCCGACGGCACACGCGCAATCTCTGAAATACACCCGCGACGTTTTTGCGAAGATCCGGGCGCGCGCTTCAAGAGCCTTGCCACGCAAGGGTTTTCAGCCTCCGGTGCGCTCATCGGCGTTGCTGTCCCGCGCCTCTTGGCGTCCCGTCGACGCCCGTTTGGCGCTATCATGGCGCGCTTTCCCTGACCGGCGTTTGGTCGCACAAACGCACAAACGCCGGTTCGCCTCTCTCACGAGAATCCCGGCGAATCCCGGGCGCCCTGACACAGTCGGGCACCGGCTCGTGAACCAGTCTGGTCTTGCGCCTTCGGGCGAGAACGAATCATGGATGTCATCGTCATCGGCGGCGGAATCGCCGGCATCGCCACCGCGTACCAATTGCGTGCAAACGGCCACCGTGTCTGCGTGGTCGAGCGCCATGCCACCGTTGCGCAGGGCGCAACCTACGGTCATGGCGGCTCCGTGCTGCCCTCACCGCTCGACGTGTGGTTCGGTCCGACGTTCATGCAGACACGTCGCGCGGCCAAAACCGGCATTGTGTTCAAACCCGGCTTCAATTCCGACACCCGCGAGTTCGCGAAGCAACTCGCGCGGTTCAAGGATCCGGAGCTTTTCACCGGTCAATACGCCGCTTTGCGGCCGCTGGTGGACGTATCGCGGGACGTGATCGCCGATATCGACTCCCGGTACGCACTCGATTACGAACAGCGCACCGGCGTGCTGCACGTGTTCCGCCATGAACGCGATCTCGAGCTGGCGCAGTCCGCGATTGCGCTGCTGCAGCGCTTCGAGACGCCGCACCGCATGCTGACACCCGAGGAATGCGTGGCGGCTGAACCGTCCATTCCCGACGATCCGCCGCTCGCCGGCGGCGTATTGCTTGGCGATGCCCGCACCGCCAATTGTCCGTTGTTCACCAAGCTGCTGAAGCAAGTGCTGGAAGACAGCGGCGTGCAGTTCCAGCTTGGTCGCGAAGTCACGGCCATTCGCGCCGACTCCCAGCGTGCCGCCGTAGAACTCGGACCGCGGGCGGGTGAAGTCGACGGCAAGGGGCGCAAGTCCCGCGACGTGGAATTGATCGGCGCCGACGCCATCGTGGTCGCAGCCGGCACCGGCACGCTCGCATTGCTGGCGACGCTGGGAATCACGTTGCCGCTGCATCCGCTGCGCCTGCACACCCTGACCGCGCCGATTGCCTACGAAGAGCGCGCGCCGCACATTACGGTGGTCGATTCCGTGAAGCGCATCACCATGACGCGGATCAACCAGCGCATGCGCGTGACTGGCGGTGCGGTGCTCGAGAGCGTGGCAAAAGCGCAGAAGCCGATGAACGAAAGCATGACGCGGCGCGCCCTCGCGCTGCTCGGCCAAGCAACGCACGACTGGATTCCAGGCGCGGCGAAGGTATCGGCGGCGCGGGCTTGGGACGGCATCAGGCTGGTGTCGCCCGATGGTTTGCCCGTTGTGAGCCCGAGCGCGCATGCGCGCTTGTTCATCAACGCCGCGCACGGGCCGGCGGGCTGGGGAATCGCTTGCGGGGCGGCCAAGGTGGTCGCCGCAATGGTCTCCGGAATCACACCCGACGTGCCTGTTGAAACGCTCAGCGCGCTGCGGATGGACCGGTTTTAGGAAGGGTTGAGCGTTATCCGGCTTGCATCCGGAGCGGCTAAGGGCTAGCGAAGCGAAAAAGCAAAGGCGAAGAGCGGCGTGGACTAGCGAAAGCAGCCGCAAAGCGCCTTTCGCGAACGTCACACACTTTACGAATCTCTGGCCGGTGTCTGCAGCCATTTGGGCGCAATAATTGCGATGAGCTCACGCACTCCTCCAACGCTGGCGCCATGACCGACTCCAACTCCCCTTCCTCCGCCGTATCAAACACCTCTGCGCCGCCCTACGTCGAGCCGCGCGATCACGCGCTGGCGCTCCTGACACTCGACGAACTCCGCACGCTTGAAAGCCGTGCGGCGGCTTCCCTGCCCGCCAATACGCTGATGGGACGCGCCGGGGCTGCTGCGGCGCAATTTGTCATCGACCAGAACCGGCATATGCCGCATCTTGCCGCGCTGCCGGTCTGGATCGTGGCCGGGCCGGGCAACAATGGCGGCGATGCGCTCGTGATGGCTGCCCGCTTGCGGCAAGCCGGCATCGACGTCGAAGTCTGCATGCCGGTGGAAGTCAAACCCGACGATGCACGCTGGGCGCTAGCCGAAGCCAGGCAAGCGGGCGTGAAAATCACCACCGATTCCCCCCAATCCTTCGACAACCTCGGCTGGCTCGTCGACGGCATGTTCGGCATCGGTCTCGGACGGCCGCTGGAAGGCGTGTTCGCGGATCTCGCCGCACGCCTGTCGCGGCGTTCGAAGGCGAGCGGCGGCGTGCTTGCGCTGGATATCGCGAGCGGACTGTCGAGCGACACCGGCGAACCGGTCAGCCGGAGCGCCGACGGCCGTGCACAGGCCGTGCGTGCCACGCACACCATCACGTTTATCGGCGCGAAACCGGGCCATTTCACCGGCGATGGGCGCGACCTCACGGGCAAGCTTTATATCGCCGACCTGGGCGTCAAGCCGCCCGTTGAATCCTGTGTCGTGCTGAACGCGCCATCGCTGTTCGGCTCGCACTTGCCGCCCCGCGATTACGCGACCAACAAGGGCACATTCGGCACGCTGGCCGTGCTCGGCGGCGACACCGGCATGTGCGGCGCGCCGATCCTGGCCGCGCGCATGGCGTTGTACGGCGGCGCGGGCAAAGTGAACGTGGCGTTCATCGGCACTGATTCACCGCCTTATGACCCGCCGCATCCCGAGCTGATGCTGCACCACGTCGACCAGCTCTCACTCGACAAGATGAACGCGCTCGCGCTCGGCTGCGGCATGGGCCAGAGTGAACGCGCGAAGAAGGTGCTCGTCGATGTCCTCGCGCTCGATGTCCCCAAACTCTTCGATGCCGACGCGCTCAACCTGATTTCATCGGATGAAAAGCTGGCTGCCAAGGTCGCCGAGCGGGGCGCGAGCGGGGACCCGTGCGTGTTGACGCCGCATCCACTCGAAGCCGCGCGTTTGCTCGGATCGAATGTAAAAAAAGTGCAAGCCGATCGCATCGCTGCCGCACGGCAGCTGGCCGCGCGCTTCGCTGCGGTCGCTGTGTTGAAAGGCACGGGCACGATCGTCGCTTCGCCGGACGGACGCGTTTCAGTGAATCCCACCGGCAATGCCGCGCTCGCCACCGGCGGGACGGGTGACGTGCTGGGCGGGTTGATCGGCGCCTTCCTCGCGCAGCGGTTGCCGCCTTATGAGGCGGCGCTGGCGGGCGTTTATCTGCACGGGCTGGCCGCTGAAGAGCTGACCCGCGAAGGCGAAGGTCCCGCAGGATTGACCGCGGGCGAGCTGGCTCCGAAGGTACGCAGCTTGCTCAACCGGCTGTTTTACGCCGCATAAGCGAGCCCGCCGGTGGTGTCGTTTGCGAACGGCGTTTATCCAGGACGAACGAAACACGAACCAACGCAGGAAGCCATGGCCAACGCGCCTTGACTTCCATGCAAGCAATCATTCATCCATCGTGGCTATACTTGTTGACTCGCGCGTAAGCTGGTCGACGCGGCGGTCGATGAGCCCGTCGAGATGAACCCTCATCAGACTCCGCGCGATGAACAGCACTTCCCGTCACCCTCTGATAAACGGACCGTTATGACGCTCAATTCGCTTCCTGCCTGGCCGGCGCTCCAGACGCATTACGATGCCATCCGTGACGAACGCCTGCGCGACTGGTTCGCGCCGCAAAACGACACAACGCCGTCCCGCGCCGAGCGCCTGACTTTTGACGGCGGCGGCATCTCCATCGATTTCTCGAAGAACCGCGTCACCGAAGCCACGCTCAAGCTGCTGGTCGAACTCGCGCAGCAGGCCAAGGTCGCTGACAAGCGCGACGCCGTGTTTGCCGGCGATATCGTCAATGTCACGGAACATCGCGCGGTGCTGCACACGGCCTTGCGATCCACCGACGACAATTCCCCTTTCCAGAAAGAAATCCGCGCTGAAAAAGCCAAGATGGCGACGTTTGCGAACAAGGTTCGCGACGGCTCGTGGACCGGCTACACCGGCAAGCGGATTCGCCATGTGGTGAACATCGGGATTGGCGGCTCGGATCTCGGACCAAAGATGGTCGTGCATGCATTACAGCACTTGGCACAGCCGGGTCTGGACACGCATTTTGTCTCCAACGTCGATGGGGCCGATATCTACAACGTACTGAAGGGCCTGAACGCTGAAGAGACGCTGGCTATCGTTGTGTCGAAGACCTTCACCACGCTCGAAACCATGACCAACGCGCGCTCCATGCGCGAGTGGTTCGTGAAAAGCGGTTGCCCGGAAGAAGCGCTGTCAAAGCACTTCGTGGGGGTATCGGCGAATCCTGAGGAAGTGGTCAAGTTCGGCATTGCGAAGGAAAATGTCTTCGAGATGTGGGACTGGGTCGGCGGCCGTTATTCACTATGGTCCACGGTTGGCCTGTCGATCGTGATCTCGGTTGGACCGGAGAACTTCGAGAAGCTGCTCGCCGGCGCGCATGCGATGGACGAGCATTTCCGTACCGCGCCGTTCGAGCGCAACCTGCCCGTGCTGATGGGCATGATCGGCATCTGGTATCGCGACTTCTTCGAGTCGCAAAGCGTGATGGTCGCGCCGTACTCGCAAGCCATGCGCTACCTGTCTTCGTATCTCCAGCAACTCGAGATGGAGAGCAACGGCAAGTCGGCACGGCTTGACGGCACCATGGTCGATTATCCGACCGCCGCCGTGATCTGGGGCGAACCCGGCACGAATGGTCAGCACGCGTTCTACCAGATGCTGCATCAGGGACCGACGATGATTCCGATCGACTTCATCGCCGTGTTGACGCCGGAACATCCGCTGATCGACCATCACGCGAAACTGCTCGCGAACTGCTTCGCGCAAAGCGAAGCGCTGATGCTCGGACGCACAATGGAAGAAGCGAAGAAGGTCGCAGGACCGGGCAAGGAAGAGCTTGCCACTCACCTTAGCTTCCCCGGTAATCGCCCGACGACAACGATTATTCTCGATGCACTCACGCCCGAGACATTGGGCGCGGTCATCGCGCTGTACGAGCACAAGGTGCTGGTGCAAGGCGCGGTGTGGGACATCAACTCGTTCGATCAGTGGGGCGTTGAGCTGGGCAAGATCCTCGGCAAAGTGGTGGAAGCCGATATCACCAGCGACAAGGCCGATCCCGCGAAGCATGATTCGTCGACATCGGCGTTGATCGCGCGTGCGCAGGCCGCGTTGAAGGGGCTGTAAACGGTTGATGAACGGGTATCTCACGTCTTCGGTTGATGAAGACGCGAGATACCTCTCTCTAAGCCGACTACACGCTCAGGCCATTCACAAGGCGCCCTGCTTCAATTGTCACCGTGGCGTCGCATCGCCCGGCCAGTTCAATATCGTGCGTGACCAGAATGAGCGTGGCGCCATTGCGGCGGTTCATCTCGAACATCAAATCGATGATCGCGTAACCTGTTGCCGCATCAAGACTGCCAGTAGGTTCATCGGCGAAAAGCACGGCCGGATGCGTGACAAACGCGCGCGCAAGCGCCACGCGTTGTTGCTCGCCACCGGATAACAGTTTGGGATAATGCGCGGTCCGCTGACCGAGGCCGACCTGTTCGAGCAGGTCCCGTGCACGGCTCGCAATCTCTTTGTGCGGCACATCGCCGCGCAATTCCAGAGGCAACATCACGTTCTCGAGAGCGCTCAGGTGCGGCATCAACTGGAACGACTGGAAGACAAATCCCACCGAGCCGCTGCGCAATGCCGCGCGTTCGTCTTCGTTCAGCGTGCCCAGGTCGCGCCCGAGCAAGCGAACCGAGCCCGCCGTCGCGCTGTCCAATCCCGCAAGCAGACCGAGCAGCGTGGACTTGCCGGACCCCGATGCGCCGACTATGGCAACACTGCTGCCCTTTTCGATCGACAGGTCGATCTGATCAAGGATGATCAATTCGCCCGTCGCGTCCTTCACCCGCTTGCTTAAACCCCGTACTTCAATGACTGGTTCGATATTGTTTTGCATGGAGAGACTTAAGGTGAACTGGACAACGCGCGCCACGCTGGCACCGCTGACATTTGTTGCATTGGTTGCATGCATGGGCGCTACGCCGGTGTATGCCGCGCAAGACGCGGCTGCAGTTGCCGTTGCAGTTGCGGCGAGCGCTACGGCAACGAGCGGCAAACCGTCGATCGTGGTCCTCGGCGACAGCATTTCCGCGGAGTACGGCCTGCCGCGCGATACAGGCTGGGTTGCGTTGCTGCGCTCAAAGCTTCCAAAAGAGCACTTCAATTATAGCGTCGCCAATTCAAGCATCAGCGGCGACACCACCAGCGGCGGCCTTGCCCGCCTGCCCGCTGCGCTCAACCGCATCAAGCCAGCCATAGTCATTGTGGAACTCGGCGCCAATGACGCGCTGCGCGGCGTACCGCTCGCGACCACAGAAGCGAACTTGCGGGCGATCATCGAGAAATCACAGGCCGCCAACGCGAAAGTTTTACTCGTCGGGATGTATGTTCCGCCTAACTATGGCCCCGACTACTCGCAAAAGTTTCACGGTGTGTATGAACAATTGTCCAAAGAAAAACAGGTGCCGCTAGTCCCGTTTCTATTGGCTGGTATTGAAAACAAGCCCGAGATGTTCCAGGCCGACCAGATTCATCCGACCCCTCAGGCCCAGCCCTTGCTATTGAACAACGTCTGGCCAGTTTTAAGACCTTTGCTGGGCGCGCCATCGAAATGACCGGAGGTTATAGCTGATCGAAGCGATTCATCGATATAACCCTGTCAGCGCGTCGCCTGGTTGGCTTTTAGCCATGCGCGGAATACGGCCACGATTCAGCAATCAAGATTTTCGCGTAACCCTGAAAAACCCCGGCTCCGCTGTGAGCGCATTGAAAGGAGGTAACGTGAAATATTTACCAATTCTCGCTTTGACCGTCGCGATCTCGGCTTGCGCCGCTCCCATGTCCCCTGGCGTCAGTCAGGTCGGCACGAGCCAGCAACCCCCGAAGGTCGTCGCACAATGTATCGCGCAGAAATGGGCCGATAAATCACAGCAACAAGTGGTTTCGCAAGACACGCTCGCGAACGACATGGCAGCTGACGTCTACGTTCCGGGTCAGCAACCGCCCGATGGCGCCAAGGCTATCGTACGCCCCAACTATTCAGGTCCCGGTACATGGGTCGGTTTCCGCGCTGCGGGCTCGGCCGGCAGCGATGCCGCCGGCGACATCCAGGCATGCCTCTGACCTCACTGAAGGTCTTGTAACCCATCCATCGGGCGCCTTCTCCTTGGACTTTCGGAAGAAGGAAGCCCGATATGAAAAAGCCCCGCTGGGTTCGCCAGCGGGGCTTTTTATCGTGCGGGTCAAATCGAGTGAATCAGACCGCGAGGATCATTGCGATTGATCCGACGTGGTCGGCACGTTCGTGATCTTCACCTTCGAGCGCGCCTTCAACGAATCGAGGTACGACTCCATCTCGGCTTGCGCGTAGACCTGAGCGACTTGCTGCTGTGCGCCGGCAAGACGGTCCGCGGTCACAGGATCAGGCTTCTCGATACCGTTCACGCGATAGATAGCGTATCCGTCCGCACCAAGATCGACGCCTACATAAGCCGGCAGCTTCGACGAATCCGCCTTGAAGATAGCGGCGAGCGCGGCGGGCGGCATGCCCTGCGCGTCGTTACGCGACACCTTGGATACCGACGAAAAACCTGTGGTCGAGTTCGACTTCTGCAACTCGGCCAGCTTGGCCACGCCCTCTTTGCGAGCGGCTTGGGCTGCTTCTTCCGCCACGACCTTCGTGCGCACGGCGTCCTTGATGGTATCGAGTGCGGGTACGGCCGCCGCCTTGTAGTCCGTCACACGGCCTGCGATCAGCGTGCTGTTGCCAATATCGATAGCCTGCGTGTTGTTGTGCTGCTTCACGGCGTCCGGCGCGAATACGGCTGCGAGGAACTTCGTATTGTTCAGCGGGCTATCAGGCGGCAGCTTCGGATCGGGCTTTGATCCAACCGTCGCCGTCTGGATTTGCAGCTTGTATTTGTCAGCCGCGGGCTGCAACGACTTCGATTGTTCGTACACCGTCGAGGTGAAACCTTCCGCGTCGTCAGCCAGATTCTTCGCCGCTTGCTGCGCGACGACTTCCTTCGTGATCGCGTCCTTCACTTCGTCGAACGGCTGCGTGACGGACGGCTTCACGTCGGTCGCTTCGATGATGTGATAACCGAAATCCGTCTGCACGATCCCGCTGATTTCACCCTTCTTCAAGCCGAACGCGGCGTCGTCGAATGCCTGGCCGCCTGCGATCATGCCGCGGCTGAAATAGCCCAGGTCACCGCCCTTTGCCGCCGATCCCGGGTCCTGCGAATTTTTCTGTGCAATCTCGGCGAACTGATCCGGATGCGCCTTGACCTGCGCGAGCAGGGTTTCGGCTTGCTGCTTGGCCTTCGTTTTGTCGGCGGCGCTTGCGTCTTTCGGCGCCGTGATCAGGATGTGGCTCACGCGAACTTGAGCCTGCGTCTTGAAGCGCGCGATGTTGTCGTCGTAGTACTTCTTGAGATCCGCGTCAGACGGCTTGACCGCTGCCGACAAAGTAGCCGGCGACATCACCAGGTACTGGATAGTCGCGGACTCGGGCGTAGCGAACTCAGCGCTGTGGGCGTCGTAATACGACTTCACCTGCGCGTCGGTAGGCTGGATTTTCGCGGTGTAATCGACGGTACGGAACGCGAGACCTTGAACGTCGCGGCGCTGCTCGGCGATCTCGGTCAGCGTCTGCGCCAGGGTCTTCGACGTGAACGCCGTGGACTGGATACTCGCCGGAATCTGGTCCGAGGCCAGGCCATAACGCACGCGTTCGTCGTACTGCTCAGGCGTCATGCCCTGCATCGCGAGCAATTGCTTGTACTGGTCCACATCGATGGAACCGTCCGGCTTGCGCAGCGAAGCGATGGTCGGATCGGCCAGCAATGCGCGGCGTACCGCTGCGTCGGACGCGGTCAAATGGAGGCGCTGGGTTTCGTCTGAGAGCACGCGCTGTTGCACGAGGCTGTCGATCAGCGACGCGCGCATTTCCGGCGATTCGAACATCTTCGGGTCGAACTGGGCGCCGAGCATCTGACGCGCGCGATCGACTTGCTGGCGCATCGCGCCGTCGTACTCGACACGCGTGATCTTGTGGCCGTTGACGCTGGCGACGTTGGCGTTTTCGTCGAAGAAACTGCTGAAGCCCTGGATACCTACAATTCCTAATCCCGGCACGACGATCAGGATCAACAGGGCCATCATCAGGCGTTGGTGATTACGGAAAAAGTCGAGCATGCGTGACGATTCTGCCTAATACGAAACGCCCGATGTTACAGCAGCGGGCAATAAAAAAGGCGAACCGGAGTTCGCCTTTCTCGTGAATGCTGGCGGAGTGGACGGGACTCGAACCCGCGACCCCCGGCGTGACAGGCCGGTATTCTAACCAACTGAACTACCACTCCTTTCTTGCATCTTTTGCAACGATCCGCACGAGAACAGCGCAGCCGATTAATTCAATCATTTGCAACAACCCGTCGGCCGATTGAACCGGAACGCGGTGTGCCAGAAGGTTTGTCAACACACCCTGCCAGCCTTGACAGCCTTGCTCCACAACCGTTTGCTCAATCGGGGACGAAGTATACAACGAAACATCGGACGATGCGAAATTTTCTCATGCGACGCAGTAAAGACTGCGGCGCCAGGGATGGCTCCGGCAGGATTCCCCCGGGCCACGAAGCTAATCACCGAGCTAATCACCGTCTGCAGCCACTGAGCAGCTGAGCGGCTAAGCCGATCGCGGGGCGGCGACTGAAGCTTCCAGTTGGCTTGCCAGGGGCATTTCATGGCCGTCGAGTTGCGGCGACGCTTACAAAATGCACCCGGGAGCGTTAACGTCCCCCCGCTCCCTGGGACTCAGCTACGTCGAGCGACTGGTCACCCGGAATCTGCAGCGGCTCGATCTTGCCTACGATCACCAGATAACTGAATGCGCCGAGAAAACAGAAACCGCCCGCGACGATCAGGGGAATGGTGAACGACCCTTTGGTGAGTGCGAGCATAAAGCCGGTGAACGTGGTGATCACGATGCCCGCGAGATTCGATGCGAAGTTCTGGATACCGCTGATCGAAGCCACGTAATCCGGCGTCGGCGCCACGTCGCCGGGGAGCGACCAGATGCTTGCCGCAGCGAACGCGAGGCTGCCATAAGCAATTCCGAACGATGCAAGCATCACATAGATGCTGGTCGTGAACGCCGACAGCGTGATGATCGACGAAAGCAGCATGCCGCCGACCATGCAGGTCTTGCGTGACTTCGTCAGGCTCCAGCCGCGCTTGTAGAGCGCATCCGAAACGATGCCTCCCAGCCAGCCTCCGGGAATGGAGATGAGCGCGGGAATCATGCCGAGCGTGCCGAGCGACTTGAGCGAAAAGCCGCGGGTCTGCACGAGATAACTTGGAAACCACGTGATGAAAAAGTAGATCACGAAGTTCAGGCAGAAGAAGCCGAGCATCATGCCCCACAGCGTGCGATGCCTGAAGAGCGAGGCCCACGTGACGTTCTGGCCGGCTGTCTTTTCGCGCGGCACAGGCGTTGTATTTTCCTCGCCGGTCAGATCCCCACGCGACGGATTTCGGTAGATCACGAACCAGCCAAGCACCCACAGCAAGCCGACCGCGCCCGTCGCGACGAACGACGCTTCCCAGCCGAAGCCGCTGATGATCAGCGCGACAATCGGGATGGAGAGTGCGGAGCCGACCCGCGAGCCGCTATCGAAGATACTGGTGGCGAACGCGCGCTGCGCCGGTTTGAACCATTGCGCAACCAGCTTCGCACACGCCGGATAAGCGCCCGCTTCGCCCACGCCGAGCATGAGGCGGCAACCGAACATACCCGCTACGCTCGAGGTCGCCGCCGTGAGCGCGGTGAATATGGACCACCACCCGACTGCAAGCGGCAATGCGATGCGTGCGCCGACTTTATCGATGAACCAGCCGAAAGGCATTTGCATCAGCGCGTAGGTCCAGAAGAAACCGCTCATCACAAGGCCCATTTGTGCGGGGCCGATGTTGAGCGCCTTCTGAATTTGAGGTGCTGCGACAGCGAGGTTCGCACGATCGACATAGTTGATCGCGATTGCCAGGAAGCATAGAAATATGACCATCCAACGCATCTTGCGCATTCTTTGTCTCCTCCGGTACGGCACGTTTTTTTATCTACGATGCTCGAGGCTTAAGCGATGCTGCGAGCGAGCGCAGGATCGGCCCGGTCAAGCATGATGTGTGTGCTTGCCGAGGCGTTACATGCTACTCGCAAAATGCGGATGTTTGCACGGCCGGTGCCGGGCGCCACCATTCCTGAGAAGTCCATCCCTGAATTCAACGTGTTTTTCGGGAAGAGCGACGCGGGCGGATCAGGGTGTCCAACGATAAACAACGATGCTGGTACCGTTGTAGTTGTCCTTCGTGACCACGTACTCTCCGGTCGACCGAAGGTACGATCTGAGGCCGTACATGGAATCCACGTCGTTGCCTACATACACGGTGCTGGGGCTGCTGTTGATAAACGTGGTGTCCAGGCCGCCGGTGGTCAGATTGAAGGCATCGATGTTGGGTACGGTGTGTACGTATCCGACGAAGAGATAGTTGCCGGCTGCCGTGATCGACTTGGGATTGGCGCTGGTGAGGTTGATCACGGGGTTGGGTGCGGTCGTGTTGCCTGCGAGCCAGCCGTGATACACCTCGACCCTCGTTCCGATCGACGTCCAGCCTGAGCCCCCGGTCAGGCCCTGTGCAAGGATCATGGTGTCGCTATCGGGCAAATAGATGATCCGCGACAACGGCGTGATCGTGCTCGGTATCGGCGTTGCAACTCCTGCTCCCCATGTCGGCTTGCCGTTGCCGTCAAAGCCGGTCAGCGGGTAGTGCCAGATGGCATTCGTCTTATCCAGACCGGCCCAGACGTCTCCTTTGCTGTCAAGGCAAAATCCGTCCCTGACTGGCGCGGTCGCGTTGAACAATGTCCCTGGAATCGAGCCATCCGGGATGGCGATGTAGCCATTCGCCGTATTGAAGTGAAAGAAGTAAAAGGTATCGGGATTCTGGCCGGACGCCACAAGGATTCGGTTGGTGCCGACGGCGGCGACTTGACCAAAGTGCTCATCGCGAGAGGCATCGTTGATGTTGATTCGGGGATCAGCGGGATAGTCGACCGGATCGACCGTGTTCGCGACGAAGGTTCCTCCAGCGGTGCCGCTGTAGAGGTTGGTGCCTCCATAGAAGTAGGCACCGTCACTGCCGGGGTCCGGAGCGGCGACCCCTTCGAAGTTGAGAGACTGAAGCTTCCATTGCAAGGTGCCGGCGCTGCTGTAAGAGTGAATGTCCGTGCCGCCGTCGCGGCCGAGGTCCCAGCTTCCGCCCCATGGGTTGTTGAGGACGTACAGGTTGCCGGCTGAGTCCTTGCCGATGCCGGTGACGCGGGTGAACCGCTTATCGCCGACCCGGCCTTTTGTTCCAGCCGTCGTGTCGAGATATCCGCCCTGGATGCCAAACGTACTGACCAGAACTGGCGTGCTCGAGATGTTGTAGATCTTGATGTTCATGTCGGGGCCCTCGTCCCCGATCATGAGATACCCGGTCGACGAATCGAAATACAGCGCGGACGGTCGAGCGGTGACGGACATCTGGATGGTGTTCAGCGGCGCGCCGGCCGGATTGAATTCGAGGATCGCGCCCGCGCTCTTCTGCGCGACCCAGATGTTTCCTGCGCCGTCCACGGCGAGCCCGCCAGGGCCTGGGACGTTGATGTCCTGTCGCCAGGTGCCGTCGGTGGTGTAGACCCGGACGCGATTTCCCGGAAAATCGCTTACATAAAGGAGTGAGCCCGACGTCGCGAGTCCCGTGATTACATCGGCCCGCTGCTCAGTCGTTGTCGCGCTGACCGAGATCAGCAGATCGCGGGATTGGCTGGTCCGGTTGTACCGCCCCACCGTTCCGCTGCCGTAAGTGCTAGTAAATGCCAGCGCAGCGAAGATTGAAGTTGCATTACCCGTAATGGCCCCGCCCTGGAAATCGCCGTGCCCTCCTATGGACCCCATACTTTGGCCGTTCTGGTAGAGGGCGACTCCGCCCTCGTTTTCGTCCCACATTGAAGCCGTATAGATCACACCCTCGGGCGCTACCCACATGGAGCGCGCGACGCTACCCACGCGGGTGGCGTTGGTCCCCAATGTGTTTGCCAGCCAGTCGGTGGTGTATTGCGCCTGGCACAAGGGCGCAATGGTCGCGATCAGTAGCGCAGCGAGGAACGTGGCAGGGATTCGTTTCATGATCCTGAAGGCTGCCCTTTTGAGGCACCTGGGTTGGGTGAGTGTGGCGTAGCCCGTGGTCGCGGCGTTGATGACGTGGTGGACGCCGCATGCAGAGCTACTGGTGTTTCCTGTGGCGGCGTTTGTTGTCGTGCTCGCATGCACGCTATGGGCTGGAAGATGCTTCGATCTGGCAGGGTCTTCTTCGAGGCGTACCCCCACGGCGCCCGCCCGTTCGGCGAGCGGTGCTCCGCAGAAAATGTCCTTCTTCGTTCGCTGCTCCAACACTCACCGCTGCAACGAGTGTCGCGTCTGTCCAATCCGATGCTGCCTTCAGGCGGTATATCGGCGGGGTAGGGAAAAAGTTGAGTTGGTCGCGTTTCCAGTGCAGGCAAACGCGCTAGACCGGGCAGCGCGTCTAGCCGGTCCGCGAGGTGGTTGCGCGTTCACGCGTGAATGGGTGGCTCGGGACTGGCAAGCGTGGCCCGCGAGTGGCTGATTTCTCGCGATGCGAAGGTCAAGTGACGGTCGGTACCGCCGATTGGTGTAAGGTAGCGGGCGGCAATAAGGGAGCGCTCGCTTTCATCTCTGCCGCGAGGTTTAAATGTCACATCCGTCTTGCCAGTGCTCGTTCAGACGCTTCGATGTGTAGTCGGCTGTTCGGCCGGGGCGGTGGCTTGGGATACCGCAACGGTCAGCGGTTCTCAGGCATCACCTGCAGCAATGGCTCCGGCGTCAGCGCGATTTCTCCTGTAAAGGGCCGATCGTGGGAGAGGATGAGCAAAAAGGTTGTGGCGAGTGCCGCCGAAAACAGACCGATTGCCACGGCAGATGCCAGCCGGTTGTCGCAATGAACGAACGCGATGGCGAACAGCAGGCACACTGCCAAAAACGCCAGGCATAACCATTTGACACCATTCACTTCGCTGCGACTGATCAGGATACGCTCGCGACGCACTTCGAGAGCGTGTTGCAGGGACGCCGCGACCTCGCGCTGCGCCGTCTGCTGTCCGGGCGTAAGGACTGGCAGGGATAGTGTGAACTTCAGTGCATTGTTCAGCGTAGGAGGACTAACGTTAAGTGTGACGGCCCCCTTCGCCACGAGCGGCCATTCAATCGTCGCGGTGTACTGGATGTAGTCTCGGATCATCCTGCGCAGTTCGGTCTGGGCTTCGATTGGCAAAACGGCGGACATCACGACAACCGATCGCAGCGCACTCGCTTCAGTGGCCACCGCGGCATTGGCGCGCGCTGTATCGTTCCATACCTGCGAGGCCGTGAAAGCGATAAATAAGCCGAATATGATACCGAGTGGAGAAAGCAGACCGGGCGAAATTGCCTTGAATGATCGCTCATATCGACCGGCAGCAAGCCATCCAGTCACGAAATGGATGGCCGCGCCCACGAGAAATATCGCACCGAAAGTGACAAGTGCCATCAACCATAACGGCAGCTCATGTACCCATGTACTCATTATTGTGGTTGCGCAGTGCGCAGTCCGAACGGAATATTCCTGGTGGGTCGGGAAGTCCAAACGCCTCAACCAGACCACGAAGCCGTATCGGCAGTCTGTGCGCTCGACCACGTTGCGCCGTGATGCCCGAACAACCTATCCTTCGGCATTCATTTACAAGATCCAGCAAGAGACGTCTAAATCAACCGCCCGGGCTTCAGCAATCCGACGCTGGGCCGCTAATTAGCTAAGCTTATTAGCGTTCGCGCAATTGCGTTTCTCCACGGTGCCTGTGAGCTCATCGCCCCTTCAAGTCGGCCAACGCTTCGACGCCCGCGGCGCCTTCTTTGCCTGGTCGAAATCGAGCAGCAGCATGTCGCGAAACCCCTTTGCCGCTGTAGACAACGGGCGAGCGGTCGACGTAATCAGATACGCGCGATAGTCGATGTGCGGCTTGAACGCGGCAATGTGATAGCCGAGATGTGCGAACTCGAGCGCCGACTCGTGGATCACGAGCCCGACGCCCAAACCATGCGCCACCATATGGCAGACCGTCGATGCCCAGGGTGTCTCAGCGCGAATGCGTCGCTCGACGCCGCTCGAATCGAACACGGCATCGATCGACGTGCGCGCCTTCACCTTGGCGGCCATCGAAATGAAGTCTTCGCCCGACAGATCGGCCGGCTGCAACAAGGGTCGTCCAGTCAGGCGGTGCCCTTTGGGCAGGATGCAGACGATCTCCGAACTGTTGATTTCCTCGCTGCGCAAACCCTCGCGATCCGACGCGCGCAACGCAATACCGAGATCTATGGTTTGCCGCGACACGGCTTCGATCACGCTATCCGTCGACATTGGCTCCAGCGACGTCAGCAGTTCCTCACGCCCCGCGACGTAGCGGGTGATGCGCTCGGTGATCCAGCCCTCGGCGAATGCGGGAAATACGCCGACGCGTAAATAGCCGCGCCGCGTGGTGCCGATTTCCCTCGCCACTTCGTTCAGATAATCGAGGCCGCGATAGACCTGCGTGACTTCGGCGAAGAAGATTTCCGCTTCCGGCGTCGGCACCAGCTTGCCTCGGCGCCGCTCGAAAGCGACAAAACCGGCCTCCTGCTCGAAGCGCTCGATCATCCGGCTCACGGCCGGTTGCGATACGTTCAGGCGCTGACCGGCGGCGGTGATCGAGCCGTGCGTCATCACCGCGACGAACACTTCCATTTGCTTGGCATTGAGTCTGGCCACGAGCGTGTCACCTCGAATATTGGTGCAATGCGGCAGCGTTGAAAGCTCACCGTGCAGCGATCTTAAGGCATTACATAGAATAGGATCAAACGAACAAAATTGTGTTGGATGTAATAGTTTTGCCTGCCTATAGTCGCTTCATCGACGCATTGCGCATCTTTCGAAACGACTGCTTCACGAGGACGGGCCAGTGGACATTGAAGCTAGAAAAGACATGCAGGACCCCGCTGCGTTTTTCACGGAGGCGTCGCTCGGCCACCGGCATGAGAGCGAAGCGTACAGGCCCGGCGGGCAGCCGCCTGCGGGCTCACGCATTCATGCGCGCCCGAAGAAATCCGACTGGTTCTGGTACGCCATGCTCTTCGTCGTCGTCGTACTGTTCGTCGAACTGGTGGTCGACAACCAGCGCTGGCAGTGGGACATCGTCGCCCATTATCTGTTCAACAAGCGCGTGATGAAGGGATTGGGGAATACGCTGATCCTGACCGTGCTGTCGAGCGCGCTTGGCCTGTGTTTCGGGGTCGTGATCGCCGCCTGCCGGATGGCGGACAACGCAGTGCTGCGCGCCGCCGGCTATGTGTACATCTGGATCATCCGCGCAACGCCGCCGCTTGCAATGCTGCTGTTCCTGTTCTTCCTTTCGGCGCTCATTCCGCGGCTCTATCTGCCGCTGCCGTTACTTCACGCAAATCTGTTCGATGTCGACACCAACCAGATCATCTCGCGCTTCAGCGCGGCCGTGATCGGTCTCGCGATGTACCTCGGCGGCTATAGCGCGGAAATTTTTCGCGGCGGCGTCTCAGCCGTCGATCGGGGACAGCGCGAAGCCTGCAAGGCGATCGGCATGAGCGATTTCCGGACGATGTGGCATGTGGTCATGCCGCAAGCGGTGCGCATCATCATTCCGCCGCTCGCCAACGAACTGATCACAATGTTCAAGAACACGTCGCTCGTCACGGTGATCGGTTATGTCGAACTCCTGACGACCGTGCAACTGATCTACGCGACCAACTTCGAAACGATTCCGCTGCTGACCGTCGCCTGTATCTGGTATCTGGCGCTGACGAGCCTCGCAATGGCGGCACAGAGTCTGCTTGAACGTCACTTCAGGAAAGGAGTGCGGACGTGAACGCGATCCTCAAGGACACGTCGGCGATGAACGACACGACACGCTTTCTCGACATGCGTTCCGTCACAAAGCAGTTTGGCGACTTCACCGCGCTAGATGCTGTGGACTTCTCGCTGTCCAAAGGCGAAGTCGTCGCGATGATCGGGCCGTCCGGCTCGGGCAAGAGCACACTGCTTCGCTGCATCAACATGCTTGAATTGATCGATGCCGGCAGCATTACCTTCAAGGGTGAAGTGCTCGGCACGGAAATGCGCGGTACGCGCTGCGTCCGCCTGCCGAACAAAACGCTCGACCAGCAACGCCGTTACTTCGGCATGGTCTTCCAGGGCTTCCATCTGTTCCCGCACTATTCGGCGCTCGACAACGTGCTGGCCGGGCCGTGCATCGTCGGGCGCAAGCGCAAGCGCGACGTGATGGAGCGCGGCAAGTATCTGCTGTCGCGCGTTGGACTCGCGGACCGAATGCACCACTACCCCTCCGAACTGTCCGGCGGACAGAAGCAGCGCGTCGCGATTGCGCGCGCGCTCGCGATGGAACCAGAAGTGATGCTGTTCGACGAGCCCACCAGTGCGCTCGATCCGGAACTCGTCAACGAAGTGCTCAACGTGATCAGGGAACTGGCGCTCACGGGCACCACGATGGTCGTCGTCACGCACGAGATGGAATTTGCCCGCAAGGTGGCGAGCCGCGTAGTGCTGATGGACGGTGGCCGCATCGTCGATGAGGGCACACCGGCCTATATCTTCGATGGCGGCGGAACCGAACGCTGCAAACGCTTTCTGTCCAGCCTGCGCACCTAGTGCATGACGGTTAATCGGTGATTTGGAAATTTCGATCGGAATTTGAAAAAATGACTACTACAGACGGAAAGATCAGAATTGGCCTGTCGATGCGATATCTGGGTTATCACATGGCCGCATGGCGGCATCCGGATGTGCCGGCAGCAGGCGCAATCGATTTCAATTATTTTCTTCGGACTGCAAAAAAAGCCGAAGAAGCCAAACTCGACATGATTTTCTTTGCCGACGGAATCGGCGTCCGCGCAAACGATACGCCAAAAGGATCGCTCGCCCGCGACGCAAAGAATGCCGAACTCGAACCGCTGACCTTGCTGGCGGCGATCGGTGCGTGCACGTCGCACATCGGCCTGGTCGCGACGGCTTCGACGACATACAACGAGCCTTTCCATATCGCACGCAAGTATGCGTCGATCGACCATATCAGCGGCGGTCGCGCGGGCTGGAACGTCGTCACGTCGTGGTCACAGCAAGAAGCGTGGAATTTCAGCCGCGACGAGCATCTCGGCTATGAAGAGCGTTATGAGCGCGCGGACGAGTTCGTCGAAGTGGTCAGGAAGCTGTGGGATAGCTGGGAAGACGACGCGTTTATCCGTGACAAGGCGAGCGGTGTCTTCTATGACGAGACCATGCTGCACGTCCCGAATCACAAGGGCAAGCACTTCAAGGTGCGCGGCCCGCTGAACTCCGCGCGCACGCCGCAAGGCCGTCCGATCATCGTGCAAGCCGGTGCCGCCGAAGCGGGACGCGAGCTTGCCGCACGCTATGCCGATGTCGTCTATAGCAACGCAGGCAGCATGGAAGGCGCCAAAGTCTACTACGACGACCTCAAAGGCCGCCTCGCGAAATATGGCCGCACGCCGGATCAACTTTTGATCATGCCCGGCGTTACGCTGTATGTCGGCAAGACGCGCGGCGAGGCGCAGGACAAGTTCGATCAGCTGCAAAACCTGATCGATCCGCTTAGCGGAATGGCCATTCTGTACGGCGTGCTCGGCGATTTGTCCGAATACGATCTAGACGGCCCGGTGCCCGATGTCGGCAATCAGCGTGTGCGCAGTATCGCGGAGAATCTGCTCGCGCTGGCGCACAGGGAAAATTTGACTATCCGTCAAATGTACAAGCGCGTCGCCTCGGGCAATAACTGGCAGATCGTTGGCACTGCGCAGGACATCGTCGACGAATTGGAAAGGTGGTTCCGGGCCGGCGCTGCCGATGGCTTTAATATCTGCCCGGCGACGTTGCCGCAAGGTGTCGACGACCTGACGCAATACATTCTTCCCGAGCTGCGCAAGCGCGGACTGTTCCGCACCGAATACGAGGCGAGCACGCTGAGGGGCAATCTCGGACTGCAGCCCCTGCACTTCGGCGACTAAATTCCGGTGACTAAAAATATCGTGCGCCGTTTGCCACGGAGCGGCGCACGCCTGACGCGAGGCGTTTTCCATGAACACCGACACAAACGACGAACTTTTCCGCAACGCGATGGCGCGCTTCACCAACGGCGTCACGCTCATCACGACCGCTGAAAGCGGCACGCCGTTCGGTCTGATCGCGACATCGGTGTGCAGCCTGTCAGCCGATCCGCCGACGGTGCTTGTCTGCGTGAACCGGAGCGCGAGCGCACACGACGTGATCCTGCGTGCGAAGGTGTTTGCCGTCAACCTGCTGTCCGCCGATCAGAAGAACGTCGCGCAACGCTTTGCCAGCGAGAAAGGCCCGTCTCGTTTCGATCCCGCGCAATGGACAGCTGGCAAGAGTGGCGCGCCGTTGCTGACCGGCAGTGTCGTCTCTCTCGATTGCAAGGTAATCGCGACGCACAACGGCTATTCGCATACGATCTTTATCGGCGAGATCACCGATTCATCGACGCACGACGATCCGTGCGCCCACTGTCTGTTGTGGCATCAGCGTCATTTCGCGGCCGCTGCGGTGCAAGCGCGATGAGCGTCACAGCAGCGCGTACGCTTTAGCCCGGTCAACCCCATTCGAATCGCCCCACATCATGACCACGCCCGTGCGTTCCACCCGAATCATTGCGCGACTCACCGTCGCCGCCGCGCTCAGTCTCAACGTTGCGCTGTGCGTCGTGTCACCGGCATTCGCCGAAGGCCCGCCGAATGTCGACGCGATCCCAGCCGACCCCGCGCTTTCCGCGCTCGTGCCGGCGTTCTATCGTCAGAAGCAACCCATTGCGGTTGCGGTCAATCCGGAGATCGCGCCTGTCAAGTTCATCGACGAAGACGGCGACGTGGCGGGTTTCGCGCCCGATCTGATCTCCGCTGCGGCCAAAGTGCTGGGGCTGAAAATCAAGTTCGTGCAGGCATCGTTTGATTCGTTGATTCCGGGCCTAGCCGCGAACCGCTTCGATGTGCTGCTGTCGCTTGGCGATTTTCCGTCGCGTCATGGCAAGGTGACGTTCATCGACTACTTGAACGTCGGCCAGACGATCGTCGCCTCGCCTAAGCGGCAACCGACGCTCAAGTCGCTCGACGATCTATGTGGGATGCAGATCGCACTGCCGCGTGGCACAGCCCCCCTGCAACGGGCCAATGAAGTGAGCGACAAATGCGTGGCGGACGGTAAGAAAGCGATCTCGATCGCCACCTATCCGGACACCAGCATGACGCTGATGTCGCTGACCAACGAAGCAAGCCAGGTCGTGTGGATCGACTCGCCCGCTGCGAATTACAACATCAAGAAATTTCCAGACAAATACCAGGCGGTGTACTACTACAACCTCTCGTCATACGGAATCGGCTTTGGCGTCGACGACAACGGCAAGCGGCTCGCTCATGCGTTCCAGCAAGCCCTGATCAAGTTGCAAAAGCAAGGGCTTTATCAAAGTGTGATGCAGAAGTGGGGGCTTCCCGCGAAGGACGGACGCCCCACTTTCCCGATCAACGATCCGCAGATGTGAAGCCAGAGGTCGGCAGCATCCATGTCCCCTCACGCTCCCTTGCATACCTCATGAAGCGCGTTGAGCCTGCGCACCGGATCGGCCACGTACGGATTCGATTCGTCCCACGCGTACCCCGCCAGCACCGCGCTGATAAACCGCGCGATCTGCGGTGTTTTATGCGGATAAAAGATGATGTCCTGCAACTCTCCCGTGTACCACCGCTCGACGAATGCACGGAACGTATCAATCCCTTTTCGTAGCGGCACATCGTACTCTGCCTGCCAGTCGAGCGTCTCTCCGTTGAACCGCCGCTCGAGCGTTTGTACCGCCAGGTGCGCGGAGCGCAGCGCGATCGTTACACCCGATGAAAAAACCGGATCGAGGAACTCGCCGGCATTACCAAGCAGCGCGTATCCCGGACCATGCAGCCGTTCGACGTTCGCAGAATACCCGCCGATATGTCGCACCGGCATCAAAAACGGCGCCTCCCCGATAAGCCGGTTGAGCGTCGGCTCCTGCTGAATCAGCGCGCGCAGCTTTGCATCGCGTTCATCCTCCGGCCCCTCCAGGAAACTCGCTTCCGCAACACACCCGACCGACGAGCGTCCGCCTGCCAGCGGGATCATCCAGAACCAGACATTGCGATGTTCCGGATGCGTCGCGACACAGATCTTGTTGCGGTCCGTGCCGCCGGCTGGTATGCCGTCGCGCACATGAGTAAAGACGGCCGCGCGCGTGGGCATCCGCGTAGGCGCTTCGAGATTCAGGAGACGCGGCAAGACACGGCCGAAGCCGCTTGCATCGAGCACGAAACGCGCTTGCACGCGGTATGCGACACCCGCCTCATCGATCACGTCCAGCACGGGCGCGGTGCCGGTTTGCATCGCCTGCACGGTGTGGCCGAAACGCACTTCGGCGCCCTGATCGGCGGCGCAGCGAATCAGCAGGTCATCGAAGACCGCCCGTTCGACCTGGTATGTCGTGCCCCATCCGGGCGAGTGTTTATCGCGGAAATCGAAGGACGACGACTGGTCGCGATAAATGAAATGCGCGCCGTTCTTGTACTGGAACCCTACTTCCACGACGGCCTGCAGCATGCCGGCCTCTTCCAGATATGCCATGCTTTGCGGCAACAGGCTCTCGCCCACCGAAAAGCGCGGAAAATGCTGGCGTTCGAGCACGAGCACCGAACGGCCCGCCTTTCTGAGCAGCGCAGCCGCAACCGCTCCCGAGGGGCCCGCGCCGATGATGGCTACATCGACAGTCGTGTCTTGCGTCGAAGAATCAGTATTCAAGGGTGCCTCGCTTAGGCCCTGGGGCTGTCGGTAAAATTTCTTGCGGCGAAAGTTACCCAATCATCTGCTTGGATCAACTTTCCCGCTCTCGCTTCTATACGTGCCATGCTTGCGATTACAATGACATACGCCCTGCTCGCATCCATTGTTGCCGGAGAGAAATTCGTGTCGTCATCCGAAACATCCAGCGTTGCCTTCGTGCCGGAGACGGCCTTCGGGCTCTGGTTCCTGCGTACCGCCACGTGGGAACATCACGTACTGCGCGTAGCGATCAACGACCTCAAGCGCCTGGTCGATACCACCCTGCCCGCGGCCCCCGTGATCGTTGATGTGGGCTGCGGACAAGGGCAATCGCTCCGGTTGCTCGGCGAGGCGTTCAGGCCTGGCCGGATCATCGGAGTCGATTTCCATGAGCCTTCGCTCGTGGAAGCCCAGGATGCTGCGCGGGCTTGCTCGCGCGGCGACGGCTGGGCGTGCGAGATCGAGTTGCTGCACGGTGACTGCGCGCAACTGCCCTTGCCCGATGCGAGCGCCGACATCGTGTTCTGCCATCAGACCTTTCATCACCTCGTGGATCAAGACCGCTGCCTCGATGAATTTCGCCGGGTGCTGAAGCCCGGCGGGGTTTTGCTGTTCGCCGAATCAACCGACGCGTATATCAAGTCCTGGGTGATCCGCTTGCTGTTCCGCCATCCCATGCATGTGCAGAAAAGCGCCGACGGTTACCTCGATATGATCCGCAATGCAGGCTTTGCATTCGGTTCACAAAACGTTTCCATGCCCTACCTGTGGTGGAGTCGTGCGGCGGACTTCGGACTCCTTGAACGGCTTGGGTTGCACCGCCCGTTGCCGGGCAAGCGTCGTGAAACGCTTGTCAATGTGGCTGCGATCAAGGCAGGTTGAATCGGCCGATCGCAGCTTTGCTTTAATTTTCCGCGTTAATTCCACGTTACTGCGCGTCAAGCACAACCACGTCCCCACGCACCCGCAAGGCCGCCGCGCTGGGGCTCACGCCACAGGTGAAATCGGTGGCCGACGCCGATTCAGTGCTATGAAAACTCGTCCCGACATTGATAACGGCATTCGCGTGACGATCCCGGGCATACGCGCGCAACTTCTCCAGCGCAGCGGCGAGCGCACGGTTGCATGCCGCATCCTGCCCATCGGTCTCACGCGCGATACGCACCGACGCAGTGGTTTGTCCAAGCTGACTTTGCACGGCAGGATGATCCTGCGAGCCGAAATACAACGCGACCTGCGCGCCTGGCGCCGGCTGAGCGGACCGAGCAACCACCGGCGCAAGCGGCAACGACTTCACCTGCGTTGCACACCCGGACAACGTCGCTACAATCGCCATCAGTCCACCAAACGCATACTTGCTCTTCATCCTGTTTCCCCGGTTAGTTATTATTACGGTCGTTGTGTTCATTAAGCTTGCTACGGTCAGTGGAGCCTTTTCAAGCACCCTTCCACGCATTGAAGACCAGGCTGGCGCAACTGCCGCCGAACCCGAATGAAATCGACATCGCGGTGTCTATCTTCATCGGCCTTGAGCTCCGCACGAGCGGCATGCCGTTCACGCGTGGATCGGGCGTTTCGATCGGCCCCGTCCCGGCGACAAAACCATCGCGCATCATCAGCAAGGCGTAGATCGCCTCGTGCACGCCACAGGCTCCAAGCGGATGGCCCGACAAACCCTTCGTCGATGAAAACGACGGAATGTCATCTCCGAATACATCCCTCAACGCATCCACTTCTTCGACGTCGCCAAGCGGCGTAGAAGGTGCATGCGTATTGATATAGGACGGACGTGTGCCCGCTTCGTCGAGTGCGCCACGCATGGCGCGCGCAATGCCAGATGCATGCGGGCTCACCATGCCCGCACCATCCGTGCAATGGCCAAAGCCTGTCAGCTCGGCATGAATGCGTGCGCCTCGCGACAACGCATGGTCCAGCGACTCCAGCACCAGCACGCCACCGCCCGACGCAATCACGAAACCGTCGCGCGTGCTGTCGTAGGGACGCGAGGCCCGTTCCGGCGCGTCGTTAAAACGACGCGACAATGCACCCATTGCGTCGAACATCAGCGTCATGTTGTCGTGCAAACCTTCGCTGCCGCCCGCGAGCACGATCTGCTGGCGGCCGGTCTGGATCAGTTGCATCGCTTGACCAATTGCAAGCGCCGATGTCGTGCAAGCCGACGACGGCGAATAGGTCATACCCTCGAGCCCGAACACCTGGGCCACGTTCGCCGATGTGGTGCTGCCCATCACCTGCGGGACCACGTACGGCGGCACTTTCTCGATACCGCGCGCGTGAGCAACCACCATCGCTGCGTCATAAGCGGAGATCGTGCCGGTGCCCGAGCCGATCACCGCGCCTGCACTCGGCGAACGCAAAAGGGCGAGATCAAGGTTGGCATCGTGTATTGCCTTGCGCGCTGAATGGCATGCAAAACGCGCCGTGTCGCCCATGAAACGCTCGAGCTTGCGATCGAACGGCGGTTCGTCCACGACAGACGCCACACCCGCCACCTGACTTGCCAGACCACGTTCACGCCATGCGTCGACGCGCGTAATACCGCTTCTGCCTGCGCGCAACGCGGCAGACACTTCGTCGAGCGTATTGGCCAGGCACGACACAATACCCATGCCCGTCACAACCACGCGTGACAGACCACGGGACGTCGGCATAGTCGCACTCATGGCATGCGCCTGAAAATCAGCGACGTATTGATGCCGCCGAACGCGAAGTTGTTGCTCATGACATAGTCGGCATCAATAGTACGGCCGCTATCCATGATGTAATCGAGCGGTGCGCAAGCCGGATCGACCTGCGTGAGGTTGAGCGTCGGGGCATACCAGTTCCGCTTCATCATCTCGATGGTCCACCATGCCTCCAGCGCACCGCACGCGCCCAGCGTGTGGCCAACATAACTCTTTAGCGAACTGATCGGCAAACGCGCGCCAAAGGTCTGCGCGGTCGCGTGGCTTTCTGCTACATCGCCGCGGTCCGTCGAGGTCCCATGCGCGTTGACGTAGGCAATAGCTTCAGCCGGAAGCTGTGCGTCGCGCAGCGCGAGCTGCATGGCGAAGGCCATGGTCTCGGCCGATGGCTGCGTCATGTGTGCGCCGTCCGAGTTACATCCAAAGCCTACGATTTCCGCATGAATGTGCGCTCCGCGGGCAAGCGCGTGTTCATACTCTTCGAGCACCAAAGTCGCCGCGCCTTCACCGACCACGAGACCGTCACGGGCGACATCGAAAGGACGCGGAGTCAGATGCGGCTCGTCGTTGCGCGTGCTGGTGGCATAGAGCGTGTCGAACACGGCGACTGCCGGCCCGGACAGCTCCTCAGCACCGCCCGCGAGCATCAGCGTCTGCTTGCCGGCTGCAATCATCTCGTAGGCGTAACCAATCGCCTGACTACCCGATGCACACGCGCACGATGTCGGCACAATGCGGCCCTTCAAGTCCCAGAACAGGCTGACGTTGACGGCCGTGGTATGCGGCATCATCTGCACGTAGCTATTCGAGGTCACGTCGCTCATCGAACCGGTTTCGATCATCTTGCCGAATGCGCGAATCGGCTGGACCGATCCGGACGACGATCCGTAGGCCACGCCCATGCGGCCGTCCTTGATCGTCAGGTCGTCGGCGAGACCTGCGTCGGCCAGCGCCAGTTCGCTCGCGCGTACCGAATACAGCGACACGGGTCCCATCGAACGGGTTTTCTTGCGCGGGTAATGCGCTGGCGTAGTGAAGGCGGGCAATGGGCACGCGAGTCGCGTATGCAGCAGCTCGAAGTAGTCCCACTCGGGCATCCGGCGCACAGCGTTGCGACCGCTTCTCAGGTTTGCTTCGATCTCGTCCCAGGCATTGCCGAATGCCGAGACGCCGCCCATGCCGGTAATGACTACGCGCTTCATCAGATCATCCCGCCGTTGACGCCGATCACCTGGCGCGTGATGTACGAGGCGGCATCCGACATGAGAAAACTCACCACGGACGCCACTTCAGCCGGTTGCCCGACGCGGTTCATCGGCACCGTCTTCAATGCCTGATCGAGCGGTACACCCTCAAGCATGCCGGTGTCGATCAATCCAGGCGCCACGCAGTTGACGGTGATATTGCGCGTTGCCAGTTCGACGGCGAGCGCCTTCGTGGCGCCGATGAGTCCCGCCTTCGCCGCGCTGTAGTTCACCTGCCCGCGATTGCCCATCACGCCCGAGACCGAAGCGATCGTCACGATGCGGCCGCCCTGCTTCGCGCGCACGAGCGGCATGGTCAGCGGATGGACGACGTTATAGAAGGAGTCGAGACCCGTTTCGATCACGATGTCCCAGTCCTCTTCCGTGAGCGCCGGGAACGCCGCGTCACGCGTCACGCCCGCGCAACAGACGATGCCGTAATACGCGCCATGGCTGGCGACGTCTGCTTCGAGCACCTCGCGGCATGCGGCGCGGTCGCGTACATCGAATTGCAGCACGCGCGCCGTGCCGCCCTGCGCGGCAATGCCGGTTGCGACAGCTTCAGCTTCGGTACGGCCGCTGCGGCAATGCACGGAGACCGTGAAGCCGTCTGTCGCGAGTTGATAGGCTATCGCGCGGCCAATGCCGCGGCTTGCGCCCGTTACAAGAACACGCCGGCTCATGATCCGAGACTCCCTTCGATAAACGACTGAAAATCAGCCGGTTGATACACCTTGATGACTGCCTCGGCGCAGCACACGCTGCCGCGATTCTGGTCGCGTTCCTGGTCGTGATGGATCGAACATTCATACGCGCCGTGGCCTTCGTCGCCACGCAGCAGTTCTTTCACTTCAATGCGCAACCGGGCACCGCGGCCAAACACCGGTATGTGTGCCTCGTACCGGCGAGATCCGAGCAATACGCCGGGACGTGCCCGCCCGCCTGCACGCATCGCAAGTAAAGCGAC
Organism: Caballeronia sordidicola; assembly: GCF_002220365.1. GTDB lineage: Bacteria > Pseudomonadota > Gammaproteobacteria > Burkholderiales > Burkholderiaceae > Caballeronia > Caballeronia sordidicola_C. The sequence goes on along the minus strand of NZ_MTHB01000049.1, from coordinate 60,685 downwards.
GTGAGCGGCAATCGCCTGCGCCATCAGTTCGATGCCGATCCACCCCGGCATCGCGCCGTCGGCATCGGCGTACCAGGCATCCGCCCGGACGATTGCGTAAGCGGTCAGGGTTTCGTCCGTGCAGGCGTTGACGCCGTCGAGCAGCAGCATCGTGCCTCGGTGCGGCAAGATCGTTTCAATGGAGCCAAAGCTGTTGTTATTCATAGGGATCGTCACAGTATCACCGGCCGAGAATCAGGCTGACGTTGCTGCCGCCGAACGCAAACGAATTGCTCATCACATACTGCGCGCCCGCCATGCGCGGCAGATAACGCTCGCTTTCGACGAGATCAAGCGGCGGCAACGCCGTGTCAGCCTCGCCGTCCCACAGATGCCGCGGCAAAGCGACGTCGTCGCGTGCGAGCGTGAGCCACGCGAACCCGAGCTCAGTCGCGCCCGCTGCGCCGAGTTGATGTCCGGTCAGCGGCTTGGTGCCGCTGGCCGCGACGCCGCCCCCGAACACCCGCGCCATCAGGTGCGCTTCCATGTCGTCGTTCTTGCGCGTAGCCGTTGCATGGAGGTTCACATAGGCAATATCAGCCGGCGCAAGACCGGCGTCTGCCAGCGCTGCGCGCAATGCGATTTCACCGCCCGCGCCATGTGGATCGGGCGCGGAAATGTGATGCGCATCGCTCGATTCGCCCACGCCCGCGAGTACGACCGAGCCTTCGTCGCGGCTCATCAGGAACACGGCTGCGCCCTCGCCCACATTGATCCCGCAGCGATTGCGACTCATCGGATTGGAGCGGACTGCACTGGTCGATTCGAGCGATGCGAAACCCTGCACGGTCAATTCGCATAAGGAATCCACACCGCCGACCACGACCGCATCGCACAGGTGCAACTGGAGTAACCGACGCGCGGAGACGAATGCCTTGGCGCTCGATGTGCATGCGGTCGAGATCGTGAATGCCGGGCCATGAAGGTCGAGCGCTGCGGCGGCGAACGGCGCTACCGTACCAATTTCCACTTGCCGATAATCGAAGTCCACCGGCAACTTGCCTGCTTGTGCGTGATACACGAACGCAGCCTCGGCCGCTTCAATACCCGACGTACTCGTTCCAAGCACCACGCCAATCCGGTGCCCGCCATAACGCTCACGAGCGGCTTCCACCGCAGGCGCGATCTGCGCAAGCGCGGCGAGCAGCAGCCGGTTATTGCGACAGTCGTAACGCGCGAGCGAGTCCGCAGGCGCGAGAGCGAGCGGCACGGTAACGCTGCCGGCAAACGCATCGCCGATGCCGGTATGGATCGTTCCCATGCCGGGAGATATACCGGCTGCGAGCGCCGGCATGATCGAGTCGATACTATCGCCGAGCGCATTGATCATGCCGAGTGCATGTAGATAAACCCGTGGCCTGTTCATGCGGCCCTCCTTCGTTGCGATGGCATGCCGATCGGCGCAAGCAGCACCGATACCGCGATACCAGTGCCAAGCGTCGCGCCGAAACTCCTGAGCGCGGGCATGGCGCTCATGGCGAGAAGGCCGAAGGAAAGCAAGGTCGTTGCCGCCGACAGCAGCACGCCCGTCCACACCGCGCCAAGATCGGCGTCCGCGCGCGCGGCGCCTTCGCGCAGGAACACGGCATAGTTTGCGCCCACGCCGAGCACGAGCATCAATGCGAGCCAGTTGAACAGGTTCAGCGGCACGCCTGCATAGCCGAATACGGCGAGTGTTACACCGACCGCCAGCAACACCGGCAGCGTGACGACAATGCCGCCGAGCGGCCGGTAGCGCGCCATCATCAGCAAGAGAACGCATAGCAGCGCGCCCGCCAGCCAGATGCCGCTGTCGACGCGATAAGCACCAAATAGCGTCGACACGCTCGCGGCTTTATCGACAAACGTCACGCCTGGCAGCGTGTGAGCAGTGGCAATTAGCGCAGGCTGGTTCGCCGGTGTAACGCCTTGCGGAATCACGACGGCGGCATAACCGCCTGACGTTGATGCCGCGTCGACTCTGCCGAGCCACAAGTGACGAAATGGCTGCGACCATGGTGCCGCAAGCCAGCTATCGATGCTCAGCACCGAGTGGTCCGACTTTGCGTAGGCCGCGAGCCACCCGTCAGCGACTTCATCGCGGAAACCGGCTTGAACAAGCGTCCCGCGTAACGCGGACGGATCATTGAATACACGTTGACCAAGCAGCGTCCGGTCTTCGTCCTGCCGCTTTGCCGACGGGACGAACGACGTTATCGATTGCCAGCTACTCAGCCGGGCCGCGCCCGTCAAACCGTCGAGCTTCGCGCCCAGCGCTTCAGCGCGCTCCAGCACGATCTCCGGCGTCTCGCCACGCACAACGAAGAACTGGGTGCTGTTATCGAAACCGACCGCGTCGCGGACCTTCTGCTCCTGCGCCAGGAGCACAGGATCGCGCTGGATCAGCAAATGGATGTCGTCGTCACTCGTGAGCCGCAGCCAGCCCGGCACTGCAAGAATCAGCAGAAGAGCCGCCACGCCCCACGCCCGCCGCCCACCGATCACCATGCGCCACGCCCCAAGCAAACGTGCCGCCCCGGCGAATACGCGCTGCGGACTGCGCTTGGGCGCACGGACCAGCAACGCCGGCAAAAGCCACATCACTGACGCGAACGCGGTACAGATACCCACGATCGCAAAACAAGCGATCTGCTTGAGCGCAGGAAACGGCACCCACGTCAGGATGGCGTAACCCAACAGGCTTGTCGTGAGCGCGACCATCAGTGCGGGCCGCACGGCCCGCACGCCGCGTTGCGCATCCCAGTCACGTCCTGCACCGAGATAGACAACAAAATACTGGATCGAATAGTCGACGGCTTCGCCGATCAGGCTCGCACCGAATACCAGCGTCAGCAGATGCAGCTTGCCGAATATCAGCATGGTGGCGGCGAGCGCACAGACAATGCCGAGCGCTGTCGAGACGAAACCCAGCAGGATCAGCCGGGGCGAACGGAACACCCACAACATCAGCAACGCAATTCCGCAGAGCGATGCAATACCGATCAAATGCACCTCGCGCTCCGACGCAGCGCGCGCCGCTTCTGCGTAGAAAACAGCGCCGGTGCGGGCCAGGGTGACATCGGGAAAATTTTGCCTGAGAGCGCCTTCGCCGTGCGCCACAGCTTCATGGACCGCATGCTGGACCTTCGACTCATACGCCGAGCCCGGCAACGTCGCCATCACAAGCACGCTGGCCGCATTGCCTCGATGCGCCACCAGCAAACCGTCTTCAACCTCCAGATTCGAGGTCGCCAGCGGCAAGCCCGCAAGCCAGTGTTCGAGCCAGCCGAACGGATCGTCGGCGAGCTGGGTCGCGAGTCCGCCGTGCAGCGGGCTATAGAGGCGTCGCGCGAGTGTGTCGTGTAAAGAGAGCGTGCCGTCTGCGAGCGCGGCGCGATCGGCAGGTGCAAGCAAGCCGAATCGATACGGCATGTACAGCCCGGCGATCTTTGATACATCGAACGGGGGCAACTCCGCTGTCACCGAGCCAAACGCTCCGCTTGCCGACAATGTCGCGCCAAGCTGTTTCGCCGCGGCTTTAGCGTGCGCTGCGTCGTGGCTGGTCACGAGGAAAACCGTACGATCACCCAGCGCGGTCGCCAATGTATCGACGGCTTTTTCAGCGACTGGATCCGCTTCTGTTGCGGGCAATAACGCAAGCAGGTTCGTCTGCAGTGGCGACGGCCCGGCGAATCGCCACACGCAATAAAGCGTTGCGACGAGCGCGAGCAGTAGCCAACCGACGCGCATGCCCCACGCGGGTTTTGCGACCTGTGATTGCTGCACCTGCATTACCGCGCTCCGAACAGCGTGCGATCGGCCGGCGGCAACTCACTCACCGCCGCGCTGTTCGCAAAGTCGATGCGCGTGACGTCGCCATTCGCAAGCGTAATGCGCAGCGCCTGCAAATAATCCCCGCCGCTCATCTCAAGGCCCTTGATCGACTGCGCGAGCTGGGGCTGATTCGGCGTCAGTTGCATACGCCATTGCGCCGGCGTGCCGTCCGCGTGCACGTCGAATTGTGCGTAGAGCGCCGAGAGATCGCCACCCAGCATCGCGCGCATCATCCGCGAAACCTGCGCCACGCCGCGCACGCCGTCGCTGCTCTTCGAGTTCGTCCGCTGGCCGTTGGCGTTCACTTCGCTCACGCCGGTGTCGGTGATGACGTAGGTCGCTTTGTACGGTGTATCGATCTGCCAGATCACGCCGCGTTCGCGGAAAAAAACCAGCGAACCCGTGCTGACGAGCGGCTGTTTCATCGCGGACAGCGTTTGAGTTTGCGTGAATTGCGCGCGAACGCCCTTCGCTTGGGCGAGATGCCCTGCTATCTGCGAAACGAGACCCGTGTCGCTCGCTGGCGCTGGCTGCGCAGCGAACACGGGCGGTGCTAAGGCGATAAACCCAGCCGCAACAAGACTGCGCCAATTCAACGTGCCCATGCGCGCTCCAGTTTCTCGATCATCACGGGTGGCGACACGAACTGCAGTTCCTGCGTCGCGGCGTGAATAGCAACCTGGATCGTATAGCCCTTGGTCAGCCGCTCGCGTGAAGCGGCATCGACAATCTCGTAGCCAATTTTCAGGCGGTTTTCATATTCCAGCAACTGCGCGCGTACCTCGATCTTCTGCCCGTAAGTAGCCGGGCGCACGTACTTGAGATGCACTTCGACGATGGGCCAGAGATAACCCGACGCCTGCATCTCACGATAGTCATAGTCGAACACGCGCAGCAGCGCCGCCCGGCCGATCTCGAAGTACTTCAAGTAGTGGCCATGCCAGCAGACGTTCATGGCGTCGACGTCGTGGAACGGGACTTCAACGGCCGCGCTCGCCGTCAGGACCCTGGGGGCTGCAGCTTCACTCATGCTGATCCTCTCCACCATAGCCCCCGACCATATCGCAAGCCGCGATTCGCGCAGTCAATGCGCGCAGGTCGCTTTCAAGCGCGCGGTCTTCATCGACGAACGGCGATCCGGCTGTCACGCTGTCCATGAATGTTTGCAACGGCAGGGGGATGGGTGTCGTATTGTTGATGCGTAGACGCAAGCGCGCAGCCTGAACAGTAGCGAGCGTATGTGCGGCGGCGACTTGCTCGCTCAGCTCCAGGATCCGCAGGCAATCACGTGCGGCGATCGTGCCCATGCTCACCTTGTCCTGGTTATGCGCTTCGGTCGAACGTGAAAACACGCTGGCGGGCATGGTCAGCTTGAGCGCTTCCGCGGTCCATGCCGACGACGATATCTGCACCGCCTTGAAGCCGTGATTGATCGATGCTCGCTCAGGCGCCGCGCCCGACAAGCTGCGCGGCAAGCCGTTGTTGAATTTATCGTCGACGAGCAGCGCCAGTTGGCGATCCATCAGGTCGGCAAGATTTGCGACCGCCACTTTCAGCGCGTCCATCGCAAAGGCAATATGGCCGCCATAGAAGTTGCCGCCATGCAGCACGCGTTCACCATCGGGATCGATCAGGGGATTGTCGTTGGCGCTATTCAACTCATTTTCGACATCGCGCCGCACCCATGACAGCGCATCGCGCGCAACGCCGATCACGTGTGGCGCACAGCGGATGGAATAGCGATCCTGCAGGCGATGCCCCGGCGTGTCCTCACGGCCAGCGAGATCCTCGCGAATCCATGCCGCGGCTTCGGCCTGCCCCGCGTGTGGTTTGACTTCGAACAGCATCGGGTCGAAGTGCGCGGCGCGGCCGTCGAGCGCGACAGTGGACAATGCGCTCAGGCGTGCTGCGAGCCGCGTCAGGTGAGCGGCACGGGCGAACGCGAGGCATGCTAGGCCCGTCATGACCGCCGTGCCGTTCATCAGCGCGAGCCCCTCTTTCGGCGCGAGCGTGAGCGGTGTATGCCCAAGTTTGGCCCAGACGCTGCGGGCATCGCATAACTCGTCGCGAAACCGCACGTCGCGCTCGCCCACCAGCGCGGCCGCCACGTAGGACAGCGGCGTCAGGTCACCACTCGCTCCCACCGATCCCTCCGATGGAATCCGCGGCAGCACGCGATGATTGATCAGGTCGGCGAGCCGTTCAAGCAGCACATGCCGTACTCCTGAGAACCCGTATGCCAGCGAATTGAGCCGCGCGGCGATAACGGCGAGCGTCTGCGCGTCGTCGAGATGCTGGCCCATGCCGCAGCCGTGATAACGCAGCAATTGCAGGGGCAACACTTCGACCAGTTCCATGGGTACATCGACCACGCACGAGTCGCCGTAACCGGTATTGACGCCATAGACGGTCGCGCCCTGTGCCAGATGGCGGCGCAGGAAATCGGCGCCGCGTTCAATGCGTGCGCGCCACGCGGGGTCGGGGCTTAAAGCCACAGGCCTTCGCTGATTCGCAATCGATACGACCTCTTCGATCGTCAGCCGCCTGCCGCCGATGACGATCGCTGCTTCGGCTCGCACCGCTACGTTGCGTACGCCGGCCATTTTGCCGCTCGAATCATGTTCGGCCATTCGCGCCTCCAGTGCCATTACCATTGCCATTGGGACGCGCCCAGAAATCGAAAAAATTGAACCATTGATACGGCGCCTTGCGGCAATAGTGTTCGAGACGCGACGCATAACGCTGTGCCCACGCGGCGAGATGCTGCGCACGTTCCCGGCGCGGCAACTCGATGCGCTCAGCGAACGGCTCGAAGTAAAGCCTGTAGCCTTGCTCTTCCTTCAGGCAGAAAAACAGGTACACGGGGCAACCGAGCGCATGGGCCAGCACGTATGGACCTTGGGCGAAAGGCGCCGTCGAGCCAAGAAACTGTGCCTCGGTCGTGCGGCCGGAATCATGCGCGGGCACCCGGTCGCCGACGATCACCAGCAGCTCGCCCGCCTCCACCCGATCCTGCATCATCATCGCCGTCTCGGGGCCGAAGTCGCTGACCTCGACAAGACGTTGCGCGAACTCGCTATTCGCCGATGCCAGCACGCTGTTGAATCGGCGCGCGTGCTCCGTATAGACAACAGCGGTGACCTTCGCATGCGCGCCGCGCGAGGCAAGCGCCCGCGTCATCTCGAGGTTGCCGAGATGCGCGCCGATCACGAGTGCGCCACGGCCGCTCGCGCTCAACGCTTCGAACGCGCTCGGGTCCTCGAATTTCACGTCGTCCATGTTGACGCGACCCGACCATGCAGCGAGTTTATCGAAACCGGATCGCGCGAATGCCAGCATGTGTTTATACGCGGACCACCAGCCTGGCTGAGGCGTTTGATCCTGCGGTGCGGCTTGCTGAAGGTGCACGAAATAGCTGCGCGACGCAGCGCGTGCGCGGCTCCCGGTCAGCAGGAAATACGCGACGATCGGATGCAGCCACAACGCGGTGAAGCGCGTGCCGAAGAGACGGCAGCTAAGCGCAAGCAGGGACATGCCGAGATGGCTGCCGCGCTCAGCGATATGCCACCAGTGCTGCTCGTTTTCAGTCGATGAAGTGACCGATTCGCGCGGCATCAGCTTGTGTGCAAGCAGCATTGGCAGCCGCCCCAGCATGCCTAAAAAGAGCCGCGTGTGAGTACGGCTGATACGCACGTTGTCCCACAGCACGTCGAAGTGCGAAACGCCGTCGCTCGCGTAGGTGACGCGCGTCGGGATCGAACGGAACGCTGTCCGGCGCCAGTACAGCCGCACGAGTATCTCGATGTCGAAATCCATTCGCGTCGGCAACTTCACGTCATCGATCAGCGCGCAGACCACGTCGAGTGGATACAGGCGAAAACCGCACATCGAATCGCGAATCGTGAACGAGAGCGTTTCGATCCACACCCACACATGCGTCAGGTAGCGGCCGTAGAGACGCGACTTCGGCACGGAATCGTCATAGATGGGGCGGCCGAGAATCACAGCGCGAGGCTCGGCGCGCGCAGCTTCGATGAATTGCGGTACATCGGCGCTGTCATGCTGTCCGTCCGCGTCGATCTGCAAGCCATGCGTGAAACCCGCCTGCCGCGCTGCCCGCAGGCCCGCCATCACCGCCGCGCCCTTGCCGCCGTTTATCGGCAGTCGGATCAGCGTGAGCGTGTCCGCGAACTGTCGGCGAAGCGTGGCGAGCACGTCCTGGGTGGCCTGGTCGCTGCCGTCATCGACAACAAAAAACGGCAACCCATGCACGCTCAGATTTTCGACGGTCGAGCTGATCGCTTCCCTGTGGTTGTAGATCGGAATAATGATGCACGGCAGGTTGGGCGACCCAAGGCTCATGCGATCCCCTGATAAACAATGACGCCCGATGCGCACTCGCGGCGCCCAAGCCGATACGCAAATTGCACACGCCGGCGCGACGCGTCATGTGTCAAGGTGAGATCGAGCAGCGCGCCCGGTGGCACCGGCGCCTTGAATTTCAACTGATCGATCGATGCCAGCATGCGCATGCCGGGCACTTGCTCGGCCGCCAATCGCATCACCCAGTCGATCTGTACAACACCCGGCAGGATCGGCAAGCCGGGGAAGTGGCCGGCGAAATGCACGAGCGTCGGCGGCACGCGAAGTTCGTAGTGCAGCGCGGTTTCGCTGCGCACTTCGGAGAGCACTTCGACGCCGTGCGCGCATGCGTCGAACGCCGCGGCAACTGCAGCGGCCGGCAACTTGCCACGGGCATCGAAGGGAAGTGTAAAACGGAAGCGCCAGAAACGCGGCAGTACGACGATATCGAAATACGCCGCAAGGTGACGGCGCAGGACCTTGGCGAGCGCAACACGGCCTCGCTCAAGCAAAGCTTTACTACCGGCGTCGGTGAGCGCCACCACCGCGCCGACACGCTCGCGCGACATCCCTTCAAGCGATACAACCGCTCCCTGCGCCACGTACGGATGCAGCCCGAGGCGAGCTTCGAGTTCGGGCAGCGACACGCGCTTGCCATCGAGCTTGATCACGCGGTCGAGGCGGCCTTGCAAACGAAAGCGGCCATCCGGGTCAACCGCAATGGTGTCATCGGTACGATGCCAGTCGTCATGACCCAGATGCGGTGAACGCAGGTTAAGCGTCCCGCCGTCACCGCGATGTACCTCGATACCGCTCAACGCTTGCCACGCGTCCGTCTGATCCTGCCGACGCCATGCGATACCGCCCGTCTCCGTACTGCCATAGATCTCGACCGGCGCCGCGCCGAAGGCCTCGGCGTATTTCCTGGCTGCGTCTCCCGCAAGCGGACCACCGGATGAAAAAAACACACGGGGTGCAGGACTCAAACTTGCGAAACCATCGAGTTCAGGCCAGCGCGATAGTTGCGCCGGCGTGGACACGACGACGGAAGACCCCAACCTGCATTGCGTGATCCGCGCCTGCAACTGTTGTGGTTCGATGCTGAGCGCGCGGTCGAATGCCCGCCCGGCCGCGAGTGGCCAGAACACGCGAAACAGCAGCCCATAGATATGATGATGCGGGACGCTGCCGAGCACGGTCGCGTCGCCGACAAGCATGCCCCACTCCGCCTCGAGCGTATGAACTTCAGCGTTGAATTGCGCGAGTGTCTTGCGGATTGGCTTCGGCGTGCCGGTGCTGCCCGACGTGTACAGCGTGAGCGGCGCGTGCGGGTCGATCGATGCTAAAAATCCAACGTACTCCGAACTAGACGCCGGCGCAGGCATGTCGGCATCGGTTAATACAGCGTCGTAGGCATTCGAGAGATCGGCCAGATAACCGGGCGCTGCATGTGCTGGAATGACCGGTTCCTTGCCGCAGGCGAATAACGCAAAAAGCGCGCAGGCGAAGTGGAACGGGTCGTCGATGCACAATGCATAGCGGCGCGCCGGCTGCTCGCTTAAACGCGCGGCGATAGCCCGCACTCGCGCGAGGAACGTGGCGAAATCGAGCACGTCAGTACCGTCGCGGCAAACGGCCGTGCCGGCATCACGCTTGGCCCACAACAGATCGTGCAACGCGATCATGCTGCCTCCGAGCGCGCGGCGCGCGGCAGCACGGCCACGTAGCGCCATACTATCTCTCCAACCAGCAACACACCGATCAGGCCATACGCGATCGCGCCGTTGTACAGCGACCATGCAGCACGCGTCCAGAACAACGCGGTATAGGCGGAAAATGCACCGTTCAACGTGAAAAACACACACCACATTTGCGTGACCCGGCGCGTGTATTGCACCGCATGCGCGCCAAGCGCCGGATTGCCCATGCGCGCGAATTTTTCGATCATCGATGGCCCGCGCGCAAGCGTCGCGCCGAACGCGACCAGCAGTCCGAGGTTCACAAACGAGGGATACAGATGCAAGAGCAATTCACTGCCGGACAATACGATCCCCGCCGACGCGCAGCTTAGAAGGCCCGCGACGCACCAGTCGGTCGCGCTAAGCTGCCGCAGCGACGTCGCGAACGTGCCCGTCCCGGCCCAGCGCTGCAGCCATAGCAGAGCAAATAGCGCGGCGCCGATGTATCGCGGCGAATCCCAGCGCCATGCACACAAGATCATCAACGGGTAAGCAACCTTCAGAGCGACTTGCAGTACCGCGCGCAGCAAGCCTTGCGGCCTCGCTTGCGAGTTACAGCCGTCAGCCTCGGGCACCGGGGCGCCCTGCCCGCCGGAACGTGAATGCTCCGCTTGCATCACCCCTGTTCCGCCAGCAGCGATTCCACCGCACCGATCACATCGCCAACCGTGCGTACCGACTTGAACTCTTCCGGCTTGATGCGCCGTCCGGTCATTTCCTGCAGCTTGATGGCGAGATCGACGGCGTCGATGCTATCCAGGTCGAGGTCCTCGTACAGATGCGCTTGTGGCGTCACGCGATCGGGCTCGATCGCGAAGTTCTCTTTGAAGATGGCGCGGATGCGCTCAAGGATCTCTGTCTCGGTCACGATTTACTCCCCTTTTCCCCGATGTCGTTCGTAGCGCTCAGCCCGGCTCGCTGGCTGGCGACCAGCGCGGCGAGCGTGCTGATCGAACGGAAGTGCTCTCGCGTGCGTTCGTCGTTCGCCGCAATCGTCAATTGATAGTGTTTGCGCAGCACGATGCCGATCTCGAGTGCGTCGATCGAATCGAGCCCGATGCCATCGGTTTCGAACAGCGGCGCATCGTCATCGATGTCCGCAGGCGTCAGGTCTTCCAGATCGAGTGCATCGATCAGAAGCTGCTTAATTTCCAGTTTCAAAGAATCCATAGTCGAACAGCCGCTGGTTAATGTGCGCTTCAACAGCGCTGGTCAAAGTGCGCGCGGCAAGGGCCGAAGGAAGAAACGCATGCGAGGCATCATGCAAGGCATCATGCGCCATGGGCCTGTCAGCCGCGACGGGCTCGAGCACACTCACGCGGATGCGGAACGCCCGTGACGGCACGTGATACCAGCGCATCTGCTTGGTGAAGGCCGGCGGGTCGCAATCCATCAGCACGGGCAGGATCGGCGTGCCCGCCTTGAGGGCGATATGCGCAAAACCGCGCGAGAACGCATGCAACCGGTTCGGCGCGGGACTACGCGTGCCTTCCGGGAAAATGATCATGGTATAGCCCGCTGCGATCTGCCGGGCGCTGGCTTCAACGAGTTCGACCGGGTCGACGTTACTCACGTATTCGGCGGCCCGCACGATGCCCCAGAAGCAGGGATTACCCCAGTGCGCGTTCTTGACCACGCAACAGGCAGAAGGCGTGAGCGCGAGCAGCACCACTACGTCGAGGTAGGTTGGATGGTTGGCCACGACAACCACGGGGCCGGCGTCGCGCAAAGCGGCAGCTCCCGAGACTTCCAGTTCCATCACGCCGACCCACTGCAAAAAGGCCACCAGTGCCCGGAAGAACCAGTGAATGATGGTCGTGACCATCCGCTGACGCGACGCGCGATGCGGCCACAGCCACGCGAGCGGAAACACCAGCACCGAGAACAGCAGTCCGCAGACGCCGAACGCGACGAAGCTCATGCCCGTGGCGACCAGCCGCCAGCCGTAGTTAAGCCGCGCGTTCATGCCAGCTCCAATGCCAGGTAGTACCGGCGTTTTGCCATGTGGCGGGCGCCCGTGTGTCGAGACAGCGCTGGACCGCTTCGCTCTGCGTAAGGAAAGCGTCAGGAATGGTGGGGAGCGCGGACGCGGTGGGACCTCCCAATGCTGATGCAGACACCCCCGAAACGCTCCCCGTAGCCGATATTGTGCATGCAAGCTGTCCTGGCGCTCGGGTGTCGAGCAGGATCGCGAGCGCACCGCCTTGCACCTCGTCTTCGATCGTGCCGAAAGCGGCATCGGCCGGCTCGTCCGCATAGACCACCAGCACGGGCGACGTCGGGTCCGCTTCGAATTGCGCATGCGCTTCGAGCAATGCAAATCCAAGCGTTTGCGCCCCGGCGGAAATCGCGCTGGCAGGCGACCGATCGCCGCGTGCGATGCCGAATATGCCGGTCATGGCGTTGAGGACGGACAGGCTGAATGCGGTCGGCGATACCGGCTCGCCCGTGCTGATGGCGCGCAGGATGTCGGTCGTGCGCCGCAGTTCTCCGTGCCGCGAGGCGAACACCACGCGCACGCGCTCCCGCTCTGCCACGCAGTCATGGGCGACCTTGAGGGCGCTTCGGGACAGGCTGCTCAGACGACGGCGGACGATCGGCTCGATAAAGCTGATATCGGAGGTCGCAGCGGCAGCGGTGGCAGACCATCGGACAACGGGCATGGTCCAGCGCAGATCGTGCATACGGTATTTACGATGTGAAAGGCACCAGCAACTCACCAGGATCCGCCTGTGCGGGGGGCACATGAACGAGCCCGATCAAGCCGGACGATCTTCAATCGGCTGTCAGGAGATGCCCGGCCGATATACCGATGCATGTATAGACTTAACGGCAGTTTGTGCCGATTGTTTAATGCCATATGCGGGTAAATGAAGCGGGTAAGTGAAGCGGGTAAATAAATTATTTGAACTTGGATCGACTCCGCATTGAGGGGCGAATCATACTGAAAATTGCTTGCTAAATCAGCCAGAAAACCAGTTCACGCCTGGGTAAGTCTCACATATACGACGGAAATCCGACATTGATTCAAGGCCCCTGACCGGAATCCGGGTGCAATACCGCCAATCTAGCCGCCGCACCCGCATTGTCCAAATCGAAAAAGTTACGGAATGTATGTTCCTCCCGCTGCGCTGGCTATCGCCGGTTGTTCTTCCTCTCTTCACCAATCGTCGATCCGGTCGTCGAGGTGACGCGTGCCAAGTCACTCTGCGGTCTAGCGATTGTGCCGCCGGGATCGCACATTTTTGCGGAACTAACTCCGGCATGTCGCGCTTGAGGGCTTGCGCCCTCGATGTCTCCGATCGTCGCGGCGCTCACCAGCAACAAGACCTCCTCCGAAGCAGTACGGAGAATATCGGAGCGCTACGTCATGCCAAGCGTCCCGGGAGAATATAAGTCGGTAAATCGTGACTTAATTGGCGCGGCGCTCGGATTCGTACAATGCGTAACGTCTCTTACTCGATAATGTGAGCAGACGTATTGCCGGTCTCTTTTTGGCTCTTTTTTGGCTCTTTTTGGCTCTTTTTGGCTCTTTTTTTTGGCTCTGTTTGGCTCTGTTTGGCCGCTCGGTCAGAATGCCTCTCGTAAGGTAACGAAGTGCAGCCCTCGTTCTTTGGCAGCGTCGAAGATCCGCGGTAAGACAGAGAGCAATACAGGTTGACCGTCGTCGGTGATCGCGGCGTCGCCATCGTGGAGCAGCAGGATGTCGCGCGGTGCCAGATCGCGCAGCAATCTCCGCGCGACGACTCCGGGGTCGCGCTCGCGGGTATCAAAGCCGCGTCGCGTCCAGGCGGCTAGCCTAAGATCGAGCTTTTGCAAGACTGGCTCCAGCAGGACATTACGCAAGCCCGCCGGTGCACGAAAGAAAGCCGGCCGCTCGCCCGTCAGTTCCGTCAGCGTGCGTTGTGCCATGGCGATTTCCCGGCTTAGCGCGCCCATGCCCGTTACCGAAAAAGTGTGCACATGCTTCTGCGAGTGGTTCTCCACGCCATGCCCTCGCGCGACGATCTCGCGGGTCAACGCGGGATATCGGCGCGCGCGTTCGCCGATCAGGAAAAACGTGGCGCGAACCCGGTGCGCATCGAGCAGGTCGAGAACCTGGGGCGTGACAAGCGGATCAGGACCGTCGTCTAGCGTGAGCGCGATGGCGTTTGCATTGCGCGGAAGGGCGGGCAAGCGGGTCCAGTTGGCGCCAAGCAGCGTTGAGCGCGGCCATAATCCCGCTGCCGTGACTGTCGCGTGGTTCACCGCCGTGCCTGCCAACCACCAAGGCCACAACTCCGGCACGGTGGCGCAGCCTGCTAGTGCCACCGCATGCCAGGCCGCCGTGACCTTCAGTGCGAGGGGATATCCTGTCACAGGCCAGCGACGCTCGGACGCTGCATCCGGATCAAGTCGCAGTCGCGGATGACGATTGAGCATGCGTGTTCCTTCTTTGATTCCAATAATGGTTAACCGTGTTTATACGCTAGTAAAAAATGCATCCCGGCATAGCGGAGTGAGCGTGGCCAAGCTTACCTATTTCCGGCGTAAGGCATTCGGAGGCATCCACACTTGTAGTGCTCAGATGAATTTTAGCGTTTAGCCGTAGTGTCACAGCGTTTTCAGTCACAGCGTTTTCAGTCACAGCGTTTTCACGGTGATATCGTCGTAACGCCTGAGCTTGTAGATTGCTATGGAGACGATCCAGCTCACAATGAAAATACCAATGACGATGTAGCCCAACAGCCCGAAGTGCTCGTTGAGGCTGCCGATAGCATCCCAGAATGGGCCCTTGAGCCCGAAGTTGTCCTGGAGCAAACCCAGCACCTCGATCCCGCCGATCACCACCGCGACCACCACGGAAACGAACGTGATCGTGATGTTGTAGTAGAGCTTGCGCATGGGCCGGACAAAAGGCCCAGCGATACGCACCGAGCATCAGGATGCCGTCGGTGGTGTCGACCAGCGACATGCCTGCCGTGAACAAGATCGGCAACACGAGCACGGACCAGAACGAGAGACCATGCGACGCCTGGGCCGCCGATATGCCGAACAACGCAACCTCGGTCGCGGTATCGAATCCGAGCCCGAAGAGGAACCCCACTGGATAAAGATGCCAGCTACGCGATACGAGTCTCAACAATGGCCGAAGCAAGCGCGAGAGGAATCCGCGATTGTTCAGCAGAAGGTCGAGATCGGTTTCGACTTGCGGCTCGCCGCGGCGCACCGCGCGAAACGACCTGATCACGGACCCCAGCACAACCAGGTTCGCGATGGCCAGCACGAACAGGAACAGCGCCGACACGCTGGTGCCGATCAGGCCGCCGAACCCTCTGAGGTCATCGAAATGCGTCGTCAATGCGGTTGCCGCGAACGCTACACCCACTGTCAGCGCGACAACCACCGTCGAGTGGCCGAGCGAGAAGAACAAGCCGGCGCCGAGCGGACTGCGGTCTATCTGGAGCAGCTTGCGCGTGACGTTATCGATAGCGGCGATGTGGTCCGCATCCACCGCATGGCGCAGCCCGAACGTGTACGCTAAAAGTGCCGTGCCCAGAAGCGCTGGCTGCC
Source organism: Caballeronia sordidicola (assembly GCF_002220365.1). Classification (GTDB taxonomy): domain Bacteria; phylum Pseudomonadota; class Gammaproteobacteria; order Burkholderiales; family Burkholderiaceae; genus Caballeronia; species Caballeronia sordidicola_C. The sequence goes on along the minus strand of NZ_MTHB01000049.1, from coordinate 45,179 downwards.
CGTGAAAAGCCGTCAGCGCCCATGCCCATGCCACCACGCTGAAGACGAGCAGGAGCGCGTAGATACCGGCAATTTTGTGGCGCAGACCTGTTGGGCGGTCATTAAAAAGCTGAGACATTTGGTTCGGCATCATGAGCCTCGCATCCTTGCTCGTACCGTAAGCTGCAACACGATCCAACCGCCGCGCTGCTGGCGCTCTAGCGCACTGTTTCCCCGACTTCCGCCAACGCGGCTGCTTCCAGCCACGCGTACCATGCCTTCATCCCCGCCCCGGTTTGCGCCGATACCTGCAGTATTTCGATAGAAGGGTTCACCTGTCGCGCATACGCAATGCAGCGGGCTGCATCGAAACGCAAGTGCGGCAGCAGATCGATCTTGTTCAACAGCATCAGGCGGCTTGCACGGAACATATGCGGATACTTGAGCGGCTTGTCTTCGCCCTCGGTCACCGACAGGATCACCACCTTCGCCTGTTCGCCGAGATCGAACAACGCGGGGCATACAAGGTTTCCAACGTTCTCGATCATCAGCCACGATTGGGCCGGCGGATCAAGTTGCGCCAGCGCGCGAGACACCATGCCGGCATCGAGATGACAACCCGTGCCCGTGTTGATCTGGACCACGCGGCAACCAGTCGCGCGAATCCGCTCGGCGTCGTTGAGCGTCGCCTGGTCGCCTTCGATTACCTGGATTGTTTGGGCGCTGTGTAGATCCTGGAGATCGCGGATAGTGCGTTCAAGCAGCGTGGTCTTGCCCGCTCCCGGTGAGCTGACGAGGTTCAGTGCGGTGATATCGCGGCTCGCCAGCCAGCCGCGGTTGTGTTCGGCAAGCAACTGGTTCTTCGCCAAAACATCCTGTTCGAGGGCGATCGTCGTGCCGTGGGTTGCCGCGGCAATCGCCACTTCGGACAGGGATACCGGCAAGTGTCCGGTGTCTGGGTGCTCGAGGGCTGCGGGCGTTTGGGTTTGATCGTGTTCGTGAACATGTTCATGACTGTGCACGTGCCCGTCATGTTCGTGAACGTGAGCGGCATGAGTATGCCGATGCGCGCGAGCATGCAGATGCGCGGCCACGCTTGCACCCGCCGACCCGGTCGCAAGTTGCCGCCATGAACCCGGTTCGCGCGCAGCAGCGCTTCCTGCCTGCCGGCGTCTCGATCTGCTCACCCGTCTCAGGGTCTGTGATCACCGCGCCAGCGCCTTTCGAGCAACCGCATGTGGTACACATCAAACCACCTCCATCTGTTTTATCTTCAGCTCGCTGCCGGCCAGCAGTTCTAGATTGACGCTTCCACACGCGCAGTGTTCGAGCAGATCGGTCATGTCCACGCTGCCGCCGCAGTCGAGGCAGCGCGCCAGGCCCGGTGTCTCGACAATCTCCAGTGCCGCGCCTTCGACCACGGTGTCTTTCGCGCAGACATCGAAGCAAAAGCGGATTGCGTCAGGCATCACCGCCGACAACCGGCCGATCTCCAGCGTCACGCGCAACACCCGCGCGCCCATCGCGCGTTCGGCGCACAGCTCGACGACACTATTCGCGATGCTCAGTTCATGCATGACACTGCGCCCCTATGCTCGATGCCGCCTAACAGATCCGGGGCAGTTGCTCGCCCGTCAGCATGTCGACGATTCGCTGTCCACCGAACACCGTATGCAGCACCACGATGCCCGCGGGCTGCGCAATGACTTCACCGATGACAGCCGCCCGCGTGCCAGCCGGGTGCGCATGCATCGCCGCGAGCACGCTTGATGCAGCGTGTGCGGGAACTATCGCAAGCAGCTTGCCTTCGTTCGCCAGATACAGCGGATCCAGGCCGAGGATCTCGCATGCGCCCTTCACTTCCTCGCGGATCGGCAGCGCGTTTTCCTGGATGCGGATCGCCACACCCGACGACGCCGCGAACTCGTTGAGCACTGTGGCGACTCCGCCACGCGTTGCGTCGCGCATGCAGTGGATGTCCTTGCACGCACCCAGCATTGCATCCACCAGTGACGCGAGCGGCGCGCCATCGCTGGCAATATCGGACTGCAATGCAAGCTGTTTCCGTGCGACCAGGATCGCCGCGCCATGGTCTCCGAGAAAGCCGTTCACTATCACGACATCGCCTGGCTGCGCACGACGCGCCGATATATTCACGCCAGGCGGCACGACGCCCACGCCTGCGGTGTTGATGAAGAGCTTGTCCGCGCAACCGCGCTCGACCACCTTGGTGTCGCCGGTAACGATAGACACCCCCGCTTCGATCGCGACACGCTGCATGCTTGCCGCCACCCGGCGTAGAACATCAACCGCAAGGCCCTCTTCAATCACCATCCCACACGATAGAAACAGCGGTTTCGCACCCGACACGGCGAGGTCGTTGACCGTGCCCGATACCGCCAGCGTGCCAATGTCGCCGCCAGGGAAAAACAAGGGGTCGACGACGTAGCTGTCGGTGGTGAACGCAAGCCGGTCGCCGAATCGCGCGAGGTCTGCGAGTGGAAACACCGCCTGTTTGGGCGACGGCGGCGCCGCCTGAAACGACGATCGGAAGTACATCAAACGCAGATCAAATGCACATCCGACACACGGCGGTCACGTAGTTATCGCATGATCCGACTCGCCATTGACCCGGGACGATCCGCGCGGCATCGGTACTTTGTTGCCCTGACATTGCCCGGCTCCTAAGTATTGGTAAGTTGTGCCGTAACCCACGTAATGGAGCGGGATCTTAGACTGCCTCCGGCTCGGGGATCCATCCTGAGCGGAAAGCGCTCCCCCGACAGCGGAGTGCCTCGCCGGAAGCATGTATGCCGCACGCAATCCAGCCACTGTCGAGTGTGGCATTGATCCTCTCGTCGGCGCTCGGCGACTCGCTGCTGATGATGACCGTAGCACGCAATCTCAGATTGAACGGTGTGTCGGTCACGGTGTTTGGCCAGCAAATCGATAACATGCGGAGCTGGTTTCCCGGCATGGATATTGAACCCGAACTGAAACCGGACGACTGCGCGAATCAACTCGCCCGCTTCGACACGGTGATCCAGCTTCACGCCAACAAACCGTTTGTGAACCTGGAACGGCTGCATCCCAAGGTCATCGTCCTGGCCCATCTGTGCAGCGCCAATTCAACCGAGTCGATGGCCGAACGCCTGACACGGTTCTGCCACGACGAACTGCGCCTCACCCTCGTCGACAAAGCCAACGGCATCACGCCCTTGCCCGGCCTGACTCATCGCCAGCGCTCGCTGCGCGTGGTGATCCACCCCATGGCCAGCACGACCGACAAATGCTGGCTGGCGTCACGCTTCATCGGGCTTGCGATCAAGCTGCGGGACAGCGGCTTTGACCCGCAATTCGTCGTGGCGCCCGAGGAACGCGCGCACTGGACGCATATTGAACGATTCGGGCTCACGCTCGCCGATCTCGGACCGCTCGATCAGGTCGCCGGGTGGCTCTATGAGTCCGGCTGGTTCATCGGCAACGATTCAGGTGTGGGACACCTTGCGTCGAGCCTCCAGATCCCCACGCTATCGCTCTTCATGCGCCGCGGCACAGCTCGCACATGGCGTCCCGGCTGGGGCGTGGGGCAGGTGCTGATCGGCAGCGCGTATTTGCCGACCGGGTGGCTCAAGGAGCGTTACTGGAAATACATGTTGTCGGTCAACACGGTGTCTCAAGCATTCGACCGGCTGCGCGCACTGACTGCCAACGCATGAACGCAGAAACGCATGCCTAACCCCACCCGCCCCTCGTCGCTTGCGCTTGCCCCGTTCAGGCGGGTTGCGTTCGTCACGTCCAACGCGATAGGCGACACGCTGGTATCGATGGTGATCGTGCGGAACCTGATCGACAACGGTATCGACGTCACCGTGTACGGCACGCCCGCGCACGCGCTTCGGCACTGGTTTTCCGGCGTCACTATCTTTGCGCTGCCGCAGGACAATCTCGCCACTGCGTTCGCTCAGTACGACACGGTTTTCCAGATGCAACGGAACCAGCCGCTGCATGATCTCGCCGATGTTCATCCTCACGTGGTCACGCTGCATGACGTCGAATTCGGCGACCGCCCGGGCTGCATGGCACAGCGCTTCGCTGACTTCTGCCGGGACGATCTGGCGCTGAGCGCGCCGGTGCTGGATAACGGAATGAGAGCGCCTGCGAGCCTTGTGCATCGCAGGAACGGCAAGCGCGTGATGATTCATCCCGAGGCCAGCACCGAGGACAAACGCTGGTCCTCGCACCGCTTCGTGCGGCTCGCCCAGCGCCTGCGAAAACGCGGTTATGACGTGCAGTTCGTGATCGCGCCGCATGAGCGAGAACGCTGGCGCGATCTCTCGACGCTGGATATTCCGGCGCCCCAATTTGCGAACCTGCACGAGCTTGCCTGCTGCATGTACGAGTCGGGCTGGTTTATCGGCAACGACTCCGGCATTGGCCATCTCGCGTCGAATCTCGGGATTCCGAGCTTGAGCCTGTTCCGGCGTCGCCGGGTGGCCGAGCGCTGGCGGCCCGCGTGGGGCGTGGTCGACGTTGTGTTGCCGTGGCAGTGGGTGCCGAGCGCGTATCTGAAAGAGAAACTATGGCGTCAAACGCTGACGTGCAACCGCGTGCTCGCAGCATTCGCGCGACTGACCCGGCAGGCAGCCCGCAAGTACGGTTAGACCGAGTGTAAGGACCGGTGAAGGGCATGGACAACGGGCATGGACAACGCGGCGGCTAAGCGTAGCTGTTCACCGCAGGGACTCGCTTCCACGCCGGTTCCGGCGGCATGACGTCGAGTTCGTCGTAATCCATGGAAGCGGCACTCATCCCGGACGGGGTGAAGACATAACCGCGCCCGCGAATGGTCTGGATCAGGCGCGGCGTCGACGGGTCAGCTTCGACAATCCGCCGCAACCGGCAGACCAGCACGTCGAGCGAACGGTCGCAATGCCCTTCGCCGGCGCCACGCAATTTGTCAGCGATGACGCGTCGGGACAACACCTCTAGCGGATGTTGCGCGAAGAGGCGCAGCAACGCGAACGTGCTCGAATGCAGAGCAACGGGCACGCCGTGGCGGGTCAGCATGCGGGCCCGGAAATCGAGGACAAATTCGCCGATGTCGCACCGTCCCATGGCATTCAACGGCGCGTGGGATTTGTGCGGGGCGCGGCGCAACACGTTCTCGACCCGCGACAGCAGCTCGCGTGGATTGCAAGGCATCCTGACGTAATCATCGGCGCCCAGTTCAAGGCATACGATCAGCTCCACCGAGTCAAGCGAGTCCCCGATCACGATCACCGGGGTGTCATGGCCGGCCTGTCGCAGCGCCTGCAGGACGGCCGATGCTCTCATGTCGGGCAAGCCGTCTCGCAGCACGATCAAAGCCGGGACATCGTGCCCCATGCGTCCGATCAACGCACTGCCGCTGCCGAGCGTATGGACGTCCATGTAGCGGCTTTCAAGGACATCGCGAAGATTCCCGTGGATCGCCGGATTGGCCTCGACAAAAAAGATACGTGTTTTCACTGTGTTTCCTAGGGGACTTCCTGAGCGTCAGATGAGCGTCAGCAAACGGGCGATGCGTTGCCCGATAGCGCCATGCCGCTATGCTCGCGGCAATACTACGCGCGCCGGCAACTCACGGTCGTCCGTCACAAGGTGCTGCGGGCCGTTCTTGTGTGAACGCATCCGATGGCGAATTTCGTCTTCCGACGCGTCGCCCGGCACCGCAAGACACGAGTATTGCCCCTCGCGATTGACCCATTCCACAATCCTGCAGCACTCGCCCCATGGCCGCGGCAGCGTTTCGGACACCCGTGCACCACGCAGCTTGATGACCTGTTGCGCAGCGCTCGCGCAGGCGGCTGCGGGTGCCTTCGCCGCCGGCCTTTTGCCGCTATCACGGGACGGCGAAGCAACGCGTCCGAAGACCTTCGATGAGGGTCGCTGAACGCTCGACGCGGTTTGCATGTGTTCTCTCCAGAATCGACAATGAATCGGCAGTTGAATCAGCCTTGAGTGGATTGGGTTGCATGACCCCATTGGCAGGATCGAATACTAGCCAGGCATCACGCACTGACAATGAACAAAAGAAGGAGAAATCGTGGAGGTTGCTCCGGAACGTCGCGCAAACGTGAGGCAGCTTCCCTGTTTCCACTAGAATCCGCGAATGCACAGAGAAACACATAGCGAACCACTCGGCGCACAGGCAGGCTCATCGACGGGCCCCTCCGTGGCCTCAACCACGGGCCAAACGCCGCGCCGCAGCTCGCGTAACATTTTGAAAGCACTTGGAACCCGCTCCCGCGCGCGGGCAGGCAAGATTCGCTTTGGCATTACGTGGAAGATGTTCCTCGCGGTACTGATCGCCTGCCTGACGATTTCTCTCACGATGGGATACGCGCTGCGCCTGAGTTTCGAGAACGGCTTCCTGCATTACGTCCGCGCGCGCGACGCCGGGCGGCTGAACGCCGTCATGGCGAAGGTGACGGCTGAATACGCCGCTCACGGCAGCTGGAATTTCCTGCGTCAGCATCCCGAAGAATGGATAACGCTGCTCGACGCCGCACATGATCAGGCCCTCAGGCAGGAGATGGTCGAGGCGCAGACGAACAAACTGCCGAGCTGGCGCACTTTCCCGGGCAGCGCCAGCGTGCAGCAAATGCTCGGACCGCTCTCGGGTAGCGAAGAGGGTTCGCACTGGGGCATGCGCCTGCCTGCCCCCGCGTTCGCCGACTCGGGGGTGGCGGCAAACCGCGACCGCAGCGTGGGACGCGACGTGCCATTCGACGAACCGTCCTACGAGCGCCCTCCGCGTCCGCTCATGGGACGCGGAGGACGCGGCGCTCCCCAACCCGCCACGCTCTACGACGCCAACCATGACCTGGTCGCCACGACTGACTCCGAGCCGCCGCCCGACACCGCCCTCAAGCCGGTGGTCTACAACGGCAAGATCGTCGGCTGGGTCGCGGCCAACGCGCCCAATACACTTTCCGATGCCGCCGATATCGCGTTCCAGGCCCAGCAGGCGCGTGCGACCTGGGAGATCGCCGGCGTGGCTGTGATCGTGGCTGCACTGGTTGCCATGCTGCTTGCGCGGATCGTGCTGGCGCCGGTCAAGCGGTTGATGATCGCAACGCACCGGCTGGCGGGCGGCGACTACACCACCCGGGTTGCCGCCGGGCGCCGCGATGAACTGGACCGGCTGGCGGGCGACTTCAATGTGCTCGCGGATTCCCTGCAGCGCGCGGAACGCTCGCGCCGGGATTTCATCGCCGATATCTCGCACGAACTGCGCACGCCGCTCGCCGTATTGCGCGGTGAACTGGAAGCGATCGAGGACGGCGTGCATGCGTTTGATCGACATTCGCTGGCCTCGCTACAAACCGAAGTCGCGATGCTGAACAAATTGATCGAGGACCTGTACGAGTTATCGTTGAGCGATGTCGGTGCGTTGAGCTACCGGAAGGTGCCGGCCGACATCGGACAACTGGTACGCGCATCGGTCGAGGCGATGCGCGAATCGTTCAGGGCCAAGCAGATTGCATTGAGCCTGACGCTGCCGGAACTGTCGGCGCAAGAGTCGGCTAACGGAGCCGCCGGCGTGATCTTCCAGGTCGATCCCGCGCGCTTTGTGCAGTTGCTTAAAAACCTGCTGCTCAATTCGTTGCGTTATACCGATCCAGGCGGAAGCGTATGCGTCTCGGTGAGCGTCGGCCCTCGCGGCTGGCAACTCGATATCCAGGACTCTCTGCCGGGAGTGCCTGCCGAAGCGTTGCCGCATTTGTTCGAACGCTTGTACAGAGTCGATGAATCGCGCAGTCGCCAGAGCGGTGGCGCAGGCCTCGGCCTTGCACTGTGCCGCGCTATTGTGACCGCCCACGGCGGGACCACGGTTGCCCGGCCATCACCGCTTGGCGGCGTCTGGATAACCGCGCATTTTGAACCGGAAGGAGGCGTGGCATGACTACCGAGAGACGCGGCGTTCGAATCCTGATCGTCGAGGATGAGCCGAAGCTGGCGGCGGTCATGGCGGACTACCTGCATATCGAAGGATTCGAAACGACGTCGATCAGCGACGGCGCCGAAGTGATCCCGTTCATTCGCACCACCCCGCCCTCCCTGATGCTGCTCGACCTGATGCTGCCCGGGCGCAACGGCATGGACATATGCCGTGAGGTACGACAGTTCTCGACGCTCCCGGTGATCATCCTGACGGCGCGCGTGGATGAGGCCGATCGCCTGCGCGGCCTCGAGATCGGCGCCGATGACTACGTCTGCAAGCCCTTCAGTCCACGCGAGGTCGTCGCACGCGTGAAGGCCATCCTGCGCCGTTCGGCCCCGCCCGCAGCGACGGCTGCACCCGTTGCGACGGGCCTTGAGGTGGACCAGCAATTTCATCGTGCACGGCTCGACGGCGAGGAGCTCAAGCTCACGCCGGTCGAGCTGCGCATGCTGGCATTGCTGATGAAATCGCCGGGCAGGATCTTCCCGCGCGATTACCTGCTCAATCAGCTTTACGACGATCATCGGGTCGTGACCGACCGCACCATCGACAGTCACATCAAGAACCTGCGCCGCAAGCTTCAGGTCGTGCGTCCTGACAGCGAACCGATTGTTTCGGTCTACGGCGTGGGGTATCGGCTGGAACTTTAGGGGGCGACGTGCAACGGGCGACGTGCAACGGGCGCCGTTCAGCGCCCGCCCCGATCGCCTGGCTGCCTTAAGCATTCACGCGCCAGCGGACTTGCTCTCTTCAATGAAGGCGCGAATCACATCGCTGAAGTTGCGATCGGCCGCCAGCCCCAGCTTTTCGCCTCGCTCAGTCTCCCACGCACCCGGCCAGCTCCCGACAATCTTTTCGATCTTCGGATCCGGTTGCCAGTCGATCAGCGCAGCCACCTCTTCGCCCGCCACTTCTTTCAGTGCATCGACCATTTCCGTCACGCTGACCGAGAGGCCCGGCATGTTGACGACCGGCCACGTGCCGAGCTCGGCCTGTTCAAGCTCGCACCCTGCTATCAGCGATTCGATTGCCTGTTTCGGCGACAGCAGCCACAAACGCACGTCGCCCCCCACCGGACACACTGCGCGCTCGCCATTCAGCGGCTCGCGAATGATGCCGCTGGCAAATGACGATGCCGCTGCATTCGGCCGTCCCGGACGCACGCTGATGGTCGGCAGGCGCAGCACGCGGCCATCGACAAACCCGCGTCGCGAGTAATCGCACAACAGCAACTCCGCGATCGCTTTTTGCGTTCCATACGATGACTTCGGATTCAGCGCGGTATCGTCACGTACGACCTCGGGCAGCGTGCCGCCATACACCGCGACCGAGCTCGTGAACAACACCCGCGGCGCGTGTCCAAGCGAGCGGCACACATCGAGCAGCAGGCGCGATGCGTCCAGGTTGATGCGCATGCCCAGTTCGAAATCCGCTTCCGCCTGGCCACTCACAATCGCGGCAAGATGAAAGATCGCGTGAGTGTCCGCGCCGATGCACCGCTCAAGCACGCTGCGATCCGCAATATCGCCGGTCTCGGTTCGCACGCGCTTGTCGCCCAGATCCGGCGCACGCACGACGTCCAGCAGCGTGAGTCCGGTGATCGGCTGGCCCAACAGGTTGCCGCGTTCGAGAAGACGACGTGCAAGCCGTTGTCCGAGAAAACCGGCGCCGCCGGTAATAAGAATGTTCATGTTGCCCTCACGCGCGTTGCAGATAAGGTTTGATCCAGCCGAGTCCGTCCGACGTCGCGGCTTTCGGCCTGTATTCGCAGCCGATCCAGCCGTCGTAGCCGAGCGAATCGATCAGGTCGAACAGGTACGGATAATTCAGCTCGCCCATGTCCGGCTCATGCCGCTGCGGCACGCCCGCGATCTGGATATGACCGATGCCCGCATGCGGGCGTTTCATGTCGCGCCTGAGCTTGACCGACAGGTCGCCCTCCACGATCTGGCAGTGGTAACAATCGAATTGCACCTTGAGGTTCGGCGCGCCGATCTCCTCGCAGATCGCTTGCGCGTCGTCCTGGCGGTTGAGGAAAAAGCCGGGAATGTCACGGGTATTGATCGGTTCGATAACGACCGTGATATCCAACGTGTGTGCGGCGTTGGCCGCCAGTTCCAGGTTCTTCACATACACCGCGCGATGTCTTTCACGCGACTGTTCCGGCGTGATCAGACCCGCCATCACATGCAGCGTCTTGTTGCCGAGCACCGCGGTGTATTCCAGCGCTTTATCGAGGGCGCGCGCGAACTCTTCCTCGCGCCCCGGCAACGAAGCGGTCCCGCGCTCGCCCGCCGCCCAGTCGCCCGGCGGTGCGTTGAACAAGGCCTGCGTGAGGCCATGTTCGTCGAGCCGCGCCTTGATTTCGGCTGCGGCAAAGTCATAGGGGAACAGGAACTCCACGGCCTTGAATCCGTCCTTCGCTGCAGCAGCGAAACGGTCGAGGAACGCGTGCTCTGTGTACATCATCGTGAGATTGGCGGCAAAACGGGGCATAACATCGACTCCTTGAATGAGTTCAGCGATTCACGAGCTTGGCGGGCACGAGCCACGTGGCGATGGCACCAATTACAAGCATGGCGGCGAGGACGTACATGCCCGTCGCCGTGCTGTGCGTCAGGTCCTTCAGGTAACCAATCATGTAGGGGCTCGCAAAGCCAGCCAGATTGCCGATCGAATTGATCACCGCGATCCCGGCTGCCGCTGCGGCTCCGGACATGAAGGCTGTCGGCAAGGACCAGAACAACGGCGCGCACGTCAGCACACCGGCGGCGGCCACGGAGAGCGCGATGATCGACACCACCGTGTTGCCCGCGAACGATGCAGCCACCGAGAAGCCGATCGCGGCAGCAAGCGCCGGCACAATCAGATGCCAGCGACGTTCCCGCCGCTTGTCCGCGCTATGGCCCAACACGTTCATTACCACGATAGCCACCAGAAACGGAATGGCGCTCAGCAAGCCTATATTGAACGCCCCGCTCACGCCCGTGGACTTGATGAAGGTCGGCATCCAGAACGTCAGCCCGTATTGACCGGTGACGAACGCAAAGTAAATCAGCGACATCCACCACATGCGGCTATCGGCGAACAGCGCGCGCAGCGAATGTCTGGTGCTGTCTCCGGCGTGCTGCGGCTGCGCGCTGATTTCATCTTCCAGCAAGCGCTTTTCGCGTTCGCTGAGCCATTTTGCGCTGCGGATGTTGTTGTCCAGATAGAGGATGGTCGCAATGCCGATCAACAGCGCCGGGACTGCTTCGATCAGGAACATCCACTGCCAGCCTTCGAAATGCCGGCTGTCCGAGAACGTCTGCACGATCCAGCCGGACAACGGATTACCGAAGATGCCCGCCACCGGAATAGCCGACATGAACACAGCGACAATCTTCGCGCGCCGGTGCGACGGAAACCAGTAGGTCAGGTAAAGGATCACGCCGGGATAAAACCCGGCTTCGGCCAACCCGAGCAGGAACCGCAAGATGTAGAACTGCGTGGGGGTCTTCACGAATACAAAGAGCGCCGAGAGAATGCCCCATGTGATCATGATCCGCGCTATCCAGATGCGCGCGCCGATCTTGTGCATCAGGATATTGCTTGGCAGTTCGAACAGAAAATAGCCCAAGAAAAATACGCCTGCGCCGAAGCCGAATACGGTCTCACTAAAACCAAGATCCTGCGACATTTGAAGTTTTGCAAACCCCACATTCACGCGATCCAGATAGGCCACCACGTAGCACAGCATGAGAAACGGCACGATGCGCCAGAACACCTTCGAATAGGTGCGGGTAAGTTCTTTATTGTCGTACGCAGAAGCTGCAGGCGTGCGCGGGCCACCAGGCACCGCTTGGTCAGGGGTCATGCTTGTCTCCGGAAGGCAGTTTCGTGTTCGTTGATTCTGTTGCGTACGTGGCTTGGGAGCGGTGGACGCTACCAGCGCACGTTGAAGGTCTTGCGCAGGTCGTCGATGGCGGCCTCATCGAGCGGCTCAGGAAGCGGTGCATTGGTCGAGCGCGCGAGGAGCCAAAGCCGTGCGGTTTCCTCAAGCTCTTCCAGCGCGTACGACGCATGGCTGACCGATTTTTCCCAAACGACCGGCCCCAGCCTTTCCAGCAGTACCGCCCGCACCTTCGACGCAAGCGCCGCCACTTGTTGCGCGACAAGGGGATCGCCCGGACGCCGGTAAGCGATCAACGGCACATGGCCGACCTTCATCACGAAGTACGGCGTGATGGGCGGCAATACGTCGTCGCGGCGCCAGATACCGGCAAGCGTCAAAGCGAGCAGATGCGTGGAGTGCGTGTGGACAATACCGTGCGTGTCGCTGTTGTTCTCGTAGATCTTTCTATGCAGTGCCAGAGTCTTCGATGGCTTGCCGCCGGACACGTGATTACCCGCTGCATCGACCTTGGCGATATCCGCCGGATCAAGGCGACCGAGGCAGGCATCGGTCGGCGTGATCAGCCAACCGTCGTCAAGCCGTGCGCTGATGTTCCCGGCAGTGCCAACCGTATAACGACGCTCATAAAGACTCGCGCCCGTCTCGCAGATTTCCTCGCGAATGCGGTTCTCATTCGTCGCCATGGTCACGCGACTCCATCGAGAGACTTCAGCGCCTTCATGAAGAAATCCTTCGTGCCGAAGTTGCCTGACTTCAATGCGAGCGCCAGCGGATCTTCGCCGATAGACTGCGTCGCCGGCACGCCAGGATCTATCTGCGCGCCAATGCGCAGGGATTTCACGCCCAGCGCCTGCACGACCGCGCCGGAGGTCTCGCCGCCCGCAACAACAAATTTCCGCACACCCGCATCGCGAAGCCCGCGTGCAATCGATGCCAACGCTTGTTCGACCAGATGTCCGGCTTTCTCGACGCCCAGTTCCTTCTGCACGGTCTTGACTTCTTCGGGCGTGGATGTGGCGTAGATCAGCACCGGTTCATCGGCATGCTTCGTCGCGAATTCAACGGCCTGCTCAACCACCGGTTCGCCGCGCGAGAGCGCGAGCGGGTCGATACGAAAGCTCGGCTTCGTTGCGCGCCACTGCGCCACCTGCTCGTTGGTCGCCTTCGACGCACTACCCGCCAGCACGACGGATCGGCCTTCAATCCTGGGCAGCTCAGATGCATGGTCCGCTTCAGTGAGCAAGTTCTCCGCGCGGAAGTTATTCGGCAAGCCGAGCGCGATGCCCGAGCCGCCCGTAATCAGCTTGAGATCCGAGCATGCTTCGCCCAGCACGTAGAGATCGGCATCCGAGACGGCGTCGGCGATGGCCATACGCACGCCATCGTTGCGCAACACAGCGATTCTGTCGCGCACGGCTTGCGGTCCCTTCGCGATGACGTCATACGCGATCAACCCGACCTTGGATTTCGTCTGGTGTTGCAGCACACGCACAAGGTTAGGATCAGTCATGGGCGTGAGCGGATGGTTTTGCATGCCCGACTCGTTCAGCAACACATCGCCCACGAACAGGTTGCCGCGAAAGATCGTGCGGCCGTTCTCCGGAAACGCGGGGCACGCGATGGTGAAGTCCTCGCCCAGCGCGTCGAGCAATGCATCGGCAACCGGCCCGATGTTGCCTTTATCAGTGGAATCGAAGGTCGAGCAGTACTTGAACAGGAACTGCCGGCAGCCCTGCGCACGCAGCCACTCGAGCGCCGCCAGCGATTGCGCGACCGCTTCTTGCGCGGAAATGGTGCGCGATTTCAACGCGACGATCAGCGCGTCCGCTTCAATGCCTATATCCGATGTGTCCGATGTGTCCGATGCGTCCGATGCCGGCACGCCGATGGTCTGCACCGCGCGCATACCGCCGCGCACGAGCATATTGGCGAGGTCGGTGGCACCGGTGAAGTCGTCGGCGATGCAGCCAAGCAGCGCTTTGGTCATTATTTGGCCCCCTTCGGTATGTCGATGCCCGGGAAAATCTTGATCACCGCCGAGTCGTCTTCACCACCGTGTCCGGCTGTTGACGCCATCATGAACATCTGGTGTGTCGCGGCCGACAACGGCAGCGGAAACTTCGAGGTGCGCGCCGTATCGAGTACGAGACCAAGATCCTTCACGAAGATATCGACGGCTGACAACGGCGTGTAGTCTCCTGCGAGAATGTGCGGGACGCGGTTCTCAAACATCCACGAGTTGCCCGCGCTATGCGTGATGACGTCGTAGAGCGCGTCCGGGTCCACGCCTTCGCGAAGCCCAAGCGCCATGGCCTCGGCCGCCGCGGCAATATGCACGCCCGCCAGGAGCTGATTGATGATCTTTACCTTCGAGCCCGCGCCATGCTCATCGCCTAACCGGTAAACCTTGCCCGCAATCGCTTCGAGCACGTCCTCACAGGCCTCATAGGCGGACGCGGGGCCTGACGTCATCATCGTCATTTCGCCGGATGCCGCGCGCGCCGCGCCACCGGACAGGGGGGCATCGAGCATATGCAGGCCAGCCGCTTCCACACGCTTGCCGAGTTCGATGGCAAACGCGGGAGACACCGTCGCGCAAGCCAGTACCACGCCGCCAGGTTTCATCGCGGAGACGGCGCCGGGTTGAGTCTCCGAGCCGAACAATACGGTCTCCGTTTGCGCCGCATTGACGACAACGGTTACTACGACGTCGCACTGGCTGCCCAACTCGGCAGGCGTAGCGCAGGCGATACCGCCTTCGCCCGCGAACGCGTCGAGCACTTGAGTACGCACGTCGCAAGCATGAACCTTGAAGCCCGCGCGCAACAACGAACGCGCGACGCCCAGGCCCATTGCGCCCAAGCCGATCACTCCCACGTTTCTGGACATTTCGTTATCCTTCGAATCAACTGGTCAGCAAATGCCGGCTTCCGCGAGGCGGCGAGCGGCGTTGTAAAGGTGGGTCTGTGCGGCATTGCGCGCAGCCATGGGGTCGCCAGCGCGAATGGCAGCCGCGATCCGCGCATGTTCCTCCCGAACCTGCCGCGAAAAGTCTTCTCGCAGCGATTCGTTGCGGCGCGTAACGAGCGTGCCGGCCTCGAGATACTGGTTCAGGAATGCAAGCGTGGTCAGGAAATACGGGTTGCCGGTGGCTCTTGCGATCGCGCGATGAAACTCGACGTCTTCAGTTACGCCGTCCTCGCCTTTCGCCACGGCAACATCGATGCGCGCCAGCTTCGCTTCGATCTCGTCCATCTGCGCGTCCGTGCGGCGCATGGCGGCCTCCGACGCGACTTCCGCTTCGATCGCCCGGCGCAGCGCCAGAATCTGCACAACCGCGCCGGGCTCGACTGCTTGCGCGTAATCGATCCGCAGCGGCCTGATCCCCGCCCGCTCGACGATAAACACGCCGCTGCCCTGGCGCGGCTCGACCATACCCTCGTTTTTCAGGCGCGAGATCGCTTCGCGGATGACCGTGCGGCTCACCCCGAACTCCTGCGCGAGCACGGCTTCGGTCGGCAATTTTCCGCTTTTTACGAAGCTGCCCTTCTCGATTTGCAACTGAATCTGCTGCGCGACCGTGTCGCTCAAGGCTTGCGCAGGGATCTTGTCGAACATGCCGCCTCTATTTGTTGGGTGATGTGGTCATCATACAAATTTCGCCAGTTGTCGAGATACTAGAGATAACCCTGAGAAAGCCATCCGCCGCTAGCCAACTCAACTTGCCGTGCGATCCGATCGTAATTTTTCTCACATACGCATGAGAATTGTTCGTTTGGCGGCCACCTATCCACGGCCTACGATTGCAGCCGTATAGTGGACCAAGACGTTTGCCGTCGGAATGCTTGATCGAATGCTTGGTCATTTCACGCCGGACTGAATCATCTAGCACTACACCGCCTATACGATGGCTCCGCGTCGCGACTCCATTGCGCTCGACGCCCTAAAAATGAATCCTATAAATATCGTCCAGTTGCTCATCCTCGCCGCCTTATGGGGAGGGTCGTTCCTCTTTATCCGCATGGGTGTTGCCGACTTTGGCGTCGCGCCGTTAATGGCACTGCGGGTCGGCATCGGCGCGTTGTTCCTGCTGATCGTGCTGGTCATGCGCAGGTCCGCGAGCGGCTCTTTTCAGCTACTGCGCACCCATGCATGGCCGCTGTTTGTGGTTGGCATCCTGAACTCAGCTGCGCCATTCTGCCTCTTCGCTTATGCCGAACTCACGCTGTCAGCGGGCGTGACGTCGGTGATCAACGCGACTACGCCGCTGTGGGGCGCGATCGTTGCGTTCCTGTGGCTGAAGGATCGGCTGAGCGGGCTACGCATCGCCGGACTGGTGATTGGTTTCGCAGGCGTGGTCGCCCTGGTCTGGAATCAGATAAACGTGGGGACAACCAGCGCTGGGACGACCGTGCCGCCAGTGACCACTGCGCTTGCCGCAGTCGCAGCGCTCGGCGCCACGCTGCTGTATGGGATCGCGGCGAGCTACACCAAGCGCAATCTAACCGGTGTCGATTCACTCGCCGTCGCCACCGGCACGATGACCGCCGCTACCGTCGTGCTGCTGCCGTTCGCCGTGTTCTGGTGGCCGGCCACGCCCATTTCGTCGCAGTCCTGGGGAGCGGTAATCGCGCTGGGCGTAGCGTGTACCGGCGTCGCTTACATGCTGTTCTTCCGGCTGATCGCGGCAACCGGCCCCGCGCGCACGATCAGCGTCACGTTTGTCATCCCGATCTTCGGCATCCTGTGGGGCGCGCTCTTCCTCTCGGAACACGTATCACCCGGAATGATCAAGGCGTGTGTCGCTATTCTTGTCGGGACGGCCCTGGCTACGGGTGTGATCAAGCGGCTTCCGGGCATGGGCGCGCGACGCGAGGCGCCTGTGAAATAAAGCGGGCGCGGGTATCTTTTCGTAGCGCCCGCAACCGCATCTCCCGGGTGGTGGTCACGCGGACTCACACGTCCACGATCACCTCGAAACCGCCGTAAATCATGCGCTTGCCGTCGAACGGAATCGCATTCATGTCAAGCTGCGCCCGAGGATCGGCCATCACCGCTTTCATCCCTTCATCCCTTACCTGACGCGACGGCCAGACAATCCATGAAAACACCACCGTCTCGTCGTCGTTGCGTTTGACCGCCATTGGGAACGACGTCAGCTTCCCTTCCGGCACGTCATCACCCCAACACTCGACTACATTCAATGCGCCGTTTTCCTTGAAGACTACCGCTGCCGATTCAGCAAACTTCCTGTACGTTTCGCGATTGGTCGTAAGCACCGCGACGACAAATCCATCTATGTAAGTCATGAACACTCTCCATGTCGTTGAAAATAAATGGGGCCGCGAAACAACATCTTTCGGATCGGATCGCACTGCAGCACCCGATCACCGCCCTATCCACACGACGCGCAGTGCGCTCGGGAATCGACATGGCGCGCGAACTATTTTATGAGGCATCGCGGGGCATGCGGTGGCGGGTGGTCTGCGAATATTTCCTCCAAAGACTCGGCTGTAAAAAACTCAAAGGGTAATTTTCTTCAATACAGGTACCCACGTCGCCCTATACCTTCGGTCTCCAGGACCTCCCCAACGAGGGAGCCGGCTGATAGACGAGGGGTAATACACGAGCATCTTTCTTTCCATGGCAGCCTTTGCGCTGGCCACGTCCATTTCGCCCAGACCGGTCAATATCGTCGCGCTGAGCGCCGGCGCGCAGTACGGACTTGCGGCAAGCATGCGGCATGTGGCCGGGGCGACGTTTGGCTTCGCGTTGTGCTGTTGTCCACCGGTTTGGGACTGCATGAACTGCTAGGTCGTTGGCCCTATCTAACCAGGATTACGTGGCCAAAGAACGTCAGTACCGCGCTGTGCTTTTGCAGGGGATCAGCGCGCTCGTCCGTCAGCAGGTCATAGAGGCGATTCAATCACGCGTACAACTCGGGCCTGGTGGTCACGGTGGCTGAAAACGCACGGAAATCAAGGCATTGGCTTGCGCCCGGTTCATAATGCGCAGCAAGCCGCAATTAGGTTAGACGGGCCGTTTTCGGCTACGTCCAGGTATAGCCTATCGCTGCGAGGCAGGCTCTACCTGGGCGAACGCTTCAGCATCGATCTGCACCGCGCAGTAAGAAAACACCGTGACCTGCATAATGCTTGTCCTAGCCTTTTGATGACTGACTTAAACGTGCGTAACCAAGAAACCGCCGGTGATTGCCCCGTATGCGGCAACCTGCTGGCATCGCCTGATGCGGCTTGTCCGCGTTGCAAAACTGAACCCGCGGCCGCGAGCACAGCAGAGTCACCCTCGCCTGAAGCAATGCCGAAAAAGGTATTGCCCGACCGGCTCCAAGAAAAGCGGACCCCGGTCGATTCGCCCTATCCGAGCCTGTCGGAAGCGGAAACTTCTACCTTCGCCTCGCAAAGCCAGTCGAGCCGGCGCATCAAGCTTGCCGGGGCCGCTCTCATCACCCTGGCTGCGCTGATTGCGGGCGCTTCGTACCTGTACCACGGGTCCGGTCAAAATAACTACGACATCCACGAAGCGAAGCCCGGGACCGGGCCGCTCGCCGAGAACGGCTTGGTTGTTGCCGCTCAGCCCGGCAGCATCAACGCCCCCGTCACCGCAAAAAACGCCGCGATCGATGTAATGGGAACCATCGATGCGGTGCGTTCGGCCATGGTGCGAGGCGAGCTGAACGCCGCTCGGCAGCAACTGGCGATGCTTCCGCCAGGTGAGGATCAACGGGCTGATGTCCAGCGAATCACCAACGAGTTGGTCCAGCGCGAGCGCGCGCGAGATTCAGCCCTGGGCCTTGCCCGGGCCTGCGAGAAGGCAGGCGACGTGCCCTGCGTCTTGCGATCGGCAGGCGACGCACTAGCGAGCGACGTATCCGATTCCGAAGCGCGCGCAATGCTTCTACGTGCCGTCACGCAGTCGGGCGCAAACCAGGTCACTGCGGTGAAGGTCAACCAACTGGGCGGTTCTCAGATCGTGACGCATCGGCAAGCGTTCGAAAAACGCAGGATCCGGCGCGAACGGCAGATATTGGCGAACGACAACGACGTCTACGGGAAACACTGAGTACGTCACTCAGTTACGTCACTGAGTTACGTCATTGAGTTACGCGTCGTCCAGCTCGGTCGACCGGGCAACGTCCTTCTGCGCATCGAGCTCGGCAAGCCGTTTTGACAGCCCGGCGCGAACCCTGTCGAAAGCGTCGCTGCCCAAGGTCAACCGCATCGGTGCAGGCGTGCGCTCGACGCTATCGATCATGGCCTGGACCATCTTGTCCGGATCGCCTTTCAACACGAACGAACCTGCTTCGATTGCGCGCCGGACATCGCCGGCCGGCGTGTTGTCATAGGCTGCCATGGGCACCGATTTGACAATGCCCCCGCTGAAACTCGTTTTTGCGGGGCCCGGTTCCACGATCGTAAACTCGATCCCAAACGATGCGACTTCCAACGCAACGGCCTCGACGAAGCCTTCAATTCCCCATTTCGTCGCGTGATACAGGCTGAAGTCCGGATACACAATTTGACCGCCCTCTGAGGACACCTGAAGAATCCGGCCGCCGCCTTGGCGCCGCAAATACGGCAACACGGCGCGTATGACCTGGATCGAGCCGATCAGGTTCGTGTCGATCTGCTGCCGGATCTGCTCGTCGCTCAGTTCTTCCGCTGCACCGACCAGTCCGTAGCCCGCGTTGCTGACGACGACATCGATACGCCCCATCTCGGCAAATGCCCGGCTGGTTACCTGCTGAATGGCTGGCGTATCCGTCACATCCAGCGACGCCACCCAAAGGCGCTCGCCGAACTGCTCCTTCAAGCCGTCGAGGGCGTGCACCTTGCGCAACGTCGCCGCCACGCTGTCGCCACGCGCCAGCAGCTTCTCAGTCAGCAGGCGCCCGAAACCGGAAGAGCTACCGGTAATAAGCCATGTTTGAGCCATGTGAGTTGTCTCCAAAAAAGAGCCGCGCCACGAGATTGCAGCGTGTCCTGAAGACCATACTAGACCCCCTCTATTCCTGATACTATCCGCACGATCTCGGATTACTTAGTGAAAATTAGCCATGAATGACCGGCCCGCTCTTGGCGACCTGACGGCGTTGGCCGCGATCGTCACGCATCGCAGCTTCCGCAAAGCGGCGGACGAACTGGGGGTCTCGCCCTCCACGCTCAGTCACATGATGCGAACGCTCGAACTGAAGATGGGCGTGCGTCTGCTGAACCGCACGACACGCAGTGTCTCTCCGACCGAGGCCGGCGAACGTCTCGTCTCCCGCTTGCAACCGGTGCTGAAAGAACTCGACCTTGCGCTGGAAGAAGTCGATGCGGTGCGTAGTCGTCCCAGCGGATCGCTTCGTATCAACGCAAGCGAGCCGGCGGCGCGGCTGCTCATGCAATCGGTTGTCCCTGCCTTCCTTGCGCGATATCCGGACATGTCTGTCGACCTCGCAACGGAGGGCCGGCTGGTCGACATTGTCGCTGGTGGTTTCGATGCCGGTGTAAGACTTGGCGAAGCACTGCCGCAGGACATGATCGCCGTGCGCTTTGGCGGCCCGGTGCGCTTTCTTGCCGTTGCATCGCCCGCGTACCTCGCCGGGCGCAAACCGCCGCTCGTACCGGACGATCTCAAGGAGCACGCTTGCATTCGCGTTCGCCTGCCAAGCGGCAAGCTTTATCGATGGGAGTTCGAGAAACACGGCCAGGAACTGACAGTCGATGCGCCGGGTCCGTTGACCCTCGACCATCCGGGGTTAATGACCGAGGCGGCCGCAGACGGGATGGGGATCGCCTATGTGCCGGATCGCACCGCGCAGCCGTTTATCGATACCGGGAAGCTCGTGACGGTGCTGGACGACTGGTGCCCTGCCATCCCCGGATTGTTCCTCTATTACCCCGGGCACCGCCATGTGCCCTCAGGGCTGAAAGCATTCGTCGACATGCTGCGGGAGATGCCCTGAGCAGGTTCGCGCAAGCACCGGCAGCGCTCCGTGTCGAACGAATCTGGTTTCACGACTGCGGCTCGACAAACGCTCGTTCCATTGAGGGCGATCCTGCATTGCGCCGCCGTTCCAATCGGGCGATGCAAATCAGCGTGATGGCTGCGAGCACGCTATAGAACGCGGCCAGAGGCCACCATTGCCCGGCGTACTGATGCACGAGCACCGTTCCGATCAACGGTGTCAATCCGCCCGCCAACGCCGCGCAAAGTTGATAAGAAAGAGAGATGGCCGAGTAGCGCACGCGTACTGGAAAAACGCTGGTCATGAAGCCCGCCATGACCGCGTACGAACTGGACATGCACATGACGGCAAACCCCACGCCGATCACAATGGCCACAGGCCGGCCCGTCTGGACCAGTAGAAACATGGGATACGGTGACAACATCGCGAGCAAGGCAGCCCGTTTAAGAAAGCGCACGTTACCGATTCGATCGGCCAGCCAGCCAGACGCGAGCTGGGTGCAAAACTGCACGATTGCGACAATGAACAGACAACTCAGCACCATTGCCCGGTCGAAGTGAAGTGTCTGCGTGGTGTAGCTCAACATGAAGGTGTTCACGAACCACGCACCCGCTACGCCAATGACGTTCGCTCCCAGGCAGAGGAGGACCGTGCGCCATTCGTCCCGCACGACGACCGCTATCGGCAGCTTGACGGTCTTGTGTTCAAGTTTCATCTGCTCGAACGCGGGCGATTCGGCCACACCCAGGCGGATAACCAGACCGACCAGCAATAACACCGCGCTCGCGAGAAACGGGACTCGCCATCCCCAACTCCAAAAATCCTGGGCAGGCATCGACGAAACGACCCGGAATGCGATCAGCGACAGAATCAACCCTGCGGGACTCCCCAACTGCGCAAAGGACGCAAAGAAGGTGCGGCGCTTCGCGGGTGCATGCTCACCCGCAAGCAGCACTGCTCCGCCCCATTCACCGCCAATCGCCACACCTTGCGCCACCCGCAGCACGATGAGCAACACGGGCGCCCACACGCCAATGCGTTCGAAGGTCGGCAGAAAACCAATCCCGACAGTGCCGATCGCCATGATGACCAGCGTCGTCAGCAAGGCTTTTTTCCGGCCGATGCGATCTCCCAAATGACCGAACACCAGCCCGCCGAACGGCCGCGCAAAGAAGCCGACCGCGAACGTGGCAAAAGAAGCGAGGGTACTGAGAAACGGATCATGCGAGGGAAAAAACAGTTTGCCGAAGATCAGCGCTGAAGCGGTCGCATAGATGTAGAAATCATACCATTCTATCGTAGTGCCAACGAATGCCGCACCTGCGGCCCGCGCGGGCTGGCGCTGTCCCGGGTGCTGTACGTCTGGGTTCATTTGCTTGTCTCCTGTGTAGGCTCTGCGCACGGACTCGAGCGGTCCGCTTCGCGCGGTTTATCGGGCTTTGACCACACCTGCTGCAATCAGCTTCGCCTGCGTTTCCTGGTCGATACCGAGTGAATCCAGCACGGCGACCGTGTCGGCTCCAAGCGCGGGTGGACGTGATCGATACGTCGCGGGCGTGCGGGACAACTTGATCGGCGTACCGGTTCCGCGATACGCGCCCATCTCCACCACCATCTCTCGATGCAGCGTGTGCGGATGGCGCGCGACATCGTCGACGCCTTGCACGGGGCCACACGGCACGCCTTCCCTGATCAGCATTGCAGCCAGGGCCCTGCATTCGTGCGTGACAAGCAGTGCTTCGAGCGCTTCTTTCAGTTCTGCTCGATGCGCGCAGCGCGTCCGGTTGTCGATAAAGCGTGCATCGGCGGCAAGTTGTGAGGCACCGAGGTGCGTGCACAATTTCAAGAACTGGCGATCATTTCCCACGGCCAGGAAAATCGGTTCGCTTCCGGTCCGGTAGCTGTCGTAAGGCGCAATGTTCGGATGCGCGTTGCCGGTGCGAACAGGCGTCTTGCCGGAGCCGAAGTAGTTCGGCAGATGCGGATGAAGCAGGGATACCCCGCAGTCGTAAAGTGCAATATCGATCGACTGGCCGAGTCCGCTCAAGGCTCGCTCGTGGAGCGCGAGAAGGATGCCGGCGAACGCGTTGAGCCCGGTCACCATGTCGACAATCGGCAAACCCACCCGCAACGGCCCTGCTCCCGCTTCGCCGTTCACGCTCATGAGGCCGGTCATCGCCTGGATGACCGCGTCGTAGCCGGGTAAGCCACCAAGCGGGCCGTCCGGGCCGAAACCTGAGATCGAGCAATGGATGAGTTTGGGAAAACGCGACTTCAGTACCTGCTGATAGCCCATGTTCCAGCGCTCGAGCGTGCCTGGTTTGAAGTTCTCGATCAGGACATCTGCATCGGCCAGCAGTTGCAGGACGATCTCGCGGCCCTCTTCGCGCGTGAGGTCGACCACGATGCCCTGCTTGTTGCGATTCACCCCTTCGAAGTACGACGCGGTTTCTCCGACAAAAGGCGGTCCCCAGCCTCGCGTTTCATCGCCTGCGGGAGGTTCGAGCTTGATGACGGTAGCGCCATGATCGGCAATGGCCTGCGTGCAATACGGGCCACCGAGAACGCGACTCAGATCGATGACTTTCAGCCCCTGGAGGGCGCCTGTTTTCGCGCTCATGATGCTTGCTCACTTTGCTCCGGCAGCAGTCGAAGCGCATCATCCAGCGACAGCGGCACCTCGGCTACCATCAACGCCAGGGTTTCCTGCATGTCGTCCTCTGCGCCAATGGCAAGTGGGTCTCGCGGGAGAAGCTTGTATCGGGCGATCAGGTGGGCGAGTCCCAGCCTTCTGTAGTCAGGTGCCTGCTTTGAGGCTTCGCTTGCCATGAAGATCGCCGTGCACGCGTGATAAAGCGCCGTCCCTGCCTCGCGCACGAATTCATCGCGTTGGGTATCTGCACCGTCGGCACCGAGGGCGACTCGCAGCATGGCGCTACAAGCACGCTCCAACAATGACGCGAAGAGCGCATGGCTGCGTGGCGGCAATCGCGCTTCATCGAGCAGCCGTGCGAGATAGTCTTGCAGCGGTCCGAGCGCGCCTTCGCGCCTGACCGCGCGCGCAATGTCCAGCGCCACGATATTGCTGGTGCCTTCCCAGATCGATCCGAGATGCGCGTCACGTACCAGCCGCGGGTCGCTCCATTCCTCGATATAACCCACGCCGCCGCGCACGTCCATGGCGTCGCCGGTCACGCGACGCGCGTCGCGGCACGCCCGGAACTTGATCAGCGGAGTCAGGATGCGCACGATCTTCTTTGCTTGCTCATCGCCCGCATCGGCGCGAGGCAGATTGATCGCGATTTGCATGAACATGGACCGGGCCTGCTCCGTGGGCAACATCATCTTGACCAGTTGACGCTGCATCAGGGGCAGGTCGACGAGCTTGGCGCCAAAGGCCTCTCGATTGCGCGCAACATGCAGCGCTTCATTGACGGCGCGCCTCATCAGTCCCGCCGCCCGCACGCCGTTGGAGAGCCGCGACATGTTGATCATGTCGGCCATCTGATGAAAGCCGCGTCCTACCTCGCCGATCAGATAAGCATGAGCGCCGTCGAGAATAATTTCGCCGCTCGGCATGGAGCGGCTACCCAGCTTGTCCTTCAGCCGCACGATCCAATAATGATTGCGCGTGCCATCAGCGAGGGTCTTGGGAAGCAGGAACAGCCCCAGTCCTTTCATGCCGGCTGCAGCGCCATCGACATGAGCGAGCACCATCGCCAGGTCTGCATCGGGGTTGGAACAAAACCATTTATCGCCAGTGAGCCGCCATTCGTCACCCGTCCTCAGCGCTTGCGTCGTAATGCCCGCTACGTCGGAACCGGCTGCTTGCTCGGTCATGAACATCGCGCCCTGAAACAAGGTGTCGAAGTCCTGCGAAACCAGGTTCGGCAGGAATCGTTCGACCAGGGCGGCGGAGCCGAACTTGCGCAGCGTGCGTGTCAGGGAATCCGTCATGCTCACCGGGCAGCACAGACCGAATTCGGCTTGGACAAAAAGAAAAGTCAGCGCGTATTTCACGAGCGGCGCAATGGCCTCACCGCGATGACTCATGGACGCAAGTCCGAGCTCGGAATAAGCGATCCGCTCGAGTTCGACGTAAGCGGGATGTTTGTCGATCGATTGGAGATCTTCGCCACGCCGTGTCCGGTGGCGTAACGCCGGCGGGTTCTTGTCGGCCGTTGCGGCCAGCGCATCAAGTTCGTCCGCAGCGCGGCGACCTAGATCGATCAGTTTCGGCTCAAGGGTCTCGTAAGCAGATTGGCCGAGGTACACACGCAACAGCGACCCAAAGCCCGGATCGCTGCAGTAGAAATTGGTGCCCCGGCTGTCGGGAATATTCGACTGGCCAATGACCGGCCCGCGCTCCATGACGCCCATATGCTGTCTCCACGTTTTTGCAGTTTTCCCAAGCTTAGGCGTCACATCGATAATCGTCTAATACCGGTTTTGTTTGGTACGATAAACGCAGCTTATCGATGGGAAAAGGTCATGGAACTCAGGCAACTCCGGTTTTTTGTCGCGGCGGCGGAAGAGCTGCACTTTGGCCGGGCGGCAAAACGGCTTCACGTTTCGCAACCTGCGCTCTCCTTCGAGATTCGTAAATTCGAAGAACAGCTCGGTGTGCAATTGCTCGCCCGAACCAACAAGAACGTGGCACTGACCAACTCAGGGCAAGTGTTACTTAGCGAAGCGCGCAACCTGTTGCAGCAGGCCGCGCAAGCTGAGCGGCTGACGGTGCGATCAGCGCAAGGGCTCGCCGGGCGGCTTCGCGTCGGCTTCGTCAATTCCATGCTGTACAGGGGCCTGTCGGAAGCCGTGAAGCGCTTCGAAGCCGATCATCCGGCACTCGAGATTGTCCTGACCGAGATGAATACGAACGAACAGGTCCCTGCACTCCAACGAATGCAGATCGACGTCGGGTGCGCCTACTGGTGCGATCTGCCGGCGGGTGTTGTCTCGGTCCCTATTGTCACTGAACCGTTTGTCTGCTGCTTGCCGGAACATCACCGGCTGGCGTCAAACAAGATCATCGATCTGCGTAAGCTATCGCAGGATGACTTCATCCTTTTCCCGCGCCAGGTCTCGCCTCATTACCACGACCTGATCATTGCGCTTTGCGTGGAAGCCGGCTTCAGTCCGCGCATTCGTCACGAAGTCAGGCTTTGGCAGACCGTCGTGACCATGGTCGGTCGCGCAATGGGTATCGCACTGGTTCCTCAGGCATTGCGCAGCTCTCCTGACAGGGGCGTAGTCTTCAGGCCGATGAAAAGCAATCGCCTTGTCTCAGACGTACTCGCGCTGAAACGGGGTGACCAACCGGAGCCCGGGCCCGCATTGTTTATTGACTATGTGAAAGAGGCGGCGCTGCGCGCAGCTACCTGAATGGTCGCGGATCAAGCCGGGGACGGGTGTTACCGAGAAGGACCCTTCCCGCGAGAATGCACACTTGACGCACGTGGGCCAATGGGTATTGACTGACTTCTTAAAAAATAGGATAACGAATCATTATTCCATCGTCAAACGTCAACGACGGAATCGAGCAACGTTTGACATCCGTCCTTCATCGAGCGTGATGAAGGTAGCGATCTGAAATTGACGCGCCTACCTGACGCACGCACGAACCACCCGCTTCAGACATCTCACCTGGCCCACCACCGGCTGTCAGTTCGTTTGCTCAGTCCACCCCCTTCAATTCCCTGCTCATATTCCCAGGCGTCGTGCCTGTACCCGAACCCATCATCGTTACTACCAATGTCGGACTTCTGTGCGAATGCTATTGTTATTTGCGCACCTACTTATTTACCGCGATGTCTTCTGACAGGTGCTCCTCCACGACAAAAGAAACGGGGAACCCACGATGTCCAAGAATTCAACGTGGCAGCGCCTGTGCGGCCTCATTCGGGTGGGTACAGCGTTTGCGTCGCTCGGCGTCGCCGTTTCGGCTCACGCTGCGGGAGATCCCATCAAGATCGGGGTTATTGGCGAGGAGTCTGCGGTAACCGGCGCATCGATTACCAAGGCGGCCCAGCTTGCAGCCGATGAGATCAACGCTCATGGCGGCGTAGACGGCCGGATGATCCAGATCATCGCCTACGACGATCACTCCTCTGCATCCGACGGGGTCCGCGCCTTCCAGCGTGCGGCTACCCAGGACAAGGTCGTTGCCGTGATCGGCAGCTACATCAGCGAGGTAGCACTCGCGATGGAACCCTGGTCGGCACGCCTGAAGATGCCCTTCATCACGCCCGGCGCGGCGAGCAACGATATTTCCAAGCACGTCCACGATGACTACAACAACTACAAATACACGTTTCACGGCTGGATGACGTCGGCGTTTATCGCCCAGTCGATCTGCGACTTCTCGCACGACGTCCTGGTGGGCCAGTTCCACATGAAGACGACCGTCGTGATGAGCGAAGATGCCGCCTGGACCAAACCGCTCGACGAGCGTTTCCTCGAATGTCTGCCGAAAGCCGGGCTCAAGGTGCTCGACCACATTCGCTTCAACCCAGACACGTCGGACTTCACGCCGATCTTCAATCAGATCGAAAGCAAGCACCCCGACACAATCACCACGGGCATCAGCCATGTAGGCGTTCAACCGACCGTGCAATGGCATGACCAGCAAGTACCGATCCCCATGAGCGGCCAAAGTTCGCAGGCCACGACCAGCAGTTTCTGGAAGGACACCAACGGTGCCACCGAAGGTGTCATTACGGCGAGCGCCGCGGCTCCGGGCATTGCCATAACGCCGAAGACGGTGCCGTTCGTCGATGCCTACACCAAGCAGTTCGGCGTTTCTCCGGCCTATTGCGGGTTCACGAGCTACGACCTGGTCTACATCCTCGCGGACGCCATCAAGCGAAACCAGGGTGCAACCGATCCGGACAAGATGGTCGACGCGCTCGAGAAGACCGACTATGTAGGGACGATAGGCCGCTGGCAGTTCTATGGCAAAAACGACCAGTTCACGCACGCCCTCAAGTACGGCCCGGGCTACATTACCGGTATCAATCTCCAGTGGCAGGATGGCAAGCAAGTAGCAATCTGGCCGAAGAGCGTAGCCAACGCGACGGTCAAATTCCCGTCCTTCATCAAGCTGCAGCAAGCTGCGGCCAACTAGCCCCGAAAACGAAAAACGGCCGCGCTCCAGATGAATCTGGATCACGGCCGCTGCTCATTCAAGTACGTCATTCACTACGTCGTTCAAGGGATCCGGTCACTTGCCGGGCCACAAGGGGCGGGAATGGTCTGGCTGCAAATCTTGATCGACGGTTTTGCCATCAGCTCCCTGTACGCGCTGGGGGCGATTGGTTTCACGCTGATTTTCGGCGTATCGGGCGTCCTCAATCTCGCGCACGGGGGCGTCATGCTGGTTGCCGCGCTGATGGGCTGGATGCTCGCGGGCGAGGCCCGCATTGGCACCTATCTCGGCACTTTGCTGGGCGTGCTGTCGGGCTTGGCCTGCGCCTATGTGACCTATCTCATGGTCGTGCGGCCCATCCAGCGCTCAGCCGCGATTCCCCGCGAGGAGAAAGAGATCTTCGTGCTCACCGGCACTCTGCTGTGGGGCATCATGATCCAGCAGGGCATGGCCTATCTCTTCACCGACAACCCGGTGACCATGCGTCCGCTGATTGCTGGTGTAGTCAGCATTGCCGGCGTACGCACCCCGCTTAACGAAATCATGATCGCGGTGATCTGCTGGGTCGTAATCGGCTTGCTCTGGCTGTTCGTCAACCGTACGCGCGCAGGCAAGGCACTGCTCGCCGCATCGATCAACCCACGCGGGCTGACGCTGCTCGGCTTCGAGCTCGCTCGCGTCTACTTGCTGGCGTGGACCATCTACGGCGTGCTTGCCGGGGTCGCTGGGGTGCTACTGGCGTCGTTCCTCGGCGTCAGTTCCAACAACACCGGCCAGCTCACGGCAAGCGCCTTCTCGATCGTGGTCCTCGGCGGTCTTGGCAGTGTCTCGGGCTCGCTGATGGCGGCGTACGTCGTGGGCTATCTGGAGACCATTACTGCGTATCTGATCGCACCCACGCTGCGTCCCCTGCCCGCGCTCCTGTTGCTCGTGCTCGTGGTCTATGTACGGCCTCAGGGCTTGCTGGGCCGGCGCTAGCTTGGGAAGCCACCATGACGAACCTGCTTCGCTCCCCTGTGCTTTGGGCCGCGCTGCTGCTGGCGGCAGTGGCGGCTACCCTGCCCTGGTGGCTGTCCGGCTACGTGCTCGGCGTCCTGACGGTTGCTTACTACTTCGGCGTCTTCTCGATGGCCTGGGACCTGCTGTTCGGCTTCGCCGGCGAGGTCAACTTCGGCCCCACGTTCCTGATCGGCCTGGGTGCTTATACAGCCGCCATACTTGATGCCAAGTGGGGGCCGCCGATCCCGGTCTGCATCATCGCCGGGGGGCTGGTCGCGTTGATCGGGGGCCTGTTGCTCGCCCTGCCTGCGCTGCGCTTGCGCGGTCCCTACTTCGGTCTCGTCACACTGGTCGCCGTGCTGTTGCTGCAGAACTGCATCGTGATTTTCGCGGGCGTGACCGGTGGCGAGATCGGCATGACGGTACCCGACGTCCTGTCCGTGCGCGCGGAAGACAACTACTGGTATGCACTCGCCTTTCTGATTGTTTGCGCGATCATTCTGTTTGGCTTGTCGCGTTCGGCGATCGGACTCATTTTGCAGGCGAGCGGCCAGGACGCCGTTGGCGCGCAAGCGCTTGGCTTCAACGTTACGAAGCACAAGCTCGCGGCGTTTTGCATCAGCGCGGTGTTCTCGGGTGTCGCCGGGGCCATGCTGATTTTCTATCAGGGCACCGCGTCGGTCAGCACCGTGGTTGACCTGGGCGTGGGCGTCCAGATCATCATCGCTGCCGTGCTCGGCGGCCGGCGCACCATACTTGGCGCCGTGCTCGGCTCGGTGTTTCTGATCGTGGCCGGCGAATTCCTGCGCCCCCTTGGCCAGATCAACACCTTCGTGGTCGCGGCCGTGGCGCTGGCCGTCATTTTGTTCTTTCCGGACGGCCTTCTCGGCAATCTGCTGCGTGTCACGGCCAGGGAGCGGGAATGAGCGGTACCGATACCCCTCGCCTCCAGGTACGCGGCCTGACCAAGCGCTTCGGCGGCTTGCTGGCCGTGAAGGGTATCGGCTTCGACATCCAGGCCGGCGAAATCCTCGGTCTCATCGGTCCGAACGGCTCGGGCAAATCGACTGTGATGAAGCTGATCATGGGCATCGAACGGCCCAATGCAGGTTCGGTCAAGCTCGACGGCGTGGAAATGGCTGGCTGGGCGCCACACAGGATTGCGCGAGCCGGTGTCGGTATCGTGTTCCAGCACTCGCGGCCGCTGCATCGGCAAACGGTACTCGAACATATCAAGCTGGCGCTTCTGCCCGACTCCCTGATCAAGCTGTTCGCCGATCCACACGTCGAGCGCCGCGCTCGTGAAATCGCAGAACGGGTCGAGCTCGGCGCGGTGATGCACCGCCATCCCTCCAGCCTTCCTTTCGCCGATCTGCGCCGAATGGAAATGGCCAAGGCCATCGCGCGGGATCCCAAAGTGGTGCTGGTCGACGAGCCCTTTGCCGGGCTGAATGCGGCTGAGTCGGAATCCTTCGCTGCACTGATCCGGGGCTTTCGCGCCGAGGGCCGCGCGGTGCTGCTGGTCGATCACAACGTCAAGAGTCTGGCGGCCTTGGTCGATCGTGTACTGGCCATGTATCTTGGCGAGCATGTTGCAGAAGGCACTGCCGAGGAGGTGATGCAGGATGAAACCGTCCGGCGAGTTTATATAGGCGGCAAGATCGAAACCAGGGAGCGTCCGCCTGACGAGGCACGCAGCAAGGTGTCGATCCTGGAGGTTCAGGACCTCAGCGTGTTCTACGGCAAGGCCCGTGCGTTGGACACGGTCAGTATGCATGTTCGCGAAGGCGAGTTCGTTTCAGTAGTAGGACTTAATGGTGCGGGTAAGACGACTCTGTTCAACGCAATTTCCGGGCTGCTGCCCTACCAAGGCAGGATCCGCTTCGGCGGACGCGACCTGAACGGCATGACAGGGGCGGCAGTTGCTCGCGCCGGCATAGTCCAATGCCCCGAGACCCGCGAGCTCTTCGGAGACATGACCGTGCGTGAAAACCTCGATCTCGGCGGTTATCACCTCCCCTCCGGCGCACGATTGCCACAGCTGACCTGGCTTTTCGAGCTATTCCCGATCCTGAAGTCACGGCAGGGTCAGACAGCACGCACGCTTTCCGGCGGCGAACAGCAGATGCTGGCCATTGCACGCGCGCTCATGATGCAACCCAAACTCCTGGTCCTGGACGAGCCGACCCTGGGGCTCGCACCGGTGATCCTGGAACAACTCTCGAAGGCATTGGAAAGACTGCAACAGACAACGCCGATAACCGTGCTGCTGGGCGAGCAGAACGTCACCTTTGCTTTGCCGCACGCCGATCGCGTCTACGTGCTCGAGCACGCCCGCATAGTCTGGGAAGGTAATCCGGCGCGCTTTGCCAAGGAGATGGGCCGGGGTTATCTCGAAGCCGAGGTAGCCGACGGCACGAGCGTGCATCCGGGTAGTGAATAGCCATTGCTGTCTCTGCTGTCTCTCCGCGCTGGGCGCAATACGCCTGCGCTTAATGCGTACGCCGGCACAACAATCACCGGACCAAAGCATGATTAGAGAATGCTAGCCAGGCGACGCAGGCAATAAGCTTCAGCAGGCGCCCTCACCAGGATGCCTCAGGCTCGCGGAACGCGTTGCCGCTGCATGCGGTAGGATGCCAGATCGCAAGTCGCGCTCAGTACCCGCGCCTTAGCGGCATCCTGGTGCCGCTTCTCCAATCGCTCTTCTGCCGTCCCGCATGACTGCCCTCTCCACATCGTCCAACGCCACCGTGTCTCATGCATCATTTGCGCGTTTAATGAAGCCCCACGGATCGGCACGGTGTTGGCCGTTGCAACGGTACATCCACTGCTCGCCGAGGTTATCGTGGTCGATAACGGCTCGACCGACGGCACCGCCGACATCGTCAGGCGCTTCCCCTCTGTCAGGCTGATTACGTGCCCGGTGAACCTGGGGGGTTATATCGCGCGAACAGCGCACCAGGGTCGTCGGTCACGAACTGAAGCATGAGAGGCCGAAGAATACGCATTCGATTGGATGATCCTTATAGCAGCGTCGTTAGCTGCGCGGGTGCGACTCAAGCAACCCGGGCTCGATATAACCGGGACACCAGTTGCGGTCGCGCCCTCATTCTCCAGCACAATGATGTCAATTACGCTGCGATGCGTGTCGACCGACGCAGGCTTGCCCTTCAGCGACCAGCCAATGGGTTCTGCGTATTGCCAATGAAGCCATGTTCACGATGCGACTACTCGTGAAGACGTGATCCGGCGCTGAATTCTGCTGCGAGTTTATGTCTCGTGCGACGGCTAGGTTTACAGCGCACGGGCGTTCGTCGCGCGCGCTTCGATCAGTCTGCGAGCTCTTGCGTCACAGAACGGTCGCTTGACCCGCGTAGATTCAAAAAACTCTCCATTCGATCGTTTTATGTTCCCACCTCCCCCTCCACTGCCGCTTTCAGCGTGCTCGCGTGCGCGGATCGGGACGAACGTACCGATTATCCAAGTGCTGGGTTTCTGCTTTTAATTATGTGCCCAGCGCACAAAAAATTAATATTTTTGATCGGCGAATGGCAGGACTACAGTGATCGAAGCTCGACAATCAATGAAAGGAGATGCGATGGTCTTTTATCACCATGGTGCGGCTATTCAACCGTCGGTAACAAGACTAGGCAACACCTTCCTCGCACGCGTTTCCATTTTGGAGGAGGATGGCGAAGCGACTTCTCTTGGCAATCTTGGACAGTTCGCCAATCGTGACTGTGCCTTCGAGTTCGCTGTGCGCAGCGCCACGGCGTTCGTGGACGGCGAGCCCTTGCCGCGGTCCCCGTTTGAACAGCCCGGGACTAAGTAAATCAACCCTAGCGACATCCTGCGCCAAGCCGTAGAGCAGTCGCGCGAGGCATGCTGGGGCCGAGAACCAAGCGATTGTTGGTTCGGCCCCAGCCAGATCAACCACCATAAGGCAGGCATTACGCGCTCACGACAGTTGCTGCCGGCCAGGGAAGTCCTGCGCACAAGATACCTTCATCAGACAAGCAGCGTCTGCATGCTATTGCATAGATAAGGAACCTGCGTCGCCTTTCATCCTCAACACGGCAGCTTGAGCCGGGGGCACCAGATTCTGCTGAGCAAGGCTGGCCTTAAGCACGGTCACCTGGTTCTCGCTTCCCTGATTGAAGTCTGCATCGAGCTCACTGATGCGACGGTTGTACCAGTTGATCACGCAGACCTTGTCCTTGCAGTTGTGCTGGCGCCACTGCCACTGCTTGACCCGGTCGTCCTCAAAAGCTGCCGTATCGGGCGTAACGTCTTTCGCGCGCTTGTACGAGATCGCCAGCTTGTCGTCGAGAGACGACAGTTCGGGATCGTTGCAAACGAGCTTTTCCGAGCTTGAGACCTTCTTGCCGCAATGGAAGCTCGCGGCCTGCGCGGATCCGGAAAAACCACTGCCCAAAAGCAATAACGCCAGCGTGGCGGCCCCGGCAGCGCGCCTTACGTTGAACAGTTTCGATTTCAATTTTCCTGACTTGGTCATTCCTGCCCCCGTTGATTCATCGTTGAAGTTGCGGTGATCGAACGCAATGCCCTCCATTCGCCCGGCTAAGCTTTTAAGCGGTAGCCTTGAAACGAACGGTCGCACGCCGACTTCAGGAAGCACTTCTGATGACGCGTAAAAATATTCACGGTTCATCGCTCACGTCTGCGATACCTGTCGCCCCCAAGCGCGGTTCGCCACCGCCTATGCGAGAGCGTTGCTTGGGCGCATGCCTGAAGTCTGAGTTCGTCAACGGGATGATCCTTGTTTTCGAGCGAATGAACCGATCGAACAGGAGGCGACCTTCTCAAGGCCTTACGCAATATTTCACGCGTGTATTGAGCGCGCGAGATGATTCAGCGGTTCAACATCCCGCCGATCGTTTCGCATGCATGGTTTTGAAGGGAGCAATTTGCTCCGCTGTGGCGGTCTCGTGCACGATCAGACCGCGCCTCACCGCCAAGCCAGGTGTCATCCCACTCGCGCGTAATACAGGTTTTGCGGATGCTTCGCCTCGGCGAAGAAGAACCATCGTTCCGCCACCAGGCCGGCGTACTGCACGAGACACGCTGCGGCCAGCAGGACGACTGAAATGCCGATCGAATGCACGCCTGCGCCCAACGCCATCAGCACAATGGGAGCAACGAACGCTGTCACAAGGAATCCCCACTTGACCCCGCGCAGCGTACCTGCCGATTTACCGTGAAAGAACTCGTGCAGATTGAATGCGCCGGCCGTGAAACCGCGCGATACCTGGACGACCTTAGCGTTCTTGATTCCGGTCGCGCTCTGCACGGTGGACTTGGGCCGCAGTCGTGCATTGCGCACAAGGGATGCCGACCGGCTCGCGCAACCGGCAAGCGTCAGCGCGCACGCGCAGGCGGCAAGGCCGGCGGTGAGTGGAGGCGCGAACCACGCACTGAGTGCGGTGACCAGTGTGAACCCGGACGCGCAGCCAAGCAAGACGAAGTTGGCCAGCGTGAGCGGCGTGGCCCACTCCTGGAGAAAGCGCAGGCATGCATAGATCATGGCCGAGCAAACAAAGAGTGCGGCGCTCGCGAGCACGCCCAGCGCCCCCAGCGCGAGCGACCATGGCGAGCCGAACCAGTGAGCGACGCCATAGAAAAACGCGCACGCGAGAAACGCGGGCAGGCACAGGCATTCGCGCGATAACCACGAGGTCCGCCACATGGCGACCGCCCGCCACGCGCGTTCGGGATGCCCGAGATGGAAGAACGAGGCGATGAGTCCGAGGCCGCCGAGTGCTACCGACAACCCTGCACCCGTGACATAAAACGCCGTCGGCGGCGCTGCAAGAAGACCAAGATACGCTGCCGTCTCCACGCCGACGAGCGCGATCAGCAGGCCCTGCGCGGCGCCACTTAGCGTGGTGAGGAAGACGACTGAGAAAGCGGGGTTCATTGCGGAGTCCTTTAGATGCGCGTCGCGACCGACGCAAGATGCAGTTGCCCACGCTCAAGTTGCGCGTCCACGGTTTGCGGCATGGACTCAGCCGAACCCGTCTTGCACGAACAACTGCCCTCTCCACAACCCGAAGCCGACGTCGTCTTGCGCGGCAAATAATGGTTCGCGGGCTTGGTGTCCCATTCAGGCATCAACTGATAACCGCCGCGCTCCTTGATCGCCTTCGACACCACCGATTCCGGATCGTGGATATCCCCGAACAATCGCGCGGAGGTCGGACACGCGAGCACGCATGCCGGTTGTCGATCGCGCTCGGAGAGGTTTTCGTCATGGATACGATCCACGCACAAGGTGCACTTCGTCATCTCCTTGCGCTCTTCGTCCAGTTCGCGTGCACCGTACGGACACGCCCACGCGCAGTACTTGCAGCCGATGCATTTATCGAAGTCCACCAGCACGAGCCCGTCTTCCTTGCGCTTGTAGCTCGCACCGGTTGGACACACCGGCACGCACGGCGGGTCCTCGCAGTGCAGGCACGACTTCGGGAAATGGATAGTCTCGGCGTTCGGATAACTGCCCGCCTCGAAGCTCTGGACGCGATTGAAGAACGTGCCGGACGGATCGGCGTCGTAGGGATTCAGGTCGGCAAGGCTGCCCGACTCGCCCGATGTATTCCACTCCTTGCAACTCGTCACGCAAGCATGGCACCCCACGCACACGTTCAGGTCGATCACCAGCGCCATCTGAGTCATTGCATTTCCCCTTACTTCTCGCAGTTGCTTCTTAGAGTCGCTACTTGCGCCCTACCGCGCCGCGCAGCCGTGCCGCAAATTCGCCTTGCCCGGCGAAGTAGGTCTGCACGATCCGCGATATCACGCCATTCGAGCCCGGCAGCGCACGCATGGCGTCGAACTGCGGCAGCGTGTGCTGCGCGTCGGCCTCCGCCGGATAGACCCGCACGCGCACGTCGTACCACGCAGCCTGTCCTGTTATCGGGTCCGAGTTCGAGAGACGCCCGGCGGCTTCATCTGCACCGGGCAGCTCGTCGGTGATCAGGTGATTGAGCAGGAAACCACGTTGCGATTCACTCGCGCTCGCGCCGAGGTTCCATGCACCCGACGCCTTGCCGATCGCATTCCAGGTCCATACCGTCCCCGGTTCAACCGTTTCACTGAAGCGAGCCATGCAGCGCACGCGGCCCCACTGTGATTCAACGTAAATCCAGCCGCCGTCAGCAATGCCGTTCTCTGCGGCCATCAACGGATTCATGTAGAGATAATTCTCGCCATGGATCTGCCGCAGCCACGCATTCTGCGAGTCCCATGAGTGATACATCGCCATCGGCCGCTGCGTCACCGCGGCAAGCGGGAAGCGCTCAAGATCGGTCGAGTCGCTTTCAAGCGGCGCATACCAGAACGGCAGCGGATCGAAGTATTTTTCGACACGCTCGCGCAAGTGATCAGGAGGCTGCCTGCCTTTCGTTCGCCCTTGCGCCGCGAGACGAAACTTCTGCATGACATCGGAATAAAGCTGGATAACGATAGGCTCGCGAAACTTGCGGAACCCGTTTTTCACCGCCCAGTCCAGATACGGCCCGTTGCAGTTGCGCATGTACTGCAGGTCTTCGGGCATCACGTGATGGAACACGCAGTTGTTCTTCGCATACTGCTCCCACTGCTTCGGATTCGGCTCGCCGACGAGCGCCTTGTCCCCGTCCTTGCCACGCCATCCAATCAGGAACCCTACCCCGGAATCGGGTGTCGTCGTGAAATTGACCACGAAGTCAGGATAATCACGAAAGCGCCGCGTGCCTTCGGCCGTGGTGAAGGCCGGAAACTTCAGCCGCGACGCGAGTTCGATCAGCACTTCCTGGAACGGCTTGCACTGCCCCGAAGGCGGCACGACCGGCACGCGTACGGAATCGGCTGGACCGTCGAATTCGGAGATCGGACGATCGAGCATCGACATCGCATCATGGCGTTCAAGGTAAGTCGTATCCGGCAGGATGAGGTCGGCGAACGCCGTCATCTCCGACTGGAACGCATCGCACACCACGAGAAACGGAATCTTGTAGTCACCATTCGCGTTTTTGTCGACGAGCATCTCGCGCACCTTCGTCGTATTCATCGACGAATTCCAGGCCATGTTGGCCATGAAGATCATGAGCGTGTCGATGGGGTACGGATCGCCTCGCCACGCGTTGGTGATCACGCTATGCATCACACCATGCACGGCAAGCGGGTACTCCCACGAGAACGCTTTATCAATGCGAACGGGGCCGCCGTTTTCATCGATGAAAAGATCTTCGGGCGCTGCGGGCCAGCCCAACGGTCCCGATGCAAGCGGTGTGTTCGGCTTGACGGCATCGGGGCTGTTCGGCGGTTTCGCCGATGGCGGCGCGGCACGCGGAAACGGCGCCTTATGCCGAAAGCCGCCCGGCCGGTCGATAGTGCCCAGCAGCGACATCAGCACCGCGAGCGCGCGGATCGACTGGAAGCCGTTGGAGTGCGCCGCGAGCCCACGCATGGCGTGAAACGCGACGGGATTACCCGTGACAGTTTCGTGGGTCGTGCCCCATGCATCGGTCCAGCGAATGGGCAGCGTGATCCGGTGATCGCGGCTCGTCTGGATCATCTCCTGCGCGAGGCGACGAATGGTGGCAGCGGGAATGCCCGTAATGTCAGCGGCCCACTCGGGCGTGCAATCCGCCACGCGCTCGCGCAGCAGCGTGAACGACGGCGCGACGGGCGTGCCGTCCTCAAGCGTATAGCGGCCATCGAGCGCGGGCCTCACGCCGGGCGAATGATGCGGCACGGCACGCGCTGCTTCAGCATCCCACCACGCGTGATTTTGCGGAAACAGCGGATTGCCGGCAGGTGTGCCGGGGTCGCTCACGAACAGGCCGAAGTTCTCACTCCCTTCGTTGAGATCGACGAGGTCGGCGGCGTTCGTATAGCGCTGCACGAACTCGTGGTCCCAGGCGTCGGCTGCAATCAACTCGTGAAGAAACGCCATGAACAGGGCGCCGTCGGTGCCGGGCTTGATCGGCACCCATTCGTCGGCAATAGCGGCGTAACCGGTGCGTATGGGATTGATCGCGATAAAGCGTCCGCCCCCGCGCTTGAACTTCGAGATCGCGATCTTCAGCGGATTCGAATGATGATCTTCCGCCGTGCCGATCATGAAGAACAGTTTGGCGCTGTCGAGATCGGGACCGCCGAATTCCCAGAACGAGCCGCCGATCGTGTAGATCATGCCGGCCGCCATGTTCGCCGAACAAAAGCCGCCGTGGGCCGCATAGTTAGGCGTACCGAACTGTTTGGCAAAGAGACCTGTCAGCGCTTGCATCTGGTCGCGGCCGGTAAACAGCGCGAACTTCTTTGGATCGGTAGCGCGAATCCCGGCAAGGCGCTTTTCGAGGATCTCGAATGCGACTTCCCATGACACCGGTTCGAACTGCGCACTGCCACGCTCGGCGTCCGCCTTGCGCATCAATGGCTGCGTGAGGCGAGCGGGCGAATATTGCTTCATGATGCCGGACGCGCCCTTCGCGCAGATCACGCCCTGGTTGAGCGGGTGTTCCGGGTTGCCATCGATATAACGCACTTCGCCTTCGCGCAAATGCACGCGAATGCCGCAGCGACAAGCACACATGTAGCAGGTGGTCGTCTTGATCTCAAGCCGCTCGTTCTGCGTGCGGGCGTGATGTTCCATGCTGGTTCTCCCTCGCGGCTTCCGGTATGTCGAAGCGGTACCGATCCGATCGTGACCATCCTAATCGCCGCCGGTCGCCAAGGGAAATCGCGATTTGCGAGAGGAACTATCCGCTACGCTGATGGTTTCAATTTGCCTTCAGTTGCGCGATCAGTGCATCGGGAATTTCAACACCTTCCTGTTCCGACGCTTCGGCAAGACGTTCTCTCCGATAGCCCGGAAGCCGGACGTCGTCGTCCATGAGCATCATTTCGATCAGCGTTTCCACTCGTGAGAGATAGGTGTCGTCGCCGGCCAGTGCGCCCGG
The DNA here is from genome assembly GCF_002220365.1 of Caballeronia sordidicola. Classification (GTDB taxonomy): domain Bacteria; phylum Pseudomonadota; class Gammaproteobacteria; order Burkholderiales; family Burkholderiaceae; genus Caballeronia; species Caballeronia sordidicola_C. Next base: position 6,230 of record NZ_MTHB01000049.1, on the reverse strand, counting down.
ATCGATCGCCCAGAATAAATGACCAATGCGAGACCGCTCGCCCTCCTCCGTCAGGAACGAACCGGCTTCGTAACCGAAGTTCGCGCCGGTCAGCGCCGCTGCCAGCAACTCGACGACCAACGCCAGCATCGCACCCTTCGCCCCGCCGAACGGCAGCATCATGCCGTCGAGGGCGGCACGGGCATCGGTTGTCGGGTGGCCGTCGCGGGTGGTCGCCCAGCCCTCAGGAATGGGCTTGCCGTCGCGGGCGGCAATGGCGACCTTGCCGCGCGCAATCTGCGAGAGCGCCAGGTCGATCACCAGCGGTTCCGCGTGACGGCGCGGGAAGACGGCGGCAATGGGGTTGGTGCCGAAGAGCGCCCTCCGACCGCCCCACGCGGGCATGGCCGCAGGCGAGTTGCTGAACGCAAGACCGACCATGCCCGCAGCCCCAAGCGCCTGCACATGTGCGGCGCCGACGCCGAAATGATGGCTGCGCCTGACGCCTGCCACCGCGCTGCCGAACTGCCGCGCGCGTTCGATCAACGCACTGGTCGCGAGATCGCAGGCGGGATAAGCGAGTCCATCCGCGCCGTCGACCAGCACGGTCGCACCGCGATCCGAGACAATGCCCGGTTGCGCCAACGGATCAACGCGGCCATTCCTGAGTTGCGCGCAATACATCGGCAGACGCGATACCCCATGCGACGACAACCCGCGCAGGTCAGCGTAAACAAGCGCACGGGCCGTCGATTGTGCGGTCGAGGGCAATGCGCCGGCCGCAAGCAACGAGTCAACAGCAAGCGCGGTGAGCGCGTCGGGAAGCAGTCGGGCCATCGATCATTCCTTTTAAGTTATGGATTTCAATCTGCAAGCGCGGCGAAGGCCCGTGCCGCTATGAGCGAACTCACGCGTTCGTCAGCGGCTTGTGAAGGCGCAAGGTACGCGCATCCGCCACCTTGACAAAAGACGCGCGGTTGGCGGCGCCGGTCAAGTGATCAGCAAGCTCGTCAGGGAGTCTGGCTGAGGATGGCGTCCATGAGTCCCGGAAACCTGCTGTCGAGTTCGGCACGTCGCAACGTGTTCTGATGAACCGTGCCGGCCACGCGGGTTTGCACGAGACCCGCCTCGCGCAAAATGCGGAAGTGATGGGACATGCTCGATTTCGGGCGGCCCCCGTCGAGCTCCCCGCAGGTGGCTTCGGTGACATGCGACAAATGCAGCACGATGTCGAGACGCACCGGGTCACTCAAGGCGTTGAAGATCCGCTGGAGGGTGAAGCCCTCGGGCTCAGGATGGTTATATATGCGCATACTGCAGATGGTACCGGTTTCTGTGATAATCGATAGTTCGATTTATATCGAACAATCGAACTAGATTATTCCACGGAGCCTGCCCCATGCCCGCACTATTTGAACCCTTCAAACTCAAAGACATCTCGTTGCGCAACCGCATCGCGATCCCGCCGATGTGCCAGTACTCCGCTGTCGACGGCCTGATCAACGACTGGCATCGCGTGCATCTGGCGGGTCTCGCGCGCGGTGGCGCCGGCCTGGTTATCGTCGAGGCGACGGCCGTATCCCCTGAAGGCCGGATTACCCCGGGATGCACTGGCATCTGGAATGACGAGCAGGCGCAGGCGTTCGTACCCGTTGTTGCATCGATCAAGGCAGCCGGCGCCGTGCCGGGGATCCAGATCGCCCACGCAGGTCGCAAGGCCAGCGCCAACCGGCCGTGGGAAGGCGACGACCACATCAGCGAAGACGATCCGCGCGGCTGGGACACTATCGCTCCCTCGGCTATTGCCTTCGGGGCCGCCTTGCCCAAGGTACCCAAAGCGATGACACTCGACGATATCGCCCGCGTTCGCCAGGATTTTGTAGATGCTGCAAAACGAGCACTCGATGCGGGTTTTGAATGGCTGGAACTGCACTTCGCCCACGGCTATCTCGGTCAGAGCTTTTTCTCGACGCACTCCAATCAACGCGACGATGCCTATGGCGGGAGCCTCGAGAACCGCAGCCGCTTCATGCTGGAGACGCTGGCTGCAGTGCGCCAAGTATGGCCCGAGCATCTGCCGCTGACGGCTCGTTTCGGCGTAATCGAATATGACGGCCGCGATGAGGAAACCCTCGCGGAGTCGATCGAGCTGGCGAAAAATTTCAAGCGTGAAGGGCTCGACATGCTCAGCGTCAGCGTGGGTTTTTCTACGCCGACCGCCAACATTCCGTGGGCGCCCGCGTTCCTCGCGCCTATTGCGCACCGCGTGCGGCGTGAGGCGCAACTGCCTGTATCGTCGGCTTGGGGAATCGATACACCGGAACTCGCCGATAACGTAGTCCGCGAAGGCCAGCTCGATCTCGTCATGGTCGGCCGGGCAAATCTGGCCAATCCTCACTGGCCGTACTACGCCGCGAAGAAGCTCGGTATTGCTCGCCCATCGTGGACGCTGCCCGCACCTTACGCGCATTGGCTCGAACGCTACGCGCTCAGCTAATCAGGCGCCCTCGCAGCCGGCCATCGATTTGCTTTTTCACTCGGTTGCCGGCTGGAGAGACAGCAACTGGAAAGCCGGCTTGTGGGTTTGACTATCTGTGGCGATCGCCTGCACGACCAGGATGGCGAAGAGCGGCAGCGCGAGCGAGGCCAGTTCCCCTAAGCGCAGGCTCATCAGCGCGATCGCGAGGAACAGTCCGAGGCTGACATTTCCAACCAGCGATACTTCGTCCTCGAAGACCTCATACCAGCCCGGCAGGGAAAGGCCGTTGCGCAGACTAACGCCGACGAACAAAACGCACACGAACGCGGGTAACTCGAACGCTGTGCCTGCCAGCCACAATGCGAGCGCCGAGCCGACCCCCAGGCAAACGGCAATCAGCGCCACGGTCTCGATGACAGCATTCGCCGTGATCGGGCGAACAGCCTTGATAAGTTATCCAAATTATAATAGTGCACGGGCGCAGTTTTCAATGCCGTTTGACGAGACTGGTGATCGAGTCCTGCAGCCCTGCAGGTTGCCCGGAACAGTTGGCAATTCAGGTGGACTCTTGCCAAAGGTGGACCGTGCAACGTAATGTCGACGGTCGCAACAAGGATAATATGATAAAGATGACCTATACAGGCGGTGGGAAAATTTGTTGATCGACGGCGGGCTTTGTTCCATCGACTTTCGACATGCTCTCCTCCCAGAGCATGCCCATCCATTCGTAAAGGACATGCCTTCAGGTGCCGCAGCCCGGGCCTGAGAGACCTGACGAGAGAGGCCGAGCAATGCCCAGGCACAACCCAGCGCTTCATCGTAGCCAGAAAGCCCCCATCACACCGGGGCGCAGGCGGCTTCTCACCATTGGCGCCATACTGCTGATCGCCGCACTCGGCTGGGGGTTGGCGACCTTACTCAAGCCCGCCATCCAGCACACCATCGTCATTACAACCGGGGCGGACAACGGTATCTATCGTGGCTTCGCGGATCGGTATGCCCCCCTTCTGAAACGCGACGGCATAACCCTTGATATCCGCAGTTCTTCGGGCTCGATCGAAAACTATCAGCGACTGAAGGATCCTGATAGCGAATATGAAGTGGGCTTTATCCAGTCAGGCACCACCCGACCGAAAGAGACGGACGACCTGCAGACGATCGCTGCCGTTTCATATGAACCGATCTGGGTTTTTTATCGTGGCGATGCGACCGATACAACGATTAACCGGCTGGCACAGCTACGCGGCAAAAGGATTGCCATAGGCGTTCCCGGCAGCGGTCTGCTCAACGTTGCCCAGGTATTGCTTTCTTATAGCGGCATCACCGGCAACAACACCAAGCTGCTGGAAATGGACGCATCCAAGGCATATCAAGACCTCGAAAATGGTACTCTGGATGCCGCTTTCTTTATCGGCAGGCCCGATGCTTCCACGCAGCAAACGTTGCTTAATAGCAATCTGAAATTGATGAGTTTTGCCCAGGCCGACGCCCTGGTGCAAAAATTCCCGTCACTTTCCAAGATTATTTTTCCGCGTGCGTCGACCAGCATCGTCAACGATCTTCCGCAGACTGATGTCACCCTGCTGGCCGCAACAGCCCTGCTTGTGTCCAAGGACACCCTGCACCCTGCTCTCGCCTACCTGCTGCTGGAGGCGGCCAAAACCGTTCACGGCGGTGAAGATTACTTCACCCCGCTCGGCGCGTTTCCCAACCTGAACACCGATGAATTTCCTATCTCCGACGAAAGCACGCGCTATTTCAAATCCGGCCGCCCTTTCCTGCAGAGATACCTTCCGTTCTGGCTGGCCAGCTTTATCGAAAGGCGACTGCTGATCCTGCTGCCCTTCATGGCCTTGCTGATAGGCTTGCTGCAGGCATTACCGCGCATGGCACAGACGCGGATAAAAAACCGGCTCGTGGTCTGGTATAAGGAAATCAAATCGCTGGAAGATGAAATATGGAGAACTCCGCAACCGACCCCGGACAAAATTGCGCAATGGCGCGAAGAAATCGAGAGCATCGATGCGCATGCTAGCCAGATAAGGATGCCTGAGCGTTATTTTCAGGACGTTTATGCTCTCAAGCAGGCTATCGGTATCGTGCGTGGGCGGATTTTCCAGGCGGCTGAAAAGGTCCACTGAGCAGCGGAAATTTTGGTCCCGAGTTCGCTGGACTCAATGCCGGGTATGAGCGTCCGTTGAAGTGGCGTCTTGACGCGTCTCGAGCGTTATCATCTGCATCTTTTGCAAGGCGCCGTAGCCAGCCGTGCATCAGCACGACGGGTGATTGTCGATGCGAGAGTCTGCGAGTGCTTGTGTGGCATCCAATGTCGCTTGCGCCTGCACCACGGTCACGGCAATGACGTAATAAATATCCTCTGCGCTGCAGCCGCGTGACAGATCGTTGGCGGGCTTTCGAAGGCCCTGCAAAAGCGGGCCGATCGCCTTTGCGCCACCCACCCTTTCCGCCAGTTTGTAGCTGATATTGCCGGCCTCCAGACTCGGGAAGATCAGCACGTTTGCCCGGCCGTGGACGTTCGAGTGATCTATCTTGCGTTCTGCGATCTCGGCGACGAGCGCCGCGTCGAGCTGCACATCGCCATCGATAGCAAGGTTCGGGCGCTGCTGCCTGACCAGGCGCGTTGCCTCCACCACCTTGTCGACCGCCGCATGCCGGGCACTGCCGCTCGTCGAGAATGACAGCATGGCCACGCGTGGTTCATCCATCAGAAGGGTCTGCGCGCTATCCGCTGCGGCCATGGCGATCTGAGCCAGTTCATCCTCATTCGGGTCCACCACCAACCCGCAATCGGAAAAGATAAGCCCACCCTTGAGCGTGTGGAAAGGTTCGCACAACATCATCAGGAAGAAACTGGAAACCAGCTTGAACGATGGATCGATGCCGATGATCTGGATAGCGGTGCGAACCACGTCGGCGGTGGTATTGACTGCGCCTGATACAGAACCATCGGCATGACCAAGGCGCACCATCAGGTTAGCAAAGCAAAGCGGTTTAAGCACTTCCCGCTTCGCCTCGTCCAGCGTCATGCCCTTGCCGGATCGCAGTTCGAAGAGGCATAGGAATAAGGATGGTCCGAGCGGCGAAGTGAATGGGTCCACCAGTTCGATGCCGGCCAGATCGACACCCTCATTGGCCGCCACTTGAAGAATGCGTGGGACATCCCCCACCAGAATCACGCGGGCAATGCGTTCTTCGGTCACGCGTTGCGCCGCCTGGAGAATCCGCGGGTCCTCCGCCTCGCTCAGTACGATGCGCATAGGATGAATGCGAGCGCGCTCGATGATGCGGTTGATCAGCTTCATGGGTCACTCGGTCACGGTTGCCAAAAGACGGTGGACTGATGCAGGAAACGGCAGTGGTCCATTTCCTGCACGTCGGGTTTCACGAGAGCCTGATGAGCCCACGGAAACTGGAACGTTCACACGTAGTCTTTGTACTTATCGAGCATGCGCACGGGCTTAGCGAGTGCATCACGACGGAACGGATCGCCGAGCTCACGCGTACACATGATCTCGATGATGGTGGTCTTGCCTTGATTCATCTGCAAATCGATCGCACGCTTGAGCGCAGGGCCCACGTCCTCGAGCCGGTTCACCACGATCCCTTCAGCGCCCATGGCCTTGGCGATCTCCGCAAAGCTCTGGTTATCCAGCTCGCCGGCTACGAAACGCCGGTTATAGAAGTCCACCTGGTTCTTCTTCTCCGCGCCCCACTGCCGGTTATGAAACACCACCGCCGTCACCGGGATGTT